>CAKRJT010000030.1 GCA_934351925.1 uncultured Lachnospiraceae bacterium
TACTCAACCATCTCCTCAGCCATATCAACATCACGGATACGTGACTCAGCAGATGTTGTATTCTCAACAACATTGTCAAGGTTAGCGATTGTATGCTCAAGTCTGTTCTGAACAGCACCGAGTGATGAACGCTGGGAAGACACCTTCTGGATAGCATCAGAAATTGTGCTAATAGCATTAGTTGCATCATCCTCTGAGTCAACCTTTAAGCCCGACACACCTAAGCCTGCTGAACTCATATTCTCAACTGTTACGGAAATCTTATTGTCAGCAGATGGGTCAGCACCTACATGAAGATTAAATGATAAATCAGCATTTACTGTCTCTTCCCTTATAAATCCAGCCGTTTTAGCTGCAGCACCTGTAGCAGCCACCTCTAATTTTTGATCCTTATCGGCATATACCTTACCCTGTTCAGTTGCAGCATCAGCAGCGGATAATTCCTTGCCCTTTGCATCATACAGCTTGCTTACATAACCATAATCTGTACCCTTTGTTGCTAAAGTCGTATGCTGATCATCTGTATATACTTTCTTACCCGCTGCAATAGCTTCCTTTAATGTATCAGCAGTTAATGCAGTCGTGCTACCCTCTACATAGAGATCCTGATTAGCCTTTATAGCATATTTTGAATTATAAAAGCTAACTGTTTTTGTACCCTTAGCATCACCCTTGAGTAAATATGTCTCATTGAACTTGGTTGTCTCTGATACTCTGTCAATCTCCGTTGTCAGCTGCGTAATCTCATCCTGAATAGCCTTTCTATCAGTTTCCGAGTTGGTACCATTAGCGGACTGAACTGCTAACTGGTTCATTCTCTGAAGCATTGAGTGAACCTCTGTGAGTGCACCTTCTGCTGTCTGTACTGCAGATACGCCGTCCTCAGCGTTAGTTGAAGCCTGATCAAGACCTCTGATCTGCTTTCTCATCTTCTCGGAAATTGAAAGACCTGCTGCATCATCTGCTGCACGGTTGATTCTATAGCCGGACGATAACTTCTCTGCTGACTTGCTCTGTGAACCTGTTGTGATGTTCAACATTCTGTTGGCATTCATTGCCTGTAAATTGTGCTGTACTACCATAATATATTCCTCCCTGAATATCTATCGGCGTCCATGCCGATGTGAATTGTTATAGAGGCTCCTGCCTCCAAGATGGTAAGTATTTCCTACCTTCTGTATATTATATCGGTTAAAAGTCTTAGAACTTTATACCTGAATAATATCTTTTTTTAATTATTTTTTCTTGTCCATGAATACAGGCTCGCTCGTCACCTTATTCATGGTCTTGTAGTAGTTCGCGGCATACTGCTGGTTCTTCTTCACGCTGCCAATCTCCCTGCGGCGCTGTGCGAACTTCGCTGTAATCCTGTCCTTGTTGCGTTTCTCCTCAGCCATGAGGTGGCTGCTCTTCTCCATAATCTGTGTTATCCTGCCCTGAAGGCTCTTTATCTCAGCCGAATAGCCCTCACGGTTCTTCTCAAGCTCTGCCTTCACATTATCGTACACAAGCTGAAAGCCCTCGTCCATAGCATTGAGCTGGTCAACAAGCTCTGCCTTCTGCCCGACAATATGTCCGAATGCCTCCTCGTCAAATGAAGCCGCACCCAGTACCGCCTCCTGCTCTGTATTGAGCTTCTCAAGGGAATCAAGAATCCCTAGCTTCCTGTCAAGGCTGCTCTCCAATATGGTTAAATAGCTCTCCGTCATGCTCATACGCATCCTCATTTCCGTGCACTGCACCCGCAGCCAATATTATTTAGAAGTGTTATTTCTCGAAAGCTGAATTACTTCCTTCCATGTATCTCTCATGGTTCTAAGGTGTTTTAACACTTCCTCTATAATCTCCTTGTCCTTCTTGACATTGGCTTCGCGAAGCCTTGTCATGATATACTTATAAACCTCATCGAAATCCTTGGCAACAGGATACTTGAAATCAAGTGTATTCTGAAACTCTTCTATAATGCGTTCCACCCTGCGGATACTGTTGTGAGCCTTCTCCACATCGCCCTTATCTATAGCCATAATAGCAATATTGGCATACTTGATGGCTCCATCGTACAGCATAAGCGTAAGCTCCGCCGGTGATGCTGTGAGTATCTTATTCTTCTCGTACTGCTGATAGCCTGCAGATGTATTCATGCAACTACCTCCTCTTACCTGCAAAGCACAGCCCACCATCATCCTGATGATGAGCTGTGCGTATTTATAGTACTATTTTATCAGATTATCCTCCTGTTGTAAAGGTACAGTCAGTGTCATGAAAAATCAAATCACTCAACCTCATGAACCTAAAAGGTTAGAAAGCGAGGAAGTAGATGACTGGAGCTTAGACAATGCTTTCTCCATCGCAGAGAACTTCTTGTAATAGAACTCCTCGTAGTACTCAAGCTTCTCCTGCCACTTGCTGACCTTGTCCTTATAATCGCTGTACTCACTGGACATCTGCTTGTCATTATATATCGTGTAGATGCTGCTGACACTTGAGGATGACATTCTCTTGGTAAGGTCATTATATACCGAGGAGGACAGCTTCTGGAAGAACTCTGCCACGACCTCCGGATCCTCATTGATTGCCGCCATGAGCTTATCCTCATTGCCCGATGTGGTGGCATCGTCCGCATCTCCGTCTATATGGAGACAGCCCTTCTCATTGGTATCCGCCGAGAAATAGCTTGCCGTATTTATTCCGAAGGATGAGAGCGAATATGTCTTTCCGTTAATCTCAAAGCTCGTATTCATAAGGCTCTTAAGGGCAGACGATGTATTTCCGAGGGTACTGTCACGTCTGAGAAGCGAATCCTTAATCTTGGTCTCCCACTTCTCTATCTCACTGTCGGACATATCCTTCTTCTCATCATCGGTCAGCGGCTCATAGTCCTTAGCTGCTGCAGCATTATAAGCTGTATCCATGTCCTTGATGAGTTCATTGTACTTTCCGAGGAACTCCTTAATCTTATTGTACATGCCCTGTGTATCGTTGGAGGTTGTGATGCTCACTTCCTCACCTGCGGCAGTCACCTGCATAGCTGTGATTGAAAGACCATTGATGGAGAATGTACCTGTACTGCTCGTAAATGTGGCGCCGTTGAGAACTATCTCTGCGTCCTGACCGCTTATTCTGGCAGCATCCGAGCTCTTAGAAGCAACACCGGATGCGGCAATCGCTGCCTTAGCAGACGCATAGGCGGTCTTGTTGTCCTCATTATTGACATAGTCTGCAGCAGCACTGTATGTAGAAGCATTATCGTTAAGCTTCTTAACCGCCTCGTCGTATCCAGACTGATTGTCTTTTATGGTCTTATCAAGCTCCTCGTATTCATCAACTGCAGCCTTGGCATCAAGAATCTCCTGCTTCTCTGCCATCTGTTTGGCAATATCTGCATCCTCTGTTCCATTGTGCTCCTTGATGAATGCCTTCATCTCGGCGAGTTCTTCATCTGTATACTGAACCTTCTCAGTTGAGCCGTCATCCTTCGTCACCGTCTTATACAGCTTGTCCTTATTTCCATCAAGGTCGGCAGCCAGTTCATCATATCTGGCCTTATTCTTTTCAAAACTGTCCTTGATGTCCGTATATTTTTTGTACTCTGATGCGAGAGCCTGCTGTGCTTCATAATCTGTTACAGTCTTTTTGTCGGCTGCGAGATTATCCGCCGTATATGTATTTCCATATATCTTTACAATCGCCTTGGCTACCTGTCTCTGCTCGTCATCCTTCGCTGTGACTGTGCCGTCAGCTATAGCCTTATACTTCTTAAGCTCTGCTGTGTCATTGCCATCCACATCCTTCGCTGCGAACAGTCCAAGAGACTGGAGTGCGTTAAGACCACTTATATTATTCGCTGTGAGTGTGAATTCTCCATCAGAACCTGAGGTCTTGGCATTGACGAAAAATCTCTGGTTGGTCTCATCGAAGCTTGCGTTGATTCCGGCATCCTTGAACTTGCTGATAAGCTGATTGACAGTCATTCCGTCAGTTATCTCTATCTCTGTATCATTGACAGCTATCTTGCTTCCTGTCTCTATTCCCATATCGGCAAGGGCAGTGCTTCCTGTTACCTTCTTATTACCTGTATCGTTCTTATCGTCTGACAGCTTCACTACGCCGCCTGTCATGTACGCTGAGGAGGCAAGCTTATTGATCTTCATCTTCTGTGTACCATTGACAGCGGATGATGAAGCTGTAACAGTCGCTGCCTTGCTGTCCGATATAGTGCTTGTCTTAAGGCTGTACGCTGTAGACATTCTCATATTGGAAAGGCTTGATGTATAGAAGCCATATATCTTGCTGTTCATGGTCTTCCAGGCATCCATCTTCCATTCCTGCTTAGTCTGCGCCTTCTCATACTTCTCTTTCTTGGTTGAATATGCCGATACAAGCTCCTGTACAATGGAGTCCGTATCGAGTCCCGATATAAGTCCGCTGACTCTTATTGCCATAATTAACTCCTTTCCACCATATTATGATGGTTCCGTTTACAATAAAAACGCTCTTTCCGTGATGTTAGCGTTTCTCGTCCACAAGGATTCCGGCAAGCTCCCATGCCTTAGCGATAAGGTCAAGAGTCTTCTCCGGCGGAATCTCCTTAATTGTCTCCTTGGTATCCTTGTCAACTATCTTGATTGTTACTCTGTTGGTCTCATCGTGATAACCGAACTCTGCAACCGTATTGTTGTTGAGCTTGCTGTTAATCTCTGATATACGCTGCTTGAGAGCCTTCTCATTGAGCTGGATATCCTGCTCAACCTTCTTGCTGTTGTCATCTGCAGCAGTGTTAGCGCTATCCTTGCTCTGCTGGCTGCCCTTATTAGCAGTCTGCGTCTTAACCATATCCGGCTGCCTGTTATTATTCTGTACGCCGACCTCCTTGGTCTCGGTAACAGTAGTGTTCTGCTTCGCCATATTGACCGAAGCACTGATTGCAGCACTTGATGCTGCCCCTTTAATTCCTTCAATCGCCATTTCAAGACACCTCCGTGTGTTCATCTAAATTATATTGACGCTGCTTCCTGTTGTATGTGTGTATCCTTATATTTCTTCATACTCTCTATTGTATTTCGGCAGACCGATATAAAAAGTTTAGTCCTATATAGCTATCCTAAAAGGTTCCTTAGTGCCTCCGCTCCGTCGGAAACGCTTGCAGCCCTGTTCGCATCCTTAATCTGCGCATATACCTCCTTGCGGTACACCGGAACGGACTTAGGGGCTGTGATTCCTATCTTAACCTGGTCTCCCTTGATTTCAAGCACGGTTACCTCTATATCGTTGTTGATTACAATGGACTCATTCTTCTTTCTCGATAAAGCAAGCATTATTTCTCCTCCTTCATCTTCTGAATATAGTCGTACACATTGTAACGAACCTCATAGTTATCGTTGTTCACGATAAGCTGGCACGCCTTCTTAGTGTTCATATTGATGACAATCGGTGCTTTCAGGTTAGCTGTCATCTTCGTGAGGTCGGATGGAACCGTCACAACAGACAGCAGGAAATAATCGCCCTCCGACTCCACCTCTCCCAGCTGGGCAAGCCATTCATCATCCACAACCGGATTATACTCCGCCACAACCTTCATAGGGTCGATGACAGTGAAGGCAAGCTTCGGCTCGTCAAGGCACTGCAGCCACATAATTCTGCCCTTTTTCTCGGAATTATATATCAATGTATACCTTGTGTACTCTTCAAAGCCCATCAGACCCTGCGTAAATGTGATTATCCTGTCCTCAGCGACCTCTATCTCCCCAAATAATCTTGTATTAACCTTCATGTACTCTCTCCTTCTCCTTATATCAGATGCAGAAGCTCCGCTCCCGATTCAATGTTAAAACCATCCGCATACATAAGAATGTGCATACTAAATACTGTAATTATCGTATGCACATCCCCGCACGCCTGATTTAACATATCATTCCTTACAGGTAATCAAGCAGTGACTGTCTCACCGTCTTAGACGCTGTCGCGATAGCCGCATCGTATACCGTCTCCGCTGCCGCAAAGTCAATGGCTATATCCTCAAGCTCAACGTCCTCATTCTTAGATTTGAGATCCTTGAAGGTGGTCTGCTGCTGCGTGAGCCTGGTCTTGGTGAGCGTAAGTCTTACCTCACGGCTTCCGACATCCGCAAGCTCTGTATTGACCGTCGACTGATAGCCCTTCATCTGAGTAATTCCCTTTGCAAAAAGTGTTTCCATATTGCTCTTTGCATAGTCGAGCTCCTTCGTTGCCGCCTCTATCATCGAATCAAGCTCATCCGTCTTGCCTGCATACATATCAGACTCCTTCATATTCTTGAGCTTTGATATCTTTTCCTCTATGTCTGCAACCGTCGAAAGGCTGTTTACGAGGTCGTCTATATCTCTTCCTATATTATAGCTGAGTACATCCGTCGCACGGGAATTGACCTTGAGCGTCTGGCTGAAATTGATGGTATACTCAATATCCTGACTGTCATTACCGTCCCTGCTTGACAGAGAATACTTCTGTCCGTTGGTCAGATCCTCACAGTCAAAGTAATGCTCAGGTCTTAAATCACCCTTTGCAAACGAGTCCTTGCGGTAGGACACATCTATGCTTGAACTGCTAAGTGCCTGCTGTGATGCCTCCGAGAATACGATTTCTCCCTTATCATATACATAGTACGCCGTGTCATCGGCAAGTCCGCCGGCGCTTATTATGTCCTGAAGTTCTTGCGTGCTGACTGCCTTCACCGTACCTGTATATGCCTGACCGTCAACGGTAAGCTCCGGAAGTGAGGTGGCATCTGCCGCATCATAGGCACAGTCATCGTACGCAAGTCTTATTCTGTACACCTCCTGTGTCTCAGGTGTGTCCGCTGCCGCTATGGCTGCCACATTATCTATGTCCACGCTATTTTTAATGTATTTTGTCGTGGTAAAATCGGAGCCTGTGAAGCTCTGGTTAATTCTGTAGGACACGCCGTTAATCTCTCCGTCGTTCTGGAAGGTGAGCGCCCTGTCCGTTCTGTAGCCTGTAAATATATATCTGCCGGAGCTGTCTGCATTTCCCTCAGCGTACATCGCATCCTTGAGCTGCTGTATACTCTGTATTATCGCACTTCTGTTGGTTGTCTCGTAGGAGTCCGTTGAGCCCTGTGTGCAGTATTTCAATATGTCGGTATAGAGGCCGTCCATGTTCTTTAGCGAAGTCTCCGTAAGCGTTATCCACGCATCGGCATCAGGAACATTCTTCTTGAGGTACTGTTCAACCTCCGTAAGGCTGGTTCTAAGTGAAAGCGCTCTTATAGCTATAATAGGATCGTCCGACGGCTTGGATATTTTCTTCTGTGATGACATCTGCTGCTCGGTTGTATATAAATTATTCTTGGACTTATTGACATTACGCATTGTCGTATTGGTCATCATTGTATTAGTTATACGCATATTCTGCCTCCGTTTCTATTAGAGTCCTGTCTCTTCTATAAGCTTACTATAAATCTGGTTCATAACTGAAATCACCTTCGACGAGAGGTCGTATGCGTGCTGGAACTTCACCAGATCAATGCCCTCCTCATCCTCATCAACACCTGATATGGAGGTTCTCTGAATCTCAACAGCACTCTTTACATTGCTGTAGTTCGTGCTGAAGCTTGTCGCCCTCTTGGTATCCACCGCAATCTCTGACACTGACGATGAGAGGAAATCCCAGAAGGTACCGCTCTTGATGGTCGTCTTATCCTTGAGTGCATACAGGTCATCCGCCATATCGGAATTCTCACCGCCGCGTGACACATCATAAGAAAAAGGAAGGTTTGACAGATCACTTATCATGTCTGCATTCACACTGATATTACCCGCTGTCACATAGGAGCCGCTGTCATACTTAGATACAAGCAGTTTCTGTGTGTTAGCCGTTCCGTCAGCAAGCTCGCCCTTGAGAATTATGTCGTTGAACTCCTTGGCAAGCGTTGTCACAAAGCGGTTAAACTGTGACTGATAATATGGTATTCCCTTATATGACGGATTTCTGTAAGCGTCTGAAACCACCTCAAGATACTGCTTGCCGTCCGCATCCGTCTGAACCTTCTCATAAGAGTCGTTACAACCATCTCTCATATCAAAGAGTGCCTTAAGGCTTCCTCTCCCCGACTCCTCATACGGATTGTATGGATTTCCATTGTCCCACTTTATATCATAAAGACCTTCCGCATCACTGGCATTTCTCTTGTTCGAGTTCTCTCTTGCCACACACTCGAGGGTACTGTAGGTATATCCCGTAACAAGATTCTGACCATTAAATGTAACCGTGTAATCAGAAACACCGTTTCCTATGTCGCGCTCATCTACCTTCACATCCGCGTAGTATGAGAGCTGGTCAACAATGAGGTTTCTCGTATCCCTGAGGTCATTTGCCGTGCCGCCCGATGCCTCTATCGTATTAATCTGTTTGTTGAGCGACGCAATCTGCTCTGCCATGGTATTTATTGTCGACACAGATGACTTAATCTCCTCATTGATATCATTCTGTGTATTCTGCATATTGGAGGACAGGGTGTTAAAATACTCGCATATACTGGACAGGTAACTTAACATCTGACCGCGCTTTATATCACTGCTCGGGTCGGACTTGAGCGCATCAATCGTCTTAAAGAGGTTATTGTACTCTGTTATAAAGCCATCCGTGTTAAACTCGTCGAGGTATGTCTGCACAAGCTCCGAGTACGACTGGAGTGTCTCATACTGTCCGCACTGTGAATTGTTATTTCTATATCTCTCATCGTAGTATTCGCTTCTCGCCTGCTCGATATCAATGAGCGAAACACCTGTACCTACCGCGCCGTAAGGCTTGTACACTCTTATGGCATAGCTTGCCTGCTGCACTGTGGACTGACGTGTGTAGCCCTTCGTATTGATATTTGAAATATTATGCGCCGTGGTATTGATTGCCGCATTGCTGGCAAACAGCCCCGAAGCTCCTATTGTCATTCCAAAAAAAGTATTAGGCATCTTACTGCCTCCTTCCATCCTGCTTAAATCATCTGAATAACCGTATCCATCATCGTCGTAATCACGTTGATATATCTCGAAGCCGCATTGTACGCCTGCTGGTAACGTATCATGTTGGTCAGCTCCTCATCTGAGGAAACACCCATTATCTGCTGCCTGCCGTCATCAATGCCATCGCTTAAGCCCTGCTGATTATCCGTCATGCTCTCGTACACTCTGCCCTCGCTTCCGACATCGTCCACAAGTGCCTCATAAAACTGTTCAAAAGTAAGGCTCTCACTGCCGTCCCTGTAGAACATGCTCTTCTGCGAGAAAAGTGCCGTCAGCTCCTTTGCCCTGTCGTAATCGACCTTGCCATCAGCCTGCGCCAAAGGTATGTATGAGAAATCTGAGAGCACGGTCGGGTTAATCTCCAGGTTACTTATACTGTACTTCGAGTCAAGACCGAGTTCACTCACTGTATTGTACAGATAGTAGGTCTCGCCGTCCGTTCCCGTAACCTTCTTATACCTGTCAGTGTATTTTCTTGAAAACAGTTCCGTTCCCGGTGTCCTGTCATTGTCCTGACCGTAATCAGTCTTATCCATATCGAGTATCTTTCCGGTGTAGGTCACTGTCTTGCCGTCATCGTCAATATATGTCACCGTCGCATCTTTCATAGGACTCAGCACATTGTTAATCTGCTCCACGATGCCGTTGACCATCTTGTCGAAGTTGGCAATGCTTCTTGCCATAACCGAATAATCCTTACAGCTTATGAAGCTCTGATAATCTCTATACGCTGTATAGGCTGCAACAGCCGCGTTATATTCTTCATCGCTTCCATAATCCGCCCTGTCAGGTTTATCTGTCACAATCTTATCAGGCTGAGTCATATTCGCATAGGTAGGTGATATCGTTCCTCTTGCAGCTAACAATCCCTTGAGTGAACCTATGTCCGTGTTCTTGGATGTCGACATGGTAAGCTCCATGTTATACAGAGGGTGATCCTGCATCTCCTTCCATACAGGAATGTAGAAATCCGTTCCCTCTAACTTATTCAGTCCAAGATGTGACACACTGAGATTATCGCAGAAGAAACTGCCCTCCACCATAACTGTCACTACATTGTTCGCATCCTCGCTATAATCTATCTTAACATAGCTTGAGAGCTCATCAAGGAGGTTGTCCCTCTCATCCCTCAATGTCATCGCAGTCTCCACTCCACTCTCAATCATGGATATCTGACCGTTGAGATACTGTATTCTGTCACCGATCTCATTAATCCGCTCAGTTATCTTCGAAATCTCAGTGTTAAGGCTGTCCTGATAACTCACAAGCCCCTTGTACACTGACTGTGAACGATCCAAGAAGCTTATCGCGCTCTGCACAAGTGCCGCTCTCGCCGTATTGTCATCAGGTGTCTTGGCAAGCTCGTTGATGGCTGAGAGAAGGTCTGATACCGAGTTCTGATATGATATTCCATTGAGCTCGCCTAACTGTGTCTGTATCTCATCGGTTGCATTGGTCAGCTTATCGTAGAAGCCGTAGCGTCCGTTCTCTCTTCTGTATGCCTCATCTAAGAGAATATCTCTCACATGTGCAACCTGCTGTATGGTGACACCATTTCCTCTCTGAAGAGTGTTCGTCGCAAATCTGCTTAAAACATTATACTGTGTATCTCCAAAGACAACCTGCTGCCTTACATATCCTTTTGTATTGACATTCGCCATATTATTGGCTGTCGTGTTGAGCGCGTTGGAGCTGTTGACCAAGCCCGACAGACCTATATACAAAGCAGACATATTTGCCATATTAATCTCCATTCCGCCGCCAAGCGGCGGCACAAATAGTAATGAAAAACGTGTGAAACACGTTTTTCTTGTGTGAAATAGTAATACATCTTAGACAATGTTTTTTATTGTCTTAGATGTATTTTTCACACTATTCCTCATTTCCAAGCATTTTATCACGAGGAGGCGTATTTTTCACACTATTCCTCCAACAATTACTGTTTTTTATCAAATTTTGTCTCAGGGAGTGCATAATTATTGCTTATGTATGCATCTCTTCCATAATTATTCGTCTCGGGCCCTCTTCTCATGCTCTGCACAAGGTTCATCTCAAACTGAAGCATCTCCATCGACTGGTCGAGGAGTGCTCTGTTGCGGTCATTCACATCAACCATTCTCTTCATAGTCAAAGAAAGCCTGTCATGAATTGAAATAAGCGCATCCCTCTCCTTCTCCTGTGAGCTAAGAAGCTCAATCAATCTGGTGAGAGTCAAAGTCTTAACATCCTTGTTAAGAACATCCGCGATATCGTTCGATACCTCGGTTCTCTTCTTCTCGAGCGCTATGATTCTTTCCATCACAAGCTGTTCCTTCTCTACCATCCTTGAAAGCCCGTTCACATCATTCCGGATAATAATACCCGTCTTCTCCAAACCGAGCTCTAAAAGACCCTCATATTCCGTATTCTCTTTTTCCAAAGTATCTATTAATACATCAATCAGACTGGCCACTTATCCGGTCACACCCTCCTAGAACTCTATCGTCTTATATTTCTCCAACAGCTTAGCTGCGAGCTTATTCGCTGATACATCATACTTACCCGCCTCATACTGCTCTTTGACCGCTGCGATTCTGTCCTCCCTGACGTCATCTGCCTGTGCAACCGCAGCCTTAGCCACCTGATAATCTCTTCCCTGCTGCGAAATCTCAAGCTTATCTTCTGTCGCGGAGGTCTTGGCAGTTCTCTTCGTCTGTGACTTTCCCGCTGCCGCATATACCATGCTAACCTGATTATAGGCATCTATACGCATATTAACCACCCTTTCTAACTCAAAAAAATCTATGTTCTGTAATATGTATCGGTATACAGAAAAAAAAACTTAGAGGAAAATGAAAATATTTCAAAATCCTCTAAGTCCAGTCAATTCAAATGCCCACTCACGAAAAGACATATATTCTGTCTTATGTGTCCTGCCATACTGTATGTATCTACAAAAATCTCATCTTATTTTCCTTAGCTTCCTTCTTGATAACCGGTTCAATCTTCTTAGGCTGCTCATAGAGTTCCGAAAAATCAGATGCCATGCTCGACTTGCAGTTCTCGCAGAACCTTCCCGAACGTATCATCTTTCCGCACTTCTCGCAGGCGATGCCAACAGGTGAGTCGTCGGCAAACGCAAGTCTCTCCTCACGAATCCACTTCTCAATCTGCTTGACGCTGACATCCGCAGCTTCTGCAACCTCATGGATGCTGGCAGAAGTGTTCTCCCTTATGTACTTCTTGGCAACCTGAAACTTCTCCTCAAGCTCTTCCTGACATGCAGGACACAAAAAACTTCCTCCCTGAATATAGCTGAATAACCTTCCACATCCTCTGCAATTTCTGACTTCCATCCAAATACACCTCCATCTTACGATACCATTGATTAACGTATATATCAGAAACCTCTCCCCACACATACCGAAGCAAAATATATATCCACCTTATTTCGTTCGTTAAGTGCCCGCGCGCATGCATCAAGCGTTGCCCCTGTAGTATATATATCATCTACCAATAATATCCTCTTATATTTTACTATATCCGGTGTTACATGAAAAGCATTTTTTATATTTTTTGCTCTTTCTTTGTCCCCCAGCGCCTTTTGCGGCAAAGTATTCTTCGTTCTCTGTATAAGCTGTTCGTCAACCGGAATGTCAAGCAGCGCCCCAAGCCTATGAGCTATAAGCGCAGCCTGATTGTAGCCCCTTTTTCTGTAACGCTTCTTATGAAGCGGGACAGGCACAATCACATCGGGTCTCCAGCCCGCCATAATCCTTCCCCTGAGCCTGTACAGCATGTCCGCGTAAAAGTACGCATACTCCCGCTGTCCCTCATACTTAAATCTGTACATCGACTGTTTGATTTCCTTAGTGTACGAGAAGGCGGCAACGCCTCTTATGAACTCATGCCGCTTACTGTCACAGTCAGAGCATACCTCCTGTGTGTCGTCGTCGAGCTGCTTGCCGCACACCATGCAGAAGGGCGATACAATATAACGTAAGCCCTGCATACATTCCGTACACGCCCCGCCCCGTTCCTCCACAACAGCCTCACATATCGGGCATCTGTAGGGATAGAGCAGCTTAACTGCACTCCTTAATCCTCTGTGCAAGAGTTGAATAGCGCTTCTGCTCGTTGGTATTGTCAACCATGTCATAGAACACCTCTTCCGTTCCGACGATACAAACACATTTTCTGGCTCTTGTCACAGCCGTATAGAGTATATTGCGGTTCATAAGCATACGCGGCCCTGACAGAAGCGGTATCACCACCGCCGGGTACTCGCTTCCCTGAGCCTTGTGCACCGTCACTGCGTAGGCGAGTTCGAGCTCATCAAGCTGCTTGAAGGGATACTCTACATATCTGTCGTCCTCGAACCTGACCGTAACCTTCTCCGTGTAAAAATTAATATTGTCTATGACACCCATATCGCCATTGAACACCCCCATGCCATGGTCGGTAGGTATGCCGTTCTTTCCGCGGGTCTCCCACTCAAGCTGATAATTATTCTTAATCTGCATCACCTTGTCGCCCTCGCGGAACAATGCGCCCGCGCTCTCCTTCTCCTGCTTTGAGGAGTCCTTGGGATTCAGGTACTCCTGCAAAACGGAATTGAGCTTCTCAACTCCAAGCAGACCCTTCCTCGTCGGCGTGAGCACCTGTATGTCAAATATTCTGGCATCTACATACTTAGGAAGCTTCTGTGACACGAGCGTTATCATGGCCCCTATCACATTGTTGGCCTCTTCCCTCTTTATAAATATGAAATCCTTGCTCGTCGGCCCTATCTTAAAACGCTCACCGTCGTTAATCTTGTGGGCGTTCACTATGATATCGCTCTCTTTTGCCTGTCTGAAAATCTTGGTGAGCTTCACAACCGTGAATTTCTCCGAGTCGATGATGTCCCTTAAGACATTTCCCGGACCGACGGAAGGGAGCTGGTTAACATCACCCACGAGAATGAGTCTCGTGCCTGCCGTCACTGCCTTTAGAAGGCTGTTCATAAGAAAAATATCCACCATCGACATCTCATCAATTATTATGACATCGGCATCTATAGGATTTTCCTCATTTCTCATAAAGCTTGCGGTCGTCCTGCCCTCATCCGGTGCTCCCGACAGCTCCAACATTCTGTGGATAGTCTGCGCTTCACAGCCCGTGGCTTCAGCCATCCGCTTCGCCGCGCGCCCGGTAGGAGCCGCGAGGCGTATCTCCTTACCCTCCCCTTCAAAATACCTGATGATGGTATTTATCGTGGTTGTCTTACCTGTTCCAGGTCCTCCGGTGATTACAAGGAGTCCCGACGACACTGCCCGCATGACCGCATTTCTCTGCATATCATCGAGTTCAATCTTCTCAGACTTCTCTATGCGGTGTATCCTTTCAAGCACACCCTTCTCATCGACCTCTGCCCTTACATCAAGCGCCTTGAGCGCATATGCGACAGCCATCTCCATATAATAATAGGATGCACCATATACTATGCGCTGTGGTGTATCCTGTTGTGTATTCTCATCGCTATTTTCTTTTAGCTCCTTGACAACAACCTTCTTGTCAATAGAAAGCTCGACAAGCTGCCTGTCAACATCATCAAGCCGTGCATCAAGAAGTACTGCAAGCTGTTCGACAAGCTCCTCATAAGGCAGATATATATGCCCGTTGCCTGCCGCCTGAAGAAGCGTGTACATAATCCCGCTCTTAATCCGGAAATCCGAGTCGGCAGCTATCCCCGCCTTTCTCGCTATCTCATCCGCAATCTTGAAGCCTACGCCCGTAATGTCATCGGCAAGTCTGTAAGGATTTTCCCTGAGTATCGTGTACACCGATGCACCGTACTGATTATAAATCTTCACGGCAAGTGCCATCGAGATACCGTAATCCTGAAGGAACATCATCGCATTTCTCATATCCCTCTTGGCAGTGACGTTATCCGATATCTCAGCCGCCATCCTCCGGCTTATTCCCTTTATCTCAGCAAGCCGCTCCGGCTCCTCCTCTATAATTCGAAGTGTGTCCGCCTTAAATCTTCGGACTATCCGCGACGCAAGAGCCGCTCCTATTCCCTTCACAGCTCCCGATGCGAGATACCGCTCCACTGACTTCTCATCCTCAGGAGGAATGTCCTCACAGGTCTCTATTCTTAGCTGCTGCCCGTAGACTGCATGCTCCGAATATTCACCCGTGACCTCGACAAACTCGCCCTCCGTGATATAGGGAACCGCTCCCACACAGGTGAGGTCATCGTCCTCATCAAGACTGAGTTCAAATACGGTGTAGCCATTGTCCTCGTTGCGGTATACAATTTTGTTGACGTATCCCTTAAAACGCTCCATATATCTTCTCTTTTACAAGTTATGCATCTGCCGTCCCGTAAAGCACCTGACATTTATATGTCCGTTCTGCTCCCGCAGCAAAAGCCGCTTAATCATTGCTGTAATTTCTCTTCATCTGCTCATAGAGCATCTGTGCTATGCCAAGTCCATCTCCGCCGTTGGACTCACTGGAAAGGCTGGCATATTCCTGAATAAGCGTGTCCTTGAACATGGATACATATGAGGTTGAGGAGCTGCTGTCCTCGCTCTCCGGCACCATCTTCTCCATGGTCTTAAACACCTGCTCGGTAAAGTATGCCTCGAACTCCCTGCACACCTCCATCATCTCATCGTCTGTAGCCGATGAATAGTCGGAGCTTAGCTTGTCCTTCATCTTATCTGCGGACACGTTACTCTTCGTATATGTATCATAATATGAGCTCACGCCCGATAACAAATCACTCATAATGACCTCCCTTTCTTTCAGCGCAAACGCAAAAACCCACGCCTGTGCTTATTAACGCTTAAGCTGGTTAGCCTGGCTGAGCATATCATCTGCAGCCTGAATAGCCTTCGAATTCATCTCGTATGCTCTCTGAGCTGAGATGAGGTTTACCATCTCGTCGACCACCTGCACGTTCGAGCCCTCGGTGTAGCCCTGGAGCAGCTTACTCGACTTCATCTTCGGATTGGTGCTCTCCTCAACCGCAGCTCCTGATGCAGCTGTAGCCAGGAAATAGGTTCCCGAGTGATTTTCAAGTCCTGCCGTATTCGGGAACTGGTAGAGCCCTATTTTAAAGTTAAGGTCAACCGTCTCATTAGTCGAAGGATCCTGATAGAAGAATCTTCCGTCATCTGCTATGGCGAACTTGCTCGTCTCATAGTCCGATGAGAATATAATAGGAGTTCCGGTACTGTCAAGCACAGGATAACCCTCACTTGTACAGAGCATTGATGTGTTGTCAGATGCCATGGCAATATTGAAGTTACCATTACGGGTATAATATGTCTCACCGTCTAAGCCTCTTGCAGCAAAAAAAGCACTTCCGTCGATGGCAAATCCAAAAGTATTGGATGTCGCAATATAGCTGCCCGGTGTAAACTGCTTAGTTATGGCGCTGGTTCTTACTCCAAGTCCTACCTGTGCCCCTACCGGCTTATTGTCACCATTGGCTGATGTCGTCTCAGCCTGAATGGTCTGATAGAGAAGAGTCTTAAATTCCGCTGTGGTTGTCTTATATCCAATCGTGTTTACGTTGGAAAGGTTATTCGCAATATTATCTACATTCGTCTGCTGTGCAATCATTCCCGATGCCGCAGTCCATAAAGCCCGTACCATAATCTGTTTCCTCCATTATAAGATTAATATTCTAAAGCATCGCTATTTTAAATCTTTCCCAGATTAACTGATTTCTCAAGTGAGGAATCTATAGTCTGGATAGCCTTCTGGTTGCTCTCATAAGCTCTTGATATCGTTATCATCTCAACCATCTCGGAGATGACATTGATATTGGACATCTCAAGGTAACCCTCTCTCACCTTATAACTGCCGTCCTTCTCAACCGCACCGTCCACTGCAGTGTAGAGATTCTCACCAAATTTCCTGAGATAGTTGTAATCTTCAAAATCGGTAATCTGTATCTTGTCAACAAGCTGCTCGTCAGCATACACGTTTCCGAGCTCATCTATTGATACCTCCGTGCCTGTCGGTATCTGAATACGTCCGCCCTGTCCGAGAAGATAATCTCCATCCTCCGTCACAAGCATGCCCTCATTATTGATGGAAAAGGAGCCGTCCCTCGTATACCTTGTCGATGTCACTCCAGACTTCGAGGTGTATTCGATATTGAAAAAACCCGTGCCCTCAAGCGCAAGGTCAAGCGTATTACCCGTAACCTTAAAGGAACCCTGTGTGTAGTCAGTGTAGGTCTCACCTATCTTCACTCCGAGTGACTCCTTGCCTATTCTGCGGTTGATGTAACCCTCAGAGTCGTCCTTAATCTTCTGTGTGTACATGCTGTCAAACGCCTGTGAGGTAGAACCCTCTTTCTTGTAGCCAACCGTCGATGCATTTGCAAGGTTGTTCGTAATCACATCCAGTCTTGCCTGCTGGTTCATCATTCCCGTATACGCCGTGTAAAGACCTCTTACCATAAGTTCCTCCTAATATAATTCCATCCTGTGTCCGAATACCTGACTAGTCGCGTGCTCCGCCTAAGAACTCTATAAACTTGCCTGTTCCTATAGCAACTGCCGTCATAGGATCCTCAGCCGTCATGGTGTTAATTCCCGTCTTGGACTCGATAAGCTCCTCAAGTCCCTGAAGAAGGCTTCCGCCTCCCGTGAGAACAATTCCTCTGTCCGCGATATCCGCTGCGAGCTCAGGCGGTGTCTTTTCGAGAACGCTGTGCACTGCCTCGACAATCTGCGCCGTAGCGTCCTTGAGTGCCTCCTCGGTCTCCTCGGAGGTGACTGTCACCGTCTTAGGCAGACCTGTGAGAAGATTTCTTCCTCTTACGTCCATGGTCACAACCTCCGGTCTCGGGAACGCGCTTCCTATCTTAATCTTGATATCCTCGGCTGTCCTCTCACCGATGAGGAGATTATGCTTCTTACGCATATAGCGCACGATGGCATCGTCAAAATCATCTCCTGCAATCTTGATTGACGTGCTGACAACCGTACCGCCGAGCGATATAACAGCTATATCGGTCGTACCGCCGCCTATATCAACTATCATATTTCCACATGGTCTTGAAATGTCAATTCCCGCTCCTATGGCTGCCGCGATAGGCTCCTCGATGATGGCAACCTCTCTCGCACCTGCAGAATAGGTAGCATCCTCAACAGCCTTCTTCTCGACCTCAGTAACACCGCTAGGAACGCAGACGCTTATTCTCGGCTTCTTTAACATCTTCTTGCCGAGCGCCTTCTGTATAAAGTACTTGAGCATCTTCTCAGTCACCGTGTAGTCCGAGATAACGCCCTGTCTTAAAGGTCTGACCGCCACGATGTTGCCCGGCGTTCTTCCAAGCATCAGTCTGGCTTCCTCTCCTATAGCCTTAATCTTATTCGTATCCCTGTCAAAGGCAACTACCGACGGCTCCTTGAGTACAACGCCCTTACCCCTGATGTAAACGAGTATGCTGGCAGTTCCTAAATCGATTCCAATATCTGTGGTTATCATAAAATCCTCCATCCATAAATAAAATATCTAAGTTAAGCTTTAAGTTAATAATCAGTCTTAAAAGTCCATATATCAACATTATAAACAAAAACTTTTCAATTTAAAAGAGGTATTTGAAAAAAAGCAAAAAAATTAATGCTTTTTATATGGTATAATGCTATTATGTAGGGGAATAGTGTGAAAAATACATCTAAGACAGTAAAAGACACTGTCCAAGATGTATTACGATTTCACAGTAGTTCAGCCATGCTGAACTATTAGAAAAGACGCTAAAACGCGTTTTTCGTTATTATTTGTGTCACTGCCAATGCAGTGACATAGGGGAATAGTGTGAAAAATACTCCAAAAGCGTTTTTCATTAGTATTTGAGTCGCTGCAAGTGCAGTGACATGGAGGATTATTATGTCAAAAAATACCGCTAAAAAGGGTATGCGTATCATAATCGTAGGCTGCGGCAAGGTGGGCATTACCTTGACCGAACAGCTCGCCAAGGAAGGCCACGATATAACTTTAATAGATAAAAATGCACAGAAACTTCAAGCCACGGCAAGCATGTACGATGTCATGGGCGTTGTCGGCAACGGTGCCAGCTACAGTGTGCAGGAGGAGGCAGGAATAGCCTCAGCAAATCTCATCATAGCCGTAACCGACTCTGACGAGTTAAATCTGCTATGCTGCACCATCGCCAAGCGTGTCGGCAACTGTGCCGCCATCGCGAGAGTCCGCACCCCCGATTACAGCCAGGAGGCAGGCTATCTTCGCGAAAGACTCGGGCTTGCCATGATTATCAACCCTGAGCTTGAGACTGCCAAGGAGGCTGCGCGAATTCTGTACATGCCTACCGCTCTCGAAGTCAACTCCTTCGCACACGGTCAGGCAGAGCTAGTCAAATTCAAAATTCCAAAATGCAACCGTCTCGACGGCATGACCATCGCGGCTCTCGGCAAGGAGATGAACGTACCTTACGTCATCTGCGTTATCGAGCGCGGCGGCTACGTCCACATACCTACCGGACGCTTTGTGATGCATGCCGACGACACCATATCCTTTGTCGCCTCACGAAAATCCACCAAGATTTTTCTCGAGCACATCGGCTTTAAGACCAACCAGGTCAAGGATACAATGATCATCGGCGGTGGAAGTGCCGCATACTATCTCGCCGACCAGCTTATCCGCTCGGGTATCTCGGTAAAAATCATCGAAAACAGCCGCGAGCGCTGTGAGGAACTTAGCATACTCCTGCCAAAGGCAGTCATCATAAACGGCGACGGAACCGACGAGGAACTCTTAAAGGAGGAGGGCATCACGGAGGTTGAGTCATTTGTACCACTCACGGGCATTGACGAGGAGAACATCATGCTTACGCTCCACGCCAAGCAGGTCTCAAACGCCAAGGTAATCACCAAGATTAACCGTATTACCTTCAAGAACGTGATAAACAGTCTCGACCTTGGCAGCGTTATCTACCCAAAGTACATTACTTCTGAGGCAATTATCGCCTATGTCCGCGCCAAAAACGACTCTCTTGAGTCGACTGATTTAAGCGTAGCAGACAGCGCCGCTTCAGACAGCACCATCGAGACACTCTACCATATGTTCGACCACCGTGTAGAAGCCATCGAGTTCCGCGTCACCAAAAGCTCCGCCGTGACGGGCAAGCCGCTCGCTGAGCTAAAGCTCAAGGACGAGATACTCTTATCCTTCATCAACCGCAACGGAACGATAATCATTCCAAGTGGTCAGGACTGTATTCTCGAAGGCGATACTGTTATGATTGTCACAACGCATACCGGTTTTACCGATATACAGGATATTTTGCGATAATTTTTACACCAAATATGTTTCCGAGCGAAAAGCAACCGCTCGTATGTGAGGATTACTATGAACAAATCAATTATTCGGTATATATTAGGGCATGTGCTTCTGCTTACATCCGCTCTCATGCTTCTTCCTGCATTAGTCGGACTGATATATCTTGAGCGCGAGGGAATTGCATATATTATCATGGCGGCAGTCTGTCTTATATGCGGATTTCTATTTACCAGAAACAAGCCCGAGAACACGACCCTCTATCTCAAAGAGGGCTGCATAAGCACTTCCCTGGCATGGATCGTGCTCAGTATCGTTGGCTGTATTCCGTTCTGCATAACAGGAGAAATTCCGTCCTTCACGGACGCTCTGTTTGAGACGATATCGGGCTTCACCACAACAGGAGCGAGCATTCTCTCCGATGTGGAAGCGCTCTCGCACTGTTCACTTTTATGGCGAAGCTTCACCCACTGGATCGGCGGCATGGGTGTGCTCGTCTTTCTGCTCGCCATCGTACCGCTCAGCGGCGGCTCGAACATCAACCTCATGCGCGCGGAGAGCCCGGGGCCTTCCGTCGGCAAGCTCGTCCCTAAGATGAAATACACAGCGAGAATACTCTATATCATATATTTCGGTCTCACCCTCATACAGTTCATCCTTCTTCTCATAGGAAGAATGCCCGTATTTGATGCGGTGTGTACCGCTTTCGGAACAGCCGGAACGGGCGGCTTCGGCATAAAAAACGACAGTATTGCAGGCTATTCGCCATACCTCCAATGGGTAATCACGATATTCATGCTGTTATTCGGTGTCAACTTCAATGCCTACTATTTTATACTGTTCGGCAATGCAAAAAAAGCATTCAAGATGGAGGAGGTTCGCTGTTATTTCATCATCGTGGCTGTATCCGTCGCCGTGATCACCATTGAACTGTTCAGATCCGCCGTTCCGTTTGCAAACGCACTCCGCGACTCTTCATTCCAGGTTGCCTCCATCATCACAACCACCGGCTTCTCAACCGCTGACTTCAACCTGTGGTCGGGAACGAGCAGGACAATCCTTGTCATGCTCATGTTCGTCGGGGCATGCGCCGGAAGCACCGGAGGCGGCATGAAGGTATCCCGTTTCGTGATACTTTTCAAAACCGTTTTCAAGGAGCTCGACTCCTACATCCACCCGAAGCGCATCCAGAAGCTTGCGCTCGACGGAAAGCCGATTGACCACGACGTCGTCCGCTCAATCAACGTGTACTTTATAACCTTCACTGTCATATTCGTGGGCTCCCTGCTCCTCGTCTCACTCGAGGGTAAGGATTTAGTGACCAATTTCACTGCCGTCGCCGCGACCATCAACAACATCGGTCCCGGTCTTGAACTCGCCGGACCGACCCAGAACTTCGGTCATTTCAGCATCCTCACCAAATATGTGCTGATGTTCGACATGCTCGCCGGACGCCTCGAGCTGTTCCCGCTGCTCATCCTCTTCCACCCAGCTGTGTGGAAAGACATCCACACAACGCACAGAAACTGGAAGATGAGAAGGAAGGAGAATGAGGAGTAGTGGTAAATAAATTAAGGACTGCCTACATGGAAAACGTCAGCCTGCGCGATGCTTAATAATGCTTGATTTAAAGCGTTTTGCAGGGCATGGCGATTTTCCATAGGGCAGTCCTTATTTTTCGATTTTCTATGCTGTCTATGTGTGTGCGTCATGAATGTGAAGATACTTCTCGCGCGTGGCAAGTCCACCGCGGATATGTCTCTCGCTCTTGTTTAGCTCGAGTATCTCGCGCGCCTGCCTTGCAAGCTCGGAATTTATGGCGGGAAGACGCTCGGCGACGTCCTTGTGTACGGTGCTCTTGCTTATCCCGTACTGCTTGGCAGCCTGACGCACGGTGCAGTTATTCTCGATAATGTAGGAGGCAATCTCCATCGCCCTTTCCTCGATATAACTCTTCAAAAAATACCCCTTAAGAACCTTTTTTACAATGTATGCGGGTATCTAAGAATTATTCTATTGTCTTTTCTTTGGTATATTTTTCAATTCATGATTTTATATATTCTTCAATTATACATGTATGATGTTTCTTGTCTTTACCATTGGGGTCATAATTAACTCCTACAAGTAAGATTTTATCACCATAATCTGTCAGTGCACCATAATACCGGTTCTCTTTTATCTGCTGTATAGCCGTGTCGGCTGACTGATTATATTTCAGCTCTACAATCATTGCCGGTCTATGTCCGGCATTACTCCTCGGGATAAAGGCAAAATCAGCAAAACCTTTTCCCGATGGCATTTCGCGAATGATATTATAATATGCCGGCGCTGTAAAATATGCCATGGTGAAGGCACGGCTTAATGAATTTTCGTCATTGTATTTAAGGACAGAAGTGTAGGTATCATGGGCAAGTTCAATAAGCTCTGCTACTCTGCTGCTGTCACCATCTATAGTTGCCCTAAGCAGTTCATCGCATTTTCCGACCGACTTTGCAATCTCGCCCCAACTTCCGGTACAAAGCGCCGCCTGGTATGCCTTCTTAGCTTCATAATTAGGTATATAGGCGCTGCCTTCTTCTCTGTCATATCCAAGATATCCCAAATGAATTAATGCAGTAATCGCATCGTCTTTGGAGGAAACAGTAGAGAAGTCATTTTGAAAAGTATCTGTATTTACATATACCTTTCCGCCTGCCAGCATCTTCATTATATCGTCCTTGAGTCCTGCATAATTCTTTGTAATAAATGTATTGATTGATGCAAAAGATGATGTATTTTTCCAATATGAATCAAAATCATGGTTGTCCATAGCCATGGATACAGAATTAGGATTATACATGTGTATACCATCTATCAGATAGCCATTGTACCATGCTTTTACGCTTTCAAAATCCATGTTGTACTGTTCACATAAATTCTTTACTTCATCTTCGGTAAAGCCATAATACTCTGTGATAGGCTTTGACCTAAGCATCGTGTATTCTCTAAAATTGTTAAGCGCCGACTCATCTTTTATCTTCTTGATTGGCAGAATACCGGTGATATAAGCCAAGCCTAGGAATGATTTCGACTCCTCCAACTTAAATAATGAATGAAAAAACTGAAGATATCTGTGAATAAGCTCCTCATCGCGGCTATTCCTTATCACACAATCCCATTCATCAATAATGATTACAAACGCCGTGTTCGTTTTTCGATATATTTTATATATAAGAAGATAAAGTTCCTTTTCATAATTTAAGGAACCGCTGTATACTTCCCTGAAATCATCACATAGACGTTCATGAATTGACTCTATCAAGTCGTCTTTATGAAAATCCCAGACAGAAGAGATATCCAGATGTATAACATTGTATTTATTCATATGCTTTTTATAATCAGCATTAGACGCAATCTTTGTGTTTTCAAAAAGGCTGGTGGAATCACAACCAAGGCTATAAATAAGCATCAATCATTCCGGCAGCATGTGATTTGCCAAAACGTCTGGCATGGCTTACGGCAATACACTTTTCCTCTGTCGACAGCCTTCTGTTAAGAAATCCCAGCTGCTTGGTCTTATCTATATAAATAAGACTATTTTTTGCCTGCGTAAAACTCTTGTTGTCTGGACAGCATTTGTTTTTATTCCGGGTGTCTAAAGCAAGAAATTTTGCAATGTAACAATAACCGTAGGACTATTCGCTCAGTCGACTTATTATCTGCTCCCTCTCAGCACCTTGAATTTCCAAAACATCTAGTGCCTGCTCCATAGTCAGTTTCATATTTTTTATAAGATTTTTTACAAAAGTTACCTTCTGGCATATTACACATTCTGCTGCATATTCTTTCGCATGTTCCTCAGCGTATTCTTTCGCGTATCTTTCAACTGCTTCACTCATATTTCCATGTCTTTCCTGTATTCTCTTGTAATGCTCCACTCCGCGCGTTAATGTACGGTATACATATTTCGCAAGTGTTTCTACTTAAAATTATTTGTTAGACATCAGATTTCATCTGTTTCATTATGTTCACCTATTCATTAACACGCTCTATATCCGATATATTTCAATAAAATCATTCACTCAACTGCTTTATTACCTGCTCTCTCTCAGCGCCTTGAATTTCCAAGGCATCAAGTGCCTGCTCCATAGTCAGCTTTATATTCTTCATAAGATTTCTTACAGAAATAACCTTCTCACTAATTGCATACTCTTTCGCATACCTTTCAACAGCCTCACACATATTTCCACGTCCTTCCTCTATCATCTTGTAGTGCTCCATTCCGCGCGCCAATGCGTTGTAATACATATTTCCGGAATCAGTCTGATGAAAATCGCTTATCAGACGTCCGATTGCGTCGTTGCCTTTATAATTGCCGTTCACATAAATGATATGCGAGCCGTCCTCAAACAATTCTTCGGTCTCTCCTATATATCTGTCTATATGATATAATGGTAACCCTTTTCCGAACTTATCATGCTTATAGATAAATATTATATAGGAGTCCTTCAGCTCCTTAAACGGCTGACCTTCTTTTAACATTCCGGAGTCCATCATGCTGCTGTGGTATCTCGCTCTTCAGACATGTGCTCCTTCGGAATTTCCCTGAACTTCAATATCCACCTCTTCGCCATTTACATCGATTGCATGTACGTCCAGTATGATATTGCGCCCTGCAACCTTGGAATTTCATATTTCCTGCTGTCCCTTCACGCTTATGACCCTAATATTCCTGCCTAGAACAATTCTAAGGACAAGTTCCGCCGCCTCAATGTTCCCATCAAAGACTCTGCCCATCAGGTCATCGTCAAAAAGCGTGAGGCTATCTACAATCAAATTAACCTTTTCCCATTCCTGCCTAACATATATCGTCTGTTCTTCTTCCATTATACCTCATGTGATTGTGATGCAGGAAATACCGATGGCTGCCGCTTATAACCGCACATATATATACATATATTAAAAACCATGTGCACGCCTCTCCGGCAATATCAGTTGTCTCCCGATAAGTTGATTGGATTTCAAGCATAGACCTCTGAATATTCACCAAAAGGGGTACATGAATTATAGAACCTCATAATTGTATTTCGCAGATTAGACTCTCAAGAAATATGCTCTGTATTAAAAACAACATATTATATCGCTCATGTCAATATCTTCAATGATATATTTTGATTTTATCCCCAATGATATTTTTTAATTTTATCTTCAATAATATATTTTTAATTTTACCGCAAAACACTATATGGCTTTATAAACATAAATCCCAAAGTTTTCTTCAAATGTAATTCTGAACACAATAAAATTTTTGTTATGCTGTTTTCTCCTCCTGCGTCTTAATACTTTAGTAGGCATTTGCGAAACGCCACAAACTGCACAAATTCGGCATTTTTTGTTACTAAAATCAGAATCTCCTCCCGGTTTGTAATATAATGAGCGCAAGAGAGCCTGGAAAAGCCAGCTCACTCTTGGCGAACGGCGAAATTATTGAGCCCTGAATTATTGAGTAAGTGTAGTTGTCCAGCAGCCAATTACCGCCTGACTTGGCTATTTTCACACAGCAGCGGTAAAATGTATTCTATTTTTCTGTATTTCAGTTGTATATTACCGCTTGATTAGCTTTCCTGTTCTAATAAGCCGTATATTTTTCGCATACAAGCTCTTTTAGTAACAATAAGGTGTTAAATTTACCGCCCAAGATAAAATTTGTTAATGCAGGCGGTAAGTACAGCTATTTTTCTTTCTTCTGATGCGGCTATTACCGCCTGATAGTATGTATTGAACTTTTAAGCGGTAGTCATTAAGCAAAGCTTATGTTACCGGGCGGTTTTACATTGCATTTTGCAGTTCCACAGCAATCACATACTCACAAAAGCCATTAAACTCAAGCTGTCGACCACTTTACGCTCACTATCTTTCTGAGTTTCGTAATCACTTATTTAACCTGAATTATTCATGAGCATATAAAAATGCTCGATATTACAAATCCTTGAACCAGTTCCCGTGAAATCAATCGATTTATCCACAAAAATGGGTAAACTATCCCCTTGAAATCCGATTGAGTCATTTTGAACTGTCAAAGTACGTTAATAGTTGCTATTCCAACTGTACAGTCAGCTGCTGGATATTCTTCAGCGTTCTGTAGAACTCCTCTTTATAAGGACAGCTACTGCATAGTTTGAATGTTATATATCTTGCTGAACGGACTGCTCTTGCAGCAATCTTTATCAGCTTTAAACGAATGGTTTCCACCTGTTGTTTTCGCATATTTGCAGGAAGTACCAGTCGCCTAAACCAATTGAATAGGTTGTAGGCAAGCATATGAAGTCTCATGCGGTTGGCATTTACTACTTTGGAATGACTGCTGACAGCAGCAAAGTCAAATCCACCTTTGCCCTCTTTTATGAAATTTTCCATCCTGCCACGCCCACAGTAAAACTGGATGACCTGATAAGGTTCCATATCCATGTTTGTAACAATAAAGGTGTACATATGCGTCAGCTGGCCGTATGGTTTTTCAATCTTGAAAACCACGCGCCTTGGATAATCCCAGGATCCGGCCTGATACAGAAATTCACCATAAGTTACAGCATAGCTAATCTGGTCCTCTTTGGTTGCTTTGTATAAATCTTCATCTTTATTCGAAGCAAGAGCCATGAGTGAAGAATTCTGTTTTAAGCGGATGGCATAGGAACAGCCGTTCATCTCACAGGTTTTATAAAGTTTGGAAGATGAGGTTTGGGAGATGAGAATCCACTGTCACCACGAAGGTATGTTTTGATGCCTCTTTCCAGATATTCCTGAAAAAGGGGTTCCATAAATTTATCTGCATCATTGCTGCAGTGGAGTGTTCCATCACGAAGTTCTGCCTTCAGCAGATCCCCGGTCAGACCATCATAGCAGAGCAAAGGATGGTATCCGTGTGCCTGATAATGGAAGTTGAAGCCTTCCCCTTCCTGATTGCCGTAGGTGTCAAATAAAGTACTGTCCAGATCCAGAAGCATATGCTCCGGACACTTTATGGAATAGATGATATCCCTAAAGCTTTTATCAATGTCATCAAACTGCAGGAGTGTATCTTCATCCATACGGTTGAAAAATCTTGATAGTGTTGGCTGTGAAGCCAGACTGTTCTTTTCAAGAATGGCATTGAAAACAGGATCAATGGTCAGTTCATCCGCACAGTCATCTTCGAAATATGCAGAGATGATCTGATAAATCATCTGCATCAGGTTTTCATCGTCTTTGTGGAAACGGACTGATGTATCATTGGTTTTGAATTTCTTTTTGATCAGCTTGGCGAAGCCGATCTTTGCAGCGAATTCTTTTATCAGGAGAAGTCCTGCATCGGAGGATAAATCGCCTCCGTTAAAATTTATTTTAATCTGTCTATTGCTTTTCAGTGTGATGGTGTTTAAAATATCCATAGAGAGACCCTTTCTGCGGTATTTATTTGGATTCGACACCTAAATTTTACCACATATTTGGTCTCTTTTTCTATTCACTTATTAGATGAAATGCAATAAGTGGCTTAAATACAGTAACTATGTGGCTTTCAGCCACTTTCACGGCACAGCTGTGAATAATTCAGAATAAATTATCTTTAAAATTATTTTTCTTAATTCATGGATTACCACGCATATAAGGCTAAACAACCCTATAAGTACCAATATCAATACACAGATTTCACCTATACCTCTGTAACAAAATTCTATTTCAAACAAATGCTTAAACATAAAGTGAAAAAATGTCCTTTGCTGTTCCATGTACTCAGCGAATATTTTCGTCATCCTCCATTATTTCCTCATCATCTGTATCACTAAAATCTTTGTTAAATACAAGCTGATGAATTACATTACTATCAGATATAGCATTTCCGTTATTTATTTCACTGTCCGCTTCATATATTGCTAATAAAAATTTATTAATCCATTTGTCCGATGTTTCTTCACTTATTAAACCATCCTTCATCAGACTGCTTACAACATTTACACTTTCTTTAAATAATTCCAGTTTCTCTTTTTCAAGCTGCATTTTCCGTTCCGTAACTTTCCTAGCATCAGGATTCAACGCTCCTGCCGCCGCCTCTCCAAGCTCATGGATAAGTTTCTTTACTTTTTTTCCTAATTCAGCTGTATTGTTTATTTCCTGCTGTTTTCTTATATTCTCGTTTTCCGTTTGTTTTACTTTAAGCTGATGTTGAATTTCTTCCTCATCAAGTTGTTTCTTGTAATCATTATTTCTCTTAACCTCGTCTGTTTTTCCATTGCTACCAATCTCTTCACTTTTTATCTGATTTTCATGGATTAACGTATTTAAATCTATTATTTTCTGCGCTGACTCGTTAAACTCCTCTGATATATACGTTGCATCTATGTCAAGATAATACAACTCCGTAAGTTTATGACTTAACACGCTCATTGTATAAGACTGAAGCTTTGAGAAATCCAAAACACTGTATCTGTGACTTAATTCCAAATTCAACAGACATTGCTTTAAAGGCACAGATATATTTCTTATATTATCCATATATATCTTTTTGATGGCATTTCTGTCAGGTTTTATTCTAATTTCAAATTGCAAATTCATTCTAACTCTAGCCTGTTCAGAATCCGTAAGCCATACCCTTAAACCACAGGCATACCTAAATGTTTTCATGCTGATATGTACAATTTTATCAAAATCATTTCTTCTTATGTCAGCTGCATAGATGGTATCTCCCTCCAAATAGACCTTGGCAGAATCAAAATCTCCCTCAGAAAGCATTATAATTGCCTCATCTCTGCCTACCACCGGAGTTCTGCCAAGCAGACTGTATCTGTATGATTCTATTGCTAAAATAGGATTTAAAGTATTATCCTGATTATTTAATTCAGACATATCATCTACCTCCAATAGTATTTAAAATTATTTTTGCAAGTTCTAATGATCCATTTCTTTCCGTTGATAAGCGGGCTAGAAAATCAATTACTCTTTTATATGCGTATTGGTCATAGCTAAAACTTTTAAAAAACAAATTTAGCTTTCTCTGTTCCACGTCGTCTTTTATATTGCCATCTCTTTTTAGTAGATAGCTTTTCAATATTTTTTTACATTCTTTCCCAAATATATTACTTTTTATTAATTCAGACCACAGATATATAATATTCTTTCTTAACTCAATGTCTTTTCTTAAGACAAGCCTTATAAACAACATATCACTAAATGAATCTGAATCAGCTGGTACATCAACACAACTTTCATTCAAATCTTCCTTAAAAAATAACAATACTATCATCAAAATGAGATTTCTATGCTCATCAAATCTCTTCGTACCCCTTAATTGTTGAGCAAAATTTTCAACAAGTGCAATAAAATATTCAGCATATCTGTTTCCTATATTATAAAACAGGCTGATATTGTTAATATAATTCTCCTCTTCCGGCAACACCATATTCATATGTTCCAGAATAATTTCCAGCTCCGGCTGATTTATAAGTGCATCTAATACCGGAGAAAAATTTTGTTTTATTACATCTTTTTTGCAATGTAACAATTTACATAATGTAAGCGAAGCTATATGATAATGAATATTTTTGTTAGCATATAGAAAATTTTCTAGAAATGTTTCAGGATTATACTGTCTGTCCGGCAATCTTGGAAGCGACCCAAGAATATGCGCTACCGCCAAGTCAGACGCTATTGTTTCTTTTTTTATAAGAGCATTTATGATTTTAGCAAGTGAATCGTGAGAAATAAATTCGCCTATCTTTTTTATGGCGGTAATGGCATTTGAATAAAGAACCATATAATCAGAGGTTACAAGATATATGAGAAAATCTGTTACCGCATTCTTTATTCCAATAGTTTCATTAAACACACATTCCAGTACATTATAGGCATGCTGCTGTAAAGAAAATTTCACATAATCAACCTCTACAGGAAATTTTGTAATTGCTTGTCCCTTAACATATTCTACCCCGAATAGCTTTTTTAATTCTAATCTGGAAGCTTCAAAACCATATAAATTACGCGTTTTTTTACTATATGGTATATTATTTAAAATATACTTCTCATATAAAATCTGTGCTTCTTTTATAACTACTTCATACTGACATACATCAAATATTGCCAATGATATCAGGAAAGCACATTGTGGTGTATTTCTATTTTTACATAAATAATTATAGATACTTTCATTATCCGAAAGATTGACACTCCCATTTGTCACAGCTGAGCCAAAATTATTCTGTGAATATGCGCCATAATCCGGAATATTATATGTGTTATTACGCCCGGCTCCTTTATTACTTGAATTGCCACTATATATATCGCCATACATATTGTCTATTTTCACATTAAGGTCAAATCCATTAACCAAATGTAAAAAATTTTCCAATAATTTAACAAGCTCAACACTACTTTTTGAAACATTAAGTTCGTTATCAGCAGTATTCCTGCTATTTCCAGCATCATCCATATATCCTATCTCCCTGTATAAACAGAACTGTTAAACACGTTCTCCCTCCCAAGACCTCTGTTAACTGAATTTCCTGTATATACATCTCCATAATTATTTCCTATACAGATGCATGTATTGTCTTGTTTGCACCGACTCAAATCATTATTTTCTGATACCAATGAATCAAATAGTCCTTGTCTTGAAAAAATATAGTGGCAGTAATCAACTGCCGCCTCTGCTGCAATTTGCTGCTTTGTATCCATATCAGGCGTACCCTTGTTATAACCCCAATCACATATTGCTTTGACTATAATCCACTCCGTAACGCTGTGGAGTCTACACATAGCGTATATTCCCTGTGCTTCCATTTCTCCGCCAATAGGTTTATATTCAGCAAAATCACGGATAAGTTTTTGTCTGTATTTGTAATTGTTTATAAGTCTTGAACCTGTAAGAATTGAACCAACAAAAACATTTGACTGCTTGTTTTCAGGAAGATTATGTACCCACCTCCGATGCTCCCTAAATGCATTGAGAAGTTGAAAACCCACCTCTTTTGGAATCTCTTTATACTGAGTTGTGTTCTCCAGAATCTTCTGTGAATCGTATGGAAGAATCTTGTCAGATACTAACACATCTCCTATTTTCTGCCCATGCTCATTCACACCAAATGCAATACCAACCATAACAACAGCAACTGGCTGTAATTCCTGCACCAGAATACTTACAAGCGGCATTCCTGCCGGATTGGTAACTCCCTGTTCATCGACATGAATATAGGCTGCCGGATAGACGCCAAATCTGCCTTTATAAAAGGTCTTTCCCTTTATGAAGCATTCTTCACTAGCTTCAAAGCATTTTTCAAAAGCATTTCGCTCATGCTCATTGGCAGTTACAAAAAGAAACATTTTCATACGTCCGTCTCCTTTCAGTTTACGCAAAACCGATCCTGCCACCACGCATATTATGCGTTGTGGTAACCCTGTACTCTTATATTACCACATCTATTCACGGTTGTAACCTGACAGAGTTGGCAAATTTCGTTAAAATGAAAAAACATTAAAAATTTCTTATTAAAAAGGCTCCCAAATCGGAATATTCTCCGACATGAGAGCCTTGTCACAATTTCAATTGATTAAAGCATCAACCAAATTCAACATGTTTATTTAGGCTAAAATTAGCCAAGTAAGGAGAGAACTCCCTGTGTAGCCTGGTTAGCCTGTGCAAGCATGGACTGTCCAGCCTGAGCAAGAATGTTGTTCTTGCTGTACTCAACCATCTCCTCAGCCATATCGACATCGCGGATACGGGACTCAGCGGATGTTGTATTCTCAACAACATTGTCGAGGTTAGCGATTGTGTGCTCAAGTCTGTTCTGAACGGCACCGAGTGATGAACGCTGTGAAGATACCTTCTGAAGAGCATCAGCGATAGCGTCCACTGCGTATGTAGCAGCCTTACCTGTTGTATCAGATACATTTATGCCCTTGATACCAAGAGCTGCTGCGCTCATGGAATCAACATCGACCTTAATCTTATTGGTCATATCTGCGTCTGCACCTACATGTAAGCTGAATGATAACTTGTCGGCAGTTGTTGTCGTTCCTTCAGTGATTGTAAATTCACCTGCACCATCATTTACAACTTTAGCCTTAGTATCTGCGCCTATGCTGCTTGCAGCAGTAAGCTCATCATTCATTAACTTATATGCTTCCTCTGCAGTAATTTTGCTTCCCTTAATTTCATAAGTGAAATCTGTATCCGCAGCTAATGTAGTATTGTCACCCTTGTAGATGGTTAATCCCTTGTTGATGGCAGCCTTCATCTCAGCTTCATTAGCAAAAGCTGAGTAAGCGTCTGTGGCAGCTGCTCCGTTTGTTGCAGTAGGAGTTACAGTAGCACCATTAGCTTTAGCATTGGTAATGGCAACAGCCGTTTTAGCTCCTGCCTCCTTAGCCACAATCTTAAGGGTATCACCTTCCTTGGAAACATCCCACTCTGCTCCTAAATCTGTAGTAAGTTTAGTTACAAGAGCGTCAATATCGTTATAAGCTGCCTGACCATATGTTTGACCAGCAACATCAATTGTATCACCATTCTTCCAACCTGTTAAATTTATTGTTGTTGTCGCCTTGGTTGCCGGTGTTTCCGCTACACCAAAGCTAGTTGCAGCATTAGCTGCATCAGTAATCTTCAATGTAGAGGAGGTTGTAGAGGTACTGTCTATCTCGTACTCTTTTCCGCCGATTGTAACCTTATCGCCATCAGCTAATGTTACCTTAAATTTAGCTGTACCTGTGCCGGCATCCGTGAGAGTACCTTTAAGTCCTGCATCATGCGCGTTGATCGTCTTGGTTGTCGTAGCTCCATCGGCGTCACCCTTTAAGAGATAAGTTTCATTGAACTTGGTTGTCTCCGCTACTCTGTCAATCTCGGTTGTGAGCTGCTCTATCTCTGCCTGAATTGCATCTCTATCATCCTCTGAGTTGGTTCCGTTGGAAGCCTGAACTGCAAGCTCATTCATTCTCTGAAGCATTGAGTGAACCTCTGTGAGCGCACCTTCTGCTGTCTGCACTGCGGATACACCGTCCTCAGCGTTAGAGGAAGCCTGGTCAAGTCCTCTGATCTGCTTTCTCATCTTCTCGGAAATCGTAAGACCTGCTGCGTCATCTGCTGCACGGTTGATTCTGTAGCCTGAGGATAACTTCTCTGCTGACTTAGACTGTGAACCTGTTGTGACGTTTAACATTCTGTTGGCATTCATTGCCTGTAAATTGTGCTGTACTACCATAATTTTTTCCTCCTTGTCCCATTTATGTGTGGGATATTATTTTTTTCAGGGAAATCCGTTTCCCCGATATTTATTTATAACAAACGAAGAATCCCGGGTGTAGCTTCGTCTATTACCTTAATTAATGTGCCTGCTGTGCAGACTTCTCCGCCTTTAATTTCTCCTCGCGGAGGATACGCCTTATCTGCTCCTGTGCCTCCTTGGAAATCGGGCTCTCAGGATAGTAGGTGTCCTTGTTGCGCTCAGGGTTCTGTTCAACACTGCTTCTGACAATGTTCACATCTCGTGGCGCATCTATCATAAAACGTCCGTGGCTTCCTGACCCGCCGAGATATATCACTCTTATGTTGTCGCCAATGTTCAGATACTGTCCCTGCTTTAACGATAGTTTAAGCATTGTTACCTCCATGTTGAATATGTTGCTATTTGTGTACAACTCCTTTTGTTTCCTGCCTGCAACTTATATATCGTGCTTATGCTACAGAAACTTAACATTATATTTTATATTTCGCTACGATTTGTAGCTTTTTAACAATAAAATCACTCCCGGATTGTCAAAAAGTCTTTTCTTTTTTGTGCATATTTTCCTGATTACGACCACAATATGCAACAAACTGTTACAAATCAGAATATAGAAATCGCTGTTGTGTAACATATATTTTGTTATTTGCTACGTTTTGTTGCATCTATTGTTGCAATAAAAATATACTTAAATCTAAAGGTGGTATAGTACTATGAAAAATGAAATGCTTGCACAAAAGCTAAAGGAACTCAGAAAAGTCAACAATTACACACAGGATTATGTGGCGGAGGTGCTCGGTGTCGTCAGGCAGACCTACAGCCATTACGAGACAGGCAAGCGCACACCCGACACCAACGCACTGTATAAATTAGCCGGACTTTACAATATATCTATCGATGACCTGATGCACCTGACCATTGATATTGACCGCAATGTATCCTATGATGCACCCACACCCACCCAGACGAGCAGCGACCTTGCAGGTTTTTTGGAATATTTCAATGACCCTGCAAACAAGAAAAAATATATGTTCAACACCAATCTCGAGCGGGAGCTTCTCTTCTACTTCGACAAGATATCCGATGATGACAAGAAGGAAATTATAGAATTTACGAAAATTAAGGCGCGTAAACCGCTGTGACAAGACAAAATTTTATAAACAAGACCAAAATTAAGCACCATCAAGCCATAACCTGACGGTGCTTATTTATAATTCATTACTGATTAAGTAACTTTCTCTCAATTTCTAATACATTGGGAAATATGAGTTTTGACCCCTTCCTCCGAAGCGCCAAGACTTTACTTGCTTTTTCTTTTAATTCCTTTTCCAAAAAAGGGACTCCACTCTCACGAATGAAGTCCCATAACATTTGAACTCGACCTTATTTTAGTTGTGTATCGAGTAACAACAAACATTTGCAGTAAATTCTTACTGTAATTGAAGTATATTTTCAAATGCCGCCGCTGTCAAGATGTACCAAATAAAAAAACAACACATATAATGAAATTTTAGGCAAAAACCGTCTGTTAAGTGAAAAGTTAAATTCCACTTGTAAACTTAAATTCCATTCCGAAGAGTAAATTCAGTTTTTTAGGGTTTGAC
>CAKRJT010000031.1 GCA_934351925.1 uncultured Lachnospiraceae bacterium
ATACCGGAGTGGAGTTTTTTAAAATTTCATGAATTAAATATATTAAATATAACGATGTTGAGGTCATGGGTATTTTGACCTCAATGACATGCAGCAGAAAAATCTATAACCACAGGAGGGACAGCATGGGTTCTGTAAAAAGAAGACCGGCGCGAAAACAGGCGGTCAGTGGAACATCGGAGGATGGCAGCTTGAAGAACATTGAGACAGAGGCAAAGGAAAAAGACAGTATGAAGGCTGCGGATACGATAAGTGACGGCACGGGCGGGGAGACTGCCGGAGAAACGAAGAGGACTGAGTGCCGCGGGGAGCAGGCAGATAAGAATATGCAGGACAGCGGGGCGGCCGGAGACGGCGTGGAACGTGCTGCGAGGGAGAAGTTCACCTGGAACAGAAAGTATCTCACCATATGCCTTTATGCAATTCTTGTGGTGCTTGCAAGTGTACTTATAATAAAAACTGTAATCGACTGGGACAATGTGGCTGCACATATAAAGGCATCACTCTCAGTGTTGTCGCCGTTTTTGTGGGGCGCATTTATAGCATTCCTCATAAATCCGCTCGTAAAGCTGTTTGACCATAAAATATTCGGCGTGATAAAACCGCTAAAGAAGCACGACAAGCCGAGAAAGATGCTGTCACTTCTTATATCATATCTTCTTGTCATATTTATTGTGGTTATCATGTTTGTATATCTTCTGCCGCAGATTGGCACGAGTCTTACTGAGATTGTAAATCAGGTTCCGACATGGCTCACACAGATAAATAACGGTCTTTTACAGTTTGAGAAGGAACACCCGGACTTTGACTACGATGTGATTAACGATTTCTTTAACAGCATCACTCCGCAGCTCATGGATTTTTCAAAGAATGTTGTGACGAATGTTGTCCCTGTGATATTCACAACCTCCATATCCGTTGTGAAGGGACTTTTGAATGTTCTGATAGCCTTTATCGTGAGTGTGTATATGGTATCAGATAAGAAACTGCTTGCGCGCGGTTTCAAGAGGGTGCTCTACAGCGTTGCATCGGAGCGAACAGGCGACAAGATTATGGAGACACTGCGCGAGTGTTACCATATTTTCAGTCAGTTTGTGCTCGGAAAGACGGTGGACTCCTTCATAATAGGGTGGATATGTTTCTTTTGCATGACGATACTCCGGCTTCCGTTTACGCCGATTGTGAGTCTCATAGTAGGTATAACCAACATGATACCGTATTTCGGACCATTTATCGGTGCGGTTCCGGGAATTGTGCTTATATTGATGGTTGACCCTATAAAGGCAATCATATTCACCGTGCTTATCGTGGTAATCCAGCAGTTTGACGGACTCTATCTCGGACCGAGAATACTCGGCGAGACAGTCGGGCTCAGACCACTGTGGATAATCTTCGCAATCACTATCGGTGGCAGCATGGCGGGTGTTATCGGTATGTTCCTCGGCGTTCCGGTGGTGGCTGTGCTTGCATATCTTCTGGACAAGCTCCTAAACAAGCTTGTACGCAAGAAAAATATTGATATTAGTGGTAAAATAGATTAAAATTAAATGATGCCGTGGCCGGGCTCTTTTGTGTCCAATGGAAGCAAGGCAGGCTAAATAAAAATACCGCTCAGAAATGGGGATAAGTATGAATATAGTAGTAGTAGGAACAGGATATGTGGGGTTGTCCATCGCCGTGCTGCTCGCACAGCACAATCATGTGACGGCATGCGATATCATAAAAGAGAAGGTTGATCTGATAAACAACAGAAAATCGCCGATAGTGGATAAGGAGATAGAAGAGTACCTTGCAAGCGGTGGGCTCGACATTGTCGCCACAACGGATGCGGATGGGGCGTATGCTGCAGCAGATTACATTGTGATCGCGACCCCGACGAATTATGATGAGAACAGAAATTACTTTGATACAAGCTCTGTTGAGAGTGTTATTGAGGCTGTCATCAAGTCGAAAACGGATGCGGTTATGGTGGTCAAGTCAACAATCCCGCTGGGATTTGTTGACGGGATGAAGAAGAAATACTGCATTGACAATATAATGTTCTCACCTGAATTTTTAAGGGAGGGAAGGGCTCTTTATGACAATCTCTATCCTTCAAGGATAGTTGTTGGTGAGAACTCGGAGCGCGCGCGGGTGTTTGCGGGGCTTCTGCTTGAGGGAGCGAAAAAGAGTGATGTCCCGGTGTTATATACGGGAACCTATGAGGCTGAGGCGATAAAGCTTTTTGCCAACACATATCTTGCCATGAGGGTGGCGTATTTTAATGAGCTGGATACCTATGCGTCCTCAAAGGGACTTAATGCAAAGCAGATAATAGACGGAATAAGCCTTGATCCCAGAATTGGAACACATTACAACAATCCTTCCTTCGGTTATGGCGGGTACTGTCTTCCAAAGGATACCAAACAGCTCAGGGCGAACTTCGAAGGTGTACCGAATGAGCTTATAGGCGCTATAGTTGAGTCAAATTACACCCGAATGGACTTTATAGCAGACGAGATAAAGAAGCGGCATCCAAAGACCGTGGGAATATACAGGCTGACAATGAAAACAGGCTCCGACAATTTCAGACAGTCAGCCATTTTTGGCGTTATAGAAAGAATTAAGCAGTCAGATACAGATATAATTATTTACGAGCCGACCGTAAAGGCACCGGAATACATGGGTATGCGTGTTGAGCCGGACTTTGACAGCTTTGCGCGGACGTCGGATATCATCGTTGCAAACAGGTTGAATGATGAGCTGAGAGTGGTTGAGGATAAGGTTTATACGAGGGATTTGTTTGGGAGAGATTAGGATAATAATTGAAATTTTGTAGGACAGACACACGAATGTAATTTATAATAGACAGTTTGGAGGCGGCACAAGGTGCGTATGAAAAAAAGTGCATTGATAATAATATGTATTGTTTTGGTTATCGGAACGGTAATGGGAATAAGATGGGTGGATATTGCGAAGGCAGAAATAACTTACGAGGATATTGAACAATTTCCTGATTCATATAAGCAGGCACTTTACGCACTGAAAGAAAAGCATCCAAATTGGACATTTGAGGTTATGAATACGGGACTTGACTGGAGCACGGTGCTCTACAATGAGATGAACCCGGCACAGAGAAGCCTTGTACCTTCATACTTTCAGAGTGATTTTGTCGGAGATTATTACGGAGATGGGTGGTCATGTGCGACGCAGGCAGCGGTCGAGTATTACATGGACTCGAGAAACTGGCTTACGGAGGAGTATATTTTCCAGTTTGAGAAGCTGACTTACAATGGAACCACGCAGGGTATTGCTACTGTACAGAAGGTATTGCAGAATACATTTATGTCCGGTTTCATTCAGAGTGATGCAAAAAATGATTATACAGGCATGGGTCTTACCTATGCAAAGGCATTTTATGATATCGGAAACTATATTGGTGTGAGTCCTGTGCATCTTGCGACAAGAGTTAAGCAGGAGCAGGGCACGCAGGGAACGTCAGACCTGATTTCGGGAACTTATCCGGGCTATGAGGGATATTATAACTACTACAATATTCAGGCATCGGGTTCCACACATGAGCAGATTGTTGTAAACGGACTCAACGAAGCCAAGTCGGAGGGCTGGGATACACGATATGGCGCTTTGCTCGGCGGCTCACAGAAGATAGCCAGCAGATACATATTAAGAGGTCAGGACACGCTTTATCTTCAGAAGTTTGATGTCGACGGCGCCTATGATGGAAGATACTGGCATCAGTATATGCAGAACCTTGCGGCGCCTTCAAATGAGGGAAGAAATATCAAGAAAGCCTACGAGAGTGCGGGAATGTTGGATGAGGCATTTGTGTTCAAGATTCCGGTGTACAATAATATGCCCGGCAGTATAGAAAATGGTAGGAAATTTGTGCAGGGCTTATATGTGAATATACTGGGACGTGAATGTAGCAGTGATGAGAGCAAGGAATGGGCAACAGCACTTACCAATCGTGTGACTTCATGTTCTGAAGCAGCAATGTACTTTATAAGCTGTGACGAATATAAGCAGAGAGATGAGAATATAAGGAACAGCGATTATATTCGAATGCTTTATGCTGCATTGTTAAACCGTGAACCATCAGAAGATGAGATAGATATATGGATGGGAGCGTTTAAAAACCGTTATTCAAGAAAATATATTTTTAAGCAGTTTACTGATTCCTCGGAATTTGTTCAGTTGTGCAGCGCATATGGACTTGAGGCAGGACAGATTACAATATCGGATGACGAGATATATGAGGATCCGAGAATAACACAGGAGGAGAAAAAAGAATTTTCTCAGTCATTAATCTCAAAGTTGTATAGTCTGGCACTTGGAAGAGAGGGCACCGCTGAGGAGATAGAGATGTGGAGTTCTTCTCTTACAGGCGGAGGTGCAACCATAGAAGGTACGTTTTACTGTTTTATTTTCTCAGATGAATTCAAGGCAAGAAATGTAAATGATACTGAATTTATTCGTACCTTATACACAACGATGCTTAACAGAGAAGTGAGTGAACAGGAAATTGCTATATGGATGGGCTGTATAGACCAGAATTATTCAAGAAAATATATATTTAAGCAGTTTACCGAGGCTGATGAGTTCAAGCAGATATATACTATGTATAAGTTTGCAACGGAGAACATTGTGTTAAGTGATGACGAGATATATAATAAGCCGAAAATATCTCAGGAGGAGAAAAAAGCATTTTCACAGTCGCTAATTTCAAACTTGTATAGTCAGGCATTGGGAAGAACGGGCAGCACAGAGGAAATAGAGGCATGGAGTGATTCACTTGTAGGTGGAAGTGCTACGATAGAGGGGACATTTTATTGCTTTATCTTCTCAGATGAGTTTTTGGAAAGAAATGTAAGTGATGCGGAATTTATCCGTATCTTATACGCAACAATGTTTAACAGAGAAGCAGGTGAACAGGAAATTGCTATATGGATGGGCTGTATAGACCAGAATTATTCAAGAAAATATGTCTTTAAGCAGTTTGCCGAGGTTGACGAATTTAAGCAGATATATGCTAAGTATGAGTTTTCAACGGAGAGTATTGTGTTAGGTGATGACGAAATTTTTAACTAACCGGATACAAATAGGAATAAAAGAGTTAACCTTTCAAACTATTTATTGGAGGTAGTACTGCAAGCAATGCTTGCAGTATGCAGAGGTATAAATATGGTATCAGAGTCCATAGTGAACAAAAAAGAGCCGTATATAAGCATTGCGATAGCTTCATATAATTACAGTAAGTATCTAAGGCGTGGGATAGAGGCGATAGACAGACAGACATACAGGGATTTTGAGGTTGTATATCTTGATGATGCGTCGAAGGATAACTCAGTCGAGGTCATTAAGGACATTATGCGGGAGTATCCGGGACTTAATATTCGTCTTTTGCAGAATGAAAAGAATATGGGAATTCTGTATTCAAAGACAAGGCTTACAAGGGAATGTGCCGGGAAATATATTATGCTGTGCGATGCAGATGACTGGATGGCAGATGACTGCCTTGCAAAGCTTGCGAAAGCAGCACAGAAAACGAAAGCAGACAGAATAGTGTCAGAGGTGGCGAATATAGACTCTGACGGAAAAATTATTCAGACACAGCACATTCCGCAACAGGCATCCGCGTGGCTGTGGAATATACATCACGGCTGCCTGTACAGAAGAAGCATAATCACGGATAACAATATAGTCATGGACTATGAGCCCGATGATGTATGTCTTATCACAAAGTTCAATATGTACTGTGATAAGACAGAATGGGTAAGAGAAACTTTATATTATTGGTATGTTCATACCGATTCAAGCGGAAGAGCTACAGGTACGCTTGAAATTACCGATATGACGGATAAGTTCAAAGTGATGATTGATAATATCAGGCAGACCTACGAGGCACTGGAGCAGACGGCACCACAAAAGGTACAGGATGGTGCACTTGCCGTGTTAGCGATGAAACTGTATTATCTGCAGCTATACCATTCAATGCGCTATTTTAGTATAGGGCAGAAGCTGGAGGGTTACAGACGCTTGCATAAGGTTATGTTAGAGGGCTTTCCCGGCTATATAAAGACAGGCTATGCTGCCATGTCGTCGAAAAATATCAGAGGCTATGCATACCATATAATAAAGGTGAGTAGGGTAATTGAGAGATTACATCTTATGGGACCGGCATTGATAGGCTATCATTTAGTAGGCAAATTTGTTTATATTGACCAGTAATGAAGTTGTAGTCTGTATTTATAAGGGGATAGGGCATGAAGATTTCAGTTGCCATGACAACATACAACGGCATGAGATATATAGAGAAACAGCTTGACTCACTGCGTATGCAGAGACGCAGTGTGGACGAGGTAATAATAATAGATGACTGTTCATACGATGGGACATACGGCTTTTTAAAGGAATATGTGAAAAGACATTCGCTTGATAGTTGGATTGTAAAGAAAAATGAGGTAAATCTCGGATATATCAGGAACTTCACGTCGGTGCTTAGCATGTGCACGGGGGACATTATATTTACCTGTGATCAGGACGACATTTGGTGTGAGGACAAAATATGTAAAATGTCCGAGATTATGGAGCAGGATACGGGCATACTGTTAATGTCATCGGGAATTTGCTTCATAGACTCAGACGGAAACAGAATTGACAGACAGTACATACCATACCATATGAAAAATCCTATCGATAAAGGTATGGTTAGAATAGCATTTCACCAGATACTTGAGAAGAATTTTTTTCCAGGGTGTACGATGGCGGTGCGCGCGGATATAGTGCACAGGCTGTGCAGCACCGAAAACAACGGAATATCACATGATTGGGCTCTGGCACTGATGGCGGCAGCGCGGAACGGTCTGGTGTGGTATAATGAACCGCTTATATACTACAGAATACATGAGAACAATACGCTTGGTCTTGCCTCTGCGGTAAAGGGCAGACTGCAATATATAAAATACATGATAGATGACTGGGAAAACTACTGCGGCGACTTTGAAAAAAGAGTTGTCTATACAGAAAAGAACCTTGAACTCGCATCGGGTGACTTAGCCCGCTTTAACCGCATTGCACAGTTCGGGCGCTTAAGAGGCAGAATAGTCCTTGGTGACGGCAGCCACGATAAAAAATCACGGTACTTTATAGGAAGATGTGGCTTGTATATGAGAGAAGTGATGTGCTATATAAGATATCTAAAGGGGCTTATAGATAAAAAGGGACTCGCCATCGACTGCATTTATGTGTTTAAAAAGAGGAAATGTCAATGAAATTTACCATAATAACAGTCTGTTACAATTCGGAGGCTGTGATATCTGAGACAATCGACTCAGTGCTTATGCAGACTTGCCGGGATTTTGAATATATAATCAAGGATGGCGGTTCAACAGACAGTACCCTTGATATTATAAGAGAATATCAGACAGAGATGAAGATACAACTTATCAGCCAAGATGACACAGGAATATATAATGCGATGAATTATGCAATAAAACATGCCTGTGGCGACTATATACTTTTTTTAAACAGCGGTGACAGGCTTTACGATGAAAATGTGTTGGAGGACATACGGAATCTGCTCGATAAGGAAAAGCCGGATATTATATATGGAAACATGGTTGCAGTGAAGAATGACGGCACGGGAGTACCGGTCTATTATGCGAAAAAAAAACGTCTTGGCAGGTTGAAAATTGCGTTGGGATATACGGTATGTCATCAGGTAATATTTGCCAAAAAGGAACTTTTTAAAGAAAAATGCTTTGATGAAAGTTATAAATTCTGGGCCGACCAGGAATGGCTATCGTATTGGCTCGGAAAGAATATTGGTATAAGACCATTTGACAGACCGATTGTTTATTATGATACGAACGGAGTGTCTTCGGACTGCGAAAATCTGGATATTATAAGAGAAGAGAACGACAGGATTGTAAAAAAATACATGGCGGGGTACGGTTTCATGATTATATTTATAAAAAAGATAGTCAGAAATCTAAGAAATATGGTAAAGTAGGATTGTGGGGAATAGTATGAATATTGCAGTTGACGTAATTGCGCTCAACGGAGACGGAAGTGCAGGTGGAATAACATGGATGGCAATGGAACTGATAAAGGGATTTGCAGATTATGGGAACACGAATGTTACGGTTTTGTGCAGGGCTGAGAATATTGATTTTCTGAGAACATATATTGGTACAAAGGTTCAATATAAAAAAGTGAGCCCGGAAAATAAAAAACAGAATCCCAATATTATAAATAGAACTTTTAACAGGTTAATGTGTATTAAATCAATAAAGAAAATAATCAGACAGGGCAGATTTGATATATTATATTTTCCTCTTGGGGTTGTTGATTATCATGTCAGGGGGGTAAAGACAATCAGCACGATTTTAGATGTTCAGCATGAATTTTATCCTTCTTTTTTCACCAAAAGAGAGCTTATAGCGAGAAGGCTTATATACAGAGCCATAGCGCGCAATTCCAGAAAAGTTGTATGTATTTCTGAGTATACCAAGAAAACCTTTTGTGAGAAATACAATTATCCGCTTGAGCGCGCTGAGGTCATATATATTGCCATACAGAACAGATTTGATGTCTGTGATGACAGAATACTTGAAAGACTGGACTTGAGAGATAATGGATATATAATATATCCGGCTAATTTCTGGCAGCATAAAAATCATAAAAGACTCATCTCGGCTTTTGCAAAATACGGTGGTAATTCGGATATAAAGCTTGTTCTGACGGGTAATATGCTCTCAAGATATGAGAAGCTTAGCAAATATATTGAGAACAGTGGCATGCAGGACAAGATAGTGATTACCGGATATCTTGATGAAAAGCAGTTGTTTGCTCTTCTAAAGTGTTGCCGGGGACTCATATTTCCTAGTCTTTTTGAAGGGTTTGGTATTCCGGTCATAGAGGCGATGCAGTTATATAAGCCTATAGCATGCAGCAATACGACAAGCCTTCCCGAAATAGGCTGTGAATCGTTGTTTTATTTTAATCCTATGGATGAGGATGATATCTGCCGCGGAATACGGTTTGTCGCTGACACGAAGATGACAGATGAGATGTTTAACGATTATAATGAAAATCTAAAGAGATTTGATAGAGACAGTATGATAGAGGGTTATATGAGCGTATTCAGGGAGGTATGCTCAAGATAGTCCAGACAGGGAGAAAGTTGTAATGGCTGTGAAGGTTGGAATAGTTGTGCCAAGCTATAATCAGGGAATATATCTTGAGAGAACCCTGCAAAGTATAATTGCCAACAGAAAGAACATAGATATAAAGATAGCGGTGATAGACGGCGGCTCGACGGATAACAGTGTTGATATTATAAAAAAATACGAGACGCAGATTGACTATTGGGTGTCCGAGAAGGATAATGGACAGTCAGATGCCATAAATAAAGGCTTTCGGCAGTTGGAGGACTGTGGGTATTACATGTGGCTTAACTCGGATGACGTTTACGACGATGATACTGCAGTCAGCAGAATAGTGGGATATGCGGTAAAGAACAATTTCGAAGTTGTATATGCGAAATCACATTATATAGATGAGTATGACAATATAACAGGTGATTACGAGACGATGGAATTTAGCAGGAAGCTTCTTAGCAAACGGTGTTTTTTGAGCCAGCCGAGCGTTATGTTCAGCCGGAAGGCGTATAATGAGGTCGGAGAGCTGAATGTAAGTCTTAGAATGTGCATGGATTACGAGTACTGGATGCGCCTTAGCAGGGTATACCGGTTCGGTTATCTGAAGGAATATATAGGTAACACGCGAATATATTCTCTCACCAAGACCTCGACCATGAGAAAGAGAAGCTTGCAGGAGGGAATATGCCTTATTAAACATTATTATGGGACGGTTCCTAAAGACTGGACATTGCCGTATCTGCACGAGGAGACCCCAAAAAAGAATATAGTATACTATATTGATGTCATCATGGCGAGACTTCCCGGAAAAATAAAAAATATCACAATAAACAGGCTTATAAAGCAGTTCGGATTGGATATAAAATATATGGACTGACAGGTCAACTATAATGCTTAAAGGAGAAGTGTATGATAAAAACCATTTATAAAAACAGCTATTTATTCAAACAGCTTGTAAAGAAGGATATTCAGCAGCAGTACAAGGGCTCAGTGCTCGGAATACTGTGGTCCTTCATTGTACCGATATTTATGCTGGTAATATACACGTTTGTGTTCAGTGAGGTGTTTCAGGCAAAGTGGGATATAGACACGAGCGACAAGTACCAGTTTGCGCTTGTACTGTTTTGCGGCTTGACAGTGTTCAATCTCGTCAGTGAGGTTATGAGTCGTTCGACCAGACTTATTGCATCTAATACCAACTATGTAAAGAAGGTTATATTTCCACTGGAAATTCTGCCTGTGGTTACAACTTTTTCAAGTTTGTTTAACTGCTGTATAAGCTTTATTATTCTCATAATTGTAAGGCTTATAATATATCACAGTGTTTCTGCTACATTGTATATGATTTTTCTTATGTTTGTTCCACTCATTATACTCGCGATAGGCTTGGGCTTGTTTATATCGGCAGTCAGTGTATATCTCAAGGACGTGGGAAATGCAATCTCAGTTATCATCACAATACTTATGTACATAAGCCCGGTATTTTTTCCATTGTCAGCTGTTCCGGAAAGCTTTAGGAGTGTGTGTGAATGTAATCCTATGACCTATATCATAGAGAATTTCAGAAATGTAGTGCTATACGGCAAATGTATTAACTGGAAGTACTATGGAATATCCTGTGCAGTTGCATTGGCGTTTTACTTTATTGGAAAAGTTGTATTTATGAGAGCAAAGGAGGGCTTTGCAGATGTCCTTTAATTCGGATATAGCGATAAGCGTTAGCAATCTTACAAAGAAATACAAGATATTTGATACACCTGGAAAGAGATTTCTATATCACATGTTTCATACCAATATGGGACGAGATTTTGTGGCGCTTGACGATGTGAGCTTCGAGGTAAAAAAGGGTGAAGCGTTCGGAATAATTGGGCGCAACGGCAGCGGCAAGAGCACGATGCTGCAAATCCTTGCGGGAATTATAAGTCCTACCTCGGGTGAGGTGCAGGTAAACGGCAAGATAGCCGCGCTACTCGAGCTCGGAAGCGGATTTAACCCTGAAAATACCGGGTATGAGAATATATATATGAATGCTGCGATACTTGGTGTTTCCAAGGATAAGATAGAAGAAAAGATTAATCAGATTGTAGAGTTTGCGGATATAGGAGATTTTGTAAATCAGCCTGTAAAGACATATTCGAGCGGAATGTATATCAGACTCGCTTTTGCGGTGGCAATCAATGTCGATGCGGATATTCTGCTTATCGATGAGGCACTTGCGGTTGGAGATGTTTTCTTCAGGCAGAAGTGTTATACCAAGCTTAACCAGTTGAAAAGGGAAGGAAAGACAATAGTGCTTGTAAGTCATGGAATGAATGAGGTTGAGCAGTTTTGTGACAGGGCGCTTCTTTTAAATAAATCCAAGACACTTATGTGCGGCGATTGCCGAGAAGCGGTTCAGCACTATTATCTGCTTGAACAGGATAACGGTATAACGGGTGAGGCGCTCAGTCTTAATGAGGAGGACGAAGGCTTACTTGAAGAAATTGAGCATGGCTTTTCAGCATGGAAGAAAGATGCAGGCAGCACATTTAACTGTACAGTCGATTATGAACATCAGATAAATAACGGCAAGGTAAAGTTCTTAAATATAGGTATCTTTAATAAGGAAGGTCAGGCGTCGAAGGTATTCCATCAGGGCGAGGAAGCATACTTCCTATATGAGGTTAAGGTATTGCAGGATATTGAGGTTCCTCTCACGGGTATAGTATTCTATGACCAGAAAAATACCATTGTATTTGGCAAGGATAATTTGCAGACATATACAAAGGTGCCTGAAAAGGTAAAGAAGGGAACGGTTGTGAGCTGTCTTTTCTGTGTAAAGATGGATCTGGCTATCGGTGAGTATACATTTGATGCTGGATTCAATTCAATAAACAAACAGACATATGATTCGAGAATGTATTATAATCAGGAGAGAATAAACCACGATTTAGAGAGAATATGTACAATCTCGGGGGCAGGTAATTTTTCGATACATGAAAAGACGGTCGGCGACCCTATGAAGATAATGTTTCACGGCTGCTGTGACCTGAAAAACAATATTGAAATGTCGATAGTTGATTGATTGGAGCACTGTGTGAAAAATACATTCAAGGCATATAAATATTTTACTTGGTGGTGGAATGGAGATTAAAATGAAAAAATGTTGGTGCGGTAACGAAGATTTACACGAATACTCAGATAAATATTATGTATGTGATAAGTGTCACACTCTGCTCTCAAAGCAGGATTTTGAGAATAGGATATATGATGTCGAGAATGAGGAGGACGACTTGTACGGTAAGAATTACTGGGAAGTGTCCATGACAAGAGCTGCCGGAAAGAACTCTCTGAGTGAAGTCGTTGATATGTATTTGACCGAGAGAGTTATATATTGGCTCAAATTTATCTTGAAGTATGTCAAGCTCGGAGGAGCTGTCGCCGAGGTAGGCTGCGGCTTGGGTCAGCTGCAGTATGTGATGAGAAGGCTTCAATATAACCAGAAAGCGTTCGAGCTGAGTAATGAGATATGCAGCTATATGGAGAGAGAACTCAGGATAAAGGCTTATTGTGATGAGTTCGAGGCTGACAGGGAGGCTTATGACGGAATTCTTGCGTTTGACCTGTTTGAGCATCTTATAAGCCCTCACGAATTTCTTGACAACTGTTCTGAGAGTCTGAAGGAAAACGGTGTTCTGTGCTTTCAGACGCCATGCTACGATCCTGGACTCAATTATGATGAGATGAAGCAGAAGGCTCCTAAATTTATGGAGCAGTTAAAGTATGAGCAGCATATCTATCTCTACAGCAAGCAGTCCATGAAGGAAATACTCAATCAGCATGGTTTTAAGTATATTGAATTTGAGCCGGCATTTTTTGGCGATAATTACGATATGTTTTTCTTTGCCTCAAAGCAGCAGTTAAAGCAGAACTCGGACGAGGAGATTGATGCATACCTTAACGGCACGGAGAACGGCAGACTGGTCAAGGCGATGATTACCTTGTTTGATGAGAACGATAAGATGGAAAAGCTGTATGAACAGGCTGACAAGGACAGGAATGACAGATTAAACAATATTAATATATTGGAGAAGCGCCTGGAAGAGAGCGAGAGCGACAGAAGCAACAGACTGACGGAAATAAATGAATATGACCGGCTGCTAAAGGAAAGCAACAATAATCTTGTGGAAGCTCAGAAGAAAAATGAGCAGCTGAGTGTTTTGCTTCAGAAGAGTGAGAAGGACAGAGAGGACAGGCTTAATCAGATAAATGAGCTGACTGATATGTTAAAGGAGAGCGATGAGGATAGACAGGAGCGCTTAAAGCAGATTGAGGAGCTGTCCGGAATGTTGAGTGACAGTGAGAGGGACAGACAGGAGCGCTTAAAGCAGATTGAGGAGCTGTCCGGAATGTTGAGTGACAGTGAGAGGGACAGACAGGAGCGCGCGGAGCAGATTGACAGGCTTACGGCTATGCTGAAGGAAAGTGAAGCAGACCGGGAGGCAAGATTTGTTCAGATTCAGGAATTGACCAAAATAATTGATGATATGAAAAATCAGAAGGATACAAATGAGGTGAAATAAGTGAAAATAGCAGTGGATGTTATGTCAATAAGAGAAGATGGAAGTGCCGGCGGAGCTACAGGGTTTGCCATTGAGCTGATAAAGGGTTTTGCTGCAAGGCAGGGAGTACAGGTGGTCGTGTTGTGTGCGGATTGGAATGAGGCTTTGCTGCGAAAATGCCTGCCGGGTAATGTTGATTTCTGCGTAATGACAGGCAACAGAAAATATACGGGAAATGCAAGAATTGACGGTTTTATAGAGAAGGTCAGAAACAGAATTAAGAAGGAGTCGATTCTCTTGGCAAAGAAGGTAGATGTATTATGCTGCCCGTTCAGTGCGGCTACTTTCAAGGAAAAGGGAATACCTACCGTAAGTACCATTTTGGATATTCAGCATGAGTTTTATCCTCAGTTTTTTGACCCGATTGAGCTGTCGCACCGCAGACAGTTTTACCGGAATATAGTCAAGAATGTCGAGAGAGTTGTGTGTATATCAGATTATACGAAGGATACCTTCTGTGAGAAATATGATTATCCGAAAGAGAGAGCAAGCACAATCTATATAGCAATTCAGAACAGATTTGATAAAAAAGATGATAGTATATTGACGAAGCTGAATATTGAGAAAGACAAGTATATTGTATATCCGGCTAATTTCTGGGAGCACAAAAATCATAAGCTGCTGTTAAATGCATTTGCGATGTATGCACATGAGAATAAGGAATTGAAGCTTGTGCTTACCGGAAATCCGCTGACGCAGACAGATTATTATAATGAACTGCTCAGGGCGATGAAGATTGATGACAGAACTGTAATCACCGGATATATAACCAATGAGGAGCTTTACAGTATACTCAGTGGCGCGAAGGGATTGATATATCCCAGCCTTTTTGAGGGCTTTGGAATACCTGTTGTGGAGGCGATGCATCTTAACAAGCTGATTGCGAGCAGTAATCAGACGAGCTTACCGGAAATCGGCTGTTCAGCCATATGTTATTTCGATCCGAGGAGACCGGATGATATTCTAAGTGGAATTAATTATATTGCCAATAATGAGATGAACGATGAGATATGTGCGGAGTATGCACAGAAGCTTAAAGATTATGAGACTGAGAAGATGATAGATGCATATCTTGAGGTTTTCAGGGAGGTTATTGACGATAAGCTAAGATGCGGTTTTGATGAGGAATTGTCGGGTGTGTATGCAGATAGCTGGAGTGGAAAGGAAATCTTGGTAAAGCTGAACCAAAAAGCAGGGGAGAAGCTCAAGGTGAGATTTTCGGTTCCTGAATTTGTCAAGATTGATGAGAAGGTCAAGATAGAGCATAACGGTATCAAAAAAGTCGTAAAGGTCTCCTGTGGAGATACAGTCTCCCTTGAGGAGCCTGTTAAGAATGAGTATGAAGAAATTAAATTCACCTTCTCAAAAACATGGTCACCGAAGGCTGTGCTTAAAAGTGAGGACGAAAGACAGCTTGGTGTAATGGTTGAGGAAATCTCAGTCACTGATAATGGAAAAACAGTGAATTTAAAAAGCTATATAAATTAATCTTATGAAGAGAGGGCAGGCATGAAAGTAACTATAGTAACACCATCGTACAATCAGGGAAAATTTATCAAGAGAACAATCGACAGTGTACTGTCACAGGGAGTTGACGACTTAGAATATATCGTCATGGATGGCGGAAGTAACGATGAGACGGTAGACATTTTGAAGAGCTATGGCGATAAGCTCATATGGAAAAGTGAGAAGGATAAGGGGCAGACCGATGCAGTAAACAAAGGCATAAGAGCTTCGCACGGAGATATTATCGGCTGGCTTAATTCGGATGATATCTATTATCCGGGAGCCGTAAAAAAGGTCCTCGAGGTGTTTGAGACTCGCCCTGAGGTGAATGTTGTCTACGGCAATGCATACCATATTGCGGAGGACGACAGCATTATCGAGGAATATTATACGGAGGACTTTGATTACGAGCGTCTCAAGGACATATGCTTTATATGTCAGCCGTCCCTTTTCTTTAGAAAGAAGGTTGTGGACAAGTACGGATATTTAGATGACAAGCTGCAATATTGCATGGACTATGATTATTGGCTCAGACTCGGTAAGGGGGAAAAGTTCTACAGACTTAATGATTTTATTGCCGGCTCAAGATTGTATGAGGATAATAAGACCCTCGGAGCAAGAAGAAAGGTGCATGAGGAGATGCTCATCATGCAGGAAAAAAATCTCGGCAAGGCGTCTGAAAAGTGGATTTATAATCTTGCACATGTTATTGTGGACGACATGGGAATTCCGCGCGAGAAGGATGGAAGAACCAATCCTGAGTTTGCAAAAAAGCTTGCCAAGACATCGGCAAAAATCTTCTTAAAGCATTATAAATATATCCCTGTACATGCATTAAAGCTGATGAAAACATGGTATTTTCAGAAGTAGAAAGGAAAAAGGAAGTTACATATGAAAATAGGATTTGATATCAGTCAGACCTGTGAGAGCAAGTCGGGTACAGGCTTCTGGGCTGATCAGTTGATTCGTGCATTGGCGCGTGTGGATAAGAGTAATCAATATACACTTTTTCCTTGGTTTTATGATTATCGTCCGCAGACGGTGGAAAATGCCACACATATAGAGCAGAAGAATTTCAGACAGGAAAAAATTGATAAATTCAGCGAAAGTGAGCTTATAAAGCAGTTGGATATTATTCATTCCAACAATTTCCGATTTCCGAGAGACACGGAGGCAAAAAAGGTAGTCACAATTTATGATGTGTGTTTTATGGACTGTCCACAGTACACAACGGAGGCTAACAGACTTTTCTGTTATAAGGGGACACTTGACTCATTGTTGTTTGCGGATAAGATTATTGCCATTTCGGAGTATACGAAGCAGAGACTGGTTCACTTTTTTCCGTTTGTTTCAGACGATAAGATAGAGGTCGTGTACTGCGGAAACAGGGATACTCTTATGAAGGAAGCAGACAGTGTATCGGATATAAAGAAGTATAAGCTGGACAAGGAAGGGTATTTTCTCTCGGTTGGAACCATTGAGCCTCGAAAGAATTACACGACATTGTTGAGAGCATATAAGCTGTATAAGGAGAAAAACTGCGGTTACAAAAAGTTGTGTATAGCAGGCGGTTACGGCTGGCTTGAGGAGAATTTCAAAAAGAAAATTCAGGAACTTGGACTGGAAGAGGATGTTATTGTGACAGGATATGTATCGGACAGAGAGCTGGCGAATCTGTACAGATACTGCTTTGCTTTTATATATCCTACATGGTACGAGGGTTTTGGACTGCCTGTGCTTGAGGCGATGAATTTTAATAAGCCCGTGCTGGCAAGCAAAGTTACAAGCATACCGGAAATCGTCGGTGAGAGTCCTGCGCTCTTCCTGCCGGATGACGAAAAGAGGATAGCACAGCATATGTGTGAAATCGAGAACAGCAGCTACTATTCTGAGATTGCCGCATTGGGACAAGAGAGAATTAAAAAGTTTTCATGGGAATCATCGGCGGAGCAGATAAAGAGTATCTATGAGAATTTATTAGGATAAAGCTAAAGTTCATTAAACGAAAGGGAGACTTGATGAAAAAGGCATTAATTATAGGCGCAGCCGGATTTGTCGGGAATTATTTGATAGACTGTCTGAATGATGAGTTTGGTTTCGAGGTATATGCGACTAAACTTCCTGGAACGGAATATTTCCACGATAAGGCACAGGTATTTGAGCTGGATATTTTAAATAAGGAGGATATATCAGAGCTGCTTTACAAGGTACTCCCGGATTATATTTTCCATCTGGCGGCACAGAGCTCAGTTGCGGTGTCATGGAAAAATCCGCTTTTAACCATAGATGTCAATATCAACGGAGGAGTCAATGTCCTTGATGCGATAAGGGAATTGTACTATAAACCAAGAGTACTTTTTATTGGCTCCGGAGAGGAATACGGACATATAGCAGAGGGCGAGACTCCGATAAATGAGGATACAGCCCTGCATCCGGGAAATATATATGCAGCGACAAAGGTATGTCAGAATATGATTGGAAGCATATATGCGAAGGCCTATGATATGGAACTTATGCTCGTCAGGGCATTTAATCATGTTGGACCCGGACAGGCACCGCTGTTTGTCGTCTCAGATTTCTGCAAGCAGGTGGCGGAGATTGAGGCAGGGATAAGGGAGCCGGTCATCCGTGTTGGAAATCTGAACGCTAAGAGGGACTTCACGGATGTGAGAGATGTTGTGAGGGCGTATGGGCTTTTGATTGAGAAGGGTAAGGCTGGAGAAACTTATAATGTGGGGAGCGGAAGGGCTGTAGAAATTCAGTGTATTCTGGATATGATAATTTCCATGTCCTACAAGGATATAAAGATAGAAGTTGATCCTAATAAGATAAGACCGGTCGATGTGCCGATTATAGAGGCAGACATATCGAAACTGAATGAGTGCACAGGCTGGGAGCCCGCAATCACAATTAAGCAGACAATAGAGGAGACTCTTAATTACTGGCGAAGCAGAGCTGCTTCGGACAAAAATCAGAACTAAAGGAAAGGTAACATTATTTATGAACATTATATTATTATCAGGTGGTTCAGGTCAGCGTCTCTGGCCGCTTTCAAATACTGTACGTTCAAAGCAGTTTATTCCGCTGCTCACTAATGAGGAGGGCAGTCAGGAGTCAATGGTGCAGCGCGTTTATCGTCAGATTACAACCGTGGAGCCTGGCACCAACGTGGTAATAGCTACCGGAAAAAGACAGGTAGGCACAATAAAGCATCAGCTCGGCAATAAGGTTTCAATCTGTATCGAGCCTTGCAGAAGGGACACTTTTCCTGCGATAGCTCTCGCAAGCGCATTTCTCGCAAATGTGAAGAATGTTGATCCTGACGAGCCGGTTGTTGTGTGCCCTGTTGACCCTTATGTAAATCTCGACTATTTCGAGGCTGTAAAGAATCTTTCAGAGCTTGCAGCTGACGGACAGTCCAACCTGTCACTCCTCGGAATAGCGCCTACCTTCCCAAGTTCAAGCTATGGCTACATAATGCCTGAGAGCAAGGATATGGTAAGCCGCGTAAATCGCTTTATCGAGAAGCCGAATGAGGAAGCTGCGGCAGAGTACATTGAGCAGGGTGCGCTATGGAACGGAGGAGTGTTTGCTTACAAGCTTTCCTACCTTCTCGACATATCGAGAAAGATGCTCGGAAGTGCAGATTACCAGACACTCTACGACAATTATGAAAATCTGACAAAGATAAGCTTCGATTACGCTGTTGTTGAGAAGGAGCCGAACATAAGATGCCTGCGCTTTGCAGGTGAGTGGAGGGATGTCGGCTCGTGGGACGCATTTACCGATGTAATGGACAGTCAGACAATAGGAAATGTGCAGATGGCTGACTGTAAGAACACGAATGTCATTAATCAGCTTGACCTTCCTGTCATCTGCGTCGGTCTCAAGGATGTTGTCGTATCAGTGGGCTGTGATGGCGTGCTCGTGTCCGACAAGGCAAAGAGCAGTACAATAAAGCCATATGTTGACAAGCTTGACCCAATGGCAAGATTTGAGGAAAAGGCATGGGGAAGTTTCACAATCCTCGACATACAACCTGAGTCACTCACTATAAAAATTATTTTACGTCCGGGAAACCAGTTAAAGTATCACAGCCATGAGCACCGCGACGAGGTATGGACTGTGCTGTCAGGAACAGGTTATGTCATGGTTGATGAGGTGAGACGGGAGGTCAAGGCAGGAGATGTGGTTTCGCTTCCTATTGGCTGTCGTCATACAATTCATGCGACGACGGAGCTTCAGGTGATAGAGGTTCAGATGGGGGCACAGTTGGATGCGGATGATAAGATAAAGTACAACAACTAAATTCGACAGCTCCAATTAAAAATCAAAAAAGGAGATGATTTAATGAGATTACCAATAGCAGTAATGATAACGGCAGTTATGCTCTCCCATCCGCTGTCGGGGACATATTTTGTGAACAGTGTTGATGCAGGGAACACGGATTATACGGCAGATGACGGCAATGGTATTTATGGGACAGGATATATTCCGAGTGAACTTGACAATAATGTTCCGGTGTATGAACCGGAATATGAGGTATATTCACAGCTTCCGCAGAAATTCCCGGACAGCTTGGACAACATCCAATCGAACTATCCGAACACACGCAATCAAAATCCATACGGAACCTGCTGGGCTTTTTCATCAATAGGTCTCGCGGAATTTGATTTGATAAATGACGGAGCTTTTGATAAAAATATAGATTTAAGTGAACTTCAGCTTATTCATTTTGCCTTTAATTCGGTTCAGGATCCATTGGGTGGTACCACAGGCGATTATGCCAAATACTACAATGAGTATGCTCAGAATACATACCTTAACTATGGCGGAAACTACGAGATGGCATCAAGAAGGTTTTCCCAGTGGGTTGGTGTAGCCAACGAATCAGATGTTCCATATAGCAATGCGGCGGTAGCTGCTGAGAGCGGAGTTGACAGCGCGTATGCATATGATGCTGATGTGGCACATTTAAAGAATGCTTACATTATAAATATCAAGCAGGACCCTGATGCCGTGAAGCAGATGATTATGGAGCATGGAGCAGTCGGGGTAAGCTATTATCACAGTGATAACGGTATTGGATGGAGCCATTTCAGTACTGATATTTCATACTATGATACAGAAATTAGCGGTTATGGACATGCAGTCATGGTGGTGGGCTGGGATGACGAGTTTTCTTTTGATGGCTTTTATGGCACACAGAAGCCGACATCAAACGGAGCATGGCTTGTAAGAAACAGCTGGGGAAATTACTGCAATTATTTCTGGATGTCATACGAGACAGCTTCGTTAGCTGAGGCAGCATGGGTATTTGATTTTGATGCGAATAATGAATATGACAATAATTATCAGCTTGATGGCGGTATTGCCACATATCAAATATCATACACCACGATGGCTAATATTTTTAAGGTAAAAAAAGACGACAAAGTGTCATCTGAGACATTAAAGGCAGTATCTCTGTCATTTACAATGGCGACCAATGTAAATTATACAGTGGAGATATATACGGACCTCACAGATTCACGAAACCCGTTAAGTGGAATTAGACAGGATAGCGCAACAACTCGAGGCACAACGGCTTATGCAGGTATATATACAGTGGAGCTTGCTGATACAGTTAAGCTTACTCCGGGAAGTACTTTCTCGGTTGTTGTGACGGTGGACAAGGCGGCGATTGACTGCGAGGAGGCTTGGACAATAACTGACAGTTCATTTGAAAATGTGATATGGGATTGTGCCGTAAGTCAATATGACCAAAAAACATATTACATGATAAATGGCAGATTTTATCCATATATGAGAAATATACGCGTAAAGGCATTCACCTGCGATAACACAGACAACGGGGATAATACACCGGAGAAACCTAATAATCCGGATACCTTACGTCGGAATGCGGTCACAGCATTTGTGAAAGGACTTTATAAAAACATTCTCGAAAGGGACGCAGCTTTATCCGAGGTTGAAGGCTGGACGGATTCATTGCTGAACGGAGGCTGCACAGTTGTTCAGGTCACGGACGGTTTCATTTTTGGTGAGGAATACGAGAGCAAACAGACAGATGATGAAGCCTATGTAAAAATGCTGTACCGCTCTATATTGGAGAGAGAGCCTCAGTCTGATGAGGTCGAGGGTATGATAACTGTATTGAATTATGGAGTCTCCAGAAAATATGTGTACTCTTTATTCGTATCCTCAGACGAATTTACGGCAAAATGCAGCAGTATGGGATTGACCTCAGGCTCTGTAGTATTAGATGAGAACAGGGATAAAAATGTCGGAGTAACAAAATTTGTGGTGCGTTGCTATGAGAAGGTTTTACAGCGAACGTACGACGTGGACGGATTAAATGGCTGGTGCTCTGTGCTTCTGTCTGAAAGTTTATCGCCGGCTGAGGTTGCGGCAGCAGGATTTATCAATTCAGATGAGTTTGAAAGCAAGAACGTTTCGGATGAGGAGTTTGTAACCATTCTGTACCGTACTTTTATGGACAGAGAGCCAGAGCCGGAGGGTCTTGCGTACTGGTCAGGAGAGCTGTCCGACGGAATGTCGAGGGATTATATCATTCATGGCTTTACCGAATCTCAGGAATTTGCAGATATATGCTCAGTCTATGGAATGAACAAAGGCAGCTACAATCTCACCGCATATTACGACCAAAATCCGGGTGTGACCAAGTTCGTTGTGCGCTTGTACAGAAAAGCACTTGGAAGGGAGCCGGAGGACAGCGGCTTAAACGGTTGGTGTGAATGTATTTTATCAGGAAATATGGCTCCTGTAGATGTGGCAAAGAATGAGTTCTTCGGTTCCAAGGAGTTCACCGATAAGAACTTGAATGATGAGGAATATGTAAAGACCTTATACAGGACCTTTATGGGAAGAGAGGCTGAGGAGACCGGATTGTCGGGTTGGCTCAACTGCCTGCAGGTTCAGGGCTGGAGCCGCGATGAGGTTCTCATGCAATTCGCAGACTCGCAGGAGTTTAAGGATATTATGGCACAATATGGATTGTAAGATTTAAAATTCAAAAAATGCTCTACAGTGATGCGGTGGAGCATTTTTTTGAAGTGTAAGGGGAGTTTTATTTTTTGAGACATGATGTACATATATTATTTATTCTGGCTTATTTAAATATATGAATGGATAATTAAAGTTTATTATGGGAGGAAAAATGGATTCAATTTATGTAGTAATGCCGGCTTATAATGAAGAGCAGACAATAAGAGATGTTGTAGAACAATGGTATCCAATATTGGATGGAAAGGCAGAAAATTCGAGGTTGGTAATTGCTGACAGTGGCAGTGTGGACAAGACTCATGAAATTTTGGTAAATCTCAAGAAGGAATATCCCAAATTAGAAATATTGGAAGATACGCTGAAACAGCATGGTCCTAAGTTGATTGCTTTATACAAATATGCAAGAGATAACAATATAGATTTTGTGTTCCAGACGGATTCAGATGGGCAGACGAACCCTGATGAGTTTGAAGCCTTTTGGAATTTGAGATATGAGTATGATGCTGTATTGGGAAACAGAAGCGTAAGAGGTGACGGCAAATCCAGAGCGTTTGTGGAAAAGGTGGTCTGCCTTCTGCTTAGAATAATTTTCGGTATCAAGGTTCCTGATGCAAATGCTCCATTCAGATTGATGAGAGTCAGTGTAGTAAGCAAGTATATTGATTTATTTGAGGAGGATTATAATCTTCCTAATATAATGCTCACAACATTTTTTGCACACTATAAGGAGAAATTAGCTTTTAGAGAGGTATCTTTCAAGCCAAGGCAGGGCGGAGTTAACTCCATAAATATTCCTAAGATTATAAAAATAGGCTGGAAGGCACTTGGTGACTTTAGAGCGTTTAAAAAAATGATGAGAGGTACAAAGTGAACTAACGGAAAAGATAGCAGAACACCCGGTTTATTTGTATCTGATTTGTGAGTGGTGAATTAAACTCTGAATTAGAAAGGAAAATAATGATTTATATTTTTTATTATCTTATATGTATTATAGGAATTTTTCTGGTTGGCTATCCTGTGTTTGTCTTTTCGGGACAGGAACAGAGAAAAACCTTGGTGTATCCATTTTCATTTTTGGTTGGTGCTGCTGAAATCATATTTGTATCTTTTTGGTTCAGCTGTTTTGGAATGGCGGCTAAGTACATTATTAATGTTATGACATTGATTGCTGTTGTTCAATGGGTATTACTTTTTGTCAAAAAGAAAAATGTAAAATTTTGGACTAAAACGGACAAAATGGATTATTTTATTCTGGGAGCGTGTTTGCTTTCAGGACTTTTTCCTATAATTCCAATGATTTTTTTTAAGGCGTGTTTCCCTTATTGTGATGGTTTTACCTATGTCAGTATTGCTGACTGGCTGGTAGAAAATGGATTCGGAAATCAAGTAACACTGGATGTTTATCATCCGTGGCTTTCGCAAATATACCTATATCAGTTTTATCATTTGCGAATGGGTGCACAATATTTCCTTGCATTTTGGACGGCTTTTTTTCAGGTTAAATACTCAATTTTTACATATGCATCAATTTCCGGTGTAGGTGTATTTCTGCTTGGAAATTCCGTAGCACTTTTCACTTCGCATAGTTCTTCGCTTGATAAAAAACATGTCATTTTTGCAACAGTATTTTCGGCATTTAACGTACCGATAATCATCTGGAGCGCTATATATGGTTTCTTTCCGCAGCTTTTTGGAATGGTGTTTATAGCAGCTTCACTTGGGTGGATAAAAAAGTCTTTTGAAATAGAGGAAAAAGGCTTTAAGACAGATTATATTGTTGCAGCATTTTTTGTGACAGCACTTGCACTTTGCTATAGCGAGATGGTTCCGTTTTTCGTTCTTGCCGTGTGTGCCTGGCTTATTTACTATTCAGTGCGTAACAGGAAGTTTAAGACGTATTGTTTAAGGCTTATTGTGATTGCTTTAATTGCCTGCATATTTATGGGTAAATATACTATAGAGATGGTGCAGGCCATACTCTCACAATTTGGAGCTGTAGTTGGCGGAGACAGATCTGAAGGCTGGTTTACTTACCTTGGCTATATTTTGTCTTCGGTCATCGTCGATTTTAATTTTACAACAGGTGTATATGGAAGTGTGTATAGGATTATATTTGCGGCATTTACATTGATGATGCTTACATTTTTAATTGTAGGTTGTGTAAGAAGCAGGCGTACAGACAAAAAAGAAGCCCTGATGGATATGACTGTGCTTACAATCCCATACTTTCTGATGCTTGTATATTTCACATCTATAACTGATAACCCTTTTGGGGACGGGGTAGGCAATTCATGGGGAACATATAAGCTGGTACAGTATTATGCAATAATTCCGTTTATCTGTATATTCTCATTTTATGCAGATACATTTAGAGGAACTAAACGTATTTTCAAGGCTTTGAATTATATACTGCTTTGTGGTTTTATATGTTGGGCATGCCTTAATACATTTGTGTACAGCAAATCAATAACAGGTTCTATGCGTACCTATACAGGTTATTCGGAAGCTCCGTTGACAGAATATGTTGAGATTGCGGAAAAATACGAAGGTGTAGATTCTGTAGTTAATATTGAGTCTACACCTGTGAAACACCGACAACTGTTAACTTATTTCTTAAGAGATAACAATTTGGCGAGCGATTGGAGCAGTGATGATTATTTTAATATTATGCGGGAAATAGGCGATCCACCGTACGCATCAGAGGGTATTATTCTGACGTACAATCCTGATGACGACAATTCCCTTGCAGGTATGATTGAAGTATCCGGGTCAACAGCTAGGACTTCAATTGAGGCAGGAACCGGTGTTGGAGAGGTAGAGTCAGACGAGATTAATTCATGGACATGGAATGAACGAAAATCGGAATATGTAATAGAGAATTTTTCTGATCAGGATATTGAACTTGACTGTGAATTGGTAGCAGCCGGTGGTGATGCGACAGTTGATATTTATGTGAATGATGAACTTTATGATACAATAAATATGACAGCAGGCGTACCTGCAGAGTGCAAAATCGGATTGGGTTCAGATGAGGCAGTACGGGTCAGGTTTGAGTATAATGGAGCATCTGTCGAACCTTCAGAGAATGATTTTCGTGTTTTGTGGCTGCGGGTTATGAACATGAAAATTACATTATTGAGAGATTAAAAAGATATAGGAAGTATTGATAATGGAATAACAGGTGAAGGAGTCTGCACATGGAAAAATTCCCCCTTCTCACAACTAAATACTATTCCTCCGGTGAGTTTGCGAAGAAAGCGCATATCACGAAAAAGACCATAAGATATTATGATGAGCACAATATTCTCAAACCTTCCTATGTGAATAATAATGGAAACCGTTATTATACGGACGATGATTTTGTGCGGCTGCAGCAGGTGCTTTTTCTGAAATATCTGGGATTCTCTCTTGATGATATTAAGCAGATGACCATGCGTAGCGGTGATGAGCAGTATCTTGCGGAGTCGTTAAAGATGCAGCTTGGGCTTATTGAGGAGCGGATTGAGCAGATGGAGCTGGTTAAGATGTCCATTCAGAATGCCATGCAGGCTGTGGAGAACTCGGAGGAGGTCAGTTGGAGTGACATGCTCGAGCTCGTCAACACCAATACACTTGAGCAGAAGATTAAGAAGCAGTATATGAATTCCTCCAATATCTCGGCCCGCATCATGCTTCATAAGGAGTATTCGCACAATACACAGGGGTGGTTTGAGTGGGTGTACGAGCAGTGTGAAATTAAAAAAGGCGAAAAGATTTTGGAGCTGGGCTGCGGAAGCGGGGCGTTGTGGAGCAGGAATATTTGCAGACTGCCGCAGGTTAAAATAATGCTCACGGATATATCAAGCGGTATGATTAAGGATGTAAATAAAAATCTCGGCTCGGATAAACATTTTAAATACAGGGTTATGGATGCCCATTACATTGATGCGGATGATGGGACATACGATGAGGTTGTAGCTAACCACCTTTTGTTCTATCTTGAAGATTTGGATAAGGTTTTAAAGGAGATTAAGAGAGTTCTTAAGCCGGGCGGACGGCTGGTTTGCAGCACCTATGGAAGAGAGCATATGAAGGAAATCAATGAGCTTGTCAGAGATTTTGATAACCGCATAGTTCTCAGCGCAGACAATTTATATGACATTTTTGGTAAGGAAAATGGAGAGAAAATCCTCAAAAAAAGATTTGCGGAGGTTGAGTGGAGACAATACGAGGATTACCTGACTGTCGACTCGGCAGATGCGCTGGTGTCATATATTTTGTCGTGTCATGGCAATCAGAATATGTATATTGTGGATAGATATAAGGATTTTCGCGCTTTTGTAAAAAAGAGGACGGACAAAGGCTTTCATATTACGAAGGATGCCGGATTATTTATTGCTAAAAAGTAATTGTTCAGACTTTTTAAGAAAAATAAAAAAGTACTTGCAGGTGCCCTTGGGGCACCTTTTATTATTGAAACAGAGTTAATACAAGCAGTATTAGTGCTATTTAGGGATTTATATGAAGCAAATGCTTCTTGTGAGGCTGAGAAACAGCAAAGAAAGGTAAATGGTGATTAGAATGAGAACTTATCTTGTAACCGGAGGAGCCGGATTTATCGGTTCGAACTATATACACTACATGTTTAAGAAATACGGTGATACAATCCGCATCATCAATGTGGACGTGCTCACATACGCGGGAAACCTTGAGAACCTCAAGGATATCGCTGACAAGCCTAACTACACATTCGTGAAGGCTGATATCTGCGACAAGGAGGCAATCGAGAAGATTTTTGACGAGAATGACATTGACAGGGTTGTGCATTTTGCGGCAGAGAGCCATGTTGACAGAAGTATCAAAAATCCTGAGGTTTTCGTAAAGACAAACGTGCTCGGAACAGCAGTAATGCTCAACGCGGCAAAGAAGGCTTGGGAGCTTCCTGACGGCTCATACAGGGAGGACAAGAAGTTCCTTCATGTATCAACCGATGAGGTGTACGGTTCACTTCCTGACGATGAGACAGCATTTTTCTATGAGACGACACCTATCGACCCTCACAGCCCTTATTCGGCGAGCAAGGCTTCATCGGATATGCTTGTGAAGGCTTATATTGACACCTATCATTTCCCTGCAAACATAACCAACTGCAGCAACAATTACGGACCATACCAGTTCCCTGAGAAGCTCATTCCGCTTATCATCAACAATGCACTTTCTGGAAAGAAGCTTCCTGTGTACGGTGACGGTAAGAACGTGAGAGACTGGCTCTATGTAGAGGATCACGCAAAGGCTATCGACATGGTTCAGGAGCAGGGTGTTCTCGGTGAGCGTTACAACATCGGCGGACATAACGAGAAGCAGAACATTGAGATAATAAAGATTATCCTTGAGACACTTAACGAGATGCTTCCTGACACTGACCCTAGAAAGGCTCATATCAACGAGGAGCTCATCACATACGTTGCTGACCGCAAGGGACATGACAGACGTTATGCCATCGCACCTGATAAGATCAAGGCGGCAGTCGGCTGGGTTCCTGACACAATGTTCAAGGACGGAATTAAGCTCACGATAAAGTGGTATTTTGAGCATGAGGACTGGATGAAGAACGTGACAAGCGGCGACTACCAGAAGTATTACGCCGAGATGTACAAATAAATAACAGGTTGCGGAAAGATATTGGGACAATGCTTTGGTGTTACAGATTTGCGCTGCAAATGTAAATTGCAGTCCGGATTTTTCCGCGGAAAGGATTAATGCAATGAAGGGAATTATACTTGCCGGAGGTTCCGGAACAAGACTTTACCCATTGACCAAGGCTATCTCCAAGCAGATTATGCCAGTATATGATAAGCCGATGATATATTATCCGCTGTCGACACTTATGCTTGCGGGCATAAGGGAGGTGCTCATCATCTCAACACCGAGAGACCTGCCTGTGTTCAGGGAGCTTCTAGGTGATGGAAGCCAGCTTGGAATGAGCTTTGAGTATGCGGTTCAGGAGACACCGAGAGGACTTGCGGATGCCTTCATTATTGGTGAGAAGTTTATTGGAAATGACAGGGTTGCGCTTGTCCTCGGAGACAATATTTTCTACGGACAGAGCTTTTCCAAGGTGCTCCAGAGGGTGGCTGCGAGGGAGAGCGGTGCGACGATATTCGGCTATTATGTCAGAGACCCGAGAGAGTACGGCGTTGTGGAGTTTGATGAGAACGGAAAGGCATTGTCAATCGAGGAGAAGCCGGAGGTTCCTAAGTCGAATTATGCTGTTCCCGGACTCTACTTCTACGACAACGATGTTGTGGAGATTGCAAAGAACGTAAAGCCTTCAGCGAGAGGCGAGATAGAGATAACGAGCATCAACAACGAGTACTTAAACCGCGGAACTCTCATGGTGGAGACGCTCGGAAGAGGCTTTGCATGGCTTGATACGGGAAATCACGATGCGCTCTTAGATGCTGCTGATTTCGTCTCAGCCTTCCAGAAGAGACAGGGACTCTATATCTCCTGCATCGAGGAGATTGCCTACAAGAGAGGCTTTATCGACAGGGGGCAGCTTGTTGCGCTCGCACAGCCGCTTTTAAAGACGAATTACGGAAAATATCTTATTGACATTGCAAATGGTTTATAAGGTTGATTTATTCACAAATGATTGTTTGATTATGGCATAAAATGATTTACACAGCCGAAATGTATTTTATTCCATTATCAAAGGTTTAATGTAAAATAATGTTAAGAAAGGATTTTCATTATGGGACAGATTACGGTAAGCAAATGCTATACTGAGGACGGCGTTGAGATAGAAGGTCTCAAGGTTATCGAGCCGAAGGTATTCGGTGATGCGAGAGGCTACTTCTACGAGGTTTACAACTACAATGATTACGCTGCTGCGGGAATTGATATGCAGTTCGTTCAGGACAACCAGTCGGGCTCTAAGAAGGGCGTTATCCGTGGACTTCATTTCCAGAAGCAGTTTCCGCAGGATAAGCTCGTGAGGGCTGCGAGGGGAACAGTGTTCGACGTTGCCGTTGACCTCAGGGAAGGCTCTAAGACCTTCGGAAAGTGGTATGGCGTGGAACTCTCCGAGGAGAATAAGAAGCAGTTCTTCATACCTAAGAACTTCGCACACGGCTTTGTCGTTCTCTCGGATACGGCGGAGTTCGCGTACAAGTGCACGGATTTCTACCACCCGAATGACGAGGGCGGAATAATATGGAATGACCCTGAGGTTGGTGTTAAGTGGCCTATACCTGAGGGAATGGAGCTTATCTTCTCCGACAAGGATACGAAGTGGGGAACACTTGCTGAGTATGTGGAGGCAAGGAGAGAATAAGGCTTTCCGGTAAATATAATATGAAATTGGAAAATCCCGCAGAGCTATGTTTATGATATGGCTTTGCGGGATTTTTAGTGTGCAGGGGCAAATTGTATGTTATAATTTGCTAAAATAGAAAATCAAGGAGACTTTCACCATGAACAGAACAATAGAAAACAACAATCTGAAGGTAACTATAAGTGACAGCGGCGCTGAGCTTGTCAGCGTGTGGGACAAGAAACGCAGTGTTGAGCGCATATGGAGAGGGGACGCGGCTGTGTGGGGGAGACATGCCCCTGTTTTGTTTCCGTTTGTAGGGAAGGTGGCTGAAGGAAGGTACAGTTACGAGGGCAGGGAATACAAGATGACTTCCCATGGATTTGCACGCGATAGAGAGTTTGAGTTTGTCGGTATTGACGAGGATAACATGTCGGTTACGCATGTGCTTAGATGGAGTGAGGAAAGTCTTGCAGTTTATCCTTTTAAGTTTGTGCTGTATATAAAGCACAGCTTTGCGGATAGAAATTCGTCATCAGTCAATGTAGAGTGGAAGGTGGTAAATGAGGACAAACAAGCGATGCTGTACGGTATAGGTGGACACCCCGCATTTACTTTTCCTGAAGGTGTCAGGGTCACGGATTGTTCGCTCAGGATACAGAATAAGATGGGTGAGGTCACGAATACATTAAAGTACCATCTGTTGGATACAGCAGGCTGCATAGATATGTCGGAGCAGCATGAAATGGCTATGGATAATGGATGCATGCCGATAACGGAAAATATGTTTGATAAGGACGCACTTATTGTTTTGGATAATCAGATAAACCGCATAGCTCTTCTTGATGAAAAGGGAAGCGAATATGTAAGCATCGACTGTGCCGGTTTTCCGTATTTTGGCATATGGTCAAAGAAGGTGGATGAGTTCATATGCCTTGAGCCATGGTATGGAATTGCGGACGTGGCAGGACATGACGGTAATTTGGAGAAAAAGGCAGGTATGCAGCCGCTTGATGCGGGCGATTGCAGAGAGTATAAGTATACAATTAATTTTTAGCATTATACATCAATTAATCATAAAGAGTTTTATGGGATTGTAAAGTAGGACTTATTAAAAATATGAAGTATAGTGCAAAAGGATTGTTCAAACTGACAGGCTGTGATACACTGTATTAAAATTATAAATACAGGATTTTGAACATAAGATTATGAATAAATCGACTACGCGCAGTAAATTTATTGACTGCCTCAAGGCTATAGCTATTATATTGGTTGTTGTGGGGCATGCAATGCAGTTCGGGAGCGGAATGCATTGCTATATTTACAGTGACTTTTTTGAGAATGTAATATTTAAAATAATTTACAGCTTTCATATGCCTTTATTTATGCTTATCAGCGGCTATTTATTTTACGGCTCGGTGATGAGAAATACGATGGCAGATAATATCAGAAGCAGGTTTACGACACTTCTCATTCCGATAATGTTGTGGAGTATAATTCCATATGTTATAAGACTTGTGCAGGGTGATGAAAGAGGTGTGTGGCTTGTGGTGCGGGCGTATTTTACAACATGCATCGGGAATTTCTGGTTTCTGTGGGCGGTATTTTACTGCTCGTTGATAGTGCTGGCTGTGAGACATTGCGTTGGTGACAGAATGTTCGTATATGTGCTGCTTGCAGTTGTAATGCTGTTTACACCTGATTTTAACAGGCTGCAGCTCTATAAATTTATGTATGGATATTTTGTCGTCGGATATATGCTGGGAAAGCATAATTTCATAGAAAAAATTACATGCACAAAAAAGAAATTCTGTTGCATTGCCGCAGGTCTGATTATTGCGTATATATGTCTGATGTTTTTGTTTGACAGGAACTGTTACATATATACATCGGGCTATACGCTTTTGCGCGACGATGTGCTGCGGCAGCTCTGCATCGACATATTCAGATTTGCGACGGGGCTTGTTGGGTGTGCAATTGTACTTATACTTGCCATTCTTGTAAGGAATGTGAGCAGAAAAATAGGTGCCGGCAATAATAAAAGTGCAGCCAATATGTTTCAAAAGGCTATAGATGTTTTGGCATATATCGGAAGAAACACGCTGGGAATATATATTATTTCCACGCTGATTTTTTCTTATATTGTCAAGCCTTTGGCATGGAAAATTAATGGCATAAATTATTTCCTTGTGGTGCTTGAGGCGGTAGTTGTCCTTGCAGCGTCGCTTGGTATCACCGGGCAGGTGCGTAAAATCCCGGTGCTTGGGAGGCTGCTGTTGGGGAGAAGGTAAAAATAATAGTAAAGTAATATGAATGGAAACCTATAGGGCTGACTTTTTGTCGGTTTTATAGGTTTTTTGTAAATTTGACAACTCTGTCAGGTTACAAATCAAAAATAATATAGTACAATTAGAATAGATGTGGGGCTTTAAGTTTTAAGCAGTGGATGATAAATCGTGTAGATAAGAATATTTTCATTACTGTTTGGCTATTAGACGGCAGCATGGAGGGTCATCATGGACGATATTGAGCAGAAGTTAAAAAGTGATGTTAAGAGACTGCTGGAGTACGCGCGTAGCGGACATAAATATATCATTGACGCGATATATGATGTGTTCGGAAAAAGACTTTTACAGCACGGTTACGCCGACGCCGGATACATATTAAGGTCTGCCAGGTATGGGCTCAATAAAAGTGCATATTATTCCAGGCTGTCGGGTTCAAGGCTGCAGGAGTTATTTGTCAAGTCATGTATTCCTTCTGAGGATATAGAGCGTATGCTTGAATATCTGGAGACAGTGCTCGGAAATGAAGCGGAACTCGACATAGATGAGGAGAGGGCGCTTATATTCTGGTTGTTTCTTCCGTATAGGTTTGCTTCAAAAACATTGGTAAAACGGAGTTACCTGCGAATTTTGCTTACCGGTTTTTTTGAGAGCATGGAGGATAACGCCAAGTATCCGTGTAAGCTGATAGTGCTTGATGAGCTAATATATGATTCCGATGTCTGCAGTGTGGAAATTATAAAATCCATGGAGGAGTACGCTCAGTATACCTTTTCCCTTAAGGAGGAAAATGCTGACCAGGCATTATTCTACAGAGGACATTCGCTGCTCGACTACACTCTTGTTCCCGGAATAAAAAGGAACAGCAGTTGGTTCAGAAATGAGAACATAATGTATCACGAGCTGCTTGTCCGATGCGCGCAGAGCTTTACGCATTGCCAGACGCATCTGGAGTATTTGGTTGAAATGCAGCATTACGGACTGCCTACAAGACTGCTCGACATAACGGAAAATCCGCTGGTTGCGCTTTACTTTGCGTGCTGCAGCAACAAGGATCGACTTGGGGAGGTGATTGTCCTGACAACAGGGGATGACCATGTCAGATATGCTAAAAGCGATACGGCTGCGCTCCTTGCCGCACTTCCGACGCTCAATTATTCTGAACTGAGAGAATTGTACCGTTTATGCATGAATGGAAAGCCTGAAAATACTGATATACAATATCAGAGGCTCGCCGGGAAGCTTGCGAGCGAGGTCAAGTCAAGAAATCCCGCATTTGAACCGCGCATCAGAAAAGCTGACCTGGTCGGTCATGTGTTTGTGACACCTATACGAAGCAATCAGCGTATTATGAAGCAGGACGGATCATTTATAATCTGCGGTCTCACCAATGAGTTTGGCGACAGTGATAGGCTGGACAGCCTTCGCTGCAAGGACGCCGACGGAAAGCGCTTGGTTCTGGTTATCAAGGACAAGGAAAAGATATTAAGGGAGCTTGATACACTCTCAATCAACCGTGCCACACTGTTCCCGGAGATTGATGATGTGGCGGAGTACTTGAAGGGGAAGTATGGGGAATAGATGGTTATAAGAAAGTGATGGATAATAAAGAGTTATCGGGCAAA
>CAKRJT010000032.1 GCA_934351925.1 uncultured Lachnospiraceae bacterium
ATGAGCAACGAGGCAGAAAATCTGCGTGAAATGATAAGAAAATTTAAGGTTGCAAAATTCGAGAAATAATATAAGGAAGATTTTTGGGCGGTAATGAAGCTTAGCTTCATTACCGCTTTTTTTTTGTGTTCATTCAGGCAGCAGTATCGCGTTGCTGCGTCAGCGCATGCCTGTGTGAATGTGGCATAGTGCATATAAAAGTGGGGGCAAAATATAAAAAAATAAGCATGATTACCAAAAGAAAAATGAAAGAATTTCTTTAGAAAACATCTAAATCATCAAAAATGCACAAAAAATTCATGGTTGATATAAAAATTTTCTATATATATATCTTTGCGTGTGAAATATAATAAAGACACTTAATAAACGAACATACTTCACAAGGAGGAATTAAGCTATGAGAAAAAACAAAATTTTACCACTGCTTTTAGTAGCAGCAATGACAACAACAGCACTTACGGCATGTAGTTCAACACCGGGCAGCAATGTAGAGAACAGCAAGAAGCCATTGGTGTGGTTTAACCGCCAGCCATCCAACAGCTCAACGGGAGAGCTTGACATGGATGCACTCAAATTTAATGACAAGACCTACTACGTTGGCTTTGATGCCAATCAGGGTGCAGAGCTTCAGGGACAGATGGTACTTGATTATATCAAGGCTAATGCAGCAACCATCGACCGTAACGGTGACGGAGTAATCGGCTACATACTTGCAATCGGTGATATCGGACATAACGATTCCATTGCGCGTACCCGCGGTGTTCGTTCGGCACTTGGAACAGGAGTTGATAAGGCAGGAGCGGTTGACCCATCACCTATAGGAACGAATGCAGACGGTTCCTCCTCCATCGTAAAGGATGCGACAATTGAGATAGACGGAAAGACCTATACCGTTCGTGAGCTTGCATCACAGGAGATGAAGAACTCGGCAGGTGCTACATGGGATGCTGCTACAGCAGGTAATGCAATCGGAACATGGTCAGCTTCCTTTGGCGATCAGATTGATGTTGTTGTATCTAATAATGATGGTATGGGAATGTCAATGTTTAACGCATGGGCAAAGGACAATAAGGTACCTACATTTGGATATGATGCCAACAGTGATGCGGTTGCTGCGATTGCCGAAGGATATGGCGGAACAATTTCACAGCATGCAGATGTCCAGGCTTACCTCACCCTGAGAGTTTTAAGAAACGCTCTTGATGGTGTGGATGTGAATACAGGTATCGGTGTTGCCGATGAAGCAGGCAATAAGCTTGATGAGGGCGTTGACTACAGATACAGCGAGGCTGAGAGATCCTATTATGCATTGAACATAGCGGTTACAGCAGCCAACTATCAGGATTTCACTGACTCCACCAAGGTATACAGCAAGGTAGCACACCAGCTTGATACAGCTAAGAGCCCTGAGAAGAAGGTATGGTTAAATATTTACAATGCATCAGATAACTTCTTAAGCTCAACCTACCAGCCGCTTCTCCAGAACTACGATGATCTTATGAACCTCAAGGTTGATTACATCGGCGGTGACGGACAGACAGAGTCTAATATTACTAACCGTCTCGGCAACCCTGGTGAGTATGATGCATTCGCTATAAATATGGTTAAAACAGATAATGCAACATCTTATACATCTCTCCTTCAGCAGTAGAATGATTGAGATATGTCAGCAAAGGCTTTGGAGGTGTCAGGGTATCCTGACACCCCCTTTTCTAAAAGAGGAGTGGTGATATGGCAGAAGACAAGAAGGATATTATTTTGTCGATCCGCGGCATGAGCAAGTCATTCGGAAGAAATAAGGTTTTAAAGCATATTAATCTGGATGTAAAGAAAGGCTCGATAATGGGTCTGATGGGCGAGAATGGTGCCGGCAAGTCGACAATGATGAAATGTCTTTTTGGAACATATCAAAAAGACGAGGGCACAATAATTCTTGATGGAAAGGAAATCAACTTCGCCGGACCTAAGGATGCTCTGGAAAACGGCGTTGCGATGGTTCATCAGGAATTGAACCAGTGTCTGGAGAGAAACGTGATTGATAATCTGTTTCTCGGGCGCTACCCAAAGAATTCTTTGGGGGTAATTGATGAAGGAAAAATGAAAAAAGAGGCGGCGGAGCTGTTCCGTAAGCTTGGAATAACGGTAGACCTTTCACAGCCGATGAAAAAAATGTCTGTATCAAAGAGGCAGATGTGTGAAATTGCCAAGGCTATTTCATATAATTCTAAGGTTATTGTATTGGATGAGCCGACATCCTCCCTCACAGCACCGGAGGTTGAAAAGCTCTTTAAGATAATGCGGCAGCTACGGGAGCAGGGTATCTCGTTGATATATATTTCCCATAAAATGGATGAGGTTTTTGAGATATGTGATCAGATATCTGTTCTCAGGGATGGTGCGCTGGTAATGACAAAGAACAGCAAGGACACCGACATGAATGAGCTGATTTCAGCTATGGTAGGAAGGTCGCTGGATAATCGTTTCCCTAAGGTGGATAATACACCGGGAGAGGTGGTCTTTAAGGTAGAACACTTATCCACGAAATATGCACCGAAGCTTCAGGATATTACCTTTGACGTGAAAAAGGGAGAGATTTTCGGACTTTACGGTCTGGTCGGTGCAGGACGTACAGAGCTTCTTGAGACAATATTCGGTATCCGTACAAGAGCAGCGGGACGTGTTTACTACAATAATAAGCTTATGAACTTCCGCTCCTCCAGGGATGCAATGAACCACGGCTTCGCGTTGATTACAGAGGAGCGTAAGGCGGATGGCCTGTTCTTGAAATCAGATATTACCTTTAATACTACCATTGCTAATATGAAGCAGTACAGATCGGGAGTGGCTCTTTCTAAGGATGACATGGTGAGGGCGACGGCGGAGGAAATACGAATCATGCATACAAAGTGCATGGGACCGGAGGATATGATTTCAAATCTTTCCGGAGGAAATCAGCAAAAGGTAATATTCGGAAGATGGCTGGAGCGTTCACCTAATATATTCATGATGGATGACCCGACAAGAGGTATCGATGTCGGCGCCAAGTATGAGATTTACGAGCTGATTATAGAGATGGCAAAGCAGGGAAAGACAATTATTGTTGTCTCATCTGAGATGCCTGAGATTCTTGGAATTACCAATCGAATCGGTGTAATGTCCAACGGACATCTTGCGGGGATTGTTAATACCAGGGAGACGAATCAGGAAGAGCTGCTTAGACTTAGTGCAAAGTATTTGTAACAGAGAGGAGTACGAGAGCTATGGCAAATGATATCAGATGTCTTTCTATAGAAGATGAAGCTAAGCTTTTAGCACCGATAGACGAATATATCGGTAAAATACAGGAGCAGATAGATGCCCTGCGTGTAGATGGTTCCGACCGGGTTCAGGCGTTGAAAACACATATAGCACTGACAAAGGAGGATAAAAATTATACAAAACAGGAGCAGCAGGATATAATCCGCAGGGATAAGGAACAGCTTAAAAAGGCAAAGGAGATTGAGAATAAGAATAAGGACAAGGTCTCCGGGCTGATTGCGGATGCAGAGGCGTATCTTGCCGCCCACTATAAAAATGATTATTATAAAAAAGTGGCTGACAGCTGTGCGGCTGCAAAAAAAGCAGAGATTGCCGAGTATGAAGGAATACGCGAAAGACTTAAGGCAGAGCATACGAAAACACTTTCGGAGCTTACGGAAAGACAGGAAATCAAGGATGAAAAGTATGTATATAAGAATCGTCTGTATGATGCGCAGATGGTGCATGAATCAAAGCTTCAGGAAATAAAGGACAGAAAGCATGAGGCATATGTGCATGAATATCATCTGATTGATCTGCTCCGTATGTCGAAGTTTACTTACGCGCAGAGACGTAAGCAGAAGCTGGAGAATTATAAATATACATTTAATACCTCACAGTTCCTTTATAAAAATGGTCTTTATATTGTAATTATATTAATATTTATTGCTCTCTGCTTTATTACGCCGATTGTAAAGAATACACAGCTGCTCACTATGGCGAACATCCTGAATATTCTTCAGCAGGCATCACCGCGAGTATTTCTTGCACTTGGTGTTGCAGGACTGATTCTGTTAACCGGTACAGACCTTTCCGTAGGAAGAATGGTCGGCATGGGTATGGTAACGGCGACAATAATTATGCATAAGGGTGTTAATACAGGTGGAGTATTCGGTCATATATTTGATTTTACGGGTATTCCGATACCTATGAGGGCAATTCTTGCACTGGTTGTGTGCGTGCTTCTGACAACTGCCTTTGCTTCCGTTGCGGGCTTCTTTATGGCAAAATTTAAGATGCATCCATTCATCTCGACAATGGCGAACATGCTTATTATCTTCGGACTTGTAACCTATGCTACCAAGGGAGTGTCCTTCGGAGCAATTGAGTCCTCGATTCCGGCAATGTTCATTCCTAAAATAGGAAGATTCCCGACAATCATTCTCTGGGCGGTTGTTGCGGTTGTGGTTGTATGGTTTATCTGGAACAAGACAACCTTCGGAAAGAATCTGTATGCAGTCGGCGGTAATCCTGAGGCGGCAGCAGTATCGGGTATTTCCGTATTTGCAGTTACAATGGGAGCCTTCGTTCTGGCAGGTATACTTTACGGATTTGGTTCATGGCTGGAGTGTAACCGTATGATTGGTTCCGGTAGTGCCGCTTACGGACAGGGCTGGGATATGGACGCCATCGCCGCATGTGTTGTAGGAGGAGTATCATTTACAGGTGGTATAGGTAAGATTTCAGGCGTTGTAACAGGAGTAATGATTTTTACGGCACTTACCTACTCGCTCACTATTCTGGGTATTGATACTAACCTGCAGTTCATATTCGAGGGTATTATCATTCTGGTTGCAGTTACGCTTGACTGTCTTAAGTATGTCAAGAAAAAGTAGAAAAAAACTGTGATATAGTAGGCTTTTGATGGAAAAAAGAGTATAATAAAGAAAAAATGGCACGAATCGGTTATTGGGTAATTCGTGCCATTTTTGTAAATACAGAAAGAAATCTTATCAAGCATGGAGGAGACAGATGTTTAAGTATAAAGTGCTTCTTGTAGATGATGAGGAAGAAGTTACCAATATGATTGAAGAGAGAATCGACTGGGCGGGACTTGGATTTGAGGTGGCAGGCAAGGCTCAGAACGGCGTTAAGGCACTGGAATTATCAGAAAAGGTACAGCCTGATGTGGTAATTACGGATATTAAGATGCCGTATATGAATGGTCTTGAGCTGGCACGTTATATGAAGCAGGAAAATCCCGGAGTGCGTATTCTCATTCTGACCGGCTTTGATGAATTCGAATATGCCAAGGAGGCGGTTCATCTTGAGATTGATGAATACATTTTAAAGCCTGTCAATGCCAATGAGCTTTCAGAGTGCCTGAGCCGCCTTAAAAGTGTTCTCGATAAGGAAAGAGAGGAGAAGCTTAATGTCATCAAGCTGGAGCAGTATTACGCAGATTCCCTTCCTGCGCTGCGTGTGAACTTTTTCTGTTCGCTTATTGAGGGACGTATTCTTGAAGGCAAGGTCAGCAAATTCCTGAGTGATTATAAGATTTCGCTGCCGGGACCTTATTACTGCTGTGCAGTCATGCATACATCGCAGAATCATGTTCCGGATGGCATGTCACCGCTGCTGCTTTCCATGTCGGTGCAGCGGGAGGTTCAGGAGAGACTGAGCGCAAGATGGGATTACAGGTATTTTACTTATCTTGGGAATATTGTCCTGATTTTTAATCTTGAGAGTGAGGACAGCATTAAGAGGCTTACGGATGACAGCGATAGGTTCTGCAGATGGGCAGACCGCTTTCTGGGGGCGGTTGTAACTGTAGGAATCGGCAAGGTGTGCCGGGAGCTGCTGTCTGTAAGGCAGTCCTATGAGGGCGCAAGAGAGGCGCTGTCCTATCGGGTAATATATGGAGCCGGACGTTCTATCAATATTGAGGATATAGCACCGAAGGGGCAGGAGCCTTCGGCACAGCTTGAGGATATTGATATGAATGCTGTATTCAAGGCAATACGCATTGGTGTGCGTGAGGATGTCGAGCATGCGGTGCTGACACTGGTGAAGAAGCTTAAGAACAGTGCCAAAACAATTGTGCAGCATAATTTTACCGTGATGGAGATTGTGGGAAATCTGTATCGCTTCTGCGGAAATAACCATATGAAGTTTGAGGACCATACAGGAAATATCAGGAATGACTATGATGAGATTACCAGAATGGATGAAAGCGCACTATCGGACTGGCTTGTGAAGGTGTCACTGTCGATTTCGGAGGAATTTAAGAATGTCAGGAAATCTTCATTGTGTTATCTGATTGCGGAGGCAAAAAATATAGTCCGTGATTGCTATTCGGAGCCGGATTTGTCATTGGATACGGTGTGCGCTAAGCTTGGAGTATCCAATTCCTATTTTTCATCCATGTTTAAAAAGGAATCAGGCAGTTCGTTTATAACATATTTGACGGATTACAGGATGCAGCAGGCGGTAAGGCTGCTGATGGAAACAGAAGAGAAAAGCTATGAAATTGCAGAGCATGTAGGCTATGAAGACGCCAACTATTTCAGCTATGTCTTTAAGCGCAGGTACGGAATGTCTCCTTCAAAATATCGTACGGAGCATATAGGAAAACAGGTATGAAAAAAAAGAAAAGAAAAGTGTCTGATATACAATCTGTCATTATGCTGGTGCTGTCGCTCATGACGGTGACTACCTCAATATTCATTGGTCTGCTGCTCTATAACCGGTATGAAACTGCAATGCGGCATAATGATGTCAGCAATACACAGAACATGATGGAGTCCATGGTAAGCTCGACGGAGCAATACCTCAAGAGCATGAGACAGCTTGCGAATACAATAAACTATAATATTATACAGGTATATGATGTTTCCGATCCGGAGTTCAACCAGCAGCTCAATCTTATTTATGAAGCGGACAAGGATAAGATACAGAGTATTGCGCTTTATGATATGGAAGGAGAGCTGATTGTGGCGGAACCGGTTACACTTCAGAAGGAGGGTATCGGAGTTACAGGACAGCCATGGTTCGTGAATGCGGCAGAGAAGGTTGCCAATATGCATTTTTCAACACCGCATATACAGAACCTGTTCCGGGATGATGCGAAGAGGTATTACCGGGTTATTTCCTTAAGCCAGGCGGTCGATTTTATATCCGGGGACCGTCCGGAAAATGGAATATTGCTGGTGGATATGAAGTATTCCTTTATTGAGAAGCTGTTCAGCCAGGTCAATTATAAGAGCAGGGAGCATTATTATTATATATGTGACGGAGAGGGAAAGCTGATTTACCACCCTTATGCGAATGAAATCAGCAATGGCATGTTCAGTGAGAATATGGATATTCCATGCAGCAGTGAGGATGGAATATACCGGAATCAGCTCAGTCCTGACGGTGGCAAACGAACGATTATTGTAAGCACTATTTCTTATACCGGCTGGAAGCTGGTCGGAGTTGTACTTCAGGATGTCAGGACGGACAGTGTGAAGCAGTTCCGTATGTATATGGTAATTATTGTTATCATGCTTATCATGATGCTGCTTGTGGTCAACAGGATTGTCTCGCGGAAGATTTCCAGCCCTATTATCAAGCTGGATGCATCTGTGACAGCATATGAGGCCGGTGAGAAACCGGATATTTATATCGGGGGTTCATACGAAATCAGGCATTTGGGAAATTCTGTCCAGAAGTCCTATGAGGAGATTGAACACCTGATGACGGAGATTGTCGCCCAGCAGAACAAGCGCAGAAGGAGTGAGCTGGCGGCACTGCAAAGCCAGATTAATCCGCATTTTCTTTATAATACTCTGGAGTCGATTACCTGGATGGTTGAAGGCGGCAAAAATCAGGATGCGGTGTTTATGATTTCTGAGCTTGCCAAGCTTTTTCGCATAAGCCTGTCAAACGGAAGGACAATTATAAGTATTGAGGATGAGCTGAAGCATTGCAAAAACTATATGAATATACAGAAGTACCGCTATAAGGAGCGCTTTGTGACGGAGTATGATGTCTCGGAGGAAATCCATCAGTTCTGCACGGTTAAGCTCATCATACAGCCGATTCTGGAAAACGCTATATACTATGGCGTAGGGAATATGGATGCTGACGATAATCCGAGGATTCTGGTCAGGGGCTGGAAGAACGACAATGATATATATCTGGCAGTATCGGACAACGGAATGGGAATGAGACAGGAGGATGTTAAGAATATTTTGTCGGATAATAAGAAGGTGCCAAAGCACGGCTGCGGAGTGGGACTGATCAATGTGCACACGCGTATCCAACTGATGTTCGGCGCGAAGTACGGTCTTATTGTCGAGAGCGAACCTGATGAGGGAACTACGGTAACAATCCACCTGCCGGCGATACCGTATACCGAAGAAAATTGTGAGCTTTTGGAAAATGGGGTTAAAAAGCCCGGGAATGAGGGTAACTATGACAAAACCTAAAACCACCTTTCTGCTGTCTGAAATATGCCTTGCCATATTGCTGCTGCTGTGTGTGCGTCAGATATTTGCGGACGAAAAGCCACAGAAGAGGGTGGCAGTTATTGTTGAGAAATCCGGTGATGAAAAATGGGATTCCTTTTTCAACGGTGTGAAGCAGGCAGCAAGAATACAGAATATACATCTTATTATCTGTAATACGGACGAGATTGAGGATGCACAGGAGGAGAGAGCCCTGATATATGAGCAGCTTGATAATCAGGTGGATGCTTTTATCATTCAGGCGGCACCGGGGAATGACACAGAGACGGTGCTAAAGGAGCTTCGCACACAGAAGCCGGTTATACTGGTAGCCAATGATATTCTGGGAAAAGCCGGTAAGAATGGTCAATCGAAGAACTCCGGGCTTCCGGTTATCATGCCTGATAATTATTCTATGGGCTATGCACTGGGAGAGGACCTGATAAGCAGAAATAGTGTTGACGGAATGAGTGTGGGAATTGTAAGCGGGCTTGCCGGGACGGAATATGCCGTGGATTGCAGGCAGGGGCTGCTTGATGCACTGTCAGACACAAGCTGTGAGATAGCCTATGATATAGGTGTGGCTCATGGTATGTCAATTACTGAAGAGCTCAGACAGCAAAAGCCTGTGGATTATCTGTTCGTGCTCGACACGAATGCATTGGAGCAGGCAGCGGCGATGTATGCAGGAAAGGAAGAAACCAGGACGAAGCTCTATGGAATAGGAAACAGCATGAAGTGTGTGTATTATCTGGATGATTCCGTAATTGACGGGCTTATTTTGGTTGATGGCTACAGCATGGGATATAAGAGTATTCTGGAGCTTTCCAAGGTGCTGAATAAGCGTTTATATTCCGCTTCGGATCATGTTATAGAGTACAGGCTGATTCATAAGGAAGATATTTTCCGGGAGGATGTACAGCAGTTCCTTTATACCTATGACTGAGGCCGGTATGAACGCAGAATAGTGTGAAAAATATTATTTGTGCCGCCGTCTGGCGGCGGAATGGGGATTAGTGTGAAAAATAAGCGGATAATAAAGGTTATTATATTATGTCTTTTATTGTGTATGACTGGCTGTCACAAGGCTAATGGTGTAAACAGGAATATTATGCGGGTTGGTGTAGTGCTGTACACGCAGGATGACCCCTTTATCAATGCGTTGACGGAATGTATGAAGGAAAATTTTGAAAAATATGAGTCGGATACTTTTAAAATAACGATGACGGTCCGTGATGGCAAAAATGACCAGGATATTCAGGACAAGGTTGTTGGAGAGGTGATTGATGCGGGCTGTGACATACTCATTATCGATCTGGTTGACCGGACGGAGCCTTCAAACATAATTAAAATGGCAAAGCAGCAGAATATACCTGTTATTTTCTTTAATCGTGAGCCGGTATATGAGGATATAATGCAATGGGACAAGCTGTACTATGTCGGAGGAGACGCAGCACAATCCGGTACACTGCAGGGAGAGATTGCGGCAGAGCTTATATGTGGGGATTATGCGGCAGACCGCAACAGCGACGGTAAGATTCAATATGTCCTGCTCGAGGGTGAGGCAGGACATCAGGATGCCATTATGAGAACCGACAGTGTGGTAAGCACTATTCAGAAGGAGGGCATAATCCTTGAGAAGCTCAGCTATCAATTCGCTAACTGGAACCGGGGGCAGGCTGAGAATAAAATGACACAGCTTATTAACCGGTATGGTGCGGAGATTGAACTTGTGATTTCTAATAATGACGAGATGGCACTGGGGGCGGCTGCGGCATACGATGCACTGGGGTATCCACAGGACAGCCGCCCGGTCATTCTGGGAATCGATGGGCTTGACAGTGCTCTTGAAGCTGTTAAAAAGGGTTATATCCAGGGTACGGTATACAATGACAAGGAGGGACAGGCAGGCCGGATTTCAGATCTTGCAATGGATCTGTTTCAGGGAAAAGCCTTGGCAGATTATGATTTTGAAAATGGACGATATATCTTTCTGCCATATAATAAGGTTACGGCAGACAATGTTGATGAGTTTTTAAAGTAAGGGTTATCAGGATATGCCGGCTTCGGACAGCGGAGCTGATAGGTATAAATATAATACGTTATACACTCATACATTAAATTTGCATGTTTTGACCACAACATTATAAAATATAAAATCAGAGAGGAAATCAGAGATGGAAGAATGGTTGAACAGCTATTATGCGGAGCTGGATCCTGTAAAGAGACAGCGGATACTTGAAGAGAACAGCCCTGATACGCAGAGTGGGGATGGACAGCTCCGCCATCAGCTCTGGACAGCCAGATATGGCAAGGGAAAGCCTAAAAGCGATGCTTTTGTCGGATATCTGATGAATTTGAAGTATATTGCTGACAGCGACAGGCTGGATCCGGGAGGCAGGAAGAAGAAGCTTGCCATAGAAGCGCTTATGGGGCTCAGGCTGTATGAGTTTGAGAAAAAAAGTGAGATGGAAAAGGGAATAATAGTGTCGGAGTTAAAAAATACCTGTAAAAGGTATATGGACATCAGCGCCGGCGGAAGAGGCTTCACGTCTGTAATTTTCGGAATGGGACAGTTGTCGGAGGAGAGCATCGCCGGAAAGCTTGCAGAGCAGGTCAGCAAATTTGCCTATGAAGCCCCGCATATTCTTAGGATGGACAAGGAGTTTGAGCCTCTTCAGAGGGCGGCGGTGGAGGTATTCTGCGAGCTGTATCCTAATCGAGTGCACTTTTTGAATAAAGTATAAAAGTATCTCATTAGCAGAAAGTATATGGAACGATGATGCAACAATATTTAACAAAATATGTCGCAGGAGGAGCTTGCGGAAAGGGTCGACGTCAGCAGGTTCGATGCGGTGGATATGTGAGAGATGCAGAAGGCAGCCTTCTCTTTAAAGCTTTGGCAGATAAGGTGTCACATCAAAGTCTTTTATGAAGCTTATGAACTTGGTCAACCGGTCGGGAACGAAGATACCCTTTTTCCATATAATGCCGAACTTGCTTGTAATCTCAGGGGTGACGGGAATTTCTACGAAATCCCTGGGATTGGCGGCGATGGACGAGTATAAAAAGGCACCGCAGTTACCTCCGCGGACAAAATTGAGGACTGTGACCAACTGACTGCAATACATACGAACATTCGGTGTCAGTCCGACAGAACGAAGCCGGGTAATCACGGTCTGTGTCTGAACGGAGTCAGTGTTGAACAAAATAATAGGTTCATCCTTTAACATTTCCATTGTGATTTCTTTTTCACCGGCATAACGGTGAGTCTTGGAGACACAGTAGACATATCTGTCCTCCATCATTACATAACTGTTATATTTATCCAAATTGTAAAAATCCATGTTTACCATTGCAACATCAAGCTGCTCATTGTCAACAAGAGTACGGGCGCGAAGAGAACCGTATTCTAAAAGCTGGATTGGGATATTATTGTACTGTTCCTGAAACTGATCCGTAACTCTTGGGAAAAATACAGTGCTTATCATAGGAGGAATCCCTATGCGCAGCGGATGACGGTTGTTGTCAATGTTGGAAAAATCAGTGTATAGCTCCTGCGCCTGTCTTAACAGGTATTCTGCTTTCTGATAAAAGGCTTCACCATCCTTGGTGAGCGAGATTCGGTTTCTTCCATGGTTAAAAAGCTTTAGGTGAAATTCCTTTTCCAAGTCACGGATGGAAGTGGATATGGTCGGCTGTGAGACATAGAGCGCGTCAGCAGCCCTTGTGATACTGTGGTAGCGGCATACCGTACAAAAATATTCTAACTGTGTCAGTGTCATATAACCCTCCCGTTATGATGGTGATGTGTAATTTCAGTATAGAAAAAAGCTATGCTGATGTCAAGTAAATGAAATGTACTTTGTACTAAAAATGAGCTATGCTGTAAGCACAAAGAAAAAAGACACGGCCATGTCGCTTTATTATCAAAAGAGATATAAGGAGGTTTTTTATGAGTCCTGCAGTCATTACATTGATTTTTTTGGCATTTGCCATAGTTATGTTTGTAACTGAGAAGATTCCGCTCGGTCTTACATCCATGATTGTCTGTGTTGGTCTTGTTATTACCCGCGTGTTGACCGTCAGTGAGGCTTTCAGTGGTTTTATCAACAGCAATGTCATTCTTTTTGTGGCAATGTTCATTGTAGGAGGAGCACTGTTTGAAACAGGTATGGCAAATGAGATAGGCAGACTGGTAACAAGGTTTGCCAAGACAGAACGTGGTTTGATTGTGGCAATTATGGTAATCGTAGGCGCTATGAGCGGATTTTTATCCAACACCGGTACAGCAGCAGTATTGATTCCGGTTGTAATCGGAATTGCAGCAAAATCAGGATATAAAAGGTCAAGACTTTTGATGCCATTGGTTTTTGCGGCGGCAATGGGAGGCAATTTATCGCTGATTGGCGCACCGGGCAATATGATTGCCCAGTCGGCGTTGGAGCCGTTGGGATTGAAGTTTGGGTTTTTTGAGTATGCTATTGTAGGTTTACCGATTATAGCTGTCGGAATTTTATTCTATGCTACGGTTGGATTTAAGCTTCTGCCAAGCCATGATACCGTGGATACGGGAGATTCCATCTTTGATGAGACTAAAGATTTCAGTAAGGTTCCAAAGTGGAAGAAGGTAATGTCACTAATAATACTAATTGTTACATTGCTTGGAATGATATTTGAAGAGGAGATTGGAGTAAGTCTGTGTGTCATCGGTTGTGTCGGTGCGATTCTGTTGATGGTTACCGGAGTTATTTCCGAAAAAGATGCATTAAAGTCCATTGACTTAAAGACTATTTTTCTGTTCGGCGGAACGCTTTCGCTTGCTAAGGCGCTGGAGATTACGGGAGCAGGCGAATTGATTGCCGATAAGGTGATTGGTGCATTGGGAGCGAATCCTTCACCAATATTATTTACATTTGTAGTGTTTATTCTGTGCTGCATAATGACAAATTTTATGTCGAATACGGCGACCACTGCACTGATGGCACCGATTTGTGTGTCAATAGCACAGGGAATGGGGGCTGATCCGAGAGCGGTTCTGATGGCGTGCGTTATCGGAGGCTCATGTGCGTATGCAACACCTATCGGAATGCCGGCTAACACGATGGTTGTCGGAGCGGGCAATTATAAGTTCATAGATTATGTAAAATCAGGATTGCCGCTGATTGTCATTGCAACAATTGTGAGCATGATAATTCTGCCGATTGCATTTCCATTTTATTCGTAAAGAGATAATTTAATAAAAAAATATATAAAATTTTGGAGGAAAAAGATATGTCAAATGAAGCACAGGTAAAGAAACTGACCGACATAATGGCACAGTTTGTAGGATTTACGGCAAAGAAGCTGCCGGATGATGTAATTGCTAAGCTGCAGGAGTTAAGGGACAAAGAGGATACTCCGATGACAAAGGTTATATACGATACCATGTTCCGAAATCAGGAGCTGGCTATGAAGCTTAACCGTCCTTCCTGTCAGGACACGGGTGTACTGCAGTTTTGGGTAAAGTGCGGTACGAGGTTCCCGTTAATTGATGACTTGGAGGTATTATTAAAGGATGCTGTTGTGCAGGCAACCTTTGCCACTCCTTTACGTCATAATTCCGTGGAAACCTTTGATGAGTACAACACAGGTAAGAATGTAGGAAAAGGCACACCGACAGTATGGTGGGATATTGTTCCTAACTCAGATAAGTGTGAAATATATACCTATATGGCGGGCGGTGGATGTACGCTTCCGGGAAATGCAACGGTTCTGATGCCGGGTGAAGGTTATGAAGGTGTGACCAAGTTCGTTCTCGACAGAATGACTACCTATGGTCTTAATGCCTGTCCTCCGCTGCTTGTCGGTGTTGGTGTCGGAACTTCAGTTGAGACCGCAGCACTTAATTCCAAAAAAGCACTTATGAGACCGGTAGGCTCACACAATGACAATGCCAACGCGGCTAAGATGGAAAAGCTGCTCGAGGACGGAATCAATGCAATCGGACTCGGACCACAGGGCATGGGCGGTCATTATTCCGTAATGGGTGTCAACATTGAGAATACCGCACGTCATCCGTCGGCTATCGGTGTGGCTGTAAATGTAGGCTGCTGGAGCCACAGAAGAGGGCATATAGTTTTTGATAAGGATCTTAACTTTACGATAGATACGCACACAGGCTTTGAATACAAGGAAGAGATGTAATACAGAAGGGAGAGAATAACTATGGCAGTAGAAATAAAAGATGGTAAGAAAATTCTTGTAACACCGGTATCGGCAGAGGATCTTAAGGATATTCATATAGGAGATATTGTATATCTCACGGGAGATATTACAACATGTCGTGACGTAGCACATCGTCGTGTAGTTGAGGAAGGCAGGGAGATTCCCGTAGATGTCAGAAATGCGGCAATTCTGCATGCAGGTCCTATTATTCGTCCGCTTGGTGATGAGAAGTACGAGATGGTATCTGTAGGACCTACAACATCAATGAGAATGGAGAAGTTCGAGTATGAATTTGTGGAGACCACGGGTGTCCGCGTTATTGTCGGCAAGGGCGGAATGAAGGGGAATACCGAGAGGGCGTGCAAAGATTTCGGTGCAATTCACTGTGTATTCCCGGCAGGAAATGCTGTTGTGGCAGCAGTTGAGGTGGAAGAGATTGTTGAGGCACAGTGGAAGGACCTTGGAATGCCTGAGACATTGTGGCATTGCCATGTGAAGGAATTTGGCCCGCTGATCGTATCAATCGATTCTTACGGAAAAAATTATTTTGAAGAGAAGAAAATAGAGTATAATAAGAAAAAGGATGAGCAGATTGAAATTATCAGCAGCCAGGTAGGGTTCATCAAATAAGAGCAGGGAGCAGCTTATGACTGAAAAAAATAAATGCTACGGCTTACAGGTAAAGCTGAGTGAGTCTGAAAACAGCGTTGTAATTTATAATGGAAATTCTTTTGAATTGAACGAACTGGATGTTCAGATTGTGGAAAATCAAGTATGCCGCGATTATCATATAAACACAATCAGCCGCTTTTCGGAATGGAAGGAAGGGAATGATTGTGAAAATATGGGTGTAAAGAGGCAGAAGTTTCACTCCTTTGGTTATTATGAGGGGAAATCACGAATTGTGGATACAAGTCTTTTTCATAAAGATACGGGAATTTATGGAGGAGAGCCGGTTCACGCATTGGTGTGGGATGACACCGATTCGGATGAAAAGTGGAAAAGACAGCTTTTCTTTCATTTGAAGAACGATGCCATAGTGGTAAAAATCTCCTTTATTGCCAGAGGTCCTAAGATGGCGTTCTGTGGACATAGCTTTACGGGATTGTGGGACAGCTCATATTACTATTTCCGCGAGTTGGCTAAAATGGGCGGCTGGAACGCAGAACTAGCCTATAGTTATTGGGGCGGGACAGGAATAGCACATTATTCCGGGCTTGTGAAGGGCTGTGAAGAGAGAGCAGCGCAATGCGAAAAGCTGATAAACGGAAATGAGTATTATGATTACTTTATTGTGGCAGGCAACAGCAATGAGGTTGTGGAAACATACAGTGGTGAAGTTGGAGCAATAGATTACAGACAAAGACCTCAAATGCTGCGCGGAGCCGAGCTTCTGCATGAAAAGATACAAGGAAAAGCCGGAAGAATGCTCCTCTGGGCACCGCATGCGTATCAGTATGGATTTCTTCGTGGGATGGCACCTAAGCCTTGGAAACTTGGAACCACTGGTGACATATATGTAAAAGACGGGCAGGAATTTGTACTTACACTTACTAGCAGAGAAATGGCAGAGTCAAATGCGAGGTGGTACGGATATATGGCAAAGGAGCTGGGAGAAGATACAGGTGTTCTCCCGGTATGCCTTGGATATGCTGAACTGAGAAAGAAGTGTGGACTCTCAGTGAATCCATATTTATCACCGGAAGAAGGCGGAGATTATGGACATCAGAACAATATAGGAAATTATATTGCAGCATGTCTGCTGTATGCGGTTGTGTTTGATGAAAGCCCGGAGGGCTTGGGAATTCCTGTGTCACATACATTCGGAATGCCGGGAGGAAAGGTGACACAGGAGCAGGCAGGGATAATACAACAGGTGACATGGAAGGTATATCGGGAATGGCAGGAATTAATGCAAATTTATAATATGAGCTTCTCGTAATCTCTGAGGGGAAGAGGCTTCGAGAAGAAGTAGCCCTGAATATCATCACATTTCTGTTCCTTGAGGTAGTCAAGCTGTGATTCGTGCTCAACGCCCTCGGCTGTTATATGGAGTCCGAGATGGCGTCCCATTTTGATAACATAGTGAAGGAGAGTTTCGCCATCCTTCTTACCAATACCATCGATAAGGCTCTTGTCGATTTTGAGAGTGTCAAAACAGTGCATATTGAGTGTTGCCAAAGATGAATATCCTGTGCCAAAGTCGTCCATGAGAATCATTACACCGCTTGAACGGAATTTCTCAAGTATTCCGGCAATATCGGATTTGCCGGAAATAGCGCTTTCCAAAACCTCAAGCTGTATATATTCATGAGGCAGTCCGCACGAATCAAGTATTCCGAGATATTTATCGACGACATTGGCGCTGTATATGGTTGCACGGCTTATGTTTACTGACACAGGACATATCTTAATTCCTCTGTCCAGCCAGTATTTCTGTTTACGGCAGGTTTCCCTGAAAACATATTCATCAAGGCGGGATATGTAGCCGTCACGCTCAAACAGTGGGATGAAGCGTCCGGGTGGAATCAGTTTTCCATCTGTCTCACGCCAGCGTACCAGAGCCTCTGAACCGACAAGCTCTCTGGTATCGGCAGAATATTTAGGCTGATACCAGATTTCAAAGTTATGGTTTGCCAATGCAAAGTCAAACCGCTCCTCGAGCTGTTGATTTTTAAGGAGTTCTTCATGGTCAACCTCATTATAGAAGGCGTAACACTTTTCATGGCGTTCTTTGGCAAATTCACGGCCAATCTTGGCCTTATTATATGAATCATCAAGAGCTGTTATGTCCTCCATAGGATATATTCCGAAGCAGGCGCGTATCCCCGGGGCATCGTAGGATATTGCCAGGTCATGTATTTCGCCGGATATATGCTCAAGTCTTGATGCGAGAGTGGCAGCATCTGATGTGCCAAGCAGCAGGACAAAGTAGTCGTCTCTTACTCGGGCTGCAAGCTCGTTTTCCCTGAGGGCATCCGTGAGTATGTACCAGGTCTTTTTAATCATGTCATCGGATGCAGCGCTTCCGGCAGTGATACTGACGTTTGAAAAGTGCTGTATATCCATTGATATAAGATATCCGCGCCGATTTCGTGACTTGAGTGCCAGTTGTTTTTTAAAATATGCATAGTTTGCACCGCCGGTTACAGGGTCAACGTAGACAAGACGCTGTACAAGATGGCGCTGGGAACTAAAAATAATCAAATAAGATACCAATGCCGCAATGACCAAAAAGATACTTAAGAATATCATAAGGTACATTATGTTGCGTACAGGATTGAGACGCTGCAACAAATAATCGGTAGGAACCAGCGTAAACACATTCCAGACAATCTCCCCATTGGCGATAAGAATAGGCGTTCTGTAGTAGTAATATTCAACCGAAGCTATAAATAATTTTCCGAGGTTCGGTGTGTTGGAGGAAATATTGCGGCGGATAGTGTTGATTACCTCTGTGTTGCCGGGATTCCCGGATAAAATGTCGGTGTACAGGTTCTGTGAAAGCTGTATGGAATCATAACCCATGGCAATGGATATGTCACCGGCTTCATTGGTGGCAAAGCTGCAGCCCTGCCCTTCAAAACAGTCCACCTGTAAAGAGGCATTGATGACCTCAGCGTCATACACAAGACCGAAAACACCGAGAAGCTCATTCGTTGTATCGTCATACATAGGGGATGAGAAGATAATAATTTTTTCATCGGTATCAGGACGGATGGCATCTGTCAGTACACCGGTGATGGTCGACTTGCCCTGCAGTCCTCTTTTGAAAAACTCCCTGTAGGATAGGTTTGTTACGATATTGTCTGTGGTGTAGGCTGTTCCATCGGGGGTACAGTAGGTTAAGCGTTTCAGATTATCAGCCTTAACAAAGCCCTTGAGAAGCATGACGTTCCCGGATATGTCGCCGGGAAGCTCCTTAATCTCGGCAAACAGGCTCTCTAAAAGCATGTAGTTGTCATTAAGCCGGTTGCTTATGGCAAGAGCATTCTGGTTGGCAACGTCAATCAGGTTGGTTTCAAGCTGGCGCTCCAGCTCATTGCTTATTCTGTTTGTACAATAAAATATGGAAAAAAAGAAAAGAATAACAAAAACAATAGATATCAGGGCAATCTTTATGCCCCTTTTCTTAAAGTTAATATTCATCAAATAAGCTCCTTGCGACTATTATAAAAACATATTGACTATCATAATCATATAGATTATTATACTACGAAAGGTAGTATGAAGCAATTAAACCTGACTAAGGTTTGGTAAAGAAAATTAAAACAAAAACAACAGAATAAAACATAAACCATATATGCAGATAGTTTACATATGCACAAGTGCAGACAAATTAAAAAAATATTGCTAGAGTATGTATTTTTATATATAATAAAAAATGCTGATACGGTTAGTATGTACTACAGGCGGCAGCTAAGCCTGTGATGGAGATTAGAATGCAGTATATTGTTATGGATTTGGAATGGAATCAGTGTCCGAGCGGTAAGGGCGACGAGGTAGAGGCGCTTCCGTTTGAGATATTTGAGATAGGTGCTGTGAAGCTTGATGAGGATATGAATCGGCTTGACAGCTTTTCGTGTTATATTAAACCACAGGTATATAAGGAGCTTCACTATATAGCCAGAGGTCTTACACATGTGACCCAGGAGGCGCTGGATGCAGGAAAAAGCTTTGCCGATGCAGTGACAGCTTTTTTTGACTGGTGCGGTGCGGAAGGTGAATATCGTATGTGCACCTGGGGAACGTCGGACTTGGTTGAGCTTCAGCGCAATATGAAATATTTTAATATACCCAGTCCGCTTGGACATCCCCTGTTTTATTATGACGTTCAGAAGCTTTTCTCAATAGACAGGGAGGATGGCAAGTTAAGACGGGCACTTGAGACTGCGGTTGATATGCTTGGTATCGAGAAGAATATAGATTTTCACAGTGCGATAAGCGATGCGGAGTATACGGCAAAGGTATTTGCAAGCCTTGATTTTAATAAGGTGGGAGGATATTTCTCGATAGACACATATATCATTCCACAGAGTCTTAAAGAGGAGATCAGGGTTAATTACGGAACCTACGAAAAGTATATAACAAAGGGATATGAAACGAAGGAGGAGCTTGTAAATTGTACCAGACTTCTGTCGACAAGGTGCTATCTGTGCGGGCAGACTGCGAGAAAGAAAATCCGCTGGTTTACTATGAACTCTAAGATGCATTACTGTCTTGCAGAGTGCAGGGAACATGGATATATAAAAGGGCGTTTCAGAATCAGGGAGGACGACAATGGAAAGTACTATGCCTCAAGGGTTCTTAAGCTCACAGGCGAGGCGGGCGCTGAGGAGGTCAGGCAGAGACAACTGGAAGTCCGCAAGCGCCGCCGCGATAAAAGACAGAAAAAGAAAGTATAGGGAATCAGAACCGCAGGCTGTGGCGGTTCTTTTTTTTGCTCACTATAATCGCAATTATTATTAGAAGCAGAATACAGACTGCGCTTATGAAGAGCCATATGTTGATATAGACAAAATGCCCGGCGCTTATGCCGGCGTTTGAGAGAGGGGAGTCCGAGCCGGTGTCGCTGATATATGGGAGTCCCGCTGCGGACAGGCTGTTCGCAGCATCAGTTGTGCCGCCAAAAACAAGGCTTGTGCTGCCAACTGTCTGCCCGTCATAATAGTAATAGATATCGGCAAGAACATTGGAAGGGTCTGCACCGCGGTACACGATTTCTTTGTTTAAATCAGAGAAATCTGCATCAACAGGTATGAGGACATAATCTGATTCCGATACGGATAGTGTTACATCAGAATTAATATTTAGAGCCTTTCCGGCAATGCCGAAATCAGCAAGCCCTAAGCCCTGATTGAAGCTGAAAGTATCTTCGTTCTGTGATATCTTAAGGCGGTGAAAATTATTAAAGCCGTATTCGAACAGCGCGGTTGTGTCTATGTAACGTTGTTCGTCCGTCGAGTTGAACACGACGCATATAAGGCGCAGACCGTCCTTTTCGGCAAAGGTTGCCAGAGTGTGTCCGGCAGCATCGGTGTAGCCTGTTTTTCCTCCGATGCAGTATTCATATAAATATTTTCCGGTAACCATACTGTGTGAGAGTCTGTAGTAGCGGGCATCCTCTGTCTTGTTGGTAGGTGCGACATAGTATGACTTAGTGTAGGATATTGCATTCATTATAGCCGGGTAATTGAGTACGGCGCGGCAGATAAGTGCCATGTCATATGCGGTTGTGTAATGGTTCACATCGGTCAGGCCGCTGGCATTGGAAAAATGTGTGTTAAGGCAGCCAAGCTCCTCAGCTTTTTTGTTCATCATGGTGGCGAAATTAGCTATGGAGCCGCCGACATATTCGCCGAGAGCGTATGCCATGTCATTGGCTGACTTGATGAGCATGATATTGAGTGCCTGCTCTACGGTGAACTCTTCACCTGTTTTAAGTCCTGCCGATGCATCGCCGTACTTTACGCTGGAGACAGCGTTGGCGCTGACGGTGAGGGTGTCGTTGAGATTACAGTTTTCCGCGACGAGCAGGGCGGTCATAAGTTTTGTGACGCTGGCAGGGTAGCATTTTTCATCGCTGTTCTTCTCATAAAGTATCACTCCGCTGTCCGCGTCCATCAGAATACAGTTGCCGGATTCGATGTCCGGTGCTGCAGGGTAAACGTCGTCGGCCATGACGGTGACGGGAATAGTTATATTAATTATGACTATGCATAAAAGACTGATGAGAAGTCTCTTTAAATTGCGGGGTAAATTTATAGGTCTATATGAAAAATTCATTTTGGTACTCCTATCAATTGCTGTTGTTGTTATATAAGCTGTCGAGGTCAAAAGGTATTTTGCCCCTCATTTGATACCCTTGAACTGCTCCGCTGTAAAACAGTTCCCTGATATCATGATATCATTGTATTACATAATGAAACAGGTTTCCATAAAAAAATAAAAAATTGCAAGATGTGACGTTATTTGTTACACTGTAAGATAGCGTAAAGGTTTGAAGGTGAAACTTTCAAACGTGGTGGCAGTGCTGTGGGCAATGCCTGCGGTATGCAGTGGAATAATAACGATACGAACAAGAATATTATGAGAAATGGAGCATGATATGTCAGAAAAAATAGAACTTTTTGTCCCGGGGCGATTGTGCCTGTTTGGGGAACACAGCGACTGGGCGGGGCTTCACCGCAATATCAATTCCGCCATCATTCCCGGGGAGGCTATCGTAACCGGAATTGAAGAGGGAATATATGCGGCAGTTGAAGCTGCCGACAAGTTTATAATAGAGAGTGATCTTGGCGAGGAGACTTTCTCCTGCGATATGGATACGCAGCTTTTGAGAAAAACGGCTTGCGAGGGTGGATATTTTTCCTATGTTGCCGGGGTTGCTTCATATATAAATGAGCATTACAGCGTCGGCGGACTGCGAATTCATATCACGAAGCGCACGCTGCCGATAAAGAGCGGGCTGTCCTCAAGCGCAGCGATATGCGTGCTCACGGCGAGGGGCTTTAACCAGATATATGGACTCAAGTTGAATACAATAGGTGAGATGAATATTGCGTTCATCGGTGAGCAGCGCACGCCGTCAAGGTGCGGGCGATTGGATCAGGCGTGTGCGTTCGGCGTGAAGCCTGTGCACATGGTTTTTGACAGCAATGAAGTGAGCGTTAAGCCTATCACGCTTGGGGGAACATTTTACTGGGTCATAGCTGACTTAAAGGCGGGAAAGGACACCGTAAAAATTCTGTCAGACCTCAACAAATGTTATCCGTTTGCGGAGAATGACAGGGAGAAGGCTGTTCAGGAAGCGTTAGGAGCGGATAACAGGGAGTACATTGCAAGGGGTGCGCGCCTTTTAGAGGCGGGCGACGCAGAGGGACTCGGGGCTCTGATGCGCGAGGTTCAGGATAATTTTGACAGGAAAGTTGCCCCGGCCTGCCCGAGCCAGCTAAAATCGCCTGTGCTCCACTCCGTTCTTATGGACAGTGAGCTGGACAAGTGGATATACGGCGCGAAAGGGGTGGGCTCGCAGGGCGATGGGACGGTACAGCTTCTCGCCAGGGACGAAAAAAGTCAGAAGGCAGTCATCGATTATCTGAACAATGTGCGTGGCATGGACGCATTCCCGTTGACACTGCGACCTAAGCAGGCGGTCAGAAAGGCGGTTATCCCGGTTGCAGGCTTCGGAACGAGGCTCTATCCGGCAACCAAGGCGATAAAGAAGGATTTTCTCCCGGTGCTCGACAGGGACGGGCTGTTCAAGCCGGTCATACTGGTTCTTTTAGAACAGCTTGTGCAGTCGGGAATCGAGGAGGTCTGTCTCATTATAGGCAGGGAGGAGCAGAAGCTCTACGAGGATTTCTTTGCTCCGATGTCAAGAGAGAACTATGATAAGCTGCCGGAGGACAAGCAGAAGTACGAGGACAATCTGGTAAAGATGGGGAAAATGATAACCTACGCTTATCAGGACGAGAGAAGGGGCTTCGGCCATGCCGTGTACCAGAGCAAGGACTTCGCTGAGAGCGAACCTGTCCTTCTTCTGCTCGGTGATATGATATATGAATCATCTATAGGAAAAACCTGTTCGAGCCAGCTTATAAGCTGCTACGAGGCACATGGGCTGCCTGTTATATCAATGCATGAGGTTCCTGCACAGCAGGTTGTGCATTACGGCATTATGCATGGAGTGTGGGAGAGCGCTAAGGAGGAAGAGATGCGCTTAGACTGCATATATGAGAAACCGACGGTGGACTACGCACAGGAAAATCTTGCCGTTAAATGTAAGGACGGCAGCAGATATTTTGCGGTGTTCGGACAGTATATCCTGACCGAGGAGGTCTACAAGGTTCTCGAGAAAAATATAAGAGAGAACAGATTGAACAGAGGCGAGATACAGCTCACCGACGCACTTGAACAGGTGCGGGCGGCGTCGGGAATGATGGGCTGCTGCATCAGGGGAAAGTCCTACGATGTGGGACTGCCGCAGATGTATATTGAGACTATTGGCGAGTATGGCAGGAAATAAGCGCGATGAGCCGCTTGAAAAACAGAATAGTGTGAAAATGAGCCGTGGTAAGGCGGCGGAATGGGGATTAATATGAGACTTAGAAATGTGCCGGGTGCGAGAGAGGCAATGATTGAGAGTGAGTATACGGTGAACGAGCCGAAGGAATATAAGGGAAGCTGGAGCGGGCTGTTCGGAAATGACCATCCGATAAGGATAGAGGTCGGTATGGGAAAGGGAAGATTTATCATGCAGCTTGCCGCCGAAAATCCTGATGTCAACTACGTTGGAATTGAAAAATATTCGAGTGTGCTTATCCGTGCCCTCGAAAAGCAGGAGGAGGCGCAGCTTCCTAACATAATTTTTATCAGGATGGACGCTGAGGAGATAACAGAGGTGTTCGCCGAGGGCGAAGTGGACAGAATATATCTCAACTTCTCGGACCCTTGGCCGAAGGACAGACACGCGAAGAGACGACTCACATCGAGACAGTTCCTCGCGCGCTACAATGAAATACTGAAAAAGGACGGACAGATAGAGTTCAAGACCGACAACAGAGTCCTGTTCGATTTCTCCGTGGAGGAGGTTGAGCCGGCGGGCTGGCATATAAAGGAGCTGACCTACGACCTTCACAACGATGAGAAGATGAATGAGGGAAATATCATGACCGAGTATGAGGAACGATTCTCAGGAATGGGGACGCCTATCAATAAGATGATAATTGGGAGATAAAGTAACGTAACGGGGATTTACACATATATGTTTTTGAAGAGAAATTACGGTTTATTTAAGCAGATGTTCGCTTGCTGTTTTATGCTGCGCCATGTATATGATTGTTCACATTTATAAAAATATAGCATATTGATATATAAGGGCAATATCTTATATTTAGACGATTAAAAAAGACTAAAAGAGATGTCTGTTTGCTGTTTTCGGAGCTGGGGATAGGGTATGACTCGGGGCGGCAGGGCTTGGTGTGAATATTGGTTGTGGAAATTGTTGATAAGGTGGGAGGATTTTGCATGGGCAGGGGATATGAAGGTAGAATGAGGTGCTTCGCATATAAACACAAGAAGCTCAATAAGCATCTGTGTCAGTTAAAAAAGTCGCTCGACGAGCTGGCGGAGGCTTTGGGGTGCGGGAAAAAGAAGTGTAAGTAAGGAATAAGATACCTATTTTAGATAAATCGTCCGGAAAAGAGGTTTTATGAATCAGGAAAACAATATTGTGCTTTATCAGGTAGATAATATTAATGTATGTGTAAGAGTTATTTATCACAATGAGACTTTTTGGTTGACACAGCGTGCAATGGCAGAGCTTTTTGATTGCAGCACAGACAATATTTCTTTGCATCTTAAAAATATTTACAAAGAAGAAGAATTAGTTGAAGAGGCAACCTCCGAGGTTTTCTCGGTAGTTCAACAAGAGGGCAGTCGAGATGTCAAGCGTAATGCAAAATGTTATAATCTCGACGCAATAATTGCTGTTGGGTATCGAGTTAATTCTAAAAAGGCGACAAGGTTCCGCCAATGGGCTACAAAGACTTTAAAAGAGTACATCACAAAGGGTTTTGTGCTCAATGATGACATGCTTAAAAATGGAAAGCCTTTTGGTAAGGATTATTTTGATGAACTGTTGGAACGTATCCGCGAAATAAGGGCGAGTGAACGTAGGGCATATCAAAAAATTACAGATGTATTTGAGCAATGCAGCTATGATTATGATAAGAATAGCGAAGTTACAAGAGCATTTTATGCATTTGTGCAAAATAAGCTTCATTTTGCTGTTACAGGGCAAACGGCGGCAGAGTTGATTTATGAACGTGCAGACGCTCAAAAACCAACTATGGGGCTGACCACATGGAAAGCAGCTCCTGATGGAAAAATTCTTAAAAGAGACATCATTGTTGCAAAGAATTATATGAATGAAAAAGAAATATCCAAGCTTAATAGACTTGTAACGATGTTTATTGATTATGCAGAGCTTATGGCGGAGGATGGAATACTTATGAGCATGCAGGACTGGGTAAATCAGACGGACCAGTTTTTAAGCAATAATAGACGAAATGTTTTGACAGGAAAGGGGAAAATATCACATGAGGCGGCTATTGAAAAGGCTGTCAAGGAGTATGAACTTTTCCGTGTCAGACAGGATAAGGAATATATTTCTGAATTTGATAGACAGACAGAAAGATATATTAAGGGAGAATAAACCAGACCACAGCCTGCATATATTCGGCTGTGGACCGGTTTTTACTTCTACTTTAAGAACATTCGTATCAGCTTATCCATAAATGAGCTGTACGGCTGGTAGCGCATTGGCAGGTCAAGCCAGGTCTTTTTGTCGACGATGCTCTTCTTGTGGGTGAAGGTGTCAAAGCCGTCGCGGCCGTGGTAGGAACCCATTCCGCTGCCGCCGACACCGCCGAATCCCATGTTGGAGGTGGCGAGGTGAATTATTGTGTCGTTTACACAGCCTCCGCCGAAACTGATGCGCGAGGTTATTTTCCTGACAAAGCTTCTGCTGTTGGAAAAAACATAGAGCGCGAGCGGGTGGTCGTGGCTGTTTATCTGACTGATTACCGCATCATCGTCATCGTATGGGAGGACGGGCAGCAGCGGTCCGAAAATTTCCTCCTGCATAACCGCGTCGTCGTAGGTCACGTCGCGCAGGATGACGGGCTCTATCCGGAGCGCGGCCTCGTCACAGGCGCCTCCGAGAACGAGTTTCTTCCTATCTATAAGTCCGAGTATACGGTTAAAATGCTTCTCGTTGATGATTTTGCCGTATTCAGGATTGTCTAGAGGGCGTTCTCCGAATTGTCTTAGGGTTTCCTTCTTTAAACAATCGATGAACTGTTCATAGACGCTGCGGTGGCACAGAACATAGTCGGGGGCAACGCAGGTCTGACCGCAGTTTAGATATTTTCCGAACACAATACGTCTTGCTGCGAGTTTCAGGTTGGCGTCGGGAGCCACTATGCACGGACTCTTTCCGCCGAGCTCAAGCGTGACCGGGGTGAGATGCTCTGCGGCGTGGCGCATGACTTCCACTCCGACAGCTTTGCTCCCGGTAAAGAAAATGTAGTCAAAATCAGCATCGAGCAGGCAGGTGTTCTCTGCGCGCCCGCCTGTGACAACAGCGGCATACTCCGGTTTAAAACATTCGGAAATTATTTTTTGGATTATCGCGCTTGTCGCCGGTGAGTAAGCACTCGGCTTTACAATGGCTGTATTTCCTGCTGCGAGGGCGTCAACGAGCGGCTCCATCGTCAGAAGAAAAGGATAATTCCAGGGACTCATTATGAGCACATTTCCGTAAGGGGACGGTTTTACATAGCTTCTTGAGGCAAACTGTGCAAGAGGGGTTGCTACGGTGCGCTCACGCGCAAAGCGCTTTACATGGGAGAGCATGTAGCTTATTTCGCTGAGTGTGAGACCTACCTCGCACATATAGCTTTCCTGTGAGCCCTTTCCGAGGTCGGTTTTGAGTGCTGCCATGATGTCGGCTTCGTGGGCTTTGATGCTGCTTTTCAGCTTTTTTAAAGCATTTATCCTATATTCTGAGCTGAGAGTGGCTCCGTTTGCAAAAAAGCTTCGCTGGGAATTTAGTAAATTCTGTATCTCTGAATTGGTCATATCGGGTCTCCTTTTTTATTTATCTATTGCCATTGTCAGCCATAACTGCGTGGTAGAAATGCTCGAGCTCCTTAGCGTTCATCAGCACAGGAACCGGGTACAGCGGATTGCCCTCGGCGTCTGCGTGCCGCGCAAGCTCGGGAATGTCCTCAGCTCTGATGCCTGAGAGGGTGCGCCCGAGCGAAAATTCGTCGAGCATGTTCTCTATGGCACTTATGAATTTTTCTGCGGCAGATGCGTCTGATTCCGACGCGTCTGACAGACCTGCAGCGTCAGCAAGTTCGTGAAGCTTCCTATATATAGTGCTTCCATAGTCGCGCAGGACGATAGGCAGCAGCACGGCATTCGCAAGACCGTGCGGAATATTGTAGCGCCCGCCGAGCGAGTGAGCCACCGCATGGACATAGCCGACATAGGATATGGTAAATGCGACGCCGGCGTAGTAGGAGGCGTGAAGCATATTTTTTCTTGCAGTCATATTATTGCCGTCGTGGAAGGCGTTTTGCAGGTTGCCGAAAATAAGCCCGACTGCCTTGAGAGCCGCCTTGCGGGTCTTTTTGGTGGTGGAGCGTCCAATGTAAGCTTCGACAGCATGTGTGAGCGCGTCAAGACCTGTGGAGGCAGTTATAAACGGCGGCAGTGAACGGGTCACCTCCGGGTCGAGAACGGCGTACTTCGGTATAAGCGGAAAATCATTGACAGGGTACTTTACGCGGGTCTTGGCATCAGTGATTACCGCGGCGAGGGTCGTCTCGCTTCCGGTTCCGGCTGTTGTCGGCACGGCAAAAAGCGGTGGCAGTGGGCGGATAACCTTCAGTATGCCCTTCATTTTCATAAGAGGAGTACGAGGGCGCGCTATGCAGGCACCGACAGCCTTGGCACAGTCCATGGACGAGCCGCCGCCAAAACCGATTAAAGCCTGACAGTTGTTTTTCTTATATAGGTTCAGCGCTTCGTTGACATTGTCGGTGGTCGGGTTGGCGACGGTGCCGTCATACACGGCGCAGGAAATATTATTTTCTGATAAAAGCTCCTCAAGATGCTTTGTGAGCCCGAGCCCCCTTATGCCTGCATCGGTCACGAGAAGGACGGAGGCAAGCTGCAACTCGTTCAGCTTGCCGACGAGCTCTTCCATGCCGTGCAGCAGCTCCGGTGAGCGGTACGGCAGAAGGGGAATGGCTATTTTGAATACGCTCTGGAAGGTACGGCAGTACAGTTTTTTTATTGGATTCATGTGTGGAAACCTCTCTTTTTATTTGTTTTGTATATTGCGGTGGTGTTGAGGTCAAATAGGATTATTGTGTATTTGACCACTAATCTATATAGATATTTGCGAAATGCGGCTTGTTGCTATTCTGACTTGTTTAATTTTTCTTTATTACCGCCGGAAGGTTATATTATTGCGCTGCGGCGGTAATAAATGCTGTGATTTTCAGTGTGTTAATTGCGCGTTACCGCTTGGTTGGCTTTCTTATTCTTATAGGCGGTATAAATTTTGTATATTCAGCTCTTGAAGTCCCGATTTTACCGCCTGAAACAAAAAATATTAATAATGAGCGGTAATTTATAGAAATTCTTGTCTTATTTAACGCAAATATCACCGCTTTGTCCACGATACCAAGCGTTTAGGCGGTAAAATGTCTAGTGAATTGCCGATTATAAAGTTCTTTGTGGCATCTCACGGTTACTTTTGGCGAAGTCAGTCTGCGGCTTAAAGCTACTTATACTTATCTGATGATTAGGGTGTCAAAACATACGATGTAGATTTAATTGTGTATAACACGTTATGCACTTATAGATTAAATTTGTATGTTTTGACACCTTAATCATCTCAGGTAAATGCTATGAGCAGGAATACTCCTCCAGATTTTTTGCTATGAGCAGCAGTGAGTGGTAAAACTCGGCGCGCTGTCTGTCGGTGAGTCCTGCGCCGCCGATTTCAACGGCGTTCCTGATTGCATTTTCTATATGCTCTGCGGCTTCGTTGCCGGACTCGGTGAGCACAAGCGGGATACGGTATTTCCTGCCGCCCGACTCAGCTTCGCGCACAAAGCCCTTGCCTTGAAGCTCCTTGAGGGCGCGGCTTATAGCTGCTTTGTCGACCTCACAGTTCTTGCATAGCTGCGAGGGCGTGAGCCCTGAGGCGTGTTTTTTTAACTGGAAGAGAACCATGACGTGGTTGGCCTTCAGACCGTAGGCGTTGACCTCGGTGGACTTGATGCGCTGCACACTCTTGTTAATCTGCGAGATGGCGGTGGTGAATTGTTCAAAACGGTTAAACATGAGGGACCTCCGGGATTTATTTTGTGAGTGTATAGCGTGTTATTTTTATGCCCATCAGCTCCGTTGCACGAAGCAAGAAGTTCTAAGGACTCTGATTAATGCTTTCTATATGCACGCCGCCGAAGCAAAGCATACCTCCGTGTATGCGTTGCTTCTGAACCAGCTTCCATGCTGGTTCCGGCTGCTTTATGAACAGAGTCCTAAGAACATCTACGCTTCTTGCAAAAGTCGTGATAAGCATAAAAATAACAAGTTATACACAGCCAAGTTACAGCATTTAATAGACCGTGGCTGTATTAAGTAGTATGAAGTAAAGCGTTAGAACCTGTTTTGTTCCAACAGCAGGTAGTCCTATATGTATTAAATTGTTGATATATCAACAATTTAAGAATAAATTACTACAACATATTTGAGATGTCAATAAAAAAGTAGCTTTGGGAATAAGACCATTGACTTTAGGTGGGGAGGGGTTCAGAATATGGAGTGTAGTGTGGAAAAAAATCCTGAATATTTTTGCCGTATTGCGGCAGGATTGGAGATATGTATGATAATAAGAAATCACTATATGGCGCAGATAAAGAGTGAGTATCTGTGCGATGGAGAAGGCAGCGTGGAGGTTGAGGCTGCGGCAGAGGAGTGCAGGGCTTGTGCGGAGAAGCTTATCGGAGATGGTAGGCTTCTGACGGCGGCGCTGTATCACTACAGAAATATGCTCTTTCTGTACTATGAGGAAGTAAGGGAAGAGGACGATGCAAAGGAGAAGAAAGAAAGCTCTGCAGTAAAAAGTGGAGAATGTCAGGAAAGCAGATTGGCGGACCTGACGCCGGACGCTTTTATGGGGGCTTTAGAAAAAATGCTTGAAAAATGGCCGAAGGACGGCACTCTTACAAGCTGGATAAAGATGTTCCATATCTATTATCACAACGAGCCAAAGAGCGTTGAGCAGTGGCAGCAGGGCAGACAGCCGGAACACAGGAGAGGCAGAATCGCTAAGCTTCGCGAGGATAAGCTTTTTGAGTATGTGTACCATCATGTGGCGATTGTGAATGAAGGACTCTTGACGGGAGACAAGTACCAGTCAATCGCGCTCTACGGTGACCTGCTGTTCTCGTATTTTGAGGAGCCGAAGAAGCTTGTCAATATAAAAGAGGACTATGAGCATGAGTCACAGGCGATTAACGACTGGCTTGCCGTGGACCCGGAGAGCCATTTCATACCGTTCCCCGAGGCAAACGGGTCTAATTTCTATATTATACCTGAGTATTTTGCAGTCGGAACAGTGTGAAAAGAACATCTAAATCCGCAAAATACGCAGATTAAGATGTTCTAAATTCACACAAGAAAAACGCAAGGTACGCGTTTTTCATTATTATTTTTGTCACTGCAAGAGCAGTGACGTGGAAGTTGATGTGAAAAGAACATCTAAATCCGTAAAATACGCAGATTAAGATGTTCTAAATTCACACAAGAAAAACGCAAAGTACGCGTTTTTCATTATTATTTTTGTCACTGCAAGAGCAGTGACGTGGAAGTTGATGTGAAAAGAACATCTAAATC
>CAKRJT010000033.1 GCA_934351925.1 uncultured Lachnospiraceae bacterium
ATGACCCTCTGCTTGTAAGGCAGATGCTCTCCCAGCTGAGCTAAGACCCCATAAGTTGTTGTTCTGCATGCCGTCAATCAGCTTGCTAAATTAATATAACATCACGGCACACAAATGTCAACAACTTTTTTATTTTTTTGTCATTTTGTCATTTTCGTATGACACAGCTTTTTTATTTTTGTCATTTTCATCATTTTTATTTTGTAATCTCTGTAAATTCCGGTTATGAAAGCACTACCTTCTTACCCTGAACGTTTTGTCCGACAGATAGTACACCAGCGTGCCTGAAAGGCTTAACAGCAGCGCGAGTACGGCTGCCAGCACCATGTCGAACACGAACGCCCCGTAATTCATATATACACACCCGTAGCATATCGCAAGCATGCCCGCATGCGCTGCAAAGAAAGTGTACCCCTTTGTCCTTAGCTTGTCCGTGTAAGGCTGGCACATATAGTACACGAGCAGGTTAAACACCGCATAGAATACCGCGAGCATCATTATTCCAAGACACACCGGCAGCATGGCTGACAGGTTGGCTAAATTTCCGGATGCTGCAGCGACAACGATGAATGCTGCACACATGACAAGTGCCTGAATTATCTCGCAGACTGCGAGAATCCTTAGTCTCACGACAAAATTCAGAAAATTGTATCTTTTTCCTCTATATACACCTGACTCAAGTGCATCGCGGTCTATATAGGCGAACATTGACTTGCACAGCTTAGGTGTGGCCGAAAGACAATACATAATAAATACCATTATCGGCAGCGCATTGCACAGCACATTCCAGACAGTGTCCTTCGTGCCCTCCGGCGACAGGCGGCATATGATGATTCCCACAACACCCGCTATGGCTATGAGCACACATCTGACGACCAGAATATTTCTTATATAATCGAGATTTCTCGCAAAGAATATTTTGTGCAGATACACGAGTCCCCTTGCCCTGTCATTGTCAAACTTTTTAAAATAGCCGTTCCTTGAATACTCACCGATAAGCATATCACCATATTCGTCATCATCCCCGACATAGTCCACATCATGCAGCTTCATTCTCTCTATGTAATTCTTTGCAATATGCTCATATCCGTTATAATTAAACAGGACATACAATGCAACCGCCGCGAGTATCAGCGCGGCGAGCAGCCACACATAATTATATACATACACCGTCAGGTCGACAACTCTTCCCCGAAGGAAAGGAAAACCGTACGCCATAAAAACACAGGTTGCCATGACCGCTATGGTCACAATCGTTATCTCACTTATGGCTCTGCCCGTGTAGCGGAACACATACAGATTAATGAGCTCACCTACAAGCCTTGATATCAGCACCCACAACATCAGATAAAATGCATGTCCAAAATCCATTCCAATAATACAGTATGCTGCCAGAAATCCGACCGCGTCAACTGCAAGCTTGTAGACTATACGCTCCATAAAAAACAAAGCCGGCTCGACCTGCATCGTGACAAGCAGCGGGTGCGCGTCCTCGTCCACATCAAACATTCCCGAATTTACAAGTGAGCCGCATACGCAGCTTAAAAAGCAAGTAAAATACACTATCGACTGCCTTAGCTGGAATCCCTCCCAGACGCTTATCGACGACAGAATACGGTACGGAAGATACATAAAGAGCAGGACATACACAATTTTAATAATCACGTCAACCACAATCTTGACAGCCGCGTTGGTTACGGAACGACACGTCACAGCCTTGTCGGCGCTTACAGCCCTGCCCGGCTGCTTTATGTGAAGCATACTTTTCAATCTGCCCGCCTCGTTGTCCGCCTCAAGGAGAAACTGATACAAAATCCTCTGTCTCATCTATCTTCCTCCCTGCAGCTTTCCCTCGGCAATAGAAACCTCCTCATCAGCCAGAAACACGGATATCGACTTGTCCGCACATCCAACGAGAACAATTCCGTCCTCCTTGATGCTGTCGAGATATTTCTTTATCTTTTTGAGAAATTCCACATTGGTGACATTTTTAATTCCATCCACTATGAGCACCGGCGGCCTGCTTATAAGAACACACAGATATTGAAGCCTTACTCTCTCATCCCATGTAAAATCCCTCACAAGTCTGTCGCCTCTTACGCCTGTAAGCTCAACCATGGCAAGATATTCGTCGATTGTCTTAATATCCTGTATGTTTCTACGGTTCATGTCAATGTAGTAGCGAAGAAATTCCCTCACGGTGAGGAATTCAGGAAACACCGGATCCTCGTTGAACCTCGCAACCATTGCCGGTGCCATACAGTCTTTTCCGCCGCAGATAAGCTGTATACTTCCCCCGACACGCTCTTCTCCGTAGGTGATGCTGTCAAAGAAGGCAGCTTTATTTTTCTCAGGTGCATTTATGCAATATACATTTCCCTGATAAAATGTATACGCTGCGTTATCAAGCAGTTTCTCATCGTTATCTGTTATTGTAAGATTTCTGATTAAAAGCTTCATAGGTAAACCTCATTTGATTGTATTGTATAACTTATACATTATACCATTCACTGACCAGGTTTGCAAATGGCAAAAAACGCTTGTTAAACCGCCATCGCTATGATATTATATTACAATGTCTGCGGGAGTTATACAACAGACTGATTAGCAAATTTATATACATTGAAAGACGAGGGGCCACAATGAAAAAATTTTGCAACAGGTATAAGCATGCACTGCTTACACTGTACACACCGATATATTTGTTATTTTTTTATTATCTTGAAAAGACGATAACAACAGATTTCACGGCACTTAATTCACCTATAGACAATCTCATACCATTTGTTCCGATATTTATTATCCCGTATCTGCTATGGTTTGTCTATGTTGCAGGAAGCGCCATTTATTTTATTTTTGTTTCACAGCGGGACTTTGTTAAGCTTATGAGCTTTCTTATAATCGGCATGACGGCATATCTTATCATATGTTATATTTTTCCAAACGGACTGCATGACTTCCGTCCACCAAAAATAACGGCTGACAATCCGATAAACGCGCTCGTCGCATGGCTCTACAAGACAGACACATCAACCAATGTTTTTCCGAGCATACATGTGTATAATTCCATCGGAGTGCATATCGCCGTCTGCAAAACTGACAAAATAAAGAGTCGTGGCATCAGGGCTGCATCCCTTGTACTCTGCATACTGATATGCTTTTCAACCATTTTCCTCAAGCAGCACGCCCTCATAGATGTCATCGGCGGCTGTGTGATGGGACGCATCGTATATGTTCTAATGTACAGAACGAAGTTTTCGTCCTTTATAGATGCACATACCTGGAATTAAAAAATACCGTGGCAGAGTTATCTTCCTTGATAATATGCCACGGTATTTTTTTCATCTTATACTTAGTTAAATCCTATTATCTTCTGGAACAGTCTGTAGCCGGTTCTCTGAACCACTCTGGATACTTTTCCCTCCCAGCTTAATGCTGCGCCCATGAAACTTCGCTTCAGATTTTTATAAAGGACTGGTTTATTCTCCTTCAGGTACATCCACAGCTCATGCTTCTTGCTGTAGTTGTCCTCATCCTTTGACAGAACACAGAACACGGAAGATATCGTCATCATAATATTCACATAGTTTTCCATATACTTCATGCATTGACGCTCGCTTATGGCAGAATAATCAAAATAATCAATCATAAGCTTATTCACCCTTATCTGCTGGTCTATCCTCTTTATCATCACGGACTCGTTCACTGACTGGTCGTCCCTTCCGATAAAATAATGATAAAATACCACATCGGTGTAATACATTTTCTTCACATAAGGCAACGGATCAAACACAAAAATATTGTCCACATAGAATGTGTGCTTAGGAAGCTTCAGACCGCAGTCTCTTAAAAGCTGTGTCCTGTAGATGACCGAATGCATAAGAATGTACTGTGACACCCTGAAGTGCCCCACCTCGTGCCATGTAAAATATTGATCCGTAGGGAATACATTGCGGTAACTCATAACCTTCTTATGATGTGCGCCCTGCTTGTCATATACAAAATTAGAGATGAGCATGTCAAGTCCCTCATCATTTGCAAGCGACTTCTTCATTATCCCAAGGAGCTTCTTATATGCCCTCTTATCAACCCAGTCGTCGCTGTCGACAACCTTGAAAAAAGCACCCGTGGAATTGGCAAGTCCCGTGTTTACAGCCTCACCATGTCCACCATTCTCCTGATGCACCGCCTTAACAATGGAAGGGTATTCCTTCGCATACCGGTCAGCGACGGCTGCCGTATCATCCTTTGTCGAACCGTCATCAACGATAATAATTTCTACATCCTCACCGCCCTCTAACAACGACTCAATGCATTTTTCCATGTACGCCTGCGAATTATAACATGGAACAGCTATAGAGAGTATCTTCTTCATATCAATCTCCATTCCGCCGCCAAGCAGCGGCACAAATAATATTGAAAACGTGTTTCACACTACCACCTCGGCATTATACCTATTCACATACTTCAATAAAATCACCGTCAGTATCAGGCACACTGCCATAGCTGCCAGAATAAGAAATACGTTCGAAAAGCTCTGCGGCATAAGTTCCGTGATGAGCACCGAGATAAGATTGGCACCCACATGGAATACTATCGGCGCCCATATCGTTTTCAGCTTCTCATAAACATACGCCAGCATAAGTCCGATTATGAATGCGTACACGAACTGCACGAGATTTCCGTGGAATATTCCAAAAAAGGCTGCCGAAATTATTATTGCCCACTTCGCACCGCACAAATCCCTGAGCCTTGCGTATATCATTCCCCTGAACAGCAGTTCCTCAAGTATCGGTGCCGCTATGACCGCCGACACAACCTCCATAAACAGTCCGCCGGAATATATCATCTGTGATACCTGTTGATACTTAGGTGAAAAATATGCAAGTCCGCTTAGCGACACGATCACGTTCACGCTGACAGCCGCCGTCATTCCCATAATTCCCATGAGCAGCAGGCTCTTTGTCTGTGCAGTTCTGTAGGAAAATCCCCTCGCGAGCTTTCTCTTTTTGTTGTCACTCCTTAACAGCAGTGCAAATATCGGCATGAGCACAATATTCGTAGCCGCCGTAATCTGAAGGCTGTGGCTGTTTATGAGCGCAGCAAGCTGATTTTCATACTGAGCCGCATCACCCGTAACAACAAGCGTTCCGTTCCTGATGGCAGCAGTCATTATGAGCATCATCGAGCCGTACTGCACGATAAATGCCACTGCAAAATATATCAGCACGGGATAGACTAACCGCCAGACCTCCTTCAATGTCCTCTTCAACAATCCGCCCCCCTATCTTATTATATCCGCAATATCGCTGACCTTCTTTGCAATAAAATCAGGATGCTCCGCCGTAAGCTCCTCCATCGAACCATAGCCGTAGGCTACCGCCATGCATGGTATTCCGGTTTCCCCGGCGCCTATTACATCGTGTTTGCGGTCGCCGACCATTATCGGTCTCTCGTGCGATAAGCCCTTCTCATCGAGGAGCTCAAATGCATATCTTATGACATCTGACTTTCTGGTTCTCGTTCCGTCAAGCTCGCTTCCCGCAACAACATCAAAATATTTCATAAGCCCGAAATGCTCAAGCACAACATTTACAAGTATAGCAGGCTTGGAGCTTGCTACCGCAAGCTTAATTCCCCGCTCCTTCAGCGTCTCTAATACCTTGTCGATGCCCTCGTACATCTTGTTCTCATACACGCCTATCGGATTGTATCTCTCCCTGTACTTATCAACACATACCTTCGCCGTGGTCTCATCAAGGCTGTATCTCTCCATAAAATGCTCTTTAAGAGGCGGTCCGATAAAATCTTCCAGATTATCAAGGTCAGGCTCATCTATACCGATATTGGCAAGCGCATACTGTACGCACGAGGTAATTCCCTGCTTAGGATCTGTCAGCGTTCCGTCAAGGTCAAACAGCACAACATCAAAGAGTCCTCTGACAATAGGCGTCACATCAACCGGCGTCTCGAACTCGAAATATTTTCCCTCATCGGCTGCCTGTGCAAGTGCCGGATTAATAGGAAGCTTTGCGAGCACCGGCACACCTATTGCCTGCGCCTCCTCGTCGATATGGCTCTCCCCGAATATCTTCTCGACTCTTCCGCAGTCCGGGCATTTATAATAGCTGTAATTCTCTATAATCCCAAGCACCGGAATGTCCATCTTGAGAGCCATGTTGTACGCCTTCTTCACGATCATGGACACAAGGCTCTGCGGCGATGTCACCAGCACAATCCCGTCAACCGGGAGCGACTGGAAAACAGTGAGCGGAACATCGCCCGTTCCCGGCGGCATATCCACGAGAAGAAAATCCAGTTCTCCCCAGCACACATCGGAGTAAAACTGCTTCACAAAATTCGCTATGACAGGACCTCTCCATATAACGGCATCGTCCTCATTCTGGAGTAAAAGATTCATGGACATGACCTTGATGCCCTCAGCCGACTCGGGAGCCATAATTCCCATATCACTCTCCTCACAGCGCTCGTCAATCCCCATCATTCTCGGTATCGAAGGACCTGTTATGTCCGCGTCCATTATTCCGACCTTGTAGCCCATTCCGGCTAACTGACGTGCAAGCGCACAGGTGACGGTTGACTTTCCGACTCCTCCCTTGCCGCTCACAATGCCAATCACTCTCTTAATATCAGAAAAGTCGTTTCCCTTCACAAGGAAACTCTTCTTAACATCTGTATTCATTGTGTTCCTCCAAATAAATATCATTTTAAATCCTGTGCATGAAATTATGACCAACTGTTCAAAAGTCCATACAAAGGTAATATTAACACATTTACCGCCTTATTTCAAAATAAAAAGTATAAAAAGTCTGTGAATATTTTTCCCCACCAAGATCAGTTGCTTATTGACAATAATAGCACAATTTTGTATAGTATCAGGTGCAGGCAGAGCCTGCCGCTAGGGGAACCCGCTATGGGTTGAGAGTGACCTTTGTCAGACCCTCACTACTTGATCCGGTTAATACCGGCGTAAGGAAGCAAGCAGTATGGCATACATATGTCATAAACTGAGTCTCACTTAAGTAGATCCCCTCCTGAATTATTTTTTTCATAGGAGGACTTTTTTATGTCACTTTTCTTCAACGCGGATGACGGTTTTTACACCCTCACCACCGCAGGTATCATCGCATTCATCGTAATCGCGGTAATTTTCCTTGTCCTTGCAGCCTTTTTATCAGGCGGCATATCCAAAGAGAAAAAGAAGCTTTTTTCCACAAAGCAGCTCGTGTTCTCGGCAGTAATGCTCGCGCTCGGCTTCGCCACATCTTATGTGCAGCTCATCAAGATGCCTTGGGGCGGCTCGGTCACACTCTTTTCAATGCTCTTTATAACACTCATCGGTTACTGGTACGGTCCTAAGATTGGTCTGTCATGTGCATTTGCATACGGTATCATGCAGTTTTTACAGGGCGGCGGAACCTACATTCTCTCACCAATGCAGGCATGCCTTGACTACTTCTTCGCATTTGCCGCGCTCGGTGTGTCGGGCTTCTTCTACAAGAAGAAAAACGGCCTCATAATAGGCTACATCGTGGCAATCCTCGCCCGTGGACTTTTCCACACCATCGGCGGTTACATATACTGGATGGACTATATGCCGGAGTCCTTCCCTTCAAGCCTCGCGGCAATTTACCCGATCTGCTACAACTACGCATACATTCTTCTCGAGGGTGTTGTTACGGTGATTGTTCTCCTGCTGCCTCCTGTAAAGAAGGCCATGAGCTACGCAAAGCGCATTGCCACTGAACAGTAACTGTAATATATGCACAAAAGTTATACATTAACTTTAAAAAATTAATTAAATATTATGTATTGAAAAAAGGGAAGCTTCACATTATTCTATTATATAGAGCTGTTTATCAGCCTTTATATAGATTTTATTGAATAATGAGGAGCTTCCTTTTATGTATAAATTAAAAAACAAGTCCGACAGTGGATATCGGACTTTTCATAAAGTGTTCGGAGTGCTGTCGGTTTCGACAGTACTGTTTGTGTTGTCTGCGTGTAACAGGCAGAATGTATCCCCTGCTGTGCTCGACAACGATTTTTCTGACGAAATCATTTCCGAAACCGAAATTGTTTCAAAAACTGAAACCACTTCATCGGCTGCCGGGGTTATCACAACTGACATTGAGACTGCCGGAGGTATTACAGCCAGCACCGAGAGTACCGAGGGTATTACACCTGACACTGAGGCTACCACTAATATACCTGTAAGCGGGACAGGCGAGACCTCGTCCCCTGCCGCAGAAACCACGGCACCTGCTGTCACTGAACCTGCACCGCTTACGCTCTCCGGTCAGAATGCCGCACTTCTGTCGCGCATCAACAGCACCTACGGCGTAAATATCCGTTACGGTTCTGACGTTATATGGAGCCACGATATTTCAGTATCGGGCATCACCGATGATGAACTTATTTTCTCACGCCTTAACATGCTTGAAACATGCCTTATGCGTTATCCGCTCAGCTTCTTCTCAGACCTTAACGCATATTCACCCATAATAATCAACCTCGTGGACACCCTTGGAGGTGCCGACGGCTACACGGACGGAAGCGACGGAAATCCAATCGAGATTGCACTAAGCTGTGACAACTCTGATTTGTATTTTGCGCTCGCCTTTCACCATGAGCTCTTTCATTTCATCGAGTACTGCATAATGTATAATTTTGATGACTACGATGAACTGCTTGACACTGACGAATACACCGATACGACGCTCTACGGCACGGGCGACTACTCCGGGACAATCTATGAAACAGACACGGACATCTACGGACAGTATTTTACGTCCATATATGGTAAAACCAACCGCCTCGAGGACCGCGCTGAGCTGTTCTCCTACTACATGGGCAATACAGTCAAGGAGTGTATGCGCTATTCCGACACGCCGATAAGCCTTAAAATGAAAAGGATCGCGGAGGCTATACGCATATGCTGCCCTTCGCTCGCGGAGTATGAGCGCGGTGAGCTGCCTTGGGAGAGGAAGATTGCGTATTAAAAACGCCTGTTAAAATGTGGGTGTTGGTGTCGAAACATGCTGTGTATGTTGTGAATGTATAATGTGGCTAGGTATATGCATATTGGCTCCGTTGTACGAAGCTGAGATATTCTAAGGGCTCTTCACAGGTGTCTGTCAGACGGACGCTGGCGCTGCAAAGCATACCTCCGTGTATGCTTGCAGCTGAGCCGACATCCGTGTCGGCTCCTGCTGTTTTATTAGAAGAGCCCTAAGAATATCTAGGCTTCCTCCAAAAGTCGCACTATACATATACCTAGCCCCATTATACATGCGTAGTTTTTCGGGCATGTTTCGACACCTTGATAGATTTCTCTACAATAAAGAAAGATATATTTATGTACCTAAAAATATTACATGAGGATATAAGCATATATGGTTTATTATACTGTTCTTCCTACCGAACTTGATTTAGATGATTATGAAAAAATATGTAATGATGTGCTGCCTTTTCTTCCTGCTTTCAGGAAAGAAAAGGCAGCGGGAATTATTCCGGTCAGGGAGAGGGTGGTCAGTGCTTTGTCCTTTGTTTTGCTGTGCTATGGCTTGTCAAGTGAGTATCCTGAGAGATTCGGGGGGCGGGATATCGCTTCGGTCGGGAATTTAATTCAGTTTTCCTATGGCGAAAATGGAAAGCCTGCGCTTTGTCCGCCTTACGGGGATATTTTTTTTAATATGAGCCACTGTAGGACGGCGATCGCGTGTGCAGTTGCACCTTTTGAGGTAGGGGTGGATATTCAGGACATACGCCGCCCTTCAGCCGCCGTGTTAAAGCGCACCGGGCGAGACATGAATAGCGTGGAATTTTCGGCATTCTGGAGCAGATACGAGGCTTACACCAAGCTCACGGGCAAAGGAATTTCAACAGGGCTTGCTGACTGTGATTACATGTCGGAGGCTTTTCTCAAGGCAAATAGCGTATCCATCGAGACAACGCCTGTGTTTTACCCTGACTCTTTATGTCCACCTTCTGATTTTGTTTTATATGACAGTATTCAGACCTGCTCTTCCCTGTCTAACAATGCACAAAAAAAGACAGCCGCATTTTTGTCGACTGCCTTTTGCAATAATCATAATAATAATTTTAATAATATTTTCTGTGATTTCTCACGCCTTTGCAAGCCTGCTCTTCTTTGACATCTTACCTATAATTATATAGTATGCAATGCACAGCGGTACAACCGCAGCAATCCATGCCACGGGTCCGGCAAGGCACACGCCCACATAGCCCATTCTGTCAGGCAGAGTGAACGACACAATACATCTTGCTATGAGTTCGAACACGCCTGCCATGAGAGGCATGAAACTTCTTCCAACTCCCTGCAGCACATTTCTGTACACAAATATCATATAGAGGAACGGGAAGAATACACATATCGTATTCACATAGGTTACTGCCGACGCCACTACCTCAGGCTGGTCGCCCGATATGAACAGACCTGACAGCCATTCTCCTCCGAAGAACAATGCAACGGCAGAAATAACCGCCAGTGCAAGCGTCATAATCGTGCAGCTCGTGACGCCCTTCTTAATTCTGTCGAGTCGTCCCGCACCAAGATTCTGACCTGCGTAGTTCGCCATCGTAACACCTATTGAAGGTCCTATCTGTGTGACAAGCTGCTCAACCTTACAGCCCGCAGTGTACGCCGCAATCTTGTCCGAACCGAAGGTGTTTAACGCGCTCTGCAAAACTATCGTCCCGATAGCCGTTATGGAGAACTGGAATGCCATCGGAAGTCCTATTGCCAGATGTTTTCCAATCATAGGCACATCAAGCGCAAAGTCCTCCTTCGACAGGTGAAGTATGCTGTACTTTCTAAGCGCATATATCACGCAGAGTATTCCCGCAACGCCCTGTGAAAGCACCGTCGCAAATGCCGCACCGAAAACACCCCACTTGAACACTATTATGAATAAAAGGTCAAGCCCGATATTCAAAAAGGATGCGAGGATAAGAAAATAAAGCGGTGTCTTACTGTCTCCGAGTGCTCTTATCACACAGGAACACATATTATAAAGGATGGTCGCGCATATTCCCCAGAAAATCGTCTTGATATACACATCCGCCATACCAATGATGTTCTCAGGTGTCTTCATAAGCACAAGCACAGGTCTGGTAAAAATGACCGAAACTGCCGTCAGAAGCACTGTGAAGAACAGACACAGCATTATAGCCTGCCCCACACTCTTTTTAAGCCTCTTATCGTCCTTCGCACCGAAAAACTGCGCCGGGAGTACGGCAAAGCCTCCTGCTATTCCCGTGGAAAAACCGTTTACAAGAAAGTTGAGCGAACCTGTGGAGCCTACTGCTGCGAGAGCCTCTGTTCCGAGGCTCTGACCTACGATAATCGTGTCAACCATGCTGTATAACTGCTGAAACACGTTTCCAATCAGAACAGGTATAGCAAAAAATAAAATAATCTGAAACGGATTTCCGACTGTCATATCCTTTGATTGATTTTTAGCCATATTAATCTCCCATACCCCGCCTACATTCTGTCAGGAACCTTTATCGCAAGAAGGTCTGTACATGTCTCAAGTATACCCTTTGTGAGCGAAATGAGAGCTATGTAGCTTCTGCGCTTCTTCTCATCCTCCTCGGAGAGAATCTTGGTATCATGGTAGAAGCTGTTGAACACATTGGCAACATCATAGATGAACTTACATATCTTGTGAGGTGCAAGCTCTGCGTAAGCACTCTCAATTACATCTGAAAACTTGGTAAGAAGCAGGCACAGGTCTGTCTCACTTGCTCCCTCAGGTGCAATAAAATCCTTCATTCTCTCTGCAATGGTGAGATTCTCAGCACCGAAGTTCTGCTCATACTTATTCAGAATCGACTTGATACGAACAATTGTATAGAGAACATAAGGACCTGTATCTCCCTCAAATGAAGTAAATCTGTCGATATCGAATATATAGTCTTTGGATGCCTGATTCGAGAGGTCGCCGTACTTGATTGCGGCAAGTCCTACCACCTTTGCTGTCGCACGCGCCTCAGCATCATTGACATCACGATTTTCCTTAATCTTATTGTAAACCGCATCCTCAACATCCTTTATGAGATACTCAAGTCTCAACAAATCACCGTTTCTGGTCTTGAAAGGCTTTCCGTCCTTGCCGTTCATCGTACCGAAACCTAAGAAATCCATCTCGGTGTCTTCAGGAACAATTCCCGTCTTTTTCGCCGCCCTGAATATCTGTGTGAAGTGCATCTCCTGACGTTTATCAGTAGTATAAATATACTTAAACGGATGATAAAGTTTTTCTCTTTCTATCATTGTCGCAAGGTCTGTTGTAGCATAGAGTGCCGCGCCGTCGGACTTTCTGACGATACATGGCGGTATCTCCTTCTTGTCGGTCTCCTGTGCCACATCGATTACCAATGCACCCTGGCTCTCGTATGCATAGCCCTTATCCACAAAGTTCTTTAACATATCCTCAATATACGGCTTCGCATCTGACTCGCCCTTCCACACATCGAAGCTCACATTGAGATTATCGTAATTTCTCTTAAGGTCTGCTATCGAAATGTTCATTATATGCTTCCAGATTGCATTGTAACCTCTGTGCCCGTTCTGCAGCATAACAGTCGCCTGATGTGCTGCCTCGGCAAACTCTGCGTCCTCCTTCGACTTCTTACTCGCACATGGGTAGATATCCTCAAGCTCTGCGAGCGTGAAAGGTGCCTCCGCCGGGTACTCACCCGTGAAGCTCTCGTCAAAATAAGGAAGCTCCGGCTTTCTGTTCTTGAGTTCCATTATGATAAGTCCCATCTGAAGTCCCCAGTCTCCGAGATGCACGTCACCGACAGTGTCATAACCGTTGTATGCGCAGATTCTCTTGAGGCTCTCACCGATGATAGCCGGGCGGAGATGTCCTACATGAAGCGGCTTAGCTACATTTGCTCCGCCGTAGTCGAGCATGATTGTCTTGTTCTTCTTCGTCTCATCGCAGCCGAACTTCTCGTGACTTCCCATCTCTTTAATATAATCCGCAATAAATTCACCCGAAAGATTCATATTGATGAATCCCGGATTAACTGCTTCTGCCTTAGAAAAAGCCTTGCTGTCTGCAAGCTTCTCCACAACCTCTCCCGCTATAACTGCGGGCGCCTTCTTATATTCCTTTGCTGCCGCCATACATCCGTTGCACTGGTACTGGCACAAATCAGGTCTGTTAGATACAACCACCTTGGCATATTTCTCGTCATAGCCACATGCCGAAAATGCAGCCTTAAGCTCATCATTTAAAAGCTCTATTATCTTCTTCATGGTAATCCTTTCTCTTATTATACATGTTTATGGTCAATTATTCATAATATTAATACGAATTATCGTCCATGTCAAGGTGCATTGGGCGGGCTCATGCTTGACAATGCTATGCCAGTTTTTTATTTTTCCATTTTCCCGAATAGTATCTTATAACCGGAATTATGCATCCGCAGCTCCATGAGAGCGGCGTCGCAATCCATATTCCGGTGACCCCGAGTATCCCTGACAAAAGATATGCGAACACGATTCTCCCGGACAGCTCGGTGAGTCCTGCCACCATACAGGTGTTGACATCTCCGGCACCTCTTATCACATTCTGATAGCTCTGCATAATTCCGGCTATCACATAAGCCACGCCGATGATTGTAAGGTATGTACAGCCAATCTCAATAGCCTTGCCCGACTCATTTGCATCGAGGAAGAGCTTCATAAGCTGTACCCTGAATATGAGAACCATAGCTGCGATAAAAGCACTTGCCGCAACCATGACCGCGAGCGTCTTATACAGTGCCTCCTTAATTCTGTCGTACCTGTTCTGTCCTATATTCTGCCCTGTAAATACCGAAAGCGCATTTCCGATGGACACGATGACCTGAATGGCTACACTGTCCACACGGTTAGCTGCGACATATGCCGCCATGACAGAAGAGCCGAAGGAGTTGATAAGCCTCTGCACACTCATGCCGCCGAGCGATATCATGCACGACTGGAATGCCGCAGGAAATCCCGTCCTGACTATGAGTTTAACGTACTCCTTCTCAGGCTTTCTTTTCATATGCACAAGACCGATTTCAGCCCTTACTTTTATTATTTTTACAAAACATATTGCCGCCGATACGCACTGTGCAGCAATCGTCGCGTATGCCGCACCCGCCACGCCAAGGTTACATTTTACGATAAAAAATATATCGAGCGCTATATTGACAAACGACGAAGCTATAACCGCGCGGAGCGGTGTCTTAGAGTCACCTACACTGTTTAATATCGCACCGCAGCCGTTATATATGACGCTTCCGAAAACAAAGGTATATATTATATGAAGATACTCGACCGAATACCCTATCACATCGTCCGGCACATTGAGAAGGCGCAGGAAAAATTCAGAGAAAAACATTCCTATCACTGCCACAACGCAGGTCAGTGCGCCCGCAACCCATATGAGCGCCGTCACAACCCTCGACAATCTCTCCTTGTTGCCGCTGCCAAAGCACTGAGCTATGACAAGCCCGGCTCCGTTGCACATTCCGCTGACAAGTGCGAGCAGAAAATAGGTCAGCGTTCCCGTGCTTCCGACTCCTGCGAGCGCATTTTCTCCGAGATAACGTCCTACAATCATCGTGTCAGCAACATTGTACACCTGTTGAAAAATATTTCCGATAAGCATCGGTATCGCAAAACCTATTATAAGCTTAAGCGGCTTTCCCTGTGTCATATCCTTCATGTCATATTCCTCGCTCTCTGATGTATTTATCTTCAAACCTCGATTATAATACATCCGGCAGCATCAAAATAAAATATATAATAATGACTTATTTTTGTACTTTAGCGACTTTTTATTGCACTTAATTCTATGATATTGTACTATTATATTGTAATTTAACGCTTTATCTGAATAGGATTTTAGATGATGCCGTACATGCACGGCATTGCACTTTGAGGAAATCATATATGAATAACAATATTTTTTATAAAATCACAGCCTGCTCACTTCCACAGATATCCCTCTGTGATACTGCCAATATAAAGCCTCCGTACATTCATTTTAAGAGGCAGGCACAGGAATATATTTTCTACTACATTCATTCGGGAGAACTGCACATCCGCGAGGACAGGCGCGAGTATCTTCTGACCGAGGGGGACTACATTCTGCTTGACCCTGAATTTGAGCATGAGGGACTTAGTGCGACCAGATGCAGCTTTTCATATATTCATTTTACACTTGACGGAGTTGATATGCTTCCGGACCGGAATATCAAAAACGCCCTGACTGCCAATATGGCAAATACCGCAAAAATCCATGACAGCCAAAACAGCCCTGAAAAAAATAATAACAATATGACTCCATTTATGCTCCCGCTTTTCCCGAAAACCGGGCATATTGATGTCAACATACTTGCCGCTGAATTTAACCTCACGCTGTCAAAGCTACTTGAATGTATTCACGACATGACGTTAAATTCATACCTTATGAGCAGCCTGCTGTGTGAGCTTATCGGCATGCTCGCGCAGAACTACAGACGCAGCCTCGTCCACTCCATCGCCGCCGGCTCCCGTGCGGGCGGATACGTCATAACCCTCCGTCACTATCTCTCTGCCAACTATAACGAGGACATTGACAGTGCAAAGCTTGAGGAGATGTTTCACTGTAATTTTGACTACCTCAACCGCGTATTTAAAAAGGAAACGGGTGACACCATCTTCTCGACCCTCAGCCACATACGCATCCGCAACGCAAAAAAATACCTCGCCACAGGTCTGTATACCTGCAACGAGGTTGCCACGAAGTGCGGCTTTCACGATGCCTACTATTTTTCAAAGGTATTTAAAAAGCTGGCAGGATGCACTCCGACGGAATATAGGAAAAATATTAATTAAACAGGTGAAATCAAATTCTCACTCAAACACACACAGCTCCTACACCTCAACCACAAGAATCCCTTCCTGTCCTGATGGAATCTCAGTTTCAATCCTTCCGCCGGCAAACAATGCCGCTCCGCCCTTTGCAATGTCATCCGCTTCCCTGTCCTTACATAGCGAATTGACATATAACACCTTGCTGTTGATTCTGCCGGCCTGCGCGGCATACTCAAGCTTTTCGGAGGTATTCCACTCATGTTCATTGAAATCAGTATATACAGGCCAGAAAACAATGTCCGGGTGCAGCTTGTTTATCCTGTCTATATTGGTATCGAACCATAAATCCCCACACAGACCGACAACAACCTTCCTGTCAAGAAATAAAAACGAAAGAAATTCTTCCCCCTCACGGTAATGCTCATCCGCAAAGCTTTCCTTCCAGCCCGGCGATACCCTTCTGTATAAATCAAGAACTTTACCCGTCCGGTCTACCGTGAGCTGTGAGCTGTAAAATAAATCCCCTTCTTTCTCTATAAATCCGAAGGAAACAGCAATCTTATATTCCTCTGCGGCGGAGCATATTTCGGTTATTAGCGAATCGTTCCGGGTTACTGCAATCTTTTCATCATGCTCCACATTAAAATCCGCACAGTAAAAGCCCTGCAGAAAGGCTTCTCCGAATATAACTATGTCCGCTGTATCTGAGTACTTTTTCATTGTATCAATTATAACTCTCTTATTATGCTGTATGTCCCCATCGATAAAACCCATTGCCGCCAATGCACATTTCATACTTGTCACCTGCCCTGATTATAATAATCTGCCCTTCCAAGCCCTACGGTTGCTTTACCTCATTTCATAATATGTATTAACAATTATAATAACCTGTTATTCCAAGCCACACGGTTGCACAATCTCGTTATTGATTCAATGCAGCTTATTTATAATAACCTGCTCTTCCAATCCCTATAGTTGTCCAGTGATTTGCGTTTTGCAATTCTTCATCCACATAATGTATCGAAGCCACTTCCGCTCTGCTCATGCCCAAATTAACTTTTTTATTATCAATAGATATTCCTTCAAGTGGATTTATTGTCACATTCATCATATTTATACCCCTGCATACTGCAAGCATAGCTTGCAGTACTGCCACCAATAAGTTGTTTGAAAGTTTCACTTTCAAACTTATATCTCCCTATATCATTCTTCCCATCTCAATTCTCATATTGTGCTCTTTGGGTCCATTATTTGAGTACGCATACCTGTCAAAACCGATTATTTCAAAACCATTTTTCATATAAAATGATATAGCTTTTGAGTTATAGCTCTGAGTCTCTAACACAATCATTCGCGCCCCGCTCGCTATGGCTTCCGTGAAAATACGCTCAATCAATGCCTGCCCTATTCCACAGTTGCGTCTATCCATGTTGAAAACACAAATATTGCTGATTCTAAAGCGGTTATTCCATTTTTCCAAAAAGCCCTCCACGAACCCAACAAGCTCACCGTCCATATATGCCCCGTACGCAACAGGGTTTTCAAGCCAGTCCGAAAGAATTTCATCCGTGATTGACATTCTCAACTCCTCATCACTATCTACCCACTCAACAGCAAATCCTCCGCTCACCGGTTCTATTGAAAGGAATTTATCTGAATGGATTTGGGCACTATACGATTGCCCTTTCATGGTATTATAGTCAAGTTCTCTTATCTCCGGCTTCTGCATATACATACCCCGCAAATTTATTTTTCTAAAGTTTTTTCATCATCCAATATGCGTCACGATATGAACCATCCGGATATTTCATATTATCCGGAAAAGTGCCGTATTTTTGAAAGCCAAGCTTTTCATATAGCGAAATTGCGCTCTCGTTTCCGGCTATCACTTCCAGTTCGGCCTGCTCGTATCCAAGCTTGGCAGCAATGTCTAATACTGTTTCCAGCATAGCCTTTCCAATCCCGCAACCACAATACTCCTTATATAGGGCAATCGCCAGCTCGCAACGATGTTTATATCTTTTATATGCTGCCACATTCATAAGTGAGCAATTTCCGACATGTTTTCCATTGACAAATGCTAAAAGCATTAGTTCGCGTTCAGAATCAAGCTTAGCCTGAATAAAGGCTTCTTCTTTTTCCAATGTTATTGTAATCTCATCAGGTTCTCTTATTAAATACGGGGTTTCTCCACTCGTAGCTTTAAGATACTTTATTAAATCTGCCGAATCTTCCGGCGTTGCCGCTCTTAATAATACATTTCTTCCAAGCTTATCCTTTATTGTTATTGGTTCTATTGTCATTGTCTTTTCCCCCTCCAAATCCGATTTACCACCAAAAACAGCTCTGCCATATTCAACATTATATCGCGAAATGCTGCCTTTCTCAATTATGAATTTTCATGCCTTTTTAAGAAGTGTCTTAATGAGTGTATAAAACAAAGCAGCAGGAAACCATAACTGATTTCCTGCTATATACCTTTTACCTGGAACACTCCTCAAACAATCTGTCAATCTCCTTCCAGCCCTCACATCTCACAAAATTGTCATTCGGAAGCTCCGCATGTATGTTCCACGGACGGTTAAATACTGCCACCTTACACCCTTCAAAGTGCATGACATGCTCAAAGGCAGCCGGTGAATCCTCTATTGCAAAATCAAAGGTCATGCTGTACAACTGCTCCAAGGTCATATTGAACGCATAGGTCTGTTCGAACTTTTCACGTCCATACTTGTCAACGCAATACAGCAAAACCCTCTCAAGCCCATGCTCATCAAGCCATCTCCGCGATGGTTCGTAGGAATTAAAAGGTCTGCCTGTGATAATGAACACCTCATGTCCTTCGTCGACCCACTTATTAATAGTCTGTGAAGCCCCCGGAGTCTCCTCATAATTCATCAATTGTTCCGGAAGGTGTCCTACTCTCATCAACTCCTCATACTGTTCATCATTTAAATCGAATGTTTTTTTCAGGTTAAAGAACTGAACCTCGCTGTAAGGCACATCCTTTCCGAACAATTCCTTTGCAATTTTCGTAAAGTTCTTTGCTGTCTCACATAGTACATCATCAAAATCTATATATATCTTCATTGTTGTGTTTCCTTTCTTCTGTTACGCTTTCCCCATGCAGCATTAGTTATGTGGAATCTCCAGCATATCAAGTAATCTTATAAATGTATCCTGCCCATCAAGGCAACTCTGGTGTGTCCTGATAAAACCATTTTCTGAAAGCATATCGTCCAGCACATTTAATGTCTCATACATGGTATACACTGTTTCAGTATCCTCCATAACATGAAACTAAAACTCCAAACTATCCTCATTGAGCAGAAAATATTTTATGCCCATGATCACAAAGCCTTCCTCATTTCTCCAAGGCTTTTTTGTTCCATTTACTATAACAATCTTCTTAAATGAATCCGGAATATTTCGAAGTGAATTAAGTTCCTGTGTTTGCTTTTCCTCAGAAGTCATATCATAAGCCACCTGAATGTAATATCTCTGACTGCCCTGGTTTACTACAAAATCAACCTCTAGCTGCTTATGAACTCTCTTTCCGTCACTATTCTTTGCAAATACATCCACAATACCAACCTCTACATTGTAGCCACGCACAAGCAACTCATTATAAACAATGTTCTCCATAATATGAGTCGGCTCCTGCTGTCTGAAGTTTAGTCTGGCATTTCTAAGTCCTATATCCGAAAAATAGTATTTCAGATTGGCTCCTACATATTTTCTCCCCTTAATATCATACCGGTCCGCTTTAGAAATCAAAAATGCCTCTGCCAAATAATCAATATGATTGGATATAGTTTTATTGCTGTAATTGATACCTCTCTCACTTTTGAAAGTATTTGATATTTTTGTTGGATTGGTAGGTGCTCCTATGGCAGAAGCAAGAATGTCCACCAAAGTTCCAATCTCATCAACATTTTGAATTCTGTTTCGCTCTACCACATCCTTGATATAAACATTGGTAAAAATATTTTTAAGATACTCAGCCTTCTGGCGTTCTACAGAAAATTGTGCCACTTGTGGTAAACCACCGTATATCATATATTCTTCCCAAGCATCATCATAATCTCCATCATAAGCCGCATAGAACTCTGCAAAAGACAACGGATAAATTCTGATTTCATCTCCTCTGCCTCTAAATTCAGTTACAATATCACTAGATAAAAATTTCGAATTACTGCCGGTTACATACACATCAATGTTACTGATACGAAGCAAGCTATTCAGCACTTCTTCAAATCGTGGCATAAACTGTACTTCGTCCAAGAGCAGATAATACTTCCGGTCATCTTCCACCCGCTCTTTAATATGCTGATAACACTTCTTTGGATCTCTCAGTTCCTCATTTTCAATGCCATCTAAAGCAATTTCAATGATGTGGTCATTATCTACACCATTTTCCAATAAATATTTCTTAAACAACACAAATAACAGGAATGATTTGCCGCATCTCCTGATTCCCGTGATAATCTTAATCATTCCGTTATCTTTTCTTATCTTTAACTGTTCAAGGTATGAATCTCTCTTAATCTCCATAGTGCTACTCCTTGTTTTTGTTCGTTGCACGTATTTTGGTAATGTTATTTTACCACTAAATTATTTTTACTTCAATAGCCATTACTATTTTTTGTGCATTTGCACTTTTCTATGTAGCAATTATAGAAGATATGCAAAAAGGATACCTACACCATGTACTATAACCTGCTTTTCACCTTCAATACCTGAAACCTCTATTTTATAACTATAATTTAAGTCTTTGTAAGTATATGTTGTGAATGTTTGGATTTCGGTTTGATTTGTCAGCGCTGCCTTATCATATACCGATTTTAGGTATAAAAAATAAGGACTAAATTAGTGCTAACCCCTTGATTTTACTGGGTTTCTCTAACTTTGTCCTTATTATAACATGGTCATCCTGAAAAGGATGAATATATTCAAATTCTGCGTGAAATTCAATAATGTCTTCAACCGCCACATTATCCTTTACGCTGTATATATTTTTCATCCCTTAACAATTGCATAATTCTGTTATCCGCCTCAGCACGCCGGGTATGTTCCGCCGCAGCTTTCAGAATGTCAAATATCTTCTCCGCCTTATCAATAAAACATCCGGCTCCCAGCTTTTCCATGTCCGCGCGTTTCCTGAAGCCCCATTCAACCATAATAAGCTTCATTCCGGAATTTTTCGCGGTCTCAATATCGACCTCTGAATCACCGACATAAACTGCATTTGCGCGGCTCCTGTTAAGCCGGCACAGTGCTTCATTCACCATATCTGCCTCCGGCTTCTTTGCCATGCTGGGATTATCGCCGACCGCAAGTGGAACCAGCTCACCGAAGAAATGCTCACATAGGCTCTGTGTCGCACTCTGAAGCTTGTTCGACACAACTGCAACCTTATATCCCTGCTCTTTAAGCTTGGTAAGCATATCAACAATTCCCGGATATGGTCTTGTGTGGTCAAGGTTATGGACTGCGTAATGCTTTTTAAACTCCGCAAATACCTTGTCGAAAAGCTCCTTATCCGTTCCCGGCACAACCGCGCGCTCTATGAGCTTAGCGACACCGTTTCCCACAAATGCCGTCACCTCCTCAAGAGTTCTTTCCAGCATTCCGTACTGTCGTAACGCATGGTTGGTGCTTGCCGCAAGGTCCTCTATGGTGTAGAGCAGTGTTCCGTCAAGGTCGAAGATTACGGTATCGATTTTCCCGGCAGCGATACTTTTCTCCGACATGTCATCAGACTTTAATGTACCGTCCTTTAACACATCTGCATGCATGCAGCCTTCCCTGTCACCATCTTCTTCAGACAGCTTACATTCTGATATACTTTCCTGTGCCTCATTGCAGGCTTTATCTCTAAGAAAAATATCCTCAAGCTCACTAAACTTATCTATGCTTCTCCAAGACTTCTCAACCTTTCCAAGTCCATAGGCGGCATACACGATAGGTATTCCTGCCTTCTCACAAGAATCTGCATCGCCCTGCGTGTCACCTACATAGACCGCATTTTTAAGATTATTTCTCTCAATAATTTTTCTTATTGTCACATCCTTCGACGCATTCGTATCACCGAAGCACATCCAGTCGGTAAAATATTTCTGCACATCGTGCACCGCAAAAACCGTATCTATATAACCTCTCTGCGCGTTGGTCACTATAAACAGCTTATATCTATGTGACAGCTTTTCAAGGGTCCCGGCAACACCCTCATACAGTGCCGGTGCATATCTTATAAGATATTCTTTCTGTCTCTTGTAGATTACCCCTGTTATCTTCTCGTATTCTTCTTTCGTGCTGTTCGGATAAAAATGGAAAAATATCGTATCCATCGTCTTTCCGAACATAGCTCCAAGGCTCTTACCGTCAAAATTAATCTCCCAGTCAGTGAGCTCCGTGATGACATCGCGCCACGCATGAGCTACCGCATCCCTCACGTCCCACAAGGTTCCATCAACATCGAATATTATACTGTCGAACTTATTATAATTATAATCACCCATTATCTTCACCTTTTTCTTTTCACCTTTTTATTTTCATTTCTAACTATTCATAACCATGCAAAACTGCGTTCTGCGATTGCCTACATCCGTGCAGATAAACAGTTTTATATGGCAGTTTGACCACATATACAAAAGGAAAGTCTCATAGAGACGATTTTGAGAATGTGGTTCTGAATAGTTACTCTTATTTTTTTCGCTTATTATACCACATGGAAATTGGTATTACCATTACAGAAATGTTATTTTGATATTTGGCAGGCTTTTGGCAGACATTTTAGCAGATATGGCAGAAATCGCTTCCTCCCCCAGCTCTAAGCAATTAAAATTATTTTTTCATAAATTAAGCTTTATTCCTCTGTCACTTTAGCTTATAATGTAATTACTAAATTTAGGGAGGAAATATCATGCCAAAGCTTAAGGATATTGATAAGGTACTTATTATTGGTTCAGGACCTATTGTGATAGGTCAGGCCTGTGAGTTCGATTACTCGGGAACACAGGCATGTAAAGCACTCAGAAAGCTAGGTTATAAGATTGTTCTTGTAAACTCTAACCCTGCAACAATCATGACCGACCCTGAGACTGCAGATGTCACCTACATTGAGCCTCTTAATGTTGAACGTCTTGAACAGATTATCGCCAAGGAGCGCCCTGACGCGCTGCTTCCGAATCTCGGCGGTCAGTCAGGTCTTAATCTCTGCTCAGAACTCTACAAGGCAGGCGTGCTTGACAAATATACTGTCAAGGTTATCGGTGTACAGGTGGATGCCATCGAACGCGGCGAGGACCGCATTGAGTTCAAAAAGACAATGAATTCCCTCGGCATTGAGATGGCACGAAGCGAGGTTGCCTACTCTGTTGATGAAGCACTCGCCATAGCAGACAGGCTCGGATACCCGGTTGTTCTTCGTCCGGCGTATACAATGGGCGGTGCAGGCGGTGGACTTGTATACAACAGGGAAGAACTCCAGACCGTATGTGCAAGAGGTCTTCAGGCAAGTATAGTCGGCCAGGTTCTTGTGGAAGAGTCCATTCTCGGCTGGGAGGAGCTTGAGCTTGAGGTTGTACGCGACAGCGAAGGCAATATGATTACAGTATGCTTTATTGAGAACATTGACCCGCTCGGTGTGCATACAGGCGACTCCTTCTGCTGCGCCCCTATGCTCACAATATCCGAAGACTGCCAGAAAAGACTGCAGGAGCAGGCCTACAAGATTGTTGACAAGGTTCAGGTTATCGGCGGAACCAATGTACAGTTCGCACATGACCCTGTAACAGACAGAATAATAGTCATCGAAATTAACCCGCGTACATCACGTTCTTCAGCACTTGCTTCCAAGGCAACCGGTTTCCCTATTGCGCTTGTCTCAGCCATGTTGGCGGCAGGTCTTACCCTGCGTGACATCCCTTGCGGAAAATACGGAACTCTTGATAAGTATGTACCGGACGGCGACTATGTGGTTATCAAGTTCGCACGCTGGGCATTTGAAAAATTCAAGGGTGTTGAAGATAAGCTCGGAACACAGATGAGAGCTGTCGGCGAGGTCATGAGCATCGGTAAGAACTATAAGGAAGCCTTCCAGAAGGCAATCCGCAGCCTTGAAAACGGCAGATATGGTCTTGGACATGTCAAGAATTTTGACACGCTCTCCAAGGAAGAGTTATTGAAGAAGCTGGTTACACCTTCGAGCGAGCGTCATTTTATCATGTATGAAGCTCTCAGAAAAGGTGCAACGGTGGATGAGATATATGAGCTTACCAGGGTTAAGCATTATTTCATATCGCAGATGAAAGAATTGGTTGACGAGGAGGAGGAGCTTCTCAGGTTCAAGGGCTCACTTCCATCGGATGAGCTTCTCACCAAGGCAAAGAAGGATGGATTCTCTGACAAATATCTGAGCCAGCTTCTTGATGTCTCCGAGGATGATGTGCGCAGCAGACGTACAAGCCTTGGCGTTAATGAAGCCTGGGAAGGTGTGCATGTATCAGGAACCGAGAACAGCGCCTACTACTACTCGACCTACAACGGCGAGGATAAGAACCCTGTTTCAAATAACAGGAAAATCATGATTCTCGGCGGCGGTCCTAACAGAATAGGTCAGGGTATCGAATTTGACTACTGCTGTGTTCATGCCTCACTCGCACTCAAAAAACTGGGATTTGAGACAATTATTGTCAACTGTAATCCTGAGACGGTATCGACTGATTATGATACCTCGGACAAGCTCTACTTTGAGCCGCTTACACTTGAGGATGTATTAAGCATATATAACAAAGAGAAGCCTCTCGGTGTCATCGCACAGTTCGGCGGTCAGACACCTCTCAATCTTGCGGCTTCGCTTGAGAAAAACGGTGTGAAAATTCTCGGAACCTCACCTGCCGTAATCGACCTTGCAGAGGACAGAGACCAGTTCCGCGCCATGATGGATAAGCTTGAAATTCCTATGCCTGAGTCAGGCATGGCAACAACCGTGGATGAAGCCATCAGCATCGCCAATGAAATAGGCTACCCTGTCATGGTTCGTCCTTCATACGTTCTTGGCGGACGCGGAATGGAAGTGGTATATGATGACGAGAGCATGAGCGATTATATGAAGGCTGCTGTCGGCGTAACACCTGACCGCCCTATCCTCATTGACCGTTTCCTCAATAACGCCCTCGAGTGTGAGTCCGATGCCATAAGCGATGGTACACATGCCTTCGTTCCTGCAGTAATGGAGCACATTGAGCTTGCCGGCGTACACTCAGGAGATTCAGCCTGCATCATTCCATCTGTACATATTTCAGAGGAAAATGTACGTCTTATCAAGGAATACACACGCAGAATTGCCGAGGAAATGCATGTAAAGGGTCTTATGAACATGCAGTATGCCATTGAAAAAGGAAAGGTATATGTGCTTGAGGCTAATCCAAGAGCTTCCCGTACAGTACCTCTTGTCTCAAAGGTCTGTGATATAAGAATGGTTCCTATTGCAACGGATATCATCACAAGCGAGCTCACAGGAAGACCATCTCCAATCCCGGCAATGAAGGAAAGACACATTCCATACTATGGCGTGAAGGAAGCTGCCTTCCCATTCAATATGTTCCCGGAGGTTGACCCGATACTCGGACCTGAGATGCGCTCTACAGGTGAGGTGCTCGGTCTTTCATCCCACTATGGTGAAGCCTTCTACAAGGCAGAGGAAGGTGTATCCTCCAAGCTTCCGCTTGAGGGAACAGTCCTCATCTCTGTTAACCGCAAGGATAAGGAGGAGGTTGTCGATGTCGCAGGAAGCTTCGTAAACGATGGCTTCAAGGTTCTCGCAACAGGCGGAACCTATGACCTTATCGCCGAGGCCGGTTTACCTGTCACAAAGATTAATAAGCTCTACGAGGGTCGTCCTAACATACTCGACGCCATAACCAACGGCGAGATTGATTTGATAATCAACTCCCCTGTCGGCAAGGAAAGCGTACATGATGACAGCTACTTAAGAAAGGCTGCCATCAAGGCAAGAATACCTTACATGACAACCATGGCTGCGGCAAAGGCAACCGCCGAAGGAATAGCCTATGTTAAAAAGAACGGTTCGTCTGAGGTAAGGTCGCTTCAGGAGCTCCACAGCCTTATCACTGATAAATAAGGTTTAAAATAACGCATAAATTCAGACATAGTCAGACAGACAACAAAAAAAGGACAATATCATTCAGAAAAGATAATTTAATCTGAATGATATTGTCCTTTTAATATTCGGGAACCGCTGCTTCCTCATGTTTTTCGGATTCCAAGTTCAAAAGCCTAATCGTATTAGCACGAACGGCTTTTGAAACTTGTGACCATGATAGCTTCTTATTTTTATACCCTGTAATAGGAAACCAGAATTATATTTTCAAACCAGCAGTTACCGGTTACTGCTTATCTGTTTCCGATAGTCGCAATATCTATAGGAGTCATATGCTGCTTGTCCTGAACCTCAAGGCTTGTGATGAGCGCATGAGCTGTATCAAGAGAAGTGAGAACATTGACACCTGTCTCGATTGCATGACGGCGGATTAAGAAACCGTCACCGCTGTGCTCAATACCGTTAGACGGGCTGTCTATTACAAGGTCGATCTTGTGCTCAAGAATGAGGTCGAGAAGTGTCGGTGCCTCCTGCTCAAGCTTGTTGACCTTGATTGCATTTACGCCTCTCTCGTTCAGATACTTGGCTGTTCCGAGAGTTGCATATATCTTGTAGCCGAGCTTCTCAAAGCGCTGTGCTATGTCAACAACATCCGGCTTATCCTCATCCTTGACGGTAATGATAATCTGCTTGTGCTTCGGAAGATTAACCCCGGCACCCTGGAATGCCTTGTAAAGAGCCTCATTGAACTGCTTAGCAATACCAAGACACTCACCTGTTGACTTCATCTCAGGTCCGAGGCTTATGTCAGCGCCTCTGATTTTTTCAAATGAGAATACAGGCATCTTTATTGCGATATAATCTGCCTTAGCCTGAAGTCCCGGTGTGTAACCCATGCTCTTTATTGTATGACCTGTTATGACGCGTGTTGCGAGCTTAACGATAGGAATTCCCGTAACCTTGCTGATATACGGAACAGTTCTTGATGAACGAGGATTAACCTCGATTACATACACCTCGTCATGGCTTACGATAAACTGGATATTGATAAGTCCCTTTACATGAAGGGCTCTTGCAAGCCTGCCTGTGTAATCCTCAAGTGTTGCGATAACCTTGTCGTTAAGGCTCTGTGCAGGATATACCGAAATAGAGTCTCCTGAGTGGATACCTGCTCTCTCGATATGCTCCATTATACCCGGAATAAGGATATCCTCGCCATCACATACGGCATCGACCTCTATTTCCTTTCCGACAATATACTTATCTACAAGTACAGGATGCTCCTGAACCTGTCTGTTGATGATATTCATAAATTCAACCACATCATCATCCGATACAGCAATCTGCATTCCCTGTCCGCCAAGTACATAGGAAGGTCTTACAAGTACAGGATAACCAAGCTCATGGGCAGCACTTAATGCCTCATCAACGGTAAATACTGTGTGTCCCTTCGGTCTTGGAATAGCACACTTTTCAAGAATCTCGTCAAAAAGCTCTCTGTCCTCTGCAGCGTCAACATCCTCTGCACTTGTTCCGAGAATAGGAACTCCCATCTCCATAAGGCTCTTGGTGAGCTTAATAGCCGTCTGTCCACCGAACTGGACTACAGCTCCGTCCGGTTTCTCCAGCTCAACGATATTCTCAACATCCTCCGGTGTGAGCGGCTCAAAGTAAAGCTTGTCCGCAATATCGAAGTCCGTACTTACAGTCTCAGGGTTGTTGTTTACAATGATTGTCTCATAGCCTTCCTGCTTGAATGCCCATGTGCTGTGAACCGAGCAGTAATCAAATTCGATACCCTGACCAATTCTGATAGGACCTGAACCAAGTACAAGAACCTTCTTCTCAGGATGTGTCTTTATGACCTCATTCTCACTCTTAAAGCATGAATAATAGTAAGGTGTCGTCGCCTCGAACTCTGCCGCACAGGTATCAACCATCTTGAATGCCGCATGGATACCATACTCGTTTCTGAGTGCCTTGATATCTTTTGTTGTCTTTCCGGTAAGTTTTGCAATCACATTGTCAGGGAACTCGATTCTCTTAGCCTCTAAGAGAAGCTCCTTGGTAAGCGGCTGTGTCTTAAGTGCATTCTCCATCTCAACAAGAATTGCAAGCTTATCTATAAACCATACATCAATCTTGGTTATATCATGGATTGTCTCGTAGGTAACGCCTCTTCTTATCGCCTCCGCAATAACGTAGATTCTTCTGTCATCTACTCTGTTTAACATCTCGGTAATCTCTTCGTCTGAATACCCGGAATAATCCTCATTCATAAGGCAGTCCACATGCTGCTCAAGTGAACGTACAGCCTTCATGAGTGCTCCCTCGAAGTTCGTGCAGATGCTCATTACCTCACCGGTTGCCTTCATCTGTGTTGTGAGCTTTCTTGAAGCGTGGATAAATTTATCAAAAGGAAGTCTCGGAATCTTGACTACACAGTAGTCAAGTGCAGGCTCGAAGCTTGCGTAGGTCTTTCCGGTGATAGCGTTCTTAATCTCATCAAGTGTATAGCCGAGTGCAATCTTTGCGGCAACCTTGGCGATAGGATAACCTGTTGCCTTGGATGCAAGTGCGGATGAACGGCTTACTCTTGGATTAACCTCGATTACACAGTACTCAAAGCTTGTAGGATGAAGTGCGAACTGAACATTACATCCGCCTGTAATCTGAAGCTCATTTATAATGTTGAGCGCAGATGAACGGAGCATCTGGTACTCTTTATCCGAAAGTGTCTGGCTAGGTGCGACAACGATACTGTCTCCGGTGTGGACTCCTACAGGGTCTAAGTTCTCCATGTTACATACCGTGATGCAGTTGCCGGCGCTGTCACGCATAACCTCGTACTCGATTTCCTTCCAACCTGCAATACATCTCTCTACAAGCACCTGACCTACTCTTGAAAGGCGGAGACCATTAGAGAGAATCTCGACTAACTCCTCCTCATTCTTGGCGATACCGCCGCCGCTTCCTCCGAGTGTGTAAGCAGGACGAAGAACAACCGGATAACCGATTTTATTCGTAAATTCAATACCATCTTCAACATTCTCAACAACAAGTGAAGGTGCGCAAGGCTCACCAATCTTCTCCATTGTAGTCTTGAATTCAAGTCTGTCCTCAGCCTTCTTGATTGTGAGTGCTGTTGTACCGATGAGCTTTACATTGTGCTCCTCAAGGAAGCCAGTCTCTGCAATCTCCATCGCCAGGTTAAGACCAGCCTGACCTCCGAGTGTAGGAAGAATGCTGTCCGGCTTCTCCTTTATTATAATCTGCTCAAGAGACTTGATTGTGAGAGGCTCGATATATACCTCATCAGCGATATCCTTATCTGTCATAATCGTAGCCGGGTTGGAGTTTACAAGTACTACCTCAATGCCCTCCTCCTTGAGAGAACGGCATGCCTGTGTTCCCGCATAGTCAAACTCAGCGGCCTGTCCGATTACAATAGGACCCGAACCGATAACCAATACTTTTTTAATATCCTTATTCTTAGGCATTATCTTGCACCTCCCATCATCTCTATGAATCTGTCAAATAAGAACCCCGTGTCAAGAGGACCTGCACATGCCTCCGGGTGGAACTGGACTGTATACACATTCTTCTTAATATATGAAAGTCCTTCGTTCGTACCGTCATTTACATTGCAGAAGCTCGGAACGGCAAGGTCTGCGGAAATCGTCTTTTCATCGACAACATATCCATGGTTCTGGCTGGAAATGTATACCTTTCCCGTTTTTAAATCCTTAACCGGATGATTTGCCCCTCTGTGTCCGTACTTCATCTTATGTGTATCCGCTCCTGTCGCAAGTGCCATGAGCTGATGTCCGAGACAGATTGCAAAAATAGGAACTCCTGACTCATAGAGCTTACGAACCTCATCGATTATCGTTCCACAGTCCTTCGGGTCTCCGGGACCATTTGAAAGCATAATTCCGTCAGGATTGTCGGCAAGTATCTCTTCCGCCGTGGTTCTCGCAGGATATACTGTAACCTTACAGCCTCTCTTATTAAGGCTTCTTGCAATATTTCTCTTAGCACCGAAATCCATAAGTGCAACCTTATAACCATCACCGTCAAGCACATACTTCTCGGCACAGGTGACCTTGTCAACAACATTTCCCGTGCGGTATTCCTTAATCTTAGGGATAATCTCATCAAGATTATAATTTTCATTTGTGGTTATCATGCCGTTCATGGTACCCTTTTCACGGAGGATTTTAGTAAGAGCTCTGGTATCAATACCTGAAATACCAGGGATGTCATTAACTTCAAGGAAATTCTGGATGGTATCTTCACTTCTGAAATTACTAGGGATTCTCGATAACTCCCTGACAATAAATCCGTCCGGCCATGGTCTCCCGGACTCCATATCTGCATGACATATTCCATAATTACCAATCAGAGGATATGTCATTACTACCGCCTGTCCGGCATAAGAAGGGTCAGTCAGCACCTCCAAATATCCGGTCATTGAGGTATTAAAAACTATCTCGCTGATGACTTCTCTCGCAGAACCGATACTGGTTCCCTCAAATACATTTCCGTCCTCAAGAATCAGAAAAGCTTTCATTATACCACCATTAATCCTTTCCATCTGTACTTTAAGCTGTTTCTAAACATGCAGATTACCCTGCATAAAAATTCAGTAATAATGTATATTTAGCGTATTGCCTGTATAAAAATGCATTATTCCTTAAATTTTCTCAAAAAAAAAGACAGCTATACGGAGGTTATATCCTTACTGCCCGGATATCTCCTTGTGTCTTTTCCTCTAAGTTGACAAAAGTTTACCACAAAGTCATGCTCATTGCAAGCACAAATTTATTTTTCTTCGCCAGCTATAATCTCTTTTACATATTCCTCGTTCTTGTCGGTGAGCTTCGATATCTGTGCTGTCACTCATTGCCCGAGTGACAGCTTGGTTGCTTGCTATCCCTGATACCTTATTCTTTCTACCAGCGTTTCCTTTTTCAGATTACTGCTTAAAACGCAGGAAAGTACA
>CAKRJT010000034.1 GCA_934351925.1 uncultured Lachnospiraceae bacterium
TTTCCGGAGCATTGCTTACTTTTTCCGGAGCATTGCTTACTTTTTCCGGAGCATTGCTTACTTTTTCCGGAGCATTGTTTACTTTTTCCGGAGCATTGCTTACTTTTCTGAAGTCCTGCTCCCCACCTGCTTTCATGCTATTTAATTATTTTACCACACCTAAAAAAAACTTGCCATTAAATTTTCTCTCAAAAATATGATGTTGAAGTCAAAACATGCTGATATATTTACATCTCCACGATAAGACTTCACTGCAAAAAAGCTCCCATACCGGAAAACCGGTATGAGAGCCTTTTAAAGCTTATGCTGCTGTTCCGTGCGGAATAATCATTCCGCCGAAAGCAGATAATATTAAACAGGAATTAGCCGAGTAAGGAGAGAACTCCCTGTGTAGCCTGGTTAGCCTGTGCAAGCATAGACTGTCCAGCCTGTGCAAGAATGTTGTTCTTGCTGTACTCAACCATCTCCTCAGCCATATCGACATCACGGATACGTGACTCAGCGGATGTTGTATTCTCAACAACATTGTCGAGGTTAGCGATTGTGTGCTCAAGTCTGTTCTGAACAGCACCGAGTGATGAACGCTGGTCTGATACCTTCTGGAGAGCATCAGCAATAGCATCTACTGCGTATGTAGCAGCAACACCCGTATCATCTGATACATTAAGACCCTTAATTCCAAGATAGCTTGAATCCATTGTCTCGATGTTGACATTGATCTTGTTGGTCATATCAGCATCTGAGCCTACGTGAAGGTTGAAGTTAAGCTTCTCTGCTACCTTTGTCTGAGCAAGCTTAATCTTGAATGTACCATCACCATTAGTAAGTGATATTGCTGCATCTTTACTATCAGTAACCTTAGCATTACCTTCTGTATCACCAATCTGGTTAGCCTTGAGAAGTTCCTTTGACGCAAGCTCATAAGCCTTTGCCTTTGTAATAACGGATGAATCGTTATCATCAACACCATCAGCATCACCTGTCATAGTCTTGTACGTCTTACCACCAAATGTAACCTCAACACCATCCTTAATATATGTCTTAATGTTATCAAGAGTTACTGCCGTATTATCTTTATTGGTACCAGTACCATCTGCCTGATCATTGAATTGAGCACTAGTTGTAAGTTCAACACCATCAGCAAATGCTTTTGCATTTGCTTCACCATTTTCAGTCTTTACATATAACTTATTGCCATCTTTGTCTTGAATGTCACCATTAGCAGCAATCTTAAATTCCTGTTTTCCAATCTTAACGCTTACTGGATTAGTTGCATCTTTTTTTACAAGATCTTTAATTTCATCCGTTTTAGAACCGATTGTATAGCTCTTACCACCGATTGTTACACTGTCACCAGCTTCAAGAGTAGCCATAGTGAATGTTGCTGTGCCATCACCATTGTCTGTAAGAGATCCCTTAAGACCTGCATCATGAGCCTCAAGATATATCTTCTTGGTTGCGCCATTAGCGTCACCCTTTAAAAGATATGTCTCATTGAACTTAGTTGTCTCTGCAACTCTGTCAATCTCAGTTGTGAGCTGCTCAATTTCTGACTGGATAGCGTCTCTATCTGTCTGTGAGTTGGTTCCGTTGGAAGCCTGAACAGCAAGCTCGTTCATTCTCTGAAGCATTGAGTGAACCTCTGTGAGTGCACCTTCTGCTGTCTGTACTGCGGATACGCCGTCCTCAGCGTTAGTTGAAGCCTGGTCAAGACCTCTGATCTGCTTTCTCATCTTCTCAGAAATTGAAAGACCTGCTGCGTCATCTGCTGCACGGTTGATTCTGTAGCCTGAGGATAACTTCTCTGCTGACTTAGACTGTGAACCAGTTGTGATGTTTAACATTCTGTTGGCATTCATTGCCTGTAAATTGTGCTGTACTACCATATTAAATTACCTCCATGTTGTTATTGCACAGGAATCCGTTCCTGCACATTTTTTTATTTATAATAAAAACAGAGAGCCTAGGATTTCCCTGCTTTATTATCGTCTTAACTGCGGTCCTTTGCGACCGTGCCATCCTGTCTGCCTTTTTTCTCCTGCATAAGGATGTCTGCAATCTCCTTCTGCGCCTTCGGTGAGAGCTTAGGCTCCGCATAATATGGGGACTTCTCTCTCCTCTGCTGTGCCGTATTTCTTACAATGTTGACATCCTTCGGTGCATCAATCAACAGATGGATATTGTTGGCAGAGCCACCGGAGAATACCACCCTGATGTTCTCCCCGACATCTATGAAATCACCGGGACGAAGTGTCAGCTTCAGCATAAAAACCTCCTTGTTTTTCCGGCTGGATTATGCAACATTATCTATAAAATGTTGCATTTTGGAAAACCGCCATATAATATATATATTTGCGGAATGGCACAGGCGGAAAAAAATTTTAATTTTTTTTAAAATAGGGGTTAAGTTTTGCAGAAAAGCTCCGAAATATAGTGTGTAAATAAAAAATGCAACATTTTATAGAAAATGTTGCATTTTTTATTTTTGACTTTGGAATATACCAGCCCTCTCCAAGCCTGTACACTCACGCGCATGCAAAAAGGCACTGCGTCAATCTCTGCCGCAGTGCCTATCACACTATTTCATCATTATGCTAATTGAGCTTCACAATATTTTTCAACCATGTCAGCAAATCTTTCCTTGTCCCTTTTTCCTCTCCATTAGGCTGCTCCATATAAAACCACTCCTTCTCTGTTTATATTTGCATAAAATGGATAATTATCTAGCCACTTCTTAAAATGTTCTTCATTTTTCGCTATTGGTTTAATATCAAGGTCATGGTCAAGATTAAAGTCAAATGTCATATATGATAATTTTATTTTATATTCCTTCAAATCAAGGTCTGTTATATCAAGAAGTATCATAATGTCGATATCCGAATCCGGGTGGAAATCACCTCTGGCATAGGAGCCATATAAATTTTGCGTTCTTCCACAATTTCTCCTTCACTCATTTTTTATGAGCTTTTCTTTTATCTTGGAAATGTCTTACCCGCTTTTCCTACTTTTCCACCGTGATGTACTGCCATATTGCTATACATCCTTTGCAAAATCTCCTTGCAGAAGAAGGCTTTCTTTGGTATTATCTATTTTTTTCCACTCCAAGAGCCTTATATAATGGATTCAGCTGTTCTTTCACTGTATTTGCAATTTTTTCAATATTCAAGCGTTCTATCATACCATTGCTCTGTATTCCTTTGTAATAAACTTTATTGGCTTGCTTGTACAAACGCTGGAGCTTATCGTATCCATTCTTTCCTGATACTTTTGTATTTTTACTCAGCCTCAAGAATCCTAAAATTCCTTCTATATCATACAAAAACCAGTCTTCAATTGACCTCTTTGCCTGTACATGAATAACTTTAGCAGCTCCATTATCTGCAAGATCTTTCTTTACTTCATCCCACTTTATCGGTGGTTTTGGTGCAAAATCAAATACATCCGTATCACTACATAAAACAATTGTGAACTCACAGTCATCCCCATATTTAGGCTTGATTTCTTTTGTGAATTTTCTGAGAGCAATACTTTTAAAACCACCTACGCCTCTAACATTTCTGTATTCAATATTAGTATCGAATCTTCCCGCAGGGTGTAGCTTTCTGGCATTTGCGACTACTTGTTTGTAAAATTCGACCTCAGTATCTCCCTCTACAAAAAGTACAAGACATTTACTCATAGACATCACACTCCAAATAATCGCTTATGCTACTCTCTGAATCGGCAAGCATTGAGAACAGATAATCTCCCATACTCATATTCAATTCAGCTGCATCATTCTCCAACTGCTTCTGACCTGATTTTTTAAAAGCAAAGAACTCGGCCACGCCGGGCTTTCTATTCATACCAACATGAAGCCAGGAAGGGTTTAAATAGCTGATAATATATGGCGAATGACTAGTAATAATTACCTTACAATCATCTAACAACTGACTTATAATTTGTATATATGCTTGGAACAGTCCGGGATGAACAGAGTTCTCAGGCTCTTCGATTGCTATCAATGAGATATTGCTTACACTAGATACAATTATCTTAGTCAGTATCATAAATACTCTCTTTGCGCCATCTGACATCATTGAAAAGTTAACCGGGTTCGCTAAGTTTTTATCTTTAACAAATAATACATAGATAGAATTCGTAAATACAAATGGCGCATCGTCAGGAAACTGGTCACTTTCATCTGCATTGATTTTGAAATTCTTTACAATAACATCCTCAATGTCTGGAAATAACTGAAAATACACATCTTTCAACAATTCAAATTTGTCTGGATTCTGTTTCTTCAAATTGAAGATAATACGTGGGAGATTATCAGCGTTAATCATCTCATTTTCAAATCCCTTACGAATAATTGGGTCTGGCTGATAAAAACTCTTTGCATCCAGATTATTTTCCATATATATCTTCATTCCATTTAGCTTTGTAATAATCTCTGCATAATATAACTCATCGTAGGCTCTTAATTTATTTGCAACAAGCTCTGCAGAATCAACTTTTATCTTTGACGAGCATCGTCCTGTCTCAGAACTCTTATATAATGCTGTGTCCAGTGTTCTATTGATTAACTGAGTAAACTTCTGTCCTTTCTCGTTAAGCTTAACTTTCAGAAACTCAGAAACAATTCCCGGCTCCATATCCTCACTATTTTTCCATACAAATTCAAAGCCATACTGGACGATGTACTCCTGACCATGAATATCAGTAGACACCTCCATCTCATACTTATAATTTTTTCCAATCATATTACAATTAATTGGAATTAAATTAGAATTTGCCATCATTTCCTTTTTATCTTCAATTGTAGCTTTAATAAACGCTAACCCAAAATCAATGCCGGAAAGCACATTCGACTTACCAAAATTATTAAGTGCAACAAGAGCAGTAATATTATCAAAAGAGATTTTTACGTTTGATAAATTTTTAAAGCCATCAATCAAAACAGCTTGAATCTTCATACTGACACATCCTTTTTCTTTTATTGTACTCATAATATATCACCTCATTCAATAAAACGCAATCGTTTTTTGCGTGTTGTTTATATTTATATTATTATATGCGATATATTTCATAATATAAGCAATTTTTATTTTCTTTTTTATAAAATATGCTCTTATTTTTCCCAACAAGGTACAATTATCATTCTGCCGCTTTCAGAACAATTTCCTCGATATGCTTCCGGTTGGCAGCAGGCATTAACTTCTCCAGCCTGCCATGTTCATAGAGTGTATCGAACCGGCTCATATAAATGGAAATAAAATCATTATCCACCATTTTGACGTAAACGGTCATTTTTGACAAACATACGGCAAAAAAAGAGCCGCAATGCACACGCATCACGGCTCTGGAACCTTAGAATGTTAATGTATAAATCTCTTAGTAAATCATGTCCCCCATAAATACAGGCAATCCTTACCCCTGCACCAGCTTAATTACCTTCTTAGGACACTTCATCGCACACTTGCCGCAGCCCTTGCACTTCTCATAGTCAATCACAGGGATGTTCCCGTTCATGGTGATTGCACCGAACGGACACTCCTTCGTGCAGAGGGTACAGCCGATACAGCCCGCCTGGCAGGCATCCATGACGGGCTTGCCCTTCTCAGGTGAGTTACATGCGAGAGCAACCGTTCTCTTTCTAACCGGGCGGAGTGCCATAAGCTGCTTAGGGCAGGTGACGACACAGCTTCCGCAGCCGACACATTTTTCCTCATCCACAACCGGAAGTCCGTTCACTATTGTGATAGCGTTATATGGACATGCCTTTTTACAGCTTCCGTAGCCGAGACAGCCGTAAGAGCATGCCTTAGGACCGCCGCCCTGCATCTGCGCCGCAATCTTACAGTCCTCAATTCCTGTATAGGTGTAGTTCGTCTTAGCCTTGTCGCAGTCACCTGAGCACTTCACATAGGCGACCTTCTTCTCAGCAGCCTGCGCCTCGACACCCATAATTGATGAAATCACCTCAAGATTACCGGCACTGCAGCTTGCACACAGATTAATCGGCGCGCCGCTCTCGACGATAGCCTTAGCATATGCATCACAACCCGCATAACCGCAGCCTCCGCAGTTGTTTCCCGGAAGCTGCTCGCGCACAAGAGTCTCCCTCTCGTCGACCTTTACCTCGAACTTGGCGCCTGAAACGCCGAGAAAAATACCGATAATAATTCCCAATATACCTACGACAGCCGCCGCAATCAATACTCCGTTCATTGCCGCACCTCCCTAGATAATACCGGAAAAGCCCATAAAAGCTATGGCCATAAGTCCCGCTGTTACAAGGACAATTGGCGTTCCCTTAAAGCTCTCCGGAATGTCATTATATTCAATACGCTCTCTCACTCCTGCAAGAATTACGATTGAGATTGTAAAGCCCACGGCAGTTGCGAATCCGTTCACAATGGATGGCAGAATACCATAGTCCTTCTGCACATTCGTAAGTGCAACTCCGAGCACGGCGCAGTTGGTCGTGATGAGCGGAAGATACACTCCGAGTGATTTATACAGTGCCGGGCTGGTCTTTTTGAGGAACATCTCAACGAACTGCACAAGCGCTGCAATCACAAGTATAAAAACAATAGTCTTTAAATATTCAATATGTAAACCTACAAGCAGATAATTATAAATGATGCTCGTAAGAAGCGACGATATCGTGATTACGAAGATTACCGCCCCTCCCATACCTGCCGCAGTGTCCGTTCTTTTGGAAACTCCAAGGAAAGGACAGATACCAAGAAACTGGCTGAGCACGACATTATTTACAAGTGCAGAGCCTATCGCAATAAGAATTAACTCCTTCATCAGCCTTCCTCCTTCTTAACAGTGCTTTCAGCCTTAGAAGCACCTTCATTCTGACTCTCCGCAAAGATTCTTCCGCCGCACATCATGTTGGTACAGGAAGCACAGCCGCCATCCTTGCATATCTGAATATCCGAATACTCTTTTTTCTTCTTATTCTTGAACTTGTTCTGGATGGCAACAAGCGCGGCAAGAACGAAGAAAGCCCCCGGAGGAAGAATGAATATAATCATAGGCTCGTATGAAGCCGGCATTACATGAAGCCCGAATACAGTACCCGCGCCGATAAGCTCTCTGAATGCACCAAGAACCGTAAGTCCGACCGTAAATCCGAGTCCCATTCCAAGTCCGTCAAACATACTCGGAAGCACAGGATTCTTTGAAGCGTAAGCCTCCGCACGCCCGAGAATAATACAGTTAACCACGATGAGCGGAATATATATTCCGAGTGCATCGTAGAGTGACGGCGGGCAGTACGCCTGCATGAGAAAGTCAACCACTGTAACGAATGTGGCAACGATAACAATAAATGCCGGCATTCTCACTCTTCCCGGAATGACCTTCCTGAGCATGGAAATCATAATGTTTGACAAGGTTAAAACCACCGTCGAGGCGAGTCCCATTCCGACACCGTTTATTGCGGCTGTCGTTACCGCAAGCGTAGGACACATTCCCAGCATGAGCACGAAGGTAGGATTCTCCTTCACAATGCCGTTGTAGAGACGTTCAACACATTTATTCATTTACGGCACCTCCTTTTTCATCTACAGCGCATACCTGACATGCTCCGTCAACCGTACCGACAACGGAACTCTTTAGAATGGTTCTGTATGCGGCGAGTGCGGCATTGACACCATTGGTCATTGATTTGGTAGTGTAAGTGGCAGAGGAGATTGCATCAATCTCATTGTCCGCCTGCTTACCCGTCTTGGTGTAGGAGAACACATCTGTCATTACACCCGTGAACTGACCGAGAAAGCTGTCATTCTGAGCGTTCATGCCAAGTCCCGGGGTCTCACTGATAGAGAGAATCTCAACACCTGCAACCGTTCCGTCTACAAGTATTCCGACTGACATCTGTATGCTTCCGCCGTAGGCCTCGGAATTGGTGATTGTCACGACATAGCCTGCCACATTGCCGTCGCTGCCGTAAGCCGTCACAACCGCATCAAGAGTGTTCGCGGTGTTGTCGCCAAGCTCCGACGTAAAGCCGGTAGACAAAGCTGACAACGACTCTTCACTCCACTCGTCAAAGGTCATCGCTGATACGATACTGTCTGCAGCACCTTCCGCATCTGCAACCTTCTCATAGTATTTTTGAAAAACAGCCTTGTATGCCTTCTCCGTCTTAGCCTTCGCCTGTGCCTCAATAGGCGACTTTGTAATCTTGTAGACCCCTCCGAGAAGCAGTCCTGCTATAAGCGTTATCACAAAGAGGACAAGTGTATCTTTTATAATCTTTTTCATCTACTTATCCCCCTTCTCAGCTTTTTTCTTCACAACACCGAACGCTGTCGGAGCCGTAAGCTTCTCTATAATCGGAACCAGCAGGTTCGAGAAGATGATTGCATATGAAACACCCTCCGCAGAGTTGCCCTGAAAACGGAATATTCCCGTGAGAATACCGAGGATAATACCGAAAACAATCTTTCCGTTCTTCGTCACAGGGCTTGTTACATAGTCCGTTGCCATAAAAAATGCACCGAGCATAAGTCCGCCGCCGCAAAGCTCGGCTGCAAGATATGTAAAGTCGATTCCCCTTCCGCCGAAAAGAAGCGTATATACCGCAAATGTTACGATATAAGCAAGAGGTATTCTGATGGATATAACCTTTCTTATAAGAAGATAAACTGCACCGATAAGAATAGCTATAACCGAGGTCTCACCTATTGTTCCGCCGATTGTTCCGATGAACATTGAGAGAACGTCGACCTCGCCGCCGGCCTTCAAAACCGCAAGAGGCGTTGCCGATGAAACTCCGTCATATACAAAATTAGTCATATGTCCCGCAAATGAGATGAGCAGGAAGCATCTTGCCGCAAGCGCCGGGTTCATAAAGTTCTGTCCAAGTCCGCCAAAGAGCTGCTTTACAACAATGATACCAAAAAGACAGCCGAGAATGACAAGGCCTACAGGCATTGTCGACGGCATGTTGAGCGCTATCAGAAGTCCCGTGACAACCGCGCTCAAGTCAGCTATCGTTATCGGCTTCTTCATCAAAAATTCGTAGGCAGCCTCAGCTCCCACGCAGGAGAGCACGGACACGGCAACTATAAGTGCCGCCCTCCAGCCAAAATTGTAAATACCAAATATCGTCGCCGGAAGAAGTGCTATAATCACGTCAAGCATTATCGTCCGGGTTGTTGTCTTATCACTCACATGTGGTGATGATGATACATAAGCCATACCGCTTCTTCCTCCTATTTCTTTCTTCTCTCAGCCATTACCATTTTTCGCATTGCCTTTATGGACTGTGTGAGCTGTCTCTGCGCCGGGCAGATGTATGAACAGCAGCCGCACTCGACACACTCCATGCCGTAATTTGCCACAAAGTCGTCCATCGCTCCGCGCCTTGCAAGTGTCGAGAGCTTCGCCGGTAGAAGGTTTTCAGGGCATACTTCGCCGCAGCGCCCGCACCTTATGCACGCGCTCTCCACCTTATCCTTGACCGTGTCGTGTGTGAACGCGAGAAGAGAGGATGTATTCTTCGTGATCGGCACATTCAGGCTGTACATCGCAAATCCCATCATCGGTCCGCCCGAAATCATCTTCTCAGGCTCACTTACAAATCCGCCTGCCGCCTCCACCAGCTCGGTGTACGGTGTTCCGACATACACAAGGAAATTTCTCGGATTTTTGACCGCATCGCCGGTAACTGTCACTATGCGCTTCGTCAGAGGTCTTTTCTCCATGACCGCATTATAAATTGACACTATTGTATCTACATTATGTACAATACATCCCGCATCTGCCGGGAGCATCGATGAATTAATCTTTCTCTTTGTCACCGCATAGATGAGGCAGCGCTCACCGCCCTGAGGATACTTGGTTTTAAGGGTATCGACCACAATCCTCTCCTCACCCTTCGTCTTTTCCTTCAAGAGCCTGATTGCATCGGGCTTGTTATCCTCCACCGCGATATGCCCCGTAGCCTTTGGGAAAATTCTGAGTACAACCTTGAGCCCGTCTATGAGCTTATCCGTCTCCTCTAATATTCTGCGATAGTCCGAGGTGAGATAAGGCTCACACTCCGCCGCATTCACGATGATAGTATCGATATCACCTTCATTTTTGGGAGTGAGCTTTACATGGGTAGGAAATCCGGCTCCGCCCATTCCGACAACTCCGGCCTCCTTGACGAGTGCTCTTATCTCTGCCGCCTCAAGCTCCTCTATCTTTTTCTTCTGCGGTTCAAGCTCAACCGACTCATACAAGTCGTCGTTCTCCACTATAACCGCATTGACCTTCATTCCCGTTGCCGTCAGCCTCGGTTCAATGCTCTTTACCGTGCCCGAGACAGACGAGTGTATATTGGCAGATATGAAAGCCTGCCCCTCCGCTATCTTCTGCCCCATAAGTACCCTGTCACCCTTAGCGACAAGCGGCACTGCCGGAGCTCCTATATGCTGTGACAGCATAAATACCAGTTCTTTTCCGGGCTTTAATTCCTCGATTGGTGTATCCTTAGACATTGCCTTTCCGTCAAAAGGATGAACTCCGCCTTTAAACGTCAACACCGACATACATATTCTTCCTCCTTTTTGTCTGCATCTTTTAATGCATTAGCTCAATAAAACGAACTATTAGATCTATTATATAACAATTCCATGTCAAAAATATAGTCTAAAATTTAACAAAATACTTTATTTAATTAACTTTGGAAATAATACACAAAATAATTTTATATTTTTGTGCTTTTTTACTTTGTACATTATATGCTATAATAAACACAGGCAATAGCATGAAATCGTAAAAAACACGTTTTTCATTACTATTTAAGGGATTAATATGATTTTCAGGAGGCTGCCATGCTTTGCATAACAAAGGAGCTGGACGATAACATTGAATACATTGACTATACAGGCTTCAAGAAGGAGGACGTTGTCTTTTTTGACATAGAGACCACAGGCTTTTCACCCGAGACCACCATACTCTACATGATAGGCTGCGTATACTATCAGCAGAACAGACTCATCTGTACACAGTGGTTTTCAGACAGCCGTGATGCACAGAAAGACGTTCTGGTCGCATTTATGGAATTTATAGGCAGCTACAGGCTGCTTATCTGCTATAACGGACTCGGCTTTGACATTCCGTATCTGCAGAAAAAATGCCACATGTACAAGCTGTCCTACCCTATAGAACAGATGGCTGTGCTCGACATATACAAACAGCTCCAGCCATACCGTGGCATACTGCACACACCCAACCTCAAGCAGAAATCCGTTGAGGCATTTCTCGGTCTCGACCGCGAGGACAGCTACAGCGGCGGCGAACTCATCGAGATTTATCTCCGATACCTTGACAGCCACGCAAATGACAGTCTCAATCTGCTCACACTGCACAACCGTGAAGATTTGATAGGCATGACAGCGCTTCTGTCCATGCTGTCCTACCGCATCGCCTACAATGGCGGCTTCACCGTCGAGCATATAGAAAAAGTATCCTACAATCAGCCCGACCGAGCGCCGGGGACGGAGATTACCTTCTCGATAAGGCTTGAAAAACCTGTGCCAAAACGCATCTCCTTCGGGAATGAGTCAGCGTATTTTTTGCTTTACGCGGACACAGCGACGCTCACAGTCAAAGCGCACACCGACGAGCTCAAGTATTTTTATCCCAATTACAAGGATTATTACTACCTTCCGCAGGAGGATACAGCAATACACAAAAGCGTCGCCTTCTATGTCGACAAGAATTTCCGCACCAGAGCTAAGGCCGCCAACTGCTACAGCCGCAAAACAGGCTGCTTTCTCCCGCAGTATGACGAGATAATCACGCCATACTTTAAGATAGACTATTATGACAAGACAACCTACTTCGAGTTCACTGACGACTTTAAGGGCAGCCCTGACAAAATCAAGAAATATATCCTGCATATAATGTCCTATCTCACCGAACAGAACAACAAGTAAATATGAAATATATGCAAAAATCCCTGAAGTTTTGTAAACCTTCAGGGATTTATTTTCTTAGAATATTACTCATTTTTCTTATAAAAGAATGAGCGGGACGACGTAAATCCAAGCTCTCTGTAATTTACAATCTGCTCCGTACTTCCGACAAACAGCGTTCCGCCAGGAACAAGTGAGTCATAGAACCTTCTGTATATTCCGTCCTTCGCTTCCTCCGTAAAATAGATTACCACATTACGGCACACTATAAGATTAAGCCTTGTAGGATATGGATCCTTCAAAAGATTGTGTTTCTTGAACTCAACACACTTCTTGACCTCTTCCTTAATCTGGAAGGAATTATCTCCTACCTTTGTGAAATACTTCGTCTTGAATTCATCAGGAAGAGCGTTAAGGCTCTGCCCACGGTAAAGTCCCATACGAGCCTTGTCAAGCACCTGCTCATCGATATCCGTTGCTATTATCTTAATATTGTTAAGCGGCATGAACTTCGAAAGCAGCATCGCAAGTGAATATGGTTCATCACCCGTTGAACAGGCCGCACTCCATATTCTTACACCGCTTCCATACTTCTTAACCAGCTCAGGGAATACGTCCGACTCAAGAATCTTCCATTGCTCCGGATTTCTGTAAAACTCGGACACATTGATAGTGAGATAATTGACAAACTCCTCAAAAAGAGCCTTATCCTTCTTAATTGCAGCTATGTATTCGTCATAACCGGGATATTTATTCTTGGCAATCAGTGTGTCGATACGTCTCTTCATCTGACGTTCCTTATATGAATTCAAATCAATACTTGTAAGGGCATACACATTTTTCTTAAAGCCCTCGTAATCATTTGCCATTCCAAACACTCCTTTATCGGTATAATACTACATAACAAACGCCACACTTCATGCAAATGTTCTCACAAGAAATGTGGCGTTCCAAGTCAAATATTACTGCTCGTCGTCAACATTGTCCTCATTCTTAGCAGGAGCAAGTAAAGCCTTAATGCTTAAGCTGATCTTCTTAGCCTCGAGATTGAAATCAACAACCTTAGCCTCGATCTCCTGACCAACCTTAAGAACATCCGATGGCTTGTCAACATGCTCTGTAGAAATCTGAGAAACATGAAGAAGTGCATCAATACCCGGCTCAAGCTCAACGAAAGCGCCGAAATCTGTCATTCTGGCAACCTTTCCCTTAACTACATTGCCGACTGCATACTTCTGCTCTGCTGTAGGCCATGGGTTGGTCTCCTCAAACTTGAGTGAAAGAGCAATCTTGTCACCCTGGATATCCTTGATAAATGCCTTGACATGATCGCCCGGCTTGAATACCTTCTTAGGGTTCTCAATTCTTCCCCATGACATCTCAGAAATGTGGAGAAGTCCGTCTACACCGCCGATATCGATGAATACACCGAAATCAGTAACATTCTTAACTGTTCCTTCTACCGTCTGACCAACAGAAATCTTAGCGAGAACCTCCTCCTGACGCTTCTGCTTCTCAGCAACTAAAAGCTGCTTGCGGTCACCGATGATTCTTCTCTTAGCTGTGTTGAACTCAGTGATAACAAAAGAAATCTCCTGACCTGCATACTTGGAAAGATCCTTCTCGTATGTGTCGGATACAAGGCTTGATGGAATAAATACTCTTGTCTCCTCAACGATAACGGTAAGACCTCCGTTAGTAACCTGTGAAACCTTGGCAGTGAGGACTTCCTTGTTCTCGAAAGCCTCCTCAAGTCTCTTCTTTCCATTCTCAGCAGCAAGTCTCTTATATGTAAGCATTACATATCCATCGCCGTCATTAACCTTAAGAACCTTAGCCTGCATCTTATCGCCCTCGTGTACGAGAGTGGTTAAATCAACGTTAGATGTGTTAGTGTACTCATTTCTGGTAATTATACCATCAGCCTTATAGCCAATGTTAAGTATAATCTCATCTTCCTTAACGCCGATGACTGTTCCTTCTACGACCTCTCCTGTTCTGATTGTTTTTAAAGATTCTTCTAACATCTGTTCAAAACTTAAATCTGACATCTCGTTTGAACCTCCTCAATAATATTCTTTGGGGTTGATGCCCCGGCAGTAATCCCTATTCTTTGCATTCCCCTTATTGCTGTAAAATCCATGTCCTCGGCAGTCTGAATATAATAGGTATTACTACATTCCTCCTTGCAAATCTCAAACAATTTCTGGGTATTGGAACTGTTCTTCCCACCAATGACAATCATGGCATCTACCTGTGAAGCTATCTGTCTTGCCTCGGTCTGCCGAACTTCAGTGGCGTTGCAAATCGTATTTAAACATTTTATATCATAACCCTTTTTCTCGAAAATTTCAACTATTTCTTGAAATTTCTTTAAATTAAATGTAGTTTGTGATACAATGCTTAGCTTTTTTTCCAGAATATTCAAATTTTCGGCTTCATCGGCACTTCCGACCACATAGGTGTCCGCCCCCGACCAGCCGCGTATTCCCTTTACCTCCGGATGTTCCCTGTTTCCAACGATGATGACCGTGCGTCCTGCTGCCGACTCCTCACCGACTATCTTGTATATCTTAGAGACAAACGGACAGGTGGCATCCTCTATATCCATGCCGCACTCTCTTAATCTGTCAAATTCCACGCGGCTTGCACCATGCGCGCGCACAACTATTGTTCCCTTTTGAAGCTGCAGCAAATCCGTATTCTCCTCGACAACCTTCACGCCATGCCTCTCTAAATCAGCCACAACCTGCTCATTATGAATTATCGGCCCGTAAGTGTACACATGCTCCTTGTCAACATTTGCATAGACCTTCTCAACCGCACGCTTTACGCCGAAGCAGAACCCTGCTGTCTTTGCGACAATAACTTCCATATAATTAATTACTCCTCATTGCTTTTTATGTTCACAGCCATCCACGTCTGCGGGCTATTTTACGCCACCCTTAAAAATATTCATTATCACTGCAGTGACCTCGTCGATATCCATGTCCGAAGAGTCGACAAGCACCGCGTCTTCTGCCTGCCTGAGCGGTGAAATATCCCTGTGCATATCGTTGTAATCGCGCTTTTCTATGTCCGCCTTTATCACATCGATATCCTGCTTTCCGCCCTTCTCTACAAGCTCATCGTATCTTCTCTTCGCCCTCGCCTCAACACTCGCCGTGAGATACACCTTCACGGTTGCATTCGGAAGCACACAGGTTCCTATATCCCTTCCGTCCATTATCACATCTGTTCCGGCGGCAAGCTGTCTCTGAAGTTCAACAAGCTTGCTTCTTACAGCAGCGTACACGGCAACTTTGCTTGCCATTCTGCCAACCTCCTCATGTCTTAAACGTCCGGTCACATTCTCGCCGTTTAAAATGACCTGCTGTGCTCCGTCCTCGTATGTAATCCTCACGTCAACATCTGCACATGCCTTAGATACGGCAGCCTCGTCGCTGCCGTCAATTCCGTTGTCAACAAAATATATAGCCATTGCACGGTACATTGCCCCCGTATCAACATAGACAAAGCCAAGCTCCTTTGCCACTCTCTTTGCTATTGTGCTCTTTCCCGCACCTGCCGGTCCGTCTATTGCAATACTGTATGCCATCTTCTCTTCTCCTTTTTCTGTATGAAATGATATCTCTACACGCTTGCCCCTGCAAGATGCCCGGTCGACCACGCAATCTGCAGGTTGAAGCCACCCGTCACAGCATCGAGATCAAGCACCTCTCCCGCAAAATATAGTCCCCTGACCTTCTTAGACTCCATCGTGGAAGGGTCAATGTCCTTAACGCTCACACCGCCCTGGGTTATGATTGCTTCATTATATCCTCTGAGCCCCGTCAATGTAAACTCCAAATTCTTTATCGTGTTCACAAGCCTCATCCTCTCCTCACGGCTTATCTCGTGAACTTTCTTGTACTCATCTATCCCGCTTCTTTTTATTACAACTGGAATAAGTGACTTAGGCAGGAGCTTGTCAAGCGCATTGTTGAAGTTCTTGTTCATATACTCCTCGAAATCTCTCAGAACGCGCGCATCGAGCTGCTCCGTGTCAAGCCCCGGCTTCAAATCTATGACAAGCCTTAATTGATGCTGCCTGACTTTCTTTGCCACATAACTGCTCGCGCTCAGTACCGTCGGACCGCTCACTCCAAAATGTGTAAAAAGCAGCTCGCCGAAATCCTCATACAGCTTCTTCTTTCCGTCGTATATCGTCACTCCGGAGTTTTTAAGTGCAAGCCCCTGAAGTTCCTTCACATCCTCCTCGGCAACATTGAACGGGACAAGTGCAGGGCTTAAATCCGTCACATTATGCCCCGTCTTTTTTGCAAACTCATAGCCGTCGCCCGTCGAGCCCGTCGTTGGATAGGATATTCCGCCTGTCGCCACGATAACCGCGTCCGCAGGATAAGTCTTTCCCGAGGCACATTTTACACCCGTCACGATGTCCTTTCCGCATATATCTTTGCCCGACGCGCCTCCGTTTTCAAAATCCGTATCACCGCAATGGCTTACTGCAAGTTCTGTTACCGTTGTATCATATTCAATCTTAACGCCGAGACGTTTCATTATCCTTACGAGCGCCGATATGACATCACCTGCCCTGTCGCTTGCCGGAAAAACCCTGTTTCCTCTCTCAACCTTGGTCTCTAGCCCGGCGTTGTTGAGCACCGCCACCACATCGTCATTCGTGAAGCCGTAAAACGCACTGTACAGAAACTTCTTATTCGTCACCACATTGTTAAAAAGTTCCTCAACATCACATGCATTTGTGATGTTGCAGCGGCCCTTTCCCGTTATATATATCTTCTTTCCCGCCTTCTCGTTCTTCTCAAGAACCGTCACCTGATGTCCGTTCTGCGCCGCCGCTATCGCCGCCATCATTCCTGCCGCGCCGGCTCCGATAACTATAATATTACCCATCTTTTATTTTCCTTTTGTCGTATTTATATCCATGCATTTATATGCTTGCAGTAAGCAGTCTTAGATATTTGCCTCCATACCCTTATGTCTCAATCCTTTTCAGCGATGCGAAGAGATCCTCATCAAGCTGATTAATCTCATCATTATTATACACCTGATAATCGTTCCACACCCTGTTGAGCTCCTCAAGCTGTTCTGCAACCCGCTCCTTATTTTTCATGCAGAGTGCCACAATCAGGGCATTGATGACGCTCATGGGCGCTACAAGTGAGTCGACAATAGAGGTCATGTCACTTCTTGCCAGCAGATTACACGATGAATACAGACTCATTGGTGAATTTCTGCTGTCGGTAACCGCAATCACCTCAGCGCTCTTGTTGTTCGCGTATTCCATGCATTTGAGCGTTCTCATGGAGTATCTCGGAAAGCTTATGCCGACAACCACGTCGTGCTCACTTACTGACAGCATCTGCTCGAACATCTCCGAGGCGCTGTTGGTCGTTATCATGCGGACATTGTCATGCACCATTCTTAGATAAAATCCCAGAAATTCTGCGAGCGGTGCACAGCTTCTGACGCCTACAACATACACATGCTCAGCCGCATTCAGCATATCCACGGCAAGCTCAAAGGCATCCGGCTCTATCATCTCCATCGTAAGCCTGATTTTCTCGATATCTGCGCCAAGCACATAGGCCAGCACCTTCGACTGCTCTATATCGCCTGCTGCCGCCTCTATCCTCTCAACTGAGCCAAGCCTCCTCTGCACAAATGCAGCCATGGCTTCCTGAAACTCCGGGTATCCCTCATAGCCTAACAGCATGGCAAACCTCACCGCCGTCGACTCGCTCACTCCCGCCTTCTTACCGAGCTTCGCCGCCGTCAGAAAAGCCGCCGTGTCATAATTCTCAAGTATATATTCCGCCAACCGTCTCTGCCCCTTACTGAAGGAGCCCATCATGGCATTAATCTTCTCTTTAACTGTCTGTCCACCGTCCAAAATCATGCTGCTGCTCATATATATAACCCCAAATCTTAATATATCCGGATATCATATTATAAAACAAAATAATTTTTATATCAAGTCATCAGCACATAATAAGTGCCGCAGCCGCTGTCAGCGCAGCCACAATCACATAATCCACAAAAATTCCAAGTATCGCAAACATAGCTCCTCCATTCCCCGTTATGGCAATAACCGCGGCACACTGCACAAGCGCAACCGCCGCAAAGCACCACGAGCCTTTAAGCATACACTGTATACGCGCTCTCCACAAAAGCCACGGCTTAACTCCGAAAAAATATCCCACACGCATAGGCATTACTTTTTTCCCTGCTCCCTCCTTCGTCATCTGTCCAATATACTGAAACATAATTCCCGTGAGCACCAGCCCGGACATGAAACCTGACACGAACTTCAGTTCATCGGCTGTCAGGAAAATTATCCAGCCAAACATAAACTGCAAAAAGCAGATAACATATGCCGCAAACCTCAACGAACTCTTCAAATACACTCCCCTGCAAAAGCTGCTCACGCCCTTAAAATCTGGTGTATCCCTCTTTAACTTTTCAATCCCTTCACCATCGCCAAGCTCTTTTTTCTCCCCGATCCCACATTCCTCCATTGTCAGCGTTCCGTTGTCCAACACTCCTATAAAATCCGCAATCCGCTCAAGCTCATCGGTAAGATGCGTTGAGAAAATCACGCTCACCATCTGCTTCTCGACAGCCTCCTGAAGCATATACAGAAATTCCCTGTGAAATACCACATCAAGCCCGCTCGTCGGCTCATCTAAAAGCAGCAGTTCCGGGTGGTGCCCCATCGCAAACGCGAACTGGAAACGAACCTTCTCGCCCTTCGACAAGAGGCCGTAGACCTTGTGCTCCTCAAGCCCCACGCTCCTTAGCCTGTCATAGAATTCCTTCTCGTCATAATCTATGTAAAGATTTTTGAACAGCTCCATATTTTCTTTCAAGGTCGCCTCTATAAAGAACGGTGCATCCTCCATGATAAACCCCGCCTGCCCCTCATACTCCACGCTGCCGCTCTTTATCAAGGACGGGTTCAATATGCTCTTTAAAAGCGTAGTCTTTCCCGAACCCATTCTCCCCACAAGCCCCATTATGTAGCCTCTTGGCAACGTGAAACTTATATCCCGCAGTTCAAACTTCCCCTGCTGCCTGCACAACCCTCTGACTATCAACGCACTCTCTTCCATAACATTCTCCCTCCCGCCGATTTAGATGTATTTTTCGCACTATGTCCAAAGTAGCTCTATCATCGTCTGCACTTCATCAAGTGACAGCCCCGCAGCCTTCCCTTCCTTTATGAGCTGCGCCGCCGTATCCTCTATCAGCTTCAGCCGTTTTTCCCTGAGTATCTCCACCTTGCTCGGCGACACGAAAAAACCCTTCTGCGGCACCGAATAAATCAAGCCTTCGTTTTCAAGCTCCTCATAAGCCCTCTTAGTTGTTATCACGCTGATCTGTAACTCCTTGGCGAGCTGCCTTATCGACGGCAGCATCTCGTCGGGGGCAAGCGCGTGGCTTAATATCCCTTCCTTTATCTGCTTTGTAATCTGCTCATAAATCGGCACATTGCTCCTATCCGAAATAATTATCTGCATCTATCCACAACCTTTCCGTCAAAACATCTCATCTGCCATATTCGTTTTCTTATTTCTTGTCCCCTTCAGCCCCGCCACATCGACAAATTTGTATTCGTCGAAGGACGCGTGAACCATATAATACAGCTTCACAAATGCCTGAACCAAAAATCCTGCAGCGCCGAGCCCGAGCATCAGTGCCTCATACCCTTCCACCGCATTGTCAGATAACGCAATCGCCGTGAAAAATATCACCCATGCAAGTATGCTAAAAAAGATTCCGAAGCCTTTTTCCCGAATCGAAGCCTTTTTGTACCAGCCGCAGAAAAAGACTGCACTTCCCACCTCAAACAGCATGAGCCCTACCGTGAACGCGTTGTTGATTACACATTTTGCAAAAGTATACTCTTTTCCGAAAATCAGAACCCTCAACAATCCGGAAATCAGGATAAGCACTATAAATACGGCTTCCATGGCAAACTGCCTGTATATCATAAGTCTTTTTCTCTCTACCGCACTTATCGGCATTATAAACAATATCCTCTCACATGTCGGAAACAGCAGCATCATCGCCATCTCAATCAGCCATGCCAGACACAGCACGAGCGTTCCGTCAGGTTCCATAATCGAACCTGCCACAAGCCACAGCATCAAAATACCTCTGAGTCCTCTACAGCTATGCCTGATATCGCACCACAGAGTATTTATCCCAAGTTTGAATATTTCTTTTTTCATACTAATCACCATTCCTATAATAGGTACTCCACAATATCGCCCAGTCCTGCCGGCTCATCGACCGGTGCAAGCTTTAAGTAATCCTCCGAGGCATCGATAAGCCCAATGCTGAAGTTCTCCTCGTCCCTTCGTCCGACCATCACCTTACTCATGTAATCGAGCTGTCTCCTGTTCCCCTTAACAACATGATATCTCCCGGTGAGTTCCTCTTTCGTCCCGAAATATGCCTGCTGTCCTTTTTTTATCGCCAGCACATAGTCAGCCCTCTTGTCAAGCTCCTCCATCAGATGACTCGACCAGAAAATAATATGCCCCTCATCCTGATATTCCCCGATAAGCTCATACAGCTCCTCCCGCGCATAGCTGTCAAGATGTGCCGACGGCTCATCAAGGAATAGCACCTCCGACTTATAGGAAAATGCAAATGCCATCTGGACAACCATGATATTTCCGCGCGACAGCTTTGAAAGCTGTCTGTTCAGCGGAATATTGTACCTTTTTAAGACATCATAATACTTTTTCCTGTCAAAATTTTCATAAAATTCCCCGAAACATTTCTCAAGCTCCCGCGGAGTGTAATCCTTCGGGAAGGGACATCGTTCAAGAATATATGCGAATTTTTTTGATATACCGTTTTGTCCGTTTTCAATATTATTACCCTGTTCATTGCCATTCTTATCGTAATTCTCATTGCCGCCCGGCGTCCATTCACATCTTCCCGAATATTCTTCTGTCCCAAGCAGGCAGTTAAAAAACGTGCTCTTTCCGCATCCGTTTTTCCCGATAACCGCCACAACATAGCCTGCGTCCATATCCAAATCTATAGGTCCAAGCTTGAAATTGTAAAATTCCTTTTTCATATTCTCAATATGTAAGCCGTTCATATCCACCCTCCTTTAACTATTTACCACATGTAACTGTGCATATCTGTATATATACATTATATACAGATATGCACAGTTGTCAATATAGAATATAAAAAAAGACTGTCACACTAAATAATTAATTGATATGTCCCCTCCTTACTGGTTTGTACAGTAAGGAGGGGACATATCAAATGTGCAGTCTTTTCTACTATAAATTATACTCCCTCTCAGCCTCTTTTACCTTATTCCTATAAGTTCAAGCTTCCCATCAATGAACTTATAATATGAATACACTTCTACGCAAGGACCGGACAATGCTTCAAAATTAATATCCATTCCTATCCTTATAACGCAGCCTTCCTCGCTCTCTCTCATATCATTATAGAAATCACATTCATATGTACATCCCGCCATAAGATTAATATATGGATTTTCCAGTAGCCGTCCTTCATCATTCCACCAGCCTTTATCACCCATCAGATTGTAAAATTCAAGCTCATCAGCTCCAAGACATTCTCTTACATCCTTTACAGCCGGTTGAGTCATGCCTTCTACCTGATAAGTAAACAGAAAATCATTATATACATTATATTGCAGTAAATCTGCACTTTTATAGAAATCACACCTTACCTCACCATCAACAATATCTATAAAGCAGAATCCAAGCGAACCTCTCGCACCATTCTCAGCCTTTATAACAAGCTCATCCTGATCGTCACCATCTAAATCCGACACGATGAAAAACTTGCGGCTTTCCTGAACCTGAGCCCACTCCTTGACACCGTCAAGTGTATAACTGTTATCTCCCCATTCAAGCACACACTCCTGAGTGTTGTCTGCCGCTGCATCATAAATCAACGCAATGTCATCAGCAGAATATACAATAATATCGTCACCTGTTTTACATTCAGCCTGTACTTCCCTTACATTCCCATAAACTCCGGCATTTTCAATTTTCAAAAGTTTTTGTGCATACTCCTCATAACTCTGGCGCATATCACTCATAACCTGAACATCGTATCCACCATCAGCGATTTCCCATGGTTCCTGTCCGTTCGCAGTCTCCTCACCCTGACTGTCACTGACATCTTTTTTTGTATCAGATGTTGATTCGTTATCTATAGCAGCACTATCTTTTGTCGATACAGTTTCTTCCGTCCCCGATTTGCCAGTTAATATAACCTCTGTCGTTTCTCCACCTATATTTTTACCCGCATCGTCCTTAGCACAGCCGGCAGCCATAACCGCTATAGCCCCTACCGTAAAAATCAGCATACCTTTTCTCATATGTGCCTCTCCTCTCATTAAATAACATAAGCTAGTAATATATTATCACTTCACTCAAAATTAATGGTTACAAAAGTATTACATTTTGTTACAGAATTATTACTTTTTGTTACGAATATGTTAAATATATTACGGTTTTAGGCAACAATATGTGCCAACAGCACGTCATATGCCGTAATTCTTTTTATACCCCCTCAAATAACTGTTATTCCAAGAAATTCATAGTCTGTAAGCCTGTATGTGTATATGTTTCGTACCCCATCAAATATATACAGATAATCACCGATGTAATTAGCTCTTGGGTAATCATAGGAATACAAGTCAAGAACGCACTCGATATGCTGTACAAAGCCCTCATTTTCATCGTAGGAATACAGTCTGTATATCTGTGCAAGCCTGCCATACACATTAGCACCGGTTCCATCTTTTTCGATTACATTCTCCTCGACTGCAAAGCCTATCAGATTTCGTTTTGGATTCACCAGCATTGCCCTGTGTTCATACATCGCACCTGAATAGAATGCCTCGAGCTGCTCTCTGTCAACTTCCACAATGTCAGCAGGATTGCTTATGTCAAACATGCTCATCTTAACATTCTGAAGCTTTCCATCGGTCTCGTCTGCCTCGTAGCCAAGACCAAAAAGCAGACCATCTCCATATGAGTGAAGATACTCTGAAAAACCCGGCAGCTTCACCTCATTGACTATCACCGGATTCTCCGGATTGGAAACATCGACTGCGAACAGCGGATCTGTGTTCCTAAAGGTCACAAAATATACCATATTTCCAAGAAAACGCGATGACTTTATGCTCTCACCCTTTGCCAGTTCATCAATATGACCGACCATATCGAGCTCCTCATCAAAAATGTACAGTCCGCAGCTTTGCTCCCGGCTCTCGTAATCCCTGGTGGTTGTCACAAGGCGGAGATAGCCATTGTATTCGCAAAACGAGAACTGATTGTCGGCACTGCCATACACTTCTGTACTGGCAGCAAATTCAATATTCCCCTTATCTATCGTAAGTTTTACAAGCTTACTCTTAGTCTTATCGTCATCTAAGGTCTGCGATTCATCGTTTTTCACGTCTTTATCTTTTATAATCTCTTTATTATTCAATTCCTGAGTTGTTCCATCACCATTCTGTATTTCTTCCGGGATTACATAATCCTGAAACAATCTATATTCATATATCTGCTCAAGAAAATATATCGCATTCCGGCTCACATACATATTATCAGGATTCAGCACAACCGCCTCTGTGTCCTTATATGTCGTAGGGTTGTCAAGTTCTACCGAACCTATAACTGTGTAGCTTCTGTCATTTATATATACCGGACAATAGATATTATCCTCACCTACAAGCATATTGTTGTACATTGGAATATATTTTTCATATTCATCCCTGGTACAGCTGGTTGAGGGTGTATACCAGGACACCATATATAATACTCCGTCCGTGATTCTCGATGATATATTGTAACCGCTCTGTGTCAGAGTATTGACATATTTCGGAGCTGTCCTGTCCGATATATCATATATCACTGCAAAAGTAAAACCACTTTTTTCCAAGTACTCAACGCCATTATATGCATATCCCGTCAGTATCAGCTTATCCTGCTCAACATACATTGTCCCATAGTCTATATGTGTCGAGTCATTTATCATGCCAAGTGATATTTCACTGCATTTGTCAAGTTCCCCACCATCCGCTGAATATATTACAAGAGAACGTGTTCCCACATAGACGTCGTCTGGTTTTTTCAATATATACAGATATTTACCATCTGTGCTAAAAATATTACCTTCGGATACTCCTTCCTCCTGGTCATTATTCCCGGAAAAATTTTCTTCTGCTTCTTCATCTTTCGTACCTTCATCATCCGATGCGTCAGTACCCTTCATGCTGGCATACCACCTGCCATTCTCTGCCGTAGTTTCATTATAAATGCCATCGGCCTGTGTGAATGACTCACCGTCCGCAGCCTGCACATCATCTGTTATATAGTATCCTCCATCAGTTGTATTATTATATACATTTCCACATACCAGTTTGTCATATAACTCGTCATACTTTGTTTTATTCATATCTGAATCCCCTGCCGCCTGTGTTGTCCCGCATACAAATATCTCCTCCATTGTCTCCGGCATACCGGTTCCCGGCACAGGATTTCCGGTTTGATCTGCTGCTGTATATTTATTTTCACGCAGCCGCCCCATCATCAATGTACCTGCCAGGACAACGATAAGTGCCGCCGCTGCCAAAGCACAGCTTCTGAGATATTTTATCATTTGTCTCTTTTCTCTATTTTTTTTATCCGACTCATTTACAGCTTTTTCATTTATACTTTTAGTATTTACAATGTTTTCATTTGTGCCTTCAATCCTTCCATCTATATCGCTTTCTACTACAAGCCCATTTACTTTTTCTTTGCTTTTTTCAAGAAGCTTGGATATATTCTCAGGAAGCAACGACTCAGGTATTTCTATATTGTCATCATTTATCTTATCCCTCAAAAATTTATCATCCATATATCTTCCCTCCATCTAGATAAACAGTTTAATTTCTTAGATTTTTTCATTTTATATGCTTGCAGTACTGCAAGCAATAAGTAGTTTGAGAATTTAATTGTAAAGCGGAAATTCGCAATCCTCTTTCACTACTTGCTCATGAACGCAGTCGTATCCCCCTTACCCACCGCTTAGTGCTCTACACACTTGAAAGGGGGGGATTGCTTATTCTGCGTTCAAACATTCATTATACGCTCAGCATCTTTCGCATCTTTTCAAGCGCCCTGCTTTTTATGGTTCTCACGGTGTTATGATTCATGTCCATGATTTTTGAAACCTCTTCACCTTCATAGCCCGCTATAACCGACAGTGTAAGTATCTGCCGTTCCCTTTCATCCAGCTTTGCAAAGGCATTACGCAAATCAACTTTACCTGCAATATCCTCAGCCTCCTTGAACGCCTGTTCGCCTACAGTCTCGTCGAGTTCATCATCTCTATTGACATATCCCCTTATTTTTTTCTTGCATTTAATTGATAAAATCTTAAAAATCCAGCTCCGAAACGCTGCCTTATCCCTCAGCTTATCAAACTCTGCATAAGCATCCACAACTGCTTCGCTGACTGCATCCTCCGCATCCTCCTTGTTGCACAATATGTACAGTGCATATCTATATAAATCCTTGTATATACCGGTATACAATTCAATAAATTCATCCTTCATGTACCATCCCCCTGACCGGCGCGCCCGATTAATCTATAGCTGTCTTGGATTAATCTATAGCTGTCTTGGCAGCTCTCCATCTATCTGTAACTTTAAAGTCATATATAAGTGTATATATAACACATATTTGTTTCAAATAATTTTAATTTATTTTATTATTTGTTTTACTTCTCCACTTTCTCTTTATTCTTCTTTTCCGTTTTATCCATTCTTATATTTGCAAAATACTGATGCCGGGGTCAAAATAATTACGCTGATTTTATTGTAAACTACTATACTTTTTGTTTACCATTGGAAATTAAAAAAGACCTGACCTCCATAGATTTTCATCTATAGAAATCAAGCCTTTTTACTTCTGTGAATTCCTACTCTTTATGGTATGACTATGTAAGCCTTACTTAGCATAATCAATTACACGCGACTCGCGGATTAAGCTAACCTTAATCTGACCAGGATATTCTAATTCAGCTTCAATCTTCTTAGAAATATCCCTTGCAAGAAGTACCATCTCAGCATCATTAACTGTTTCAGGAACTACCATAATTCTGACTTCTCTACCTGCCTGAATAGCAAAAGACTTCTCAACACCATCAAAGGAGTTGGTAATATCTTCTAACTGTTTAAGTCTGTTGGTATATGTCTCAAGTGTCTCTCTTCTCGCACCAGGTCTTGCAGCCGAAATTGCATCTGCAGCCTGAACAATGCAAGCAATGAGTGACTGTGGTTCAACATCTCCATGGTGTGCCTCCACTGCATTGATAACAATGTCGGACTCCTTGTACTTCTTACAAAGATCCACACCAATCTGAATATGTGAGCCTTCCATCTCGTGGTCAAGCGCCTTGCCTATGTCATGCAGTAAGCCTGCACGCTTGGCTGTTCTGATATCAACGCCAATCTCACCGGCAAGCAAACCGGAAAGATGAGCAACCTCAATTGAATGCTTAAGAGCATTCTGACCATAACTTGTTCTGAACTTCATCTTACCGAGAAGTCTTACAAGCTCAGGATGAATACCATGTACACCAACTTCAAGTGTAGCAGCTTCACCCTCTTCTCTCATCATGGTCTCAACTTCCTTCTGAGCCTTCTCAACCATCTCCTCAATTCTTGCAGGATGGATGCGGCCATCAACAATAAGCTTCTCAAGGGCTATTCTTGCGACCTCACGGCGTACCGGGTCAAATCCGGACAAAATAACTGCTTCCGGAGTATCATCGATAATCAAATCAACTCCTGTCAACGTCTCGAGAGTTCTGATATTTCTTCCCTCTCTTCCGATAATTCTGCCCTTCATCTCGTCGTTAGGAAGCTGAACAACTGAAATTGTCGCCTCAGATACATGGTCGGCAGCACATTTCTGTATTGCCGTAACAACATATTCCTTCGCTTTCTTGTTCGCTTCTTCCTTGGCTCTGGTCTCCATTTCCTTGACCATAACCGCGGTTTCATGCTTCACTTCGTCTTCAACAGTCTTCAAAAGATATTCTTTTGCCTGTTCGGAGGTTAAACCAGAAATTCTTTCCAGTTCCTGTACTCTCTTAGAGCTGAGCTCTTCGACTTCCTGTCTCTTACGATTAAGTTCCTCTTCCTTGCGTCCGAGATTAGCATCACGGCGCTCAGCAGCTTCAAGCTTCTTATCTAAGGTCTCTTCCTTTGCAAGAACACGACGTTCATACTTCTGAACCTCTGCACGTCTCTCCTTAGTCTCCTTATCAAGTTCATTCTTAGTCTTGATGGACTCTTCCTTCACTTCCAAAAGAGCTTCTTTCTTCTTGGTCTCTGCTGTCTTGAGGGCTTCATCTATTATTTCTCTTGCTTTGTCTTCCGCACTGCCAATCTTCTTCTCGATAACATTACGTCTATATGCATTAGCGACAAACCAAGTAATAGGTGCAACTATAATAATTGAAATTACTACAGCTAAAATCGTCTGTAACACAGGAGCACCTCCTTATTTAGTTTTCATTGTACAAAATACAACAATATAAATTGTATACTTTTTTAGCATTTGTGTCAAGTATAGAATAAATAATATACAAAATTACAACAAATACCCCAAAATCAGATATCGCCCCTGAGCACTCTGCCTATACACTCCGCAGTAAATCCCTTTCTCATTAGATAAGCAAACAGCTTTCCCTTCTTCTCATAATCGAGCCCGCCGATATTCTTAGGCGTAACCGACTTCTTTCGCAATGCAATCCACACCGCTTCCACGTCCTCATCCCCGTCAGAGCGAAACTCTTCTAAAACCTGTGCAATAATATCCCTGCTTATCCCCCGCTGAAACAATCTCTGCTCAATATCCCTTCTGCTTCTTCCCCTGCATGAATTCTCAACAAAGTATTCAGCATAGCGAAGGTCGTCGACATATCCGAACTTCTTAGCATACTCAACACCTATATTCGCATATCTATGCGAATATCCGCCTTCTGTAAGCTTGTCATAAAGCTGCTTTTCCGTCTTCTGCGAGGACTTGAGAATGTACAGGGTTCTGGCTTTCACACGCTTCGGAATAACTTCCCCGTCAAGCTCTTGATAAACCCTATCATCCAGCTCGGTTCCGACTTCTATATTATACCTGTAAATCTCCTGATTATACAGCGCAAAGGCGTATTCACCTTCTATATACACCTTCTTGCGTTTCTTATCCATATCTGCTATATCTGTTACAATCATTCTACTGCTTATCGGCGTTCTTCTCCGTCTGCTCCTCCGCCGCACTCTCTACCGGCTGACTGTCAGCCACCACAACATCGCCTGTGAGCCCATAATGCCCGCGCACCTTCTTCTCTATCTCTGCCATAACTGCAGGATTGTCCTTGAGATACTGCTTGGCATTCTCACGTCCCTGCCCTATCTTCGAGCCGTTGTAGGCAAACCATGCGCCGCTCTTGTCAACAATATTGACATTGACGGCAAGATCAAGAATATCCCCCTCTCTCGAAATACCCTGGCCGAACATAATGTCGAACTCAGCCTCCTTAAAAGGAGGGGCAATCTTATTCTTGACAACCTTAATACGGGTACGGTTGCCGACAACCTCGCCGCCCGCCTTGAGTGTCTCTATCTTCCTGACGTCAAGACGGATTGAGGAATAGAACTTGAGTGCACGACCACCCGTAGTAGTCTCAGGGTTTCCGAACATAACTCCAACCTTCTCACGGAGCTGGTTGATGAATATTACAACGCAGTTCGTCTTGCTTATAACGGCTGTGAGCTTACGAAGCGCCTGTGACATAAGTCTCGCCTGAAGTCCCACATGTGAGTCACCCATATCGCCGTCAATCTCCGCCTTAGGTACAAGAGCCGCAACCGAGTCAACGATAATGATATCAACTGCGCCGGAGCGAACCATCGTCTCGGTTATCTCTAATGCCTGCTCTCCGTTGTCAGGCTGTGAAATATATAAATTGTCGATATCTACGCCTATATTCTTCGCATAAGCCGGGTCAAGTGCATGCTCCGCATCGATGAAGCCTGCTATTCCGCCTCTCTTCTGGACCTCGGCAACCATATGAAGTGCAACCGTCGTCTTACCGCTCGACTCAGGACCATATATCTCAATAATTCTCCCCTTAGGCACGCCGCCCATGCCAAGTGCTACATCAAGACTGATAGAACCTGTAGGTATCGTCTCAACATTCAATGATGCTGACGGATCTCCAAGCTTCATGATAGCTCCCTTACCGTAAGAACGCTCTATATTAGATATCGCGGCCTCCAATGCCTTAATCTTATCTTCCTTAGCCATAATATAATTCTCCTTCTCTGTTCACGCTCTATGCAAACTAATGTTCGTATATGTACAATATAATACATACTCAACAAAAAGTCAATATGAAATCGAACAAATTTTCGTATATGTGGGGTATACTGACAACCGATGCCGTGAGAGTGATAATAGCTGCACCGGCTTTTAGAACAACTAAAAGACTGTATTTCTTACAAAAGACATGATAGCATACCAAAAGGTATAATTCAACAATTAAAACAAATAAATATAAAAAAAACGAGGAACAAAATGTGTAAAAAAATATCGAAGAACCTAATCTTCGATATCCTTCGGGTTGGGCTATTCAATTAATAGCTAGCAGCTCGACGGGGAATCGAACCCCGGTTTCCGCCGTGAGAGGGCGGCGTCTTAACCGCTTGACCATCGAGCCATATATTTCTTATTCTTCACTGACCGCCTATGCTGCCGGCCATATCAATACAGCAGTCCCACCTGCCATATTGACTAGCAGCTCGACGGGGAATCGAACCCCGGTTTCCGCCGTGAGAGGGCGGCGTCTTAACCGCTTGACCATCGAGCCA
>CAKRJT010000035.1 GCA_934351925.1 uncultured Lachnospiraceae bacterium
AACCTCGGTTTTTACCGTAGTGTTGTTCTCCTTGAGTTTGAACATTTTTTCAAACATTCTCTCTTCCTCCTAGTGTTTTATTATTTAATTATTAAAAATAAATAAACATACTCTTAAATTATATATACAACACCGGAAAAGTTCAACCTTTTTTTCCCTTACGACAGATTTTTTGTGACACTTTGACAATCACTTACCACCGCCCTCACTGACAATAGCCTGCCTCGCGGCTGTATTAAGCTCCATAAGGCTGTCCGATTTTCTTATCCTCTTCCAATACACGTCCTTGTCACCTGACATATTTACCATATAGAAAAGTATCTCCTTGAGCTTGAAAACGACATTCTTCTCGTCGGGAATTTCAGCGCGGTAAGCATCAACCAGCGCATCGTAAAAATCTATGAAGGTATTCCTGTCGGGCAGTTTTCCGTTTACAAGCTGCCCTGCAAGTCCCGGATTTGATATAAGTCCTCTTCCGAGCATGACTGCCGTTATTTTACCGCCTGCGCCATCTGCCGCACCATTGCCGGATACATCTTGCGGCTTGTTTTTCAGGTATTGCCCCGCAAAGCCCTCATAATCATTAATGGTACAGATGTCACCATTGTAGACCAATGGATTTTTTGAATGTTCCGCCGCGTAATCAAAAAACTCCATCCGCGGCTTGTTCTTATACATGTCTTTCTGAACCCTCGGATGAATGATAAGCTCACTTATCGGATACTTATTATATATCTCAAGCAGCTCATAGAACTCATCGGGCTCATATCTGCCGATTCTCGTCTTGATGGAAATATCAAGTCCCGCGTCAGCCAGCCCGTTGTATATCTCGTCGAGAAACCTGTCGAGCTTCTCCGGAAAGCTTAAAAATCCCGAACCCTTTCCCTTAGACACAACCGTGCCCGACGGACAGCCGAGGTTGAGATTTACCTCTCTATAGCCAAAATCCTTCATCTTCTGCGCGGTCACGATGAAATGCTCCGCGTTGTTGGTCAGCATCTGCACTGCCACGTTGAGTCCCGCATTGTTCTCCGGGAGCACGTCCTTTAGTTCCCGCGACTTAAAGCTCCTATGCTCTCCGGGTGAAATAAATGGTGTGTAATACTTGTCTATGCCGCAAAAAAAATGTGCAAAAGTGTTTCTGTAGATAAAACCTGTGACTCCCTCCATGGGCGCCATATAAATTCTCTTATTATCGCTCATTGTCTGTCATCTTCCTGCATCTCCTCAAGCTCGAGCTCTGTCTCAAGCATGCGCTCCAATATGCTCTCCTGATTTTTCTCCTCGGCGTCGAGCTTACTCTGTATCTCCATAAGCTTAGGATAATCTGAGGCAAGTTCGGGGTTCATAAGCTGCAGTTTATAATCTGAAGTATTTCCCTCACTCTCAGCCAGCATTTTCTCGTATTTCTCGAGCTGCTTTTTGAGTCTCGACAATACCTTTCCCGGATTATAGTAGCTTTTCTTGTCGAACACGTCGTCAAGCGTGGGAGCTGCCGCATTGTTTGAAGTCACTGAATTATCCTGAGTGTTCATTTTCCTGTCTGAACTTTTTGCCGAAACCGCACCCGTGTTTCCCACAAGCCCCGCCTTTTCCCTCTCCTTCTGCTCAAGGTACTGCGCGTAATCCATCCTGTACTGCTTCACACTGCCCTGTGCCGTATCCTCACTCGAAAACTCGAGAATCCCGGTCGCAACACGGCTTATAAAATATCTGTCATGGGAAACAAAAAGCACTGTTCCCTCGTACTCGTTCAGCATCTTCTCAAGAGCATCCTTGCCAACGATATCCATATGGTTAGTCGGCTCATCCAGTATCAGAAGATTAGGTCTTGTCTGGAGCATCTTGCACAATGCAAGGCGCACCTTCTCACCGCCAGAGAGCTGTCCCATCTTCTTCTCAACCTCCTCGCCGGAAAATAAGAAGCCTCCAAGTGCGCTTCTTACCTCCTCGCGGAGATAGTCCGGGTATGCCTCACGGAAATTGTCGAGCACTGTCTGCTCAGGGTCGAACCTTTCCATAACTGCCTTGTGCTGGTCAAAATATCCCCACTCAACATTCTGCCCGAACCTGAACTCACCGCCAAGTGCCGGAATCTCTCCTACCAGCGTCTTTAACAGCGTTGATTTTCCCTTTCCATTCTCACCGATTATCGCAAGACGCTCCTTCTTCTGCAGGAGGAATGTGACAGTACTAAGCACCTTGTCATAGCCTATCTCAAGGTTCTTCGCATTTATTACATTGGTATAGCTCTCAATACGCGGAATATACCTCGCATGGAATGCCTTGGTGTCGAAGCGGCGCGGCTTCTCAATCTTGACCATGTGCTCTATCGCCATGCGTTTAGAATGTGTCGCAGCCACCTTCGTCGGAGTATTCTTCCATTTCTCAATCCAGTCCGTGAGGCGCTTAATCTCCTTCTGCTGCTCCTCATAGTCCTTCTCCTGCTTTATGAGATCCTCCTCCTTGCGCTTCATAAATGCAGTGTAGTTTCCGGCATAGCGCTTGATATGGTGATATTCAATCTCATAGGTTACATCTGCAACCTTGTCAAGGAACATTCTATCATGCGATACAATCACAACCGCCCTGTCATACGTCCTAAGGTATCCCTCCAGCCATTCGATTGTCGGCATATCAAGATGGTTCGTCGGCTCGTCAAGAAGCATGATATCCGGTCTTGTAAGAAGAAGCTTAATAAAAGCCACCTTAGTCTGCTGACCTCCCGAGAAGCTTCCTATCGGTCTTTTAAGTGCTGACAGCTCAAAGCCAAAGCGCTGGAAAATAGTCTCCATATCCTGTTTCCAGGTATATCCGTGAAGTGCCTCCATCTTAGCCTGAACGGCTGCATACTCACGCATAACAGACGCATCGTCGGAGCTTTTCATTATATCCTCAAGCTCGTGCATGCGCCTCTCACACTCAAATATAGGTTCAAATACCTTTTTTATCTCTTCTTCAACCGTAATCTCCGTATCGGTAAAATTAATCTGTCTTAAAAATCCAATCTCCTGCCTACCTGCCGTCTCATATCCGCACTCCTCGTCGCTGTCTATATTGCTCATGCTGATATCCCCGGCGATAAGCTTTAGAAGTGTGGTCTTGCCACAGCCGTTTCTGCCGACTATGGCAATCTTCTCATTGTCCCGCACCTCAAAATTGATATCCTGTAAAATCACGTCACCGCCAAACTGCACATTGGCGTGACTTATTCTTATCCTCATGGCTCCTCCCATCCGATATGAGAGCAGCTTATCTGTAAAGCCCCTTCACAGCCGGATAAAGCTTCACAAAATGAGCGTATCTCTCATCATATTTCTTTACAAGCTCCTCGTCAGGCTCAACCGTGTCCACAACCTTCACAATCGCGTCAGCGGCTGCCTTTACGGAAGCGTACTCGCCATTTGCGACAGTGGCAAGCATGGCACCGCCGAGTGCCGGTCCCTCCTCTGCCGCAATGACATCTACTTTAATATTTAAAACATTTGCGATAATCTTCTTCCAGAGCGGGCTCCTGGCTCCTCCACCGCAAATTTTTGTTCTCTCAATCTTAATTCCAAGACTCTTGGCAACCTCAAAGGAATCCCTGATTGCAAAGGCAACACCCTCTAGCACGGCAAGCGTCATATCAGCCCTCGTCGTGTCGAGCGACAGCCCGAAAAATCCACCTCTTACAAGTGAATCGTTGTGAGGCGAGCGCTCTCCCATAAGATACGGAAGGAAGTATACACTGTTCTCTCCGAGCTTGTCAATGTTCTTCTGCTCTGCAGCGTAGTCCTTAGTTCCGATTATCTCGTCCATCCACCACTTGTTGCAGGAGGCGGCGCTAAGCATACAGCCCATAAGATGATAATGTCCATCGGCATGGTCGAAGGAGTGAAGTGCATTATGCTCGTCAACTCCGAACTTATCGCTTGAAATGAATATAGTACCGGATGTACCAAGAGAGATATTGCAGCTTCCATTGCCGACTGTACCTGTTCCGACTGCAGCAGCAGCATTATCGCCGGCGCCTGCCGCAACAATGACATTATCGGAAAGTCCGAGCGCACTTGCAACCTCAGGCTTCAATGTTCCAACCTTATCATAGCTCTCATAGAGCTTAGGAAGCATCTCCTCCTTGATTCCGCAAATCTCTATCATTTCCTTTGACCAGCACTTGTTCTTTACATCAAGAAGCAGCATTCCTGAGGCATCCGAATAATCTGTGCAGTTAACTCCTGTGAGCTTATATGCAAGATAGTCCTTAGGAAGCATAATCTTCTTAATACGTGCAAAGTTCTCAGGCTCCTTGTTCTTTACCCAGAGAATCTTAGCGGCAGTAAAGCCTGTGAATGAAATATTTGCCGTGTATGAAGAGAGCTTATCCTTGCCAATCACATTGTTGAGGTAATCATTTTCCTCGATAGTTCTTCCGTCATTCCAGAGAATAGCAGGTCTTATCACCTCGTCATTCTCATCAAGAATTACAAGCCCGTGCATCTGTCCTCCGAAACTTATACCTGCAACCTTAGAAGCATCCACCCCTGCAATAAGCTCCTTAATACCTTCTACAGACTTCTCATACCATGCCTCAGGCGGCTGCTCAGACCAGCCCGGATTAGGAAAATATAACGGATATTCCTTTGATACTACATTTAAAATATTTCCCTTCTCATCCATGAGAAGAAGCTTAACAGCTGATGTACCTAAATCCACACCAATATAAAACATTTTCCTTGTCCCCCATTTCTCCATCGTGAACGGTCTCTTATGCTGCGATGAGCCGTCCCTGATAATTCATTTTAAAATTCCCCCACAAATATTGATAACTCAACATTTATGGGGGATGAATAATCACATATTAGTGATAAAACACTTACTGTCTATTAGCAGAATGGATTTTCTGTAGGATATAACATACCCTTTGGCTGGTTGAAGTTGATATCCTCAACAGGGACTCCGAGGTACTTGAATACCTCATAGAGAGCCTTTCCGTAGTGGCCGAATGCAACGGCACCATGATGTGGGAAGTTCTTCTCAATGAGTACATGGCGGTAGAAACGTCCCATCTCAGGAATAGCGAACACACCGATCGAGCCGAAGGAATGTGTTGCAACAGGAAGGACCTCACCCTGAGCTATGTATGCGCGAAGCTTAGTGTCCGCTGTGCTCTGTAAACGGTAGAAGGTAATGTCGCCAGGCACGATGTCTCCCTCAAGTGTTCCGTTGGTAACCTCGATAGGAAGAGAGCGCGCCATAATGAGCTGATACTTCATCTCGCAGAAGGAAAGCTTCTTAGATGATGTATTTCCGCAGTGGAAGCCCATGAATGTATCGTTCAATGTATAGTTGAACTTATCCTTAATATCCTTGTTGTAAAGCTCTGCAGGTACAGTATTGTTGATATCAAGAAGGGTTGTAGCATCCTCAGATACCACTGTTCCGATGAACTCGCTGAGTGCTCCGTAGATATCAACCTCGCAGGATACAGGGATTCCTCTGCCAGTGAGACGGCTGTTAACGTAGCATGGAACGAAACCGAACTGTGTCTGGAATGCAGGCCAGCACTTTCCGGCGATTGCAACGTACTTTCTGTAGCCCTTATGTGCCTCTACCCAGTCAAGAAGTGTGAGCTCATACTGTGCAAGCTTAGCAAGCACCTCAGGCTTCTTGTTGCCTGCACCGAGCTCTGCCTCCATGTCCTTGACAATCTCAGGTATTCTCTCATCACCTGCATGCTTGTTGAAGCTCTCGAAAAGGTCAAGCTCTGAGTTCTCCTCAATCTCTACTCCGAGGTCATATAACGGCTTGATTGGTGCGTTACATGCAAGGAAGTTAAGTGGTCTTGGACCGAAGCTGATAATCTTTAAGTTATTGAGTGCATATACTGCTCTTGCAATAGGAAGGAACTCATGAATCATGTCTGCACATTCCTCAGCATTGCCTACAGGATACTCTGGAATGTATGCCTTGATGTTACGCAGCTTAAGATTGTAGCTTGCATTTAACATACCGCAGTATGCATCTCCACGGTTGCTTGAAAGTGTTGCTATGTTCTCCTCGCTCGCTGCGACAAACATCTTAGGTCCGTCAAAATGCTTTGCAAGAAGTGTCTCCGAAATCTCAGGACCGAAGTTTCCAAGATATACGCAGAGTGCGTTGCAGCCTGCCTTCTTGATGTCCTCAAGTGCCTGTACCATATGTATCTCGCTCTCGACGATACATACAGGACATTCATATATATCCTTGCTGTCATACTTAGCTGCGTATGCGTCCACAAGTGCCTTTCTTCTGTTTACTGATAAAGACTCAGGAAAACAGTCTCTTGATACTGCCACAATTCCTACCTTCATTTCAGGAATGTTAATCATACATAATCCTCCAATTCTGCCACACGGCTGTAAAAATATATTGCTGAAAATGTGTGTGTCCCGTGCCTGAATTTTGTTTAAAATTAACACAGGTATGATTGTATTATATAACTTTGTTTTAATTTCATCAACCGCAAAAAACTTAAATTGTGCATTTTAACCAGTTTTTCACACAAGTTCTATAACCTGCGCCGACTTTTCTCTTTACAGTCTTTGATAAAAGTCCCTTTAGATAATAATTTTACATTTAACCTTTAAAGCTTCTCCACTTTAAAATAATTAAACAGTACACCCTGTCCGTTTTCTTCGCACTGTGCCTTTGCTTCGGCTGTTCCCGGCTCATTGCAGCAGAAAATTCCGTGCTTTACGCCGACCCAGCGCCCTGCTGCCGCCTCATAGGTAAGAACATTCACATAATTAACGCCGTCGAGACTGTAGTCTAAATATATCTCGTTCCGGGTAACATCTTTCTCCACCATCGGAAGTGCCTCGACGCGGTTCCTGAAATATACCTTTTTGACATCTGTGCCAACCCTTGCAAGCTCGACAACCTTATCCTCCGAATACGCCTTCTCGTCCTTAAAGGTCTGACTTCCCGATATGGACACTATCGAGACGACTCCGCCATTCTTTCTTGCCGCAACAGCGCCGTAGTCAACGCCAAGTGACACCATTCCCGCGATATCTCCCTCACCCAAGGTAACTACAGACAGCTCCGTTACCGCCGAGAACTCAGGTGCAATCCACTTCTGCAGGAGAAGATTAGGCGCGTCCGCAATCGACGAGTCCGCTGACTTCTCCATAGGGCGAAGCTCTATTCCATGTCCCGTCATGCTGTACCAGTCGTCCGAATGGTTCGCATTCCACTGCCACTGCATGCCAAGCTTATCCCCGCAAAAATCATCCGACGCATCGGGAGCATATATGTCGGCAAGCCCGTGCTCACGTCTGAAACTCTCAGCCGCCTCTGCCGCCTTTTCGCCGATATCCGGCTTTTTGTGCGACATAACAGGCTGACCTGCGACGTCGCTTACCTGCTCACCCATTATCGGCCAGTCGTTCACCCACTTTACAGGCTGTAGATGGACAATTCTTCCGGCAGCGTACACGTCCTGAAAGTGCAGGAAATAGTCCTCGCCCGTCTGCGTGTCGAGCCATGCGCCCTGGTGAGGTCCGTTCACCGGCGTGTCCCCCTGTACAAGCACATTCCTGTACTCGTAAGGTCCCCATACGTTCTTAGAGCGCATCACCACCTGCCAGCCCGGCTTAACACCGCCTGCCGGAGCCATTATGTAGTAATAGCCGTTTCTCTTATACATCTTAGGTCCCTCGATGGTTGTCTGCCCGTTCTCATTTCCGTCAAACACATGCTTTCCCTCGTCGAGGAGTGCCGAACAGTCAGGCTTCATCTCGGTGAGATGAAGGATACTCTTAAATCCAATCCTGCTCTTTGCAAAGGCGGATACCATGTATGCCCTTCCGTCATCATCCCAGAACGGACACGGGTCTATCCAGCCCTTTCCCTCAAAAATCGCATGTGGCTTAGACCACTCACCCCACGGGTCCTTGGTCTTTGTCACGAATATTCCCTCGTCAGGCATCGGGAAGAATATTATAAATTCCCCCTCGTGATAACGTATTGCAGGAGCCCATACTCCGCAGCCGTGCTGAGGAGTGGCGTATCTCTCGTAAGGAATATTCTTTATCGCATAGTTTATAACCTTCCAGTTTACCAGATCCTTAGAATGAAGGATAGGCAGCCCCGGGGTATTACAAAACGATGACGCCGTCATAAAATAATCGTCACCCACGCGGATTGCGTCAGGGTCGGAATAGTCCGTGTACAAAATCGGATTTCTGTAATTCCCGTCACCCAAATCGGCATACCAGTTAAACTCTTTTTCTCTCATATTAATCCTCATTTCCGAATTATATCTTTTTTATAATCTTCTGCACATCTGCCTTCGTCCCGACAACGAGAAGATGCACATTCCCCTCAAACACATAGTCGGCTGTCGGCATAAGAGAGGTCTTATCGTCGTCCGACTTGGTTCCGAGAATATTTACATTGTATCTGCTTCTGAAATTGAGCTCCTTGATGGTGTGCCCTATCCACTCCTTCATAACCGGGATTTCGTATATCGCATAGTCGCCGCCAAGCTCGATATAGTCAAAAATGTTGTCCGAGCTGTAGCTGACCGCAAGCTTCTCGGCGATGTCCCTGTCAGGATAGATGACCTCATCTGCACCGTTTCTCAGGAGAAACTTTGCGTGGATATCTCTCGTCGCCTTGCTGACGACATATTTTGCCCCCATCTCCTTCAAAAGGCTCGTAATCTCAAGAGAACTCTGGAAGTTCGTGCCTATGCAGACAATACACATATCATAATTCTTGACACCGAGTGTCTTTAGCACCTCCTCGTTAGTACAGTCGCCTATCTTGGCGCTGGTGACGAGCGGAAGAAGATCCTCCATCTTAGCCTGGTCCGTATCGACAATCATAACCTCACAGCCCTGTCTTGCAAGGTTCGTCGTGATGTGGTGTCCAAAGCGTCCCATTCCTATAATCAAAAAAGACTTCAAAATATTTTCCTCCCTTATATCAACCGATATTTATCTCTTCTTCAGGCTGCTGTAGCGGAACCACCCTCTTGTTCTCCGAGAAGGAAAGTGCGAAAGACAGGCTTCCTATTCTTCCGCAGAACATCAACAGAATAACGACTATCCTCGAAACCGTTGCGAGCGACCTCGTTATTCCCGTGGTCATTCCGACCGTGCTTATGCCCGATATCACCTCAAAAATCACATCTGCAAATCCCAGCTCCGGCTGTACGGCAAAAATAACCATCGCACCGATGATAAACAGCAGCATGTTCACACTGATTACCAGAGCCGCCTTCCTTACAACATCCTCCTTAAGTCTGCGGCTGAACACGTCAATTCCGTATTTTCCACGCATAGTCGTCCACAGATATGCCACCATGACAAAGAGTGTCGTCGTCTTGGCTCCGCCCGAGGTCGAGCCCGGGCTGCCGCCTATGAACATAAGTATCATGGTGAGAAGCTTAGACGCAGGAGTGAGCGCCCCCGTGTCCACGGAGTTCATGCCCGCCGTTCTCGGCGTGACGCTCGAGAAGAACGATGAGAGAAATCTTGTCGGCGCGTCCATTCCCGCCATGGTGTTATCCCACTCGAATATGAGAAACAACGCGGTTCCTGCGATAAGAAGGAACGTCGTCACAGCCAGCACTATCTTCGAGTGAAGTCTGTAGCGCTTGATATTCAGCTTATTTTTTGAGATATCGTCCCACACAACAAAGCCCAGTCCGCCTATGATGATAAGCGCGCTTATCGTGAGGTTGATTGTCCAGTCGCCCTCAAAGCCGCAGAGCGAGTTGTACTCACCATAGCAGCCAAGCAGATCGAAGCCCGCGTTGCAGAACGCCGATATCGAGTGAAATATTCCATAGAATACCGCACGCGCCGGGCTCATCATAAATGAAAAACGTATCGCGAGTATCACGGCACCTATGCCCTCGAACATGAGGGTTCCGAGTATCATCTTCTTGGTGAGCTTCACTATCCCGCCAATCTGGAGGGTGTTGACGCTCTCCTGCATAAGCCCCCTGTGTCTTAACGAGACCTTGCGCCCCAGCAGGATTGCGAATATCACCCCGATGCTGATAAAGCCCAGTCCGCCAACCTGAATAAGGCATATTATCACTATCTGCCCGAAAAGCGACCAGTGCGTATAGGTGTCTACCACCACAAGTCCCGTGACACAGCTTGCGCTCGTCGCGGTGAACAGCGCATCAAGAAAGCACGTCGTCTGCCCGTCCCTCGACGAAATGGGGAGCATCAGAAGTAACGTTCCCGTAATTATAATTATTAAAAATCCAAGGGCAATAAATTGCACCTTGGATATTCTTTTTTTGCCAAACATATATAACCCCTTTTTGTATTATATATTCGTGGAGATGAGCTTAGCATCGTAGCCTGCTGCCTTCAGACCCTCTATAATCTGAGTTCTGTGCTCCTCGCCGAATGCCTCCATCGTAATCTTTAATTCAACGGCGGCGTTGCGGTTGATGCTCACAAACTGGTTATGCTCAAGCTTGATTACATTACCCTTCTGCTCCGCGATGACGCCTGCCACCCTCGCAAGCTCACCCGGCTTGTCAGGAAGAAGAACAGATACCGTGAACACTCTTCCCCTTGCGATAAGACCGTGCTGTACAACCGATGACATAGTGATGATATCCATGTTTCCACCGCTCAATATGGATACGACCTTCTTGCCCTTCACATCGAGATGCTTGAGTGCCGCCACGGTGAGAAGTCCCGAGTTCTCGACAATCATCTTATGGTTCTCGACAACATCTAAGAATGCCACGATAAGCTCCTCATCCTTGATTGTTATTATGCCGTCAATATTCTTCTGAACATAAGGGAAAATCTTGCTTCCCGGTGTCTTTACGGCTGTACCGTCGGCAATCGTGCTGGCACTCGGAAGTGTCACTACTTTCCCTGCCTTTATAGACTCCTGCATGCAGTTAGCTCCTGCCGGCTCAACTCCGATAACCTTAATCTTAGGGTTTAAGAGCTTCGCAAGTGTCGACACACCTGTTGCGAGTCCGCCTCCGCCGATAGGCACCAATATGTAATCTACAGTAGGAAGCTCCTTGATAATCTCCATGGCTATGCTTCCCTGGCCTGTCGCCACATCATAATCGTCAAACGGATGGACAAATGTAAGTCCCTCCTCCTTGGCAAGCTTCAATGCATACTCACAAGCTTCGTCGTACACGTTTCCGTAGAGCACAACCTCCGCACCGTAGCTCTTTGTGCGGTTGACCTTCATAAGCGGTGTCGTTACCGGCATTACAACGACTGCGCGGACACCGTAGAGCTTAGCTGCATAGGCAACACCCTGTGCGTGGTTTCCCGCCGATGCGGTTATAAGCCCCTTCGCTCTCTCCTCGTCAGAAAGTGTGCTTATCTTGTAGTAAGCTCCTCTGACCTTATATGCGCCTGTGTACTGAAGGTTCTCAGGCTTAAAATATACCTTATTTCCCGTGAGATTGCTGAAATACTCACTGTAGACAAGCTTCGTCTCAAGAGTAACCCTCTTTACTATCTCTGCTGCTTCCTCAAACTTTTCCAATGTAAGATAATTCTCGCTCATTTCTGTACGCTTCTTTCTTCATAGTATTTAAGTAACTTGTACATAAGGCAGAACAATTCAGCCCACTAAAACATTACTTAGTTGTATTCGTTATATCAGATTTGCTCGGGAATGTCAAAGAGTGCATTGACAAAATCCTGTGAGTTAAATTTCTGCAGATCGTCTATGTGCTCCCCAACGCCAATATATTTTACCGGTATGCCGTACTCTGCCTGAATTGCCACCGCAATTCCGCCCTTTGCAGTTCCATCCATCTTAGTCAGGATAATTCCCGTGACATCGGCAGCCTCCTTGAACTCCTTCAACTGCGAGAGTGCGTTCTGACCGGTAGTTCCGTCAAGTACAATGAGGTTTTCCCTGTACGCCTCCGGCATCTCCTTGTCGATTATCCTGTTAATCTTCTTTAACTCCTCCATAAGGTTCTTCTTGTTATGGAGACGTCCTGCCGTATCGCAGATAATCACGTCGGCGTTTCTCGCTCTTCCCGCCGATATCGCATCATATATGACAGCCGCCGGATCAGAGCCCTCGCTCTGTGAGATGATATCCACGCCCGAGCGGTCAGCCCACTCCGTGAGCTGCTCTATTGCTGCCGCCCTGAAGGTATCCGCCGCAGCGAGAACCACCTTCTTGCCCTGAGACTTCAACTGTGCCGCCAGCTTACCAATGGAGGTAGTCTTTCCGACACCGTTCACACCGATTACGAGCACAATCGACTTGCGGTTCTCGAACTCATACGCGTTCTCACCAAGATCCATCTGCTCTTTTATCGTGTTGATAAGAAGCTCCTTGCATGCAGCCGGCTCCTTTATATGATTTTCCTTGACCTTCTGCTTGAGATTCTCAATAATCTCCTCTGTTGTGCTGACGCCGAGATCACCCATAATGAGTGTCTCCTCAAGCTCCTCGTAGAAGTCATCATCAATCTTTGAAAATCCCGAAAAGACATTGTCTATTCCGTGGACAATGTTGTCCCTCGTCTTGGTAAGACCCGAGACAAGCTTCTTAAAAAAACCTGCCATTCGCATTTCTCCTTTTTTCTTTTTTCAAACTTCTTATTTTCAATCAAGTTTTGTCACTAAGTAAAATAAAACTGCACATCTATTTACTGTTTTACAGCCGCCGGCTTATCGTCAAGCTGATCCTCTATGAGGTCAACCGAGACAAGCGTTGACACACCCTTCTCCTGCATGGTGATACCATAGAGTCTGTCTGCCGCCGCCATGGTTCCGCGTCTGTGCGTTATAACGATAAACTGCGTGTTCTTTGTCAGCTTGTGAAGATACTTCGCATATCTGTCGACATTCGAGTCATCGAGTGCCGCCTCAATCTCGTCTAAGAGACAGAACGGTGACGGCTTCAGGTTCTGGATTGCAAACAGAAGTGATATCGCCGTGAGCGCCTTCTCTCCTCCTGAGAGCTGCATCATGTTCTGAAGCTTCTTTCCCGGCGGCTGGGAGATAATTCTTATTCCGGCCTCGAGGATATCCGTATCCTCCTCGAGTTCAAGTGTTCCCCTTCCTCCGCCGAACAATTCCCTGAATACCTTGTCGAACTCGACCTTAATCTCCTGGAACTTCTCAATGAACTGATTTCTCATTCCCGTGTCGAGCTCGTCAATAATCTTAATGAGGGTATCTCTTGCGGTTATGAGGTCGTCATGCTGGTTCTTTAAGAAGGCGTATCTTTCAGATACTTCCCTGTAATCCTCGATGGCATTGACATTGACATCGCCCAGACGCTTGATATCTGCCTTCAGGGAATTGATATTTCTTCTCAGTGTATCTGAATTGTTAAGCTCTGAATCCCTAAGCTCCGCCGCACGGATAAGTGTAAGCTCATACTCATTCCACATGTAATCTATGCGCTCGTCCCTTGTGGACTCAATCTTCTCAATCCTGCCCGAAATTCTCAGACATTCCTTGTCGAGAGTGTTGATACGCCCTGATATCTCCTCTCTCCTGTTAAAGAGCTCTCGCTGCTTTTCCTGCACCTTATCCCTCTCACCGCGCTCCCTGGCGGTTATCTGCGCGTACTCAGCAATCTTAGCGTCAGCCGCAGCGATTGTTCCGGTAATCTTTGCAATGCTCTCCTTCTTCTCATTTATCTCGTCGCCTGCCGAGCTTAGGCTGTCGTTAATCTCGTCAGCCTCGTCATTGAGCCTTGAAATCTCCCTGAGAACACGCTTTATGTTCTCCTCCGCATAATTGTCCTGCTGTGAGAAATTGGAGAGCTCGATATGAAGCTTCTCAGCCTCCGCCTGCTTTAACGCAAGCTCAGCCTTGTTCTTCTCAATATCGGCATTGCACTCGCCAATTTTTTCCGTGAGTTCCTTGTCAATCCTCTCAGACTCGGCAAGCGCCACCTTGCAGGCGTCAATCTCACCATTTAACTGCATTACCGTGTTCTCAATCTCATCGGACTCACGCTTGCTGTTTGCATACGCCCTGTTTAATTCCTCCTGCTTCTTAGCTGCAGTGTCAAGGGTCATGACAGCCGTGTTCTCCGCAAGCTGCTTTTCCTGTACCGCCGACTTTATCTGCTCAATCTCGGTTCGTACAAGACTGAGATTTTCCCTCGCCGACGCAAGCTCTGCCTCCACATTCCTAAGCTTTGCCTCATTTGCCGCTATCGAGGTCTCAAGCTCCTCTATCTCTCTTCTTCGTCCGAGAAGGTTGCTGCTGTTCTTGAACGCACCGCCGGACATGGAACCTCCCGGGCTTAACATATCGCCCTCAAGGGTCACTATCCTGAGGGAATGATTATGCCTTCTCGCGATTGCAAGAGCATTATCGATATTATCGACAACGAGTATTCTTCCTAGAAGATATCTTGCAAGCTCGTCAAACTCCCTGTCACACTCCACAAGCTGGTTCGCAAAGCCGATTGCACCGTTCTCACGGGTGAGAGAGGCATCGACCCTGACATCCCTTCCGCTTATCGCGGACAGAGGCAGGAAGGTGGCTCGTCCGAACTTGTTCTGCTTTAAGAAACTGATAAGTCCCTTCGCCGTCTCCTCATTGTCCGTAACAATATTCTGTATACTTCCGCCCAGAGCTGTCTCTATGGCAGTCTCATACTGCTTCTTTGTCTTTATGATATCAGCTACAACGCCTACTATTCCCTTATTCCTGTCCTTCTGCTCCATCACCCTTCTGATGCTGTTTCCATAGCCGTCATATCTCTCGGTGATGTTTTTAAGTGACTCAAGCCTTGAGCTCTCGCCCATGACAACGCGGTTGAGGCCATTTATGTCATTGCCGAGCTTGTTTATCGTATCCCGTAGTAAAAGCTGTCTTTTCTCTCTGTCGGACAGTGTCCCGCCGAGTGAGGCCAGCTCCGCCCTCACATCGTCAAGCTCCTTCTGCAACAAATCGAGGCTCTGCTTCTGCGTATCTTCCTCACTCTTACAGTTAATGAGCTTTCTGGTAAGCTCCGACTTTCTGATGTTCACCTGCTCCAAAAGCGTGAGATTCTTCTGTAACCTCGCCTTAATCTGACCGCGCTCATTGAGATTATCGATAACATCATCCTTGCAGTTCTCCACAGTGCCCTCAAGCTGCGTTACCCCGTCAGCAAGCCGCTTTACTTCCCGGTCAACCTCATTGCAGCCCGCCCTCATGTCGTCAAGTCGGTCCGTCAGCTTGAACCTGTCGGCTATAAGTCTTTTCTTCTCCTCGTCATAGTCAAGGAGGCGCTCTTTTATCGAGGCAAGACGCTTATTAAACTGCTCATCACTCGCAAGCACGGACTTAATCTGTTCATTCAGCAAATCAATCTGGCTGGAAAGCCTGTTCTTGTCTATCTCAGCCTGACTGGCTATGCTGCTGTTCTCCTCTATGGTGCGGTTGAGCCCTGCGAGCTTCTCCTCGTTAGCCTCGTACTCCGTACCCGATTTCTCGAACTCGCCCTGTGCCGCCTTGAGCTCCGCATCAGCCACAGAAAATGCCTCATTGAACTTGTCCAGCTCAGCCTTGAACTCGTCAGCTTCTAAAAGGAAGAGGTTCACATCATTTTTCTTCAGCTCTTCCTTGAGCTTTAAATACTCCTTAGCCTTCTCAGCCTGCTGTTCGAGAGGTCCTACCTGCTTTTCGAGCTCCGACAAAATATCATTAACACGCACAAGGTTGTTGCTCTCATCATCGAGTTTCTTCTGTGCTGCCGCCTTGCGCCTCTTAAATTTCACAATTCCCGCAGCCTCATCAAAGAGCTCCCTTCGCTCCTCAGGCTTGCCGCTGAGTATCCTGTCAATCTGTCCCTGCCCTATGATGGAATAGCCCTCTTTGCCTATTCCGGTATCATAAAAAAGCTCATTGATATCCCTGAGTCTGCACGCAGAACCATTCATAAGGTATTCACTCTCACCCGAGCGGAACACCTTTCTTGTGATTGTAACCTGGTCATAATCAATCGGGAGCGCATGATCTGAATTATCAATGCTTATAGCCACTGATGCGTAGCTCACAGGCTTACGAAGCTCCGTGCCTGCAAAGATGACATCTTCCATCTTTCCGCCTCGAAGCTGCTTCGCGCTCTGCTCTCCGAGCACCCATCTCACCGCGTCGCCTATATTGCTCTTGCCGCTTCCGTTAGGTCCCACGATACCCGTAATGCCGTTGTGGAACTCAAAAACTAATCTGTTGGCAAAGGACTTAAAGCCCTGTACCTCTATGGATTTTAAATACATAATTTACCCCTGTTGTAATAGCCGCCTGTCAGGTGCCTTTTAAGCCTGTCTTATTTTAAGAATCGCATTGTAAGCCGCCGCCTGCTGTGCCGCTTTCTTAGTGTGTCCCTCACCCTCGCCTATAACAGCTCCGTCGCATTTTACGACCGCCTCGAAATGCTTGTCATGATCCGGACCGCTCTCTCCGGTAATCTCGTACTCCGGCTCAAAGCCACTATCCTTTTGAAGAAGCTCCTGCAGAATTGTCTTGCTGTCATAGAACAGCTTCTTATTGTCTATATCCTCGAGAATAAATCTTCTGATATAGTTCTGTGCCGGTTCGAAACCTCCATCGCGGTATATAGCGCCGATAACAGCCTCCATCGCATCTGAAGTGATGGAATCCCTGTTTCTTCCACCCGTATGCTCCTCGCCCTTGCTCAGAAGTATCCAATCGCCGAGGTTAATCTGCCTGCTGCAAAGTGCGAGTGTCGGCTCGCAGACTATGCTCGCGCGGAGCTTTGTCAGCTCTCCCTCCGTCTTATCAGGATATTTTTCAAAAAGATAGTCGCTCACGGTGACTTCAAGCACCGCATCACCTAAAAACTCAAGTCTCTCGTTGCTCTGGTTTTTAAGTCTTTTTATCTCATTACAGTATGAGCTGTGTGTGAGTGCCCTCTCGAGCAGTCTCCTGTTCTTGAACTCATAGCCTATAATCTTCTCAAATTTTTCCAACTGTAAATCAGTCATAATTCTACCTCATGCACCTCCGCCATCAATTTTAATCTGCCCTATTAAGAAAAAGAGCCCACCTTAGATGGGCTTTTTCTTAATTATCTACATCTGTTATAATCTAACTAGTTAAGTGCATTCTTAATCTGCTCTACAGCGTCTGCTACAGTTGAAATATTCTCAGCAGCATCATTAGGGATTTCGATGTCGAACTCCTCCTCAATGCCCATAATAATCTGGAATACGTCGAGTGAATCTGCTCCGAGGTCATCAACGAATGTCTTATCCATTGTAACTTCATCGGCATCAATGTTTAAAACCTCTGCGATAATTGACTGTAACTTTTCAAATTCCATTTCTAAATACTTCCTTCCTTTTCTAAAAAATTCTTAATTTTACTGTCCATCTGCCTGCTCTGTTGCGATGGAAGCCTTAATTTTATCGTTAATTCCCTGCTCCTTGAATGTCATACACTGAAGGATGGAATTACACACCTCTTTAGCCTTGGCATTTCCGTGTGTCTTTACCACAAGACCGTTAAGACCTATCATCGGTGCTCCGCCATATTCCGTGGCATCGAACTTCTTGAGTGTCTTTTTGAGTGCCGGCTTGACAAGCAGTGCGCCAATCTTGCTTCTGAGGCTGGTCATCATGCCCGCCTTGATCATGCCAATGAGAGTACTTCCCATACCCTCGTAAAGCTTGAGTATTACATTGCCGACAAAAGCCTCCGTGACGATGACATCGACATCACCCTCAGGTATGTCCCTCGCCTCGACGCTTCCGACAAAATTAATCTCCTTACACTCCTTCAAAAGCGGGTATGTATCCTTGACAAGCTGGTTGCCCTTCTCCTCCTCAGCTCCGATATTGACTATCGCAACCTTAGGATTTTTGATGCCAAGCACATACTCCATATAGATAGAACCCATCTTGGCAAACTGTAAAAGATGTGCAGGTCTCGCATCCACATTCGCTCCGCAGTCGACTAAGAGTGAAACACCCTTCTTCGTAGGTATAAGCGGTGCAAAAGGTGGTCTGTCAACGCCCTTTATCCTGCCGACTATGAGCTGACCGCCAACCAGTATGGCGCCCGAGCTTCCTGCCGATACGAATGCATCTGCCTCTCCCTTCTTCACGAGGTTGAGCGCAACCACAATCGACGAGTCCTTCTTGCGGCGGATAGCCATTACAGGCGGTTCTCCTGTCTCGATAATCTCCGTGGCATTAACTATCTGAATAGAATTATCTCTGTATGTATATTTCTTAAGCTCTTCCGAAACAACATTCTCCTGTCCTACAAGCTTCACCACGATATTCTCATTCTGTGAAACCGCATCGACAACGCCCTTGACAATCTCCGCCGGAGCATTATCTCCACCCATGGCATCTACAGCAACTATAACTTTTTCCTGCATAAACATTCTCCTCTTCCAATCCATGACAACCACTTCATACATAATACAAGATTGTTTTTCAGAAATCAATACCCCTTATACAGCATTTTTATTTTTTTAGCTCTATCATATTGTATTCACAGGCCGTTGTCTTTGGGACATTACAATTTGAAATGGTAAATCGGCAAAAAAAGAAGGACACTTCCAAGTGTCCTTCCCTAAATTATTGCATTATAAGCTTTCAATTATTCAGCAACAGAGATAACTTCCTTCTTATTGTAAGAACCACAGTTCTTGCAAACTCTGTGAGGCATCATTAACTCACCGCACTTGCTGCACTTTACTAAGTTAGGAGCGCTCATCTTCCAGTTCGCTCTTCTCTTATCTCTTCTAGCCTTAGAAGACTTATTCTTTGGACAAATTGACATCTGTTACACCTCCTTACAAAGCAGTTCTATTGGTTAAACTGTTGAAATATATCGCGTATCTTGGACATCCTCGGGTCTAAGACCTGCCTGTCACATTCACACGAGCCATGATTAAGATTCATGCCGCATACGTTACAGATTCCCTTGCAGTCTGTTTTACACAGAACCTTCATCGGAAAATTCTCTAAAATCTCACTATATGCATACTTCTCGACATCGAACTGCGTGCCCTCTATAAAAGGCATGTCCTCCAACATCTCATCTGCATCCGGTGACTCTTCACCAAAGTTAAGTTCTCTGGTGGACTCTACCGATATCTGCCAAGGAACATCCGTTAAGCACCTGTCGCATGGAATATTGAGAACCACATCAAGCTGTGAAGTAACCTCAATCTTCTTCCCGCCAACATTGGTAAAGACAAGCTCTATATCCTGTTTCTTTACAAACGCAAATTCACCAAGCTTCGAGACAAAGCTCTCAGCTTCAATAGGTGCTGCAAGTCTCTTAACTTCTCCTTCGTGAGAAAGAACTCCGTACAAATCAATCAGCATAAAAACCTCTTCTTTTAATCACACGCAGACTATTATATCCACTGTGGGCAGATTTGTCAACTACTTTTTATTGACATTTTGTAACTCTTAAAAATACAAGTCACGCTTCGTCATACATATAGGAAATGTCAGCTTACTTTACTAATTCTAATGTCTCCTGAGCAATCTTGAGCTCCTCGTTAGTAGGGATAACCATAACCTTGACCTTTGAATCCGGAGTAGATATAACTACCTCCTCACCTCTCTTGTCATTAGCCGCATCGTCAATCTTAATTCCGAGGAATGTAAGAGCGCTGCAGATATCCTTTCTTGTTCTCTTATCGTTCTCACCTACACCTGCGGTGAATACGATGGCATCAACGCCGTCCATAGCCGCTGTGTAAGCGCCGATGTACTTGACTACTCTGTACTTGAATGCCTCAAGAGCTACCTCTGCATTGTGGTTGCCCTCGTCAGCAGCCTTCTGAACATCGCGGAAGTCGCTTGAAACACCGCTCATGCCGAGAACGCCGGACTTCTTGTTGAGCATTGTTATCATCTCATTGATATCCTTGCCCTCCTTGTTGGCGATGAACTGGATAACCGAAGGGTCGATATCACCGCTTCTTGTTCCCATGATAAGTCCCTCAAGCGGAGTGAGACCCATGCTGGTATCCACGCACTTGCCATTTACAACTGCGGAGAGTGAACCGCCGTTGCCGAGGTGGCATACGATAACCTTGGAGTTGTCAGGGTCAAGATTGCCGAACTCGATGGCTCTCTTAGATACGAATGCATGGCTTGTGCCGTGGAAGCCGTACTTACGGATGCCATACTTCTCATAGTACTCATGAGGAATGGCATACATATAAGCCTTCTCAGGCATTGTCTGATGGAACGCCGTATCCCATACAGCCACATTAGGAGTTCCCGGCATAGCTGCCTCTGCTGCCTCAATACCAATAAGATTAGCAGGGTTATGTAAAGGTCCAAGGTCAAAGCACTCACGGATAACAGACTTAACATCATCGTTGACAATTACAGATGTGCAGTACTTCTGTCCTGCGTGAAGTACTCTGTGTCCTACTGCACCGATTTCCTTAACATCTGAAATCACACCGTGAACAGGGTCAACAAGCATATCAAGAACCAGCTTAACAGCTACGTTGTGGTCAGGCATAGGCTGCTCAACTACCGCACTGTCCTTTCCTGCCGGCTTATGTGTGAGCTTAGAGCCCTCAATACCGATTCTCTCAACAAGACCCTTGGCAAGGACATCCTGTGTATCCATATCGAATAACTGATATTTAAGTGATGAGCTTCCACAGTTTAAAACTAAAATCTTCATTAATAATTCCTCCGAAATAAATATGTATTTACTGCATCTGAGCCTGTACTGCAGTGATTGCAACGACACCTACGATGTCGCTTGCAGAGCATCCTCTCGAGAGGTCGTTGACAGGCTTGGCGATACCCTGAAGCATAGGACCATAAGCCTCTGCCTTAGCAAGTCTCTGAACAAGCTTGTAACCGATGTTACCTGCATCAAGGTCAGGGAAGATAAGTACGTTAGCCTGTCCTGCAACGTCGCTGCCCGGAGCCTTAGAAGCGCCGACTGACGGAACCATGGCTGCGTCTGCCTGAAGCTCTCCATCAAGCTTGAGCTCAGGAGCAAGCTCCTTTGCGATTCTTGTAGCCTCTGCTACCTTATCTACATCCGCATGCTTAGCGCTGCCCTTTGATGAGTGGCTGAGCATCGCAACCTTAGGCTCTGCGCCAACTAAGAACTTGAAGCTCTCTGCTGAGGAAACAGCGATTACGGCAAGCTCCTCAGGTGTAGGATTCTGGTTGAGTCCGCAGTCACCGAATACGAATGTACCGTTCTCACCATACTCGCAGTTAGGAACGTCCATTACGAAGAATGCGGAAGCAATCTTTGAACCCGGCTTAGTCTTAACGATCTGAAGAGCAGGTCTTAATGTGTTGGCTGTTGAGTGGCAGGCACCTGATACGATACCGTCTGCTGCGCCGCTCTTTAACATCATACATGCATAGAACATATAATCTGTTGTGAGAAGTCTTCTTGCCTCCTCAGGAGTCATGCCCTTATTCTTTCTGAGCTCTACCAAAGCATCCACATACTCGTCAAGCTTATCGGAAGTGTTAGGATTGATAACTGTAGCGCCTGATACCTCAAGTCCCTTGCTGTTAGCCTCAACCTCCTCAGGCGTACCAAGAACTACTACATTAGCGATATCTTCCTTAAGAACTGTCTCAACTGCTTCCCAGGTTCTTCTGTCCATTGACTCCGGAAGCACGATTGTCTTCTTCACTGCTCTTGCTTTTTTCTTAATTTCATCAATAAATGCCATAATAAAATGACTCCTTTCAGTATGTAATTCGACTTCATCTTAAAAGTCCATTGATAATATCATTATACTCCCTATGTTTATTGTATACAAGAATATTTTTCTAAAATCAAGGAAAAATCCAATATGTTCTAAATTAAATACAATTTCGACAATTTCTACTGCAATCTCAAGCCCTGCACAAGATATCTAAGATGGAACTGTCTCTCCTTCATAACACAGGTTGACAGCGTGAGCACCTGGTCATCATCGGAAAACTCCACATCATCATCAAATAACTTGAGTTCACTCTTGAAATCCCTTATATTCTCAAGGTATCTTAACAGTGTTCCCTCGGCTTCAAAGTCATAATTTAGAAGCTGATGTGCATTTCCGGTCTGGTATGCGGCAAAAATCTTATAGACATACACCATGTCCTCTGTATATATATACACATATTTATTGTTATCAAAAAATTCCTGTTCCTCATACAGATGGAGATCCGAGAACATTGTAGTGTCTCGCATATTATGACCGTATATTACAGTCTGTGGATCAGAAAAATCCTTCGCATTATAATTCTCCGTATAAATACAGCCCGGATATCCCTCGCTTCCATCGACATTGTGCTCAAGATAATATGTATTGTCCGTCGGATGCTGGAAAACAGGATAGTCAACATGGGTATCCGGTATATAAATCCATGCATATATATCCTCTGATACCTCCTTGTGAAGTTCATCAAAATCGATATATTTTTCAGGAATTTCTATCCCGTACTTCTCCTCAAGTCTTGCAGCCTCTTCACTGTAACCCAGGGTCTCCTCCTCAGTGGATGTCTCCTCCTCGGTAGTCGTTGTAACCGCCTCCGTCTCAGGAGGCAGTGTGGTAGCCTCTGCAAGTTTCTCAAACTCCTTCTGTGCTTTCCACAATCTGTACTGTCCGGCTGCAAGAATTCCGGCACACACCAGAACCACCACAAGTGCCGCAATACCTGCAATAGTATATATCCTTGCCTTTTTGTCTCCGGAAAAAAAATCTTTTATTTTCATAATCGCCTCCGTCATAATCGAAAGAACTCCTTACATATAAATATATGCAGGAGTTCTTCTTCCCCACTCATATGTGAATGGATGCCACACGTATTAAAAATGTATTATCTTATTATTCTGCGATTGCTCTTCTGCGTACGCAAAATGCAGCGCCTGCAGCTGCAACTACTAATACAGCGATGAGAGCAACCGGTGCCTCATATCCTGTGCTAGGAGCAGCTTCTGTGCGAACGATTGCAACAGGTGAGAAAGATGTGAATGTAGCTGTAACTGAGCCGTCTGCTACATTAGTAACAGCAAGGTTCTCCCAGATACCCTTCTGTGCATTCCAGTGAAGTACAGCGATTGTATCGCCGGCCTTAACACCAGGTACGTTCATTGTTACATTAACACCAGCGCTGTAGTCGCCGGCTGGAACTGTGATATCAAATACATTAACAACCTCTGCCTTATCGCCGCAGTATACCTTAGCGATTGCTTCAGCGTTAGCTACGTCTGCCTTAGAAGCAGCATTTACAGTAACTGCGACCTCTGTTCCGTTAACTGTAATCTTGTTAGCTGTAACGCCCTGAGCCTTGTCTGTAGCAGGTACCTTATATGGATCATTTGATGAGCTGTCAGCAGTATTGTTGCCTGCGCTTGGGCTGCCTGTGCCTGAATTGTCACCAGCGCTTGGGCTGCTTGTGCCTGAGTTGTTGCCTGTGCTTGGGCTGTCAGCAGCGAAAGCTGTAACAGACATAACCATTACTAAACATGCTAAAACAGCAAAAAACTTTAAAAACTTCTTCTTCATTGTTAAACCTCCTTAGATTAATATACGTGTGGCGGTATATTAAAATATTATAATTTTAATATCTTACTATAGATATAACACAAATATACTTATTTGACAAGCTCATAAAAAATTTCTATCATCTGAGCTTTTAGAGCTGCCTCGTCTATGTAATACTCCTCAAATTTCTTTCCCATAATAGTCTGTCCCGGAACCGAATATACCTTCATGTCTGAAACCGCGTAGCCTATAAGCTCCGATGCAAGATAGGACATCTCATCCACAGAAACGTCAGTGACTACATAATTACTTATTGTCTGGTAAAGTGAAACCGGGAAAGTCACATCACTCTTCGTCTTTTCGAACACTTTGTTCACAAAGCCACTCAGGAAAGCTTTCTCATTTCCCAATCTTGTTGTCGCTGAATCAAATTGATACTGATCTCTATATCGTATGAGATTATATGCCTGATCCCCTGAAAGATGTACCGTACTTCCTGCTGTCCAACCATACTGTGGAAAATCCGAAGGAAGTGTGACATCAACTCCGCCCACCGCATCGTTGAGCGTGGTCACAGCGCCTAATCTTATTGACACATAGCCATGTATAGGGAGGTTATAGAGCATCTCCGAGATTGTCTGTCTGGCACGCTCACAGCTCTGCTTTCCTCCATTGCCGTATCCATGCTGTACGCACACCTGTGCAAGTGTCGTCTTAACATAGTTGCCCGCCCTGTCATACATATCTACATCTGTCATGCTGTTTCTGTTCACTGCAAGAACCGACAGTTTCTTATTATGTGGGTTCATCACAAACAGGAATATGGCATCTGACTGTCCACCCTGCCAATAGTCCGTATTCTCATCAGCTACCGGAACAGTTGTTGTCTGGTCAATTCCAAGGACAAGGAATGTGAGAATATCGCTGTTATAGCGATAGATATGTCCATTATAACTCACATCACCAGCCTGATACACATATCCCGAATTATCCGCCTCTGTGCTCACGGTTGTCTCCCCTGATGCCGTGCTCGTGCTCTGATTTGCAGACTCAGTTGACGATGCTGCCGATGTAGTATCCGTCTCAGATGCTGTGCTCCCGTTTTCCGTTTTGCTTTCATTCTCAGAATCCGAGCTCTTTCCAGAACTTGTCTCTTCTGCATCAGTGTTGTTATTGTCTGTCCCGTTCGTAAACATATTTCCCATATCCGGTGCCGATGAATTAGCTCCGGAATAAAGCTTTCGCTTTCCCGATGAACGCATGGCAAAAAATACGCACGCAGCCACAATACATATAACGATAAGACCTATAAGAATACCTATTATAATTCTTACAGGCAGCGGAAGCTTTTTCCTGTTTTCCTTCTTTTCTTTTCCTGAACCCGTGCTGCGGCCACCGCTTTTAACTGCATCATCACTATTTTTCTTGTTTACATTTTCGCCGCCAATGTACTCTAAATCATCTTTTTCTTCCATATATTGTCTCCTTGTAACTAATCTGTTGTCAGTTCTATCGCCTGAACCAGATATCTCAAATGGAACTGGCGCTCCGCCATCACGCAGGTCGACAGTGTGAGAATGTTCTCACTCCCGTCAAATTCCATGCTTCTGTCAATAGTCTGATTCTCATAAGCAGCCGTCATGACATTATTAAGATATCTGAGCACGTCCTCATCACCGGAATAGCTGAAGCTGAAAAGCTGATGCGAATTTCCCGTCTGATACGCGGCAAATATCTTGTATAACAGTACCTCATTATCCTGCGTGTATATATACACATATCTGTTAGCGTCAAAAAACTCCTGACTCTCATAGCTGTGTAAATCCGAGAACATTCTGCCATCCCGCATATTATGTCCATATATAACAGTCTGTCTGTCCGTAAAATCCTTCGAATTATAATTCTCCGTATATATACAGCCCGGATAACCTTCACTGCCGTCAAGATTATGTTCCAGATAATAGCTGTTATCCGAAGCACTTTGAAGAACCGGATAATCTATATTAGTATTCGGAATATATATCCACGCATAGATATCCTCCGAAACCGTCGTATGCAGTTCATCAAAATCTATCTTTTTCTTCGGAATATCTATTCCGTATCTTTCATATATCTTCCGGGCACTGTCGGCAAACTGCCACTCCGGCTGCGACTGCGTTTCTGTCTCGTCGACATCTTGAGCCGTCTGTGTATACTCAGCCGTTGTATTCTCGGCAAGCTTGTCATACAGCCTGTCCGCCTTCCATCGGTTGTACTCTCTCAGCATAAGCATTACAGCACACACCAGCGCCACAAGCAGAAAAACTATTATCATAATGATATATACTGTATCCGAAGAAAATTTCTTTTTCTTTTTTTTCCTGTGTCTTTTTATTTCAGTGTTGCGTACCGCCATATTAATCACCATAGAAATGAACTCGTATATAATACAATGTATACTTGTATAGAAAGATATGAGGTCAAAAGCCTGATCGTGCGGGCACGAACGGCTTTTTGACCTTTGCCCCAGATATCATATAAACAAAACTTGTATAAGTATATACCACTGAACATTTTTTTTCAAGCATAAAATTTATAAAGCAGACTCAGGAACTGCCCTATAAATTCTATTCTACAGTGACACTCTTCGCAAGATTTCTAGGTTTATCCACATCAAGTCCCTTGGCTACTGATACATAGTATCCAAGAAGCTGCAGAGGAATAACCGCAAGCGACGCAGCAAAATGTGCATCCGTCTTAGGCACATATACCGTAAAATCCACCATGTCCTCAGTCTCGTAATTGCCATATGTTGTAATACCCATCAGATATGCTCCCCTGCTCTTACACTCAACCATATTGCTGACTGTCTTTTCATAGAGAGCCGTCTGTGTAAGTGTTCCTATTACAAGTGTTCCGTCCTCAATAAGACTGATTGTTCCATGCTTAAGCTCTCCTGCCGCATAAGCCTCACTATGTATGTATGAAATTTCCTTGAGCTTTAAACTTCCCTCAAGGCTTACAGCATAATCTATACCACGTCCTATAAAGAAGATGTCGCGCATATTAGCCTGCTTTGAAGCAAACCACTGGATACGCTCCTTATCGTCCAGAATCTTTTTCACCTTATCAGGAAGCAGTTCCAGCTCGGCAAGCATATCCGCATATTCAGCATCAGTTATCTCTCCGCGTATCTTTGCAAACTGAATCGCAAGGCAGTATGATGCAATGAGCTGTGTGCTGTATGCCTTGGTTGTCGCGACAGCTATCTCAGGACCGGCAAGCGTGTAGAACACACTGTCCGCCTCTCTGGCTATTGAGCTTCCAATCACATTGACAACAGCCAGCGTCCTGACGCCCTTATCCTTGGCAAGTCTGAGTGCCGCCAAACTATCCGCCGTCTCACCCGACTGGCTGATAACAATAACGAGGTCGTCCTGCTTAAGAAGAGGATTGCGATATCTGAATTCAGATGCGACATCGACCCTCACCGGTATCTTCGCCAAATCCTCCATAACATACTGGGCAACCACTCCGACATGGTACGCGGAGCCGCACGCTACAATATATATCTGTGAAATCTTCCTTATATCGTCATCGCCAAGTCCAACCGCGGATAGATCCAGCTCCCCATTCTTATACACAGAATGTAAAGTATCCGCTATAGCCCTCGGCTGCTCATGGATTTCCTTCATCATAAAGTGCTCATAGCCCGACTTCTCAGCAGCCTCGGCATCCCACTTTATCTCAACAAGCTCCTTCTGTATCTCGTCCCCATCAAGGTTATAGAAGGTAATCTCCCCTTTTCTCATGCGTGCCATCTCGAGATTGCCAATATAATAAACATTTCTTGTATATTTTAAAATGGCAGGCACGTCTGATGCAAGATATGCTTCTCCATTCTCCACACCCAGTATCATCGGGCTGTCTTTTCTTGCAACATATATCTCCTCAGGGTAATCCTTGAACATAAGTGCAAGCGCATACGAACCGCGAATACGAACCATTGCATGATTGATGGCGTCCACCGGCGTGTGCTCATACTTCTTATAATAATAATCAACAAGCTTTATGGCAACCTCTGTATCCGTCGACGAATAAAAGGAGTATCCCTTCTTGGTCAGCTTATCCTTGAGTTCCTGGTAATTCTCTATAATACCGTTATGTACACCGACAACATTCCCGTCATCTGCAATATGCGGGTGAGCATTGAGCTCCGAAGGTTCACCGTGCGTAGCCCACCTTGTATGACCTATTCCACATGATCCATGTACCGCATTGCCATTATCTGTCTTCTCAGCCAGTGCGCGTAATCTTCCCTTAGCCTTCACAATCTCGAACTCACCGACTCCGTCACGCACGGCAAGCCCCGCCGAGTCATATCCACGATACTCCAGCTTTGACAAGCCGTCAAGCAAGATCGGTGCAGCCTGATGTTCTCCAGTAAAACCTACTATTCCACACATATAAATTTCACCTCATCAAAAAAATTTATCTATAACTATATCACAGTCTCAAAAAATAAACAAGTTATAATTGTATCTAATTGGCAATTTTTTTATATCTGGCAGCCTACACCCTTACTCCTGCATCGACCCCATACACTTACTCCTGCGTCTCAACCATTTACACCAAAATCCCATGTCAAGCATTTACACCAAAATTCCATTGACACCCCCACAATAGTATGCTACCCTTAACTCAGAGCATATTTCTTGAAGTTCTACATTCCATATATCCATTCGTGATGAAATTCAGAAGTCTATGCTTAATCCCATTAATTTAGCAGGCGGCAACT
>CAKRJT010000036.1 GCA_934351925.1 uncultured Lachnospiraceae bacterium
TCCTATGAATTATATTTTATCATAGAAGACCTGTTGCTTAACAGCTTTTTACAGAAAAAGTTTCATACACTCGGCAATTTTCTACACTACAATCTTATTACAACTTCCACTATCTTTAAATGCACTATCATTATAGATTATATATAAATGTTGTGAACCATATTCCCATAAAACATATTTAAAACTACAAATATATTTTCAATCTTTATATAAAATAAATACCAATCTTCTTTTCATATAATTGCTACCACACCTGATTTTTGAATAAAACTGTTTTACCCCCCACATGCATAACAACCTAACATAAGAAAGCGGCAAACCACCTCTGATTCGCCGCTCACCTTCATATACTCTTATGATAATACAGACTCTTTCTTTTTTATTATTGCCTCAACTTCCGCAATACTCTTCTCGGTTACATCTGCAATCTGTTCAAATGTATATCCTTTTTCATACATATTTAATACAATATTCGTAATAACTTCTACCTTTGTATCATCCACAATTCCCTGACTCAGATTACACATAACACTCACATCCCTTCTTATATTCTCTTCCAATGGAATATTATACTCTTTTTCAATAATGTTAAGCTTCTCATTAGGCGTAAGTTTCTGCGATAGCAGTGCTCCTAACAAACGATGCAGTTCGTACTTATCATCCTGCTTTGGAAGCTCCTTGGCAAGTCCTATTAATACAATATTGAGCATATTCTGTTTGCCTTCCCACATGCATGAACCTAATACCTTTTTATTGGTCAGGCAGTAATAATCCATACTGTTCTCAGGCATGTTCATACATATCCAGATTGTATGAACACATTTTATATCGTCATAGTTGGTATTCACAAAACCTCTTTCTCATGCTTCAATATTCATTTTGACTGTTTTGAATCTTTCACATCATAACACAATATATCTATTATATCCGAGACATATGCACTTTCTGTTTTTCCTCTATACGATTCTATTGTTAAAAATATTACCAATATTGTTGCAACGCCTAATATAATAAATCCGCCTCCTTCTTTATCTCCCATATCTGATAAAATTAATGTCATAATTCCTATTTCTACTGGTGTTAATACTGTAATTATCATATCATATTGAATTTTACTCCAACGCTGTTTATATATTAAATAGTGATAGAAATCTTCATCATTTATTAACGATGAATATCTAAATAGAATATCTTTCTTCCACATTGAATATTTATCTGGTATTGTTATCCCTATTTTATCTAGATTTTTTACAAACCTAGACCTTTTTGTTTTACCAATCGCCATATATATTTTATATTCCATTATATAGTTATAATTATATGGTAAATGCTTTATAGTATTATTATATTTGATTTTATGTATCATGCTTATTATAGAATATATTGTTGCAATAATAGACACAAACAAAATACAGTAAGCAATTATTGCAAAGCTACTGGCATATTTACTTTTCGATAAAATAAAACCATATAATAAAAAATATATTATAAATATTGCAATGGACATACAACAAAATACAATATTATTCTTTATTGATTCCTTCATTTCAATTCGCTTTTCTTTATTTTCTATTTCATCTAATGAAGTTATTCCACTTACCACAGGAAGACGATTTATTTCTTGTTTTTTTGCTCTTAAATATATTTTTGTTCTAAAATATTCCAATTCCTCATCTATATCATCAAAAAGTTTTTGATATATACAGTAACTATTAACACCGCAACTATTATTAACTTTTTGAAAAAATAAACTGTCTAATTCGACTGCTTTCTTAATGCAAAAATTAAAATTTCCTCCACCTTTATCCCATAAATTAAAATGAAAAACTTCTTTTTTTATTTGATTAATGATTTCTCTGAATTTATAGTATATTCTGTCATATGCTCTTTGCCTGATAAATCTGTTAGAAAAAATAAATTCTAACGCTCCATATGCACTATCAAGTTTCTGTAATGACAGCGTAGCAATTTGTGAATAGCACATTATTACTTCTTCAAAACAACCAATAGCCCTTGAAACATCCTCTTCTGCCATATTCACTAAAATTTCGTCTTTATTGCTATTTTTAAGAAACGGAAAATTATTGTTTTCCAACAGCCATCTAATATAACCATCTCTTTTTTCATGTGTTATTTTTAATCCAAGGGCATTAGAAATATTCTCTTCATGCATATCACACTGTTTATTATTTATATCTTCTTCTATATATGGCAAGATAATGTCATATGGTACATTGATATCAATCGGTTTAATTTTCCTTAACTTTTTCAGCACATCCAAAGACTCTAGCCAGAAAGCTTGCATAGCATTTCTGCGTTCCGCAAAATACTCTACTAAAGACATTATACAACCTAACAATGCACCACCAAATATAGCAAGCGCAATATCATCCACATTACCTTTTCTAGAGAAAATAAACAAGATTAAACTTACAACCGATAATCCAAAGGTAACTATTACCAACCATTTTTTTGCTCGCATTTTTCTCCCTTCAAGTTGCTACACAACCCATTATTCTTTTTTAGGTAAAATCCATTATCAATATATATCAAAAGAACATATACAAAATCCAACAACATTACCTTAATATTCTGACGTTTAAATACTGTCAACTAAACCTGTACAATATGGTAACAATTTCTCAATCCTTGACACAATACGCTTTTGTTCTTCCAAGGGTGGAAGTGGTATCCTTAAATGTTTTAGTTTATCAGCCTTTATTCCTTTAGCTGTTGTGCCTGTACAATTATCTTTCAATTGTTGTTGAAACTGTGGCGATAAAATAAAGTACATCATAAGCTTTAAATCAACACTGTTTTTTAAATATTCCTTAAAAGTGATAATTCTTTGACCGCAAGACGTTTTTTCCAGATTACATACAGCAGCATTTCCCATAGGTGCCTCAGTTGTAAAAAGCAAATCTCCGCATTCTGTTACTCCTCGACTTTGTCTTTGCAAATATTCTTCTTCTGAAATATACTCTTTTCTAGTATAATCCATATATCCTGACTTAATATTAGAAGCCGTTATAAGAAATATGCCTTCATCCACCTTGTTTGGCGTTTTACCTCTATAATCAACGAAAGATAAAACACTATTTAATTCAACCATTTTCCATGAAAGCGGTATGCTATAATCCATTGCATCATAATTTAGTGATAAATCTTTACATTTATATTCTTTAACATTATAAAAGCAAATCTGATTATAAAGTTCATCAGCAGTGCCCTCTTCCGCTCGCTGTTCTATCAACTTACCTTGCATTGCAAGCTGTAATATGCTCTTCTTCATATCCTCCGGAAAACTTTTATTGAGTGTTTCCAACTTTCTATTCGCTTTGTCATACTGCTCAATATATGGAAGAACTTCTTCAATCTTGGCTACAATGCGGTGTTGCTCGGCTAATGGTGGGATTGGAATAAGCAAATTAATCATTGTTTCTGTGCTTACTCGCGGCATTTTTACACCATATGACACGGCATTTACAACCAAATTAACATGTGGAGCTCTTAAAACCCACATAATATATTCATTAAATATATCTCCATACATATCAAAAGGAATAAGCTCCGGAGTACATATCCCATCATCATTAGCAACCAAAATTTTCATTAAATAAGGACGTAACTTACTATACAAAATATTTCCCTTTTTAAATACTACTTTATCTCCCGATATTTTTCTTTCAGACACACAAACCTTATTTAATACTACACCTGTATCTTTTTCAATATCCTCTAAATCTAAAGACCACATATCGGCTTTAATGTCAATGAGACTAATCCTTTTCTTTGTCTGAGCATATGTCGATATTTCCCCCAGTCTCACCCACTCCCAAGACTTCGGTATATCAAATGGAATCTCCTCATCTGTAATCTCCGGTAAAGACTTTTCTTTTTTTATCTTTTTATTCTTTATAAGCTGTTCTTTCTCCGCTTTTACCTGTTGAAGAAGTTCTCTCGCCGTTCCCTCTTCTGCTCGCTGTTCTACAAACTTTCCCTGAACAGCTAGCTGCAATATACTGTTTTTTAAATCCTGTGCAGTCAAATTAGTTGCCTCCCAATATAGAAGTAATCTTCTCTAATACATGGTCAATTTCAGCATTTAGAGAAGCCCTTTTCTCCTGATACTGATTGATTAAATCCATAGGCTCAAGAATTTCTTCCTCCTCATGTGGATAGCCACAAAGGTCGATGTTGTAACCATTAGTCGCGATTTCATCAACAGTATATTTCTTTGCTTTAGGGAATCCGTCAACCTCGATTTCCTTACGATTATCCCACCATTCTAAAACAGGTGAAAAATGCTCAAGTTTCATAGGCTTGGTCTTTGAAAAATTCTTATACCCATCTGGCATGTCTAACCGATAGAACCATGTCTCCTCTGTAGGATGAGTATTATCAAAAAATAAAATATTTGTTGTAATAAAAGTATATGGGGCAAAAACACTGTGCGGCATCCTAACCACTGTATGTAAATTGAACTCCTCAAACAATTTTCTCTTTATATTTACTTTTGCGTTATCAGTTCCAAACAGGAAACCATCCGGCAGAATAATTCCACATCTGCCATCCTTTTTCAAGCGGAACATGATAATATCCATGAATAAGTCGGCTGTCTCTGAACTCCTTAGCTCCATCGGGAAGTTTGCTTTTACAGAATCCTTTTCATTACCACCATAAGGAGGATTCATTAACACAAGTTCAAACTTTTCCATTTTTCTGTACTCTTTATAATCTGTCTCAAGAGTATTTCCATGAATAATTTCCGGATTATCTATATCGTGTAGCAGCATATTTGTAACGCAGAGGATATGTGGCAGGACTTTCTTCTCAACGCCATAGACTGTGTTATTATATTTTTCCTTATTTTCATTTGATTTAAGACTTTCGTCATAAAGTTCATTAAGTGCAGACACCAAAAATCCGCCTGTACCACATGCAAAATCAGCCACTCTTTCACCAAGTTTGGGCTTAGTAACCTTTACCATAAAATCGGTCACTGCTCTCGGTGTATAGAACTCTCCGGAATTACCTGCACTCTGTAAATCTTTCAGAAATGATTCATATATTGAACCGAATGCATGACGTTCTTCATATTCAGTAAAATCAATTTCATCAATAATATTTATAACCTGTCGAAGCAGTATGCCATCTTTCATGTAATTATTAGCGTCCTCAAATGCATAACGTACCATCATTTGATTCATCTTAGTATCTTCTGAAACCTCAAGATTTTTAAGTGTTGGAAACAGTTCGTTATTTACAAAACTTAAAAGCGCCTCACCCGTGAGTGCCTTTCCATCCTTTTTATCCACAGCCCAATTACGCCATTTATACTTTTCCGGAATAATTGAAGTATACTCATCATTGATGATTTCCCATTCTTCTTCCTTTGCGTCATATATTTTCAAAAATAAAGTCCACACTATCTGCTCGATTCGCTGAGCATCACCATTCACTCCGGCATCATTTCGCATCACATCCTGAATTCTTTTTACAAAATTTGTTACTGCCATTAACTATACCTGCTTTCATTTGCTTCTAATTCTTAATTCGCTCTCCTTAAATATACCTTTAGGACAGTACTCTTTTAGCAAGGACTTAACAATAATTTTTTCTGCCTCGCTCATTTTTGGTCCACCAAGTACTTCTATATTTTGTAGTATATCTTCATCTAAATGTAAAAACAATCTTGATTTACTCGGAGTATATTTCCTATCCTCTATCCTATTAAATATTATCTGATGAGTTTGAGTAGTTGCCTGTTTAAGCTCTCGCAATCCCATAGGTGTCACAGTAATTATATAACGCCATTCTTTTTGAAATTCCCATTCTTTTCTTTTATACTTACCAATATCACTAAACGAGTATGATACATTTATTTCTTCTCCTCTTTTCAAATCTCCGGATTGTAAATATTTTTCATACTCCGATGGTGATGATACTGTCCTCACTGTAGGGTATAATTTTTTCAAATCTTCCGTATATTCAACTGGAATTAATCTTGGTTGCAATCCAGCTATACTTATTTTATTTTCATTATAAAGCTCTTCTTCATTAATATATGTCTCTACATCCTCTGACAAAAAAAAGTCACCTTTCTTATATGAATATCTTTTAAAAGGAAATTTAGGAAGTCTTATCCTAACACCATGCATATCAGGTGTATACAAATTCCAAAGCGGAATTGACTCTTTATCATCACTTGTCCAACAGCTAACGTACACAAACCTACCAAACTTCCCCATATCAGAAGTTTCAGCTTCTTCCATATCATCGACGTATAATAAATTATTAAAACAAATTGTATTATTTGATAATATCAGAGCAAGAGTCTCTATGCTTGTATAATGATATAAATATTCCATAAAATTCCTCCATTGTTATGCAGAAAAAATTTCATCTTCTAATTCTTTTACTGCCTGTTCGTAAGCTGCCTTGCCACCAAACTCCTTGACAATCTTCATCGGACTGCCAAATTGCTGAAATTCATGCAACTGTAATACCTTTGTCTCTTCTATTTCCTTTAAGCCGTCACTTGCATATTTATCCATAAGTACTCCAAGTACCTTCTGTGCGACTTCTGAATACTTATAAAGATAACCTCTTTTTTTAACTTTTTTGATACGTTCTAATCTGGTAAGCGGTTCTTTATCGTATGCCAAATGCAAAATCAAGTCAAAATCATCTATATCCGTCTGACCTGTCTCTTCACGGACAGCATCTAAAAATACGCCTTCGTCTCTAAGCTCATCAACAATAGCCTGTTTTTTCTTAGCATCGTTCCATTTTCTAAGAAACACATCTAATCTGGCATACTGCCCTAAAATATTCTTTCTTGTATAATCTGTTAAACTTTCAGTTATAAGTTTTCCATCCTTGCCAATGTACCGAATTATTTCCGAAATAATTTGTACCTCTACATCTTTTACATAATATTTTTTAGGCTTTTTCTTGCCTCCATCATCATTTCCTAAATCTTCCACTGAATGAGTGTCGGAATTATCTGCATTAAAATCACTGTCAGACTCATCTTCCTTTTGCGGCTGTTCCCCCTCACTGTCTATGGCAAGATTTATCGAATCATCACCATTTATCTCTATAACCACCTCCGGGTTACCATCAAAATCTTTATCCGCAAACAATCTTGACACATCACGAAAATCCATGATAGTAAAATATGTTTTCCCATAATCCTCAAGCAGTCGTGTACCTCTACCTATAATCTGTTTAAACTCTGTTATAGAATTAATATTATTATCAATAACAATAAGCTTACACATTTTGGCATCTACCCCTGTGGTCATCAATTTGCTGGTAACCGCAATAACAGGATATTTACTTTCTTCATCAATAAAATTGTCTAGTTGAGCCTTGCCTTCATCATTGTCCCCTGTAATACGCATTATGTATTTATGATTTTCATTCCATAAATCCTTATTTTCTTTAATCATTGCTTGTCTCATACGTTCGGCATGTTCAACATCAACACAAAATACAATAGTTTTGCTAAACCTATCTGTCTTTTTTAAGAACTCTGTCACTTTTTTTGCTATAACTTTAGTTCTGTCATCTATGACAAGTGTTCTGTCAAAATCCTTGACGTTGTACTCTCTGTCCTCAATTTCATAGCCATTTTCATCAAGTTTTCCTGCTTCAGGTCGATAACCAATAAGGTCTTTATCAAGCCCTATACGAATAACTTTATACGGTGCAAGAAATCCATCATTGATACCTTGTTTCAAAGAATACTCATAAATTGCCTCTCCAAAATAGGTTTGTGAAGATGCCTCTTTTGTTTCAATAGGAGTAGCAGTCATTCCTATCTGTGTCGCTCCTGAAAAATAATCAAGGATTTTTCTCCACGCTGACTCTTCCTTTGCAGACCCTCTGTGGCACTCATCAATTAAAATCAAATCAAAAAATTCCGGTCTGAACTGCTTGAATGGTTCTATACCTTTATCACCAGCTAATTGCTGATATAAAGCAAGATATATTTCATAAGAACTATCTAAATGTTTATTTTCAACCTTTGTCATTCTACTTCCAAATGGTTTGAAATCACCAGCCATTGTCTGATCCACAAGGACATTTCTATCTGCAAGAAACAATATTTTCTTCTTGATACCAGCTTTCCACAATCTGTATATAATCTGAAATGCCATGAATGTCTTTCCTGTTCCCGTAGCACACACAAGCATTATCCTATCTTTTCCACTTGCTACCACATTAACTGTTCTGTCAACAGCGATACGCTGATAATAGCGGGGAGTTTTATATCCGGGTACCCAATAATACGGTTCAAGTAGCACCTTCTCACCAGTCTGTGACAGATTCATTTCATTTACATATCTTTGATAAAGTTCTTCCGGAGACGGAAATTCATCCAATTCAATATCTCTAATATCACCTGTAATCAAATCCTGCTCCACAAATGCATCTCCATTTGACGCATACACAAACTTCACATCCAAAGCCTCCGCATACTCTATTGCCTGCTGCAGTCCAGCTCCAACTGAGTGATTGTTATCTTTAGCCTCTATAATTGCCAAAGGAAAATTAGGTTTATAAAACAGAAGATAATCTGCCCGTTGCTTTTTTCCACGCGATGTTATATTACCGCGTAAAATAATACGACCTGCTGTAAATTCATACTCATAACGTATCTGCTTTTTATCCCATCCTGCCTGCTCAACTGCAGGTGTTATGTATCTGAATTTTATATCTTCCTCCGAAAGCTCTTTTTTCCCCATCTATTAAACTCCTTCCATAGTTAATAAACGTCCTTCTCACATAATAACTTCTACGAAACCAGCTCAATAATAATACTATACTAATCTAACAACTATTATAGCATACGTTACTGTTTTTTTCACCTATAATTAAATAAACACTACATACAAATTATGTTCATCACCATTGATTTCACGTTATCTTATGTACTACTTTAAGTGATGTTTAATTGTTTTCTGGAATTTTTATAGAATTTCTCTGACCATAATAAACAAATATCACCTCAAAGTCAAAAAAATTATAAACACATTGTACAGCTATATTAATAAAAATATCAATCCCACAAATAATGTGGAGCTGATAATAGATTAATTATAGATTATGATTACTTTCCGACGTTCTCGGCAATAGCCGCCTGTGTGATAGTCTAAGATGATTATGCCATCTTCGGTGTAAGAGCCCACTTTCCTTAGTAACGCTATAAAGGTGATGGCAAGATGTGACTTGACATGCGGGGTATTCATCTGTTTTAGACAGTAATTGCATAACAACTTAACATAAAAAAAAGCAGCAAACCATCTCAGATTTGCTGCTCACCTTCATATAATGTCTATATACTTCCTACGCTAATACAGACTCTTTCTTTTTTATTATTATTGCTTCAACTTCCGCAATACTCTTTTTCGTTGCAAGTGCAATTTTCTCTAATGAAAACTTATTCTCATACATATTTATAATGATTTCAGCCTTTGTATCATCCACAATTCCCTGACTCAGATTACACATAACACTCACATCCCTTCTTATATTCTCTTCCAATGGAATATTATACTCTTCTTCAATAATATTAAGCTTCTCATTCGGCGTAAGTTTCTGCGATAGCAGTGCTCCTAACAAACGATGAAGTTCGTACTTATCATCCTGCTTTGGAAGCTCATTGGCAAGACCTATTAATACAATATTGAGCATATTTCCTTTGCCTTTATAATAGCATTATAACCGAAAGTTTTTTCGGAATCAACTTAATCTTTACTCCATCAGTCTCCCGACAATCTTCTTCACATTATGTATATTCAACGGATTATTCATTGTCTCGTAGGTAACAATCACATCTTCCCCCGGAAATAGTTTATTTTCGATATATGTATTCATTTTCTGTATAAATTCACTAGCATATCTTGCATCGTCCATTCGTCCGGCATGCTCCCAGTATGTAATCTTCCCTGTATGAATATTTATTATCGTGAAATCAGGATGGATTGCCTGCAACTGTCCGTTTAACATCAGCTCTAACGGACGTTCATATTTATACGACAGATGATCCTTGTTTTTTGCCAGTATGTTGGCGATGATTACCTCAGACTTAGAGCGCACTAATTCGCCATTGTCTGTCTCATACTTAAGATTTTCCTGATATTTATGATATGGTTCATAGCTTTCATTTTCCCAGATTCTTAATTTTTCCTTGATACTTACCTTGACCGGAGTAACAAGCCTTTTTCTTTCTTCCGTCAGAATATCATATATATCATCTATTTGTTTATTATTATAATTGTATGCTTCTTCAAATTGTTCTAAGGCATGCAGCTGACTTTCAATATACGGCTTCACTTTAGAATAATATCCCTTCTGGGCAAGCTTTTGGGCTAAACTTTCATTTCTTTTATCTATATATGTTTTAATATATGAATCCGATTGTGGATTCTTATATTGATGATAATAGTATGTTATTCCATTACGTTTCTGAAGCTTTAAGCCTCCTTCCGGAGCATGAGCTAAATAATGCTCTATTTTGTATAATATTTGTTTCAATTCTGAAATTTTGTTCTTAATAATAAATTTCTCCTTTTAGTAAACACTGTATTTCTGAATCTTTTGCTTTTTTCTGCCCATGATACATTTTTCGCTACTCCCGGACTGACTTTTTAACTGTTTCATTGACGTTTCTCTGTCCACGACACTGTTTTTCTCCACTCTTGGACTGAAATTTAATTGATTTTCTGGGATTTTCAAGAAATTTCTCTGCCCATAGCTGGATGTACAAACGTCTTGGGAAGATAGATGGACGATCACATTGATTTTTCTCTGCCCACAACCGCGGATATACACCGCCTTGGGCAGATATTTTGACAATTGCATTGGATTTTCTCTGCGATTAGGCTGAAAAATGATTAGAAACATCAGCCCCACATAGAATGTGGGGCTGATAATAGATTAATTATAGATTCTTATTACTTTCCTGCATTCTCCGCAATAGCGGCCTGTGCTGCAGCGAGTCTTGCTACAGGTACACGGAATGGTGAACATGATACATAATCAAGACCAATCTTGTGGCAGAACTCAACGGATGTTGGGTCGCCGCCGTGCTCACCACAGATACCTACATGGAGGTTAGGGTTAGCCGGTCTGCCGAGCTTGAGAGTCATCTCCATAAGCTTGCCGACACCTGTCTGGTCAAGCTTTGCGAATGGATCGTTCTCAAAAATCTTGGTGTCATAGTAAGCATTTAAGAACTTACCTGCATCATCACGGGAGAAACCGAAGGTCATCTGTGTAAGGTCGTTAGTACCGAAGCAGAAGAAGTCAGCTTCCTTAGCAATCTCATCGGCTGTAAGGGCAGCTCTTGGAATCTCGATCATTGTACCAACCTCATACTTAAGGTCGATGCCTGAAGCGGCAATCTCAGCGTCTGCTGTCTCAACAACGATGTTCTTAACGAACTTAAGCTCCTTAACCTCACATACAAGCGGAATCATAATCTCAGGCTTAACTTCCCAATCCGGATGATTCTTCTTGGTTGTGATAGCTGCACGGATGACAGCCTTAGTCTGCATCTTCGCAATCTCAGGATATGTTACGGCAAGACGGCATCCTCTGTGACCCATCATAGGGTTGAACTCGTGGAGAGATGCGATTATGTTCTTGATATCCTCAACTGACTTGCCCTGTGAATCAGCAAGCTTCTTGATGTCAGCTTCCTCTGTAGGAACGAACTCATGAAGAGGTGGGTCAAGGAATCTGATACATACCGGGTTGCCCTCAAGAGCCTCGTAGAGCTTAGTGAAGTCATCCTGCTGATATGGAAGAATCTTCTCAAGAGCCTTCTCTCTCTCCTCGACTGTATCGGAGCAGATCATCTCACGGAATGCAGCAATTCTGCTCTCCTCGAAGAACATATGCTCTGTACGGCAAAGACCAATGCCCTCTGCGCCGAGCTCTCTTGCCTTCTTGGCATCTGTAGGTGTATCTGCATTTGTTCTGACCTTAAGTCTTCTGTACTTGTCAGCCCAAGCCATGATACGTCCGAACTCACCTGCAATAGTTGCATCTACTGTAGGGATAAGACCTGCGTAGATGTTACCTGTTGTACCATCAATAGAAATCTCTGAGCCCTCTGTGAATGTCAGTCCATTGAGTGTGAACTTCTTGTTCTCCTCATCCATGTTGATATCGCCACAGCCGGATACACAGCATGTACCCATACCACGGGCAACAACGGCAGCGTGTGATGTCATACCACCGCGGACTGTAAGGATACCCTGAGCAGCCTTCATACCTGTGATGTCCTCAGGTGATGTCTCAAGACGGACAAGAACAACCTTCTCACCTCTTGCCTTCCACTCTACAGCGTCATCGGCTGTGAATACAACCTTACCGCAGGCAGCACCAGGAGAAGCACCAAGTCCCTTTCCAAGTGGTGTTGCAGCCTTAAGAGCCTTGGCATCAAACTGTGGATGTAATAATGTATCTAAGTTACGAGGGTCGATCATTGCAACAGCTTCCTGCTCTGTCTTCATTCCCTCATCAACTAAATCGCAAGCAATCTTAAGAGCAGCCTGAGCTGTTCTCTTACCGTTACGGCACTGAAGCATATAGAGCTTACCGTTCTCAACTGTGAACTCCATATCCTGCATGTCATGGTAGTGTCCCTCAAGGATATCGCAGACCTTGATGAAATCTGCATAAGCCTCAGGGAACTTCTCAGCCATCTGTGTGATAGGCATTGGTGTACGGACACCGGCAACAACGTCCTCGCCCTGTGCATTTGTGAGGAACTCACCCATGAGCTTCTTCTCACCTGTAGCAGGGTCACGGGTGAAGGCAACACCTGTACCTGAATTATCATTTAAGTTACCGAATACCATAGGCATTACGTTAACCGCTGTACCCCATGAATAAGGGATATCATTGTCACGGCGGTATACGTTGGCACGAGGGTTGTCCCATGAACGGAATACAGCCTCGATAGCAAGCTTTAACTGCTCAACTGGATCTGATGGGAAGTCTGTTCCTAACTGGTTCTTGTACTCAGCCTTGAACTGCTCAGCCAATGTCTTAAGGTCGGCTGCTGTAAGGTCTACATCGTACTTAACACCCTTCTCCTCCTTCATCTTGTCGATAAGCTGCTCGAAGTACTTCTTGCCAACCTCCATAACTACGTCGGAGAACATCTGGATAAAACGTCTATAAGAATCATATACAAAACGCTCGAACTTAGGATCCGGGTTACCGGCGATCATAGCTGCAACAACGTCATCGTTGAGACCTAAGTTAAGGATTGTGTCCATCATACCCGGCATTGAAGCTCTGGCACCTGAACGGACAGATACAAGAAGCGGATTCTTATGATCACCGAACTTCTTTCCGTTCTCCTTCTCCATCCAGGCTACACCTTCCATAGCCTGTGCCATAATCTCATCGTTAATCTTACGGCCGTCCTCATAGTACTGAGTACAAGCCTCTGTTGTTATAGTGAAACCCTGTGGTACCGGAAGACCAATCTCTGTCATCTCAGCGAGATTAGCACCCTTTCCACCGAGAAGGTTTCTCATGGTCATGTTACCCTCTTTGAAGGTATATACCCATTTGTTAGCCATTTTATTTCCTCCTGATTACAAATAATAATTTGTGCTACAAAAAAATTTGTATCGCTCTCTAGATGTCACTATCAAGCACTGATAAAAGTATATCATACTTTGTGAAAATTTCCACAATTAATTTTCAAAATAGTTCACAAAGTTTACAAAAAAACGTGTAAGTGCTTTCATTTATTATGCAATTTGGTGTTTTTGAGGAAAAAGTGCTTTAAAATGCTTGTTATTTTTATAACAAGCATCTGTCAATCGTTATAAAACGCTGTCAGACTGACAAATCCAAGGCTCTCTCTTTCTTTTCCATTTTTGGCAATTTTCCACAATACGGAGCTCGAGTCGACATAATACAGGTATTTTTTTGAGCTTATGACGTTAAAATCAATGCTCTCATCTGACCTCATGTCTCCAAGCAAAAACTTATTTTTTCCCTTGTCGCCAAAGCATGTCACGAGCCGTCCATCCTTCACATATGCACAGCCGTCCGCTCCGAGCAGCCTTATGCAGTCCGTGACCCCGCTGTCAACCGGCGTGTCAAATGACCTGCTGTTAAAGAGAAGTCCCTCCTTCGTAACACACCACAGTTTTCCGTTGTCCGAGGTCACTATGTCTCCGGATATACCATCAACAACAAGCTCCGCCTTCTGTGCCGACATTGTGTACAAATCTTCCTGCTGCCGGTTCGCCGATACGCCGTCATTGACATCAGATTTTGATTTTTTTCCACCTGCAGCTATGCTTTGCTTCACATAATAAAGCTTGTCCTTCGTTCTGTAATAGAGGTTTTGGTCTCCGTCATAATAGAACTCGTCCGACGCATCAACCGATGCCGCTGCAAGCACATTATAACCATCAGCATAAATCCAGAGTCCGGCATCAGTCATATATAACACCGATTTTTTGAGAACATTATCGACAATCGAGATAACCCCCTCATTTACAAATATATGCTCCCTGTCCGAAATTATGTCGTCATATTTGTCCGCAACCGACCTTGAAACATCGCACACATATAGCCTGTCCTCCTGCATGAACACAGCTCCGTCCGAGCTCTCATCGTAGCCGGCATCGCGCACATTCTCCGCAATCAGAAGTTTTTTGTTCAAATCTGCCATATAAAAATCCATGCCGACAACCGTTGAATAATCCCCTGTGTCAAGCTCATTAAAGAAAATCTCTCCGTCATTGTTCATGGCAACGAGCTGAACCCTTCTGTCGGTGTCGTACACCCTGCTGCCTCCGTCTGAGAGGTCATAGATTACAAGAAAATATTTCTCGTCCGCCTCGCTGTAAAGCACATAAGCGAGGTATCTTCCCGACTCTGAGAAGATATATTCGTCCGTGATATCGCCGATATCCGAGAGCACATCCTTTACCTCGCCGTCATACCAGCCAAGAAGCGCCTCTTTTCCGTCCGCCCGCGTGCCTCCAAGAAGCGCAGCATTGAGCCCGGACGTATATGTAAGAAGCGAATAGTCCGCGTCCTCCCTGTCCATTGCAAGCAGCAGCCCGGCATTTACCGACAACAGCTCATGCCCGTCAAAATACCTCACATCGCTTCTGTCTATGCTCTTATATATTTTTACCCCGGCAAAAATTCCTCCGGCAGCCACAATTATGCCTGCGGCAGCCGCCACAGACATAAATACTTTTCTTTTCCGCTCTTTAATTTTCCGCTCACGGCGGTTATCTTTTAATTCCGCAGCGTTTTTTTCACGCTCCTTTTTCCTACGCTCCTCGTCGGAAACCGACTTTTTATCGTGGATTTTAGAGAGAAGATTATTCTTAAGCCCAAGCATTTTTTCAGCCACGCCCACGCTGTTTTTCTCCGACTCACCTTTTTTCTTATACCGGAGATTGTTCCTCTGCTGCTCCTCCCACTGCTGCCTTCTTAGCAGATAATCCTGATTTACAATAACGACCGGAGCACCACACTTAGGGCAGACCGTCCTCGACGTGTGCTCGCAGCCGCATTTATCACATTTAAACATTTTGATTCTCCTTATGCCGGCCAGTATATTGTCTTAGATGTATTACGATTTCACACTAATCCCCATAAAATAAAAACGGCACTCACCACCGTTCTAAATACATTTTACCAACTGCATATAGTATTTTTCAATCCTCAATATTGCATTTTTTCATAGATATCTCCTTAAAAGTGCATAATCCTCATAAATTTCCCCTGGAAGTTCATTCACCTTCTTCTCCGCATAAGTGCTTTCCACTTCAAATAAATCCGAAGCATATTGTAATACCTCGCGTCTGTCGTCAAGCTTTCCCATCATCCGGACAATAAGCAGTTTGAAAATGCTTTTTCAAACGTATACCCCTGCATACCGCAGGCAGCGCTTGCATACTGCAGGCGCCTTCGCCACATCATTGTGCTCTCTGTCACTTAATTTCTTATAAAGTAAAAAGCTCCTCCGAATATCCGTATGACAGATATATCCAAGAAGCTTTTTAGGCACTTTGCTGTGCTTTTCCAAACAATATGTTCTTTTAGCACGAGCAGCAGCTTATTACTTATATAATTGCCTTATTGTCACTCGTCTGGGAATTGACTTACTTTAGCTGTCCCGCTAATCATTCCTATGGTCCACACCCAATGAGTCATCGTATACCGCCCTGCAGCCGCCAATGAACTTCGGTCTGGTTCTCGCCGCCACAAGCGGCGCGTGTCCTATATGGTCAATCGACAGACGCACCGGAACAGCAACAGCCTTGAGATGCATTCCTATAAGAGTGTTTCCGATGTCGAGCCCGGCATGAGCCTTAATCTCCTCAAGTACAACCGGCTTCTCAAAATGCGCGTATGCCTGTGTTGCAAACGAGCCTCCCGCCTTCTTCTGCGGAACCACATTCACTATGTCCGCTCCCGGCACCGCCGCCTGCTCTACAACAATAGCCCTGTTGAGATGCTCACAGCACTGCGCCGCAAGAAACACTCCCTTTTCGTCGATGGCTTTCTTTATACCAAGAAAAAGTTCAAGTGCCACGTCAACATCTGAATTTGTTCCAATCCTGCTGCCTACAACCTCACTCGTCGAGCAGCCTATAACCATAATCTGACCTGCCGTAAGCCCCGCACACTCGCAAAGCTCATGTGCGGCATTGTATGCCTGCTGTCTTATATCTGCTTCCATGTTCTTTTACCTCTTTCTTATTATACTTATTATACTGCTTGTATGGGTTCCGCGGGTTTTTTAGCAATTTCCACTTTTCACTCCGCTCATTGAAGCTTTCGCGGGTTTTTATGCGGCTTTTTCATTTCCTTGCACTTTTCCAGCCACTTTTTGAAGCTTTCGCGGGTTTTTATGCGGCTTTTTCATTTCCTTGCACTTTTCACTCCACTTTTTGAAGCTTTCGCGGGTTTTTTAGCAATTTTTTTACTTTCTTGCACTTTTCACTCCGCTCATTGAGGCTTCTTATTGAAACTACGCGAAGTTTTACGCTGCTTTTCCGCTTCCCCGCATTCCTACAGCCTGCAGAACTCCTCAACCTCAGCCTCAATAAGTTTGAGGCTGCTTCTCCAGAAGTCAGGGTTTGTCACGTCGATACCCATTGTGGCAGCAACATCCTCGATTGAATGACAGCCTGTAGATGCGAGCATCTTGTTGTACTTAGGAACGAAGCTGTCGCCCTCCTCCTTGTAGAGGCTGTAAAGACCAAGTGCAAAAAGATTTCCGAATGCGTAAGGGAAATTATAGTAGCTGAGTTCTGAGCTGTAGTAATGACCCTTGCATACCCACATATATGGGTGCATTGTATTTTCGTCAAGTCCGTCACCGTAGGACTGTCTCTGTGCATCGAGCATGATTTCCTTCAGGTCATCTGCCATGAGGAAGCGGTTCTTGCCCTGCTCAAACACAGCCGACTCTATAAGAAATCTTGAGTAGATGTCGACTATGCACTGTGTCTGCTCCTTCAGGTCGCTGTCGATAAGGCTTAACTTCTCCTCGCCACTTGCCTGTGCGAGCGCATACTTTCCTAAGAAAACCTCGTTGAAGGTTGAAGCGGTCTCAGCAAGCTGCATAGGCGCTCCCTGATTTAAAACTGCGATATCTTCAAGCTGTCTGTTATGGTACGCATGTCCAAGCTCATGTGCTAAGGTGTCAACCGCACCGAAGGTTCCGTCATAGTTGGTGAGGATACGGCTCTGTCTTATAAATGCTGCATCAGCGCAGAAGGCTCCGCCCTCCTTTCCCTTTCTAGGATAGAAGTCAATCCATGAGTTCTCAAAAGCCTCCTTCATAAGTGAAGCCATTCCGGGTGTGAAGCCTGAGAAGCAGTTTACAAGATACTCCTTAGCCTCATCTATGCTGTAGCTCTTGTCAGCCTTTCCGATAGGTGCAAAAAGGTCATACCAGGGAAGTCCGTTCTTATGTCCGAGAAGCTCCCCCTTCTTTCTGAGATACTTTCTGAAAACAGGCAGATACTCCTTGATAGCCGTGAGCATAGCATCAAGTGTCTCCTTCTTCATATCAGAATTGTCAAGTGTCATATCAAGAGCGGAGTCATATCCCCTCTTCTCGCAGAGCGTATTTACCTGCATCTTGATATTGTTGAGCGAAAATGCCACAGCGTCGGCAATCTTCTCATAAGCCTTCAGCTCTGACTCATATGCGCTCTTACGAACCGCCTCGTCCGCGCTGTATGCAAGATTTCTTATCTCTGAGAGAGTGACAACCTTGCCCTCATAGTCAACCTTGAGCGTGGAAGTAAGATATGTCTGCAAACTGCCCCATGCGGCACCACCCGTCATGTCAAGCTGTGAGATAACCTCCTCTACCTCATCGCTAAGAAGATGCTTTGCACTCTCCTTCGCCTTCTCCAGCTTATATGTGTACTTTGCCACAAGCTCACTCTTAGAAGCAGACTCCGCTATATCCGGTATCGTCGCATACAGCTTAGATGCCGCCGAGAAAGCTGCACTTCCCGCTGAAATTACCTTGCGTAAACGATTAGCCTGTGCCATTATCTCGCCGTCATCGGTATTGACCGACTGGCGGAGCCCGATATACAGACTAAGCTTTCCCGATACAAGTGTAACCTTCTCTTCAAGTGAGAGCAGCTCCTCAACCTTGGCTAAAAGCTCCTTGTCCGTTGCCTTTACGGCAGCGCCGAACTTCTTAATCTCCTCCTCAAGTGTCTTAAAATCAGCTTCATAAGCCTTATCGTCAAATCCCTTGTAAATCTCGTCCAATGACCATTCTGTGTTCATAGCAATCCTCTTTTCTTATTAATATAGATATTTATAAAATCCAATTCCAACTGAAAGTCAGATGATTTTAATATATTGTACAATGTACGGCTTTAAGATAACTATTATCAAAAATACCTGACTTTTGTTTATCTTTATTTTTAAATTTTTTTATCTTCATTTTTAAAATTTCCCCTTCAGGTACACAGGCAATGCGAAATTTCTCAATGTACTAAAAGGGGAAATATTTTAAATAGTATTAAAATTCAAACTTCTTCTCAAAGTAAGCCTTAAGGTCTGCGATGGCAACTCTCTCCTGCTCCATGGTGTCACGGTCACGGACTGTAACACAGTTGTCTGTCTCCGAGTCAAAATCGTAGGTAACACAGAACGGTGTACCAATCTCATCCTGTCTTCTGTATCTCTTACCGATATTTCCTCTGTCATCAAACTCACAGTTGTAGGTCTTAGAAAGCTCTGCAAATACCTTCTCGGCGCCCTCGTTAAGCTTCTTTGAAAGAGGAAGCACGCCGACCTTTACAGGTGCGATTGCCGGGTGGAAATGGAGAACTGTTCTGACATCTCCCTCGCCGATTTCCTCCTCGTCATAGGCAGCGCAGAGGAACGCAAGTGTAACACGGTCTGCACCGAGAGACGGCTCGATTACATAAGGAATATACTTCTCCTTAGTCTCGTCGTCAAAGTATGACATATCCTCGCCGGATACAGTCTGATGCTGTGTAAGGTCATAGTCAGTTCTGTCAGCAATGCCCCAGAGCTCGCCCCAGCCGAACGGGAATAAGAACTCTATGTCAGTTGTTCCCTTGGAATAGAAGCAGAGCTCCTCAGGAGAGTGGTCACGCAGACGCATCTCGTCCTCCTTAATTCCAAGTGAAAGTAACCAGTCGCGGCAGAAGCCTCTCCAGTATCGGAACCACTCAAGATCCGTGCCCGGCTTGCAGAAGAACTCAAGCTCCATCTGCTCAAACTCTCTTGTACGGAAAGTAAAGTTACCAGGTGTAATCTCGTTACGGAAGGACTTACCAATCTGACCGATACCGAACGGAACCTTCTTTCTCGAAGTTCTCTGTACGTTCTTGAAGTTGACAAAGATACCCTGTGCAGTCTCCGGTCTTAAATAAACCGTGTTCTTGGCGTCCTCGGTAACACCCTGGAAGGTCTTGAACATAAGGTTGAACTGTCTGATATCCGTAAAATTATGCTTGCCGCAGGTAGGACATGCGATGTTCTTCTCGTCGATGAAGTTCTTCATCTGCTCCTGGCTCCATGCGTCAACCGAGCCCTCAAGCTCATACTTATTCTCTGCACACCAGTCCTCGATAAGCTTGTCGGCCCTGAAACGCTCGTGGCATTCCTTACAATCCATAAGAGGATCGGCAAAACCGCCGAGATGTCCTGATGCAACCCATGTCTGAGGGTTCATAAGAATAGCGCAGTCAACACCTACATTGTATGGGCTCTCCTGAACAAACTTCTTCCACCATGCCTTCTTTACATTATTCTTGAGCTCGACACCGAGATTACCGTAATCCCATGTGTTCGCAAGACCTCCGTAAATCTCGGAGCCCGGATATACAAAGCCTCTCGCCTTGGCAAGGGCTACAATCTTGTCCATTGTCTTTTCCATAATCTTCCTCTCATTCCGCTGAAACACTCAGCATTTTATCCGTTATGCTCAAAATATTACACCAGAATTGGAGAAAATGCAATTAAAATAAATCTTTTATTCCACCGCCGGACTACTTTCCATATTTTTCCTGCCAGCCGGCTCCATATGTCTTGGTCATGTATTCGGCATACGCATCTTCATTGTACATTCTCATTCCGTCAGCCGGATTTCCCGTTCTGTCACCACGGCACCACTCAACCACCTTGTCAAGGTACTCCTCCGGGTCAAAACGCAGATTAAGCGCGGTGCTGTACACATCATACTTCTGTGCTATCTCCTCGCGCGACATCACATTCACGTCCGGCTGCCTGCTGTCCACGTCCGCTTGAAGTGCCTTTGCCTCATTCTCGTCCATGAACTCAAACCACACAAGACTGTCATTTGACGTGAGCTCGTCATATGACACTGCAAGCAGCTCATAATCAAGCACATGGTAATAGTCGCCACTCACGGAATGTCTGGTGTTCATAAGTGAAGGGCTCACTTTATTATCGCTGTCTAACACAAACTCGTCACCATTTAAGGACAGATACAAAAGCTCCGCCTTAGTATCCGCTTTGAAGCTGTCAAGCATATAAAAATCCATTCCCGTCATCGAAATCTCATTGCCGCCAAGACCGCTCATTCTGCTGAGAAAAACACTCGTGCACTTTGTCATATCTTTATCAAAAAGCAAAACCTGATAGCCCGCAATGCGCTCAGAATTGAGATTGTACATGCGAAGCGGAACCGAAGTCATGTAACAGCCATCACTGCCCTCAAAGCTGCCTGCTGCATAGCTGTTTACAAAGAGCCTCAGTTCATCATAAGCAAGCTTCTCTTCGTCCGTGCCGCCCGCCCCGTGCACAATCGCCTCCATGTCCATACTGTCTGTATAGTCAAGGTTCCACGACGACAAATCCTCAGCAACAAGCTTATCGGACTTCTCATTTTTTACACTGGCGGCAGCGCTGTCACTTTTATAAATAGTATATCCTGCCCCCTGTGTTGTCGTCTCCGTCTGCTGCGCCTTGCCACAACCCGCAAGCACCAGAACAACCGCCGACATAACCACCACCGTGCTGCAATTTTTGCTGATAATGTGTTTTCTCATATTGACCTCCATTCCGCCGCATATCAGCGGCATATTGTTCACTTATCCACCAATTCCAGCATATCAAGTGATTTCATTCTCTTATCGACATAGTTATCAACGCACATGTGCATAACCTCGATAAGCTCTGATAGCACCTCCGGCTTGACCGTAAACGAATACAGCCCCGCTATCGGTGTGGCAACGATAAACTGTAAGGTGTAGAGTGCAGCGGGTGAGAGCGTCACCGCCATTCTTCCGCCGGTACATGAATGACAGAGAACTCCGTTTGATGAGATTGAAAAGCCACACAGCTCCTCCGTGGAGCCGCAGGCGGTACAACAGAAAAATTCGGGATATTCGCCGTTTATAACGAGCTGCTTGAGCTCATAGACCACCCGGACGAGCTTATTGGGTATGCGCCCGTCCAAAAGTGCCTTAAATGATGAGTAGAGAAGATTGAGCATGCTGCCGCCGTCCTCATTCTCCCTTGCGAAGTAGTCGGCAAGCTCAAGAAAATAGTAGCCGTAACAGGCACCCTCGAGGTCCCCGGCAAGCTCCCGGAAATAATTTTTTATTGAAGCCTTCTCAACCGTGTATGAATTTTTTCCGGGATAGATCATGAAGGTTCCGAAGGCAAAGCTCTCACAGGCAGCCATCAGCGCATTTCCCGGCTTTCGCGCTCCCCTTGCAAATGCACTGATTTTGCCAAGCTCCTTGGTGAGCAGTACAACCCTCTTGTCGTATTCTCCTATCGGTCCCGAGGCAAGCACCATGCCCGTCACCTCGATTGATTCTGCCATATTCCACTCACCTCGTACTTCAATGAATAACTGCCGGACCCGGCAAAACGGAGCCCGGCAATCATTTCTTATTTTTTCAAAGCCTTCTCATCGTATCCATAGTTCTTCATAAGAAGGTCATTGTCACGCCATTCCTTCTTGACCTTGACCCAGAGCTTCAGGTTGACCTGCATCTCCATCATGCGCTCTATCTCAAAGCGCGCCGCGGAACCGATTTTCTTTAACATCTCTCCGCCCTTGCCGATTATGATGCCCTTGTGTGACTCCCTCTCACAGATGATGGTAGCGTCGATATCTATGATATTGCTGCCGTCAAGTCTCTCGCGCATGCGCTCTATGGTCACTGCAATCCCGTGAGGAATCTCATCGCTCAGACACCTGAGCGCCTTCTCCCTTATGAGCTCCGCCGCAATCTGCTTCATAGGCTGGTCCGTCACCGTATCCTCGTCATAATACATCGGTCCGTAAGGAAGGTACTTAAAAATAGCGTCGATGAGGTCGTCCGTGTTCTGACCCTTGAGAGCCGACACGGGAACTATCTCGTCAAAATTCACTATCCCCTTGTACGCATCGATAAATTTGAGAATTTCCTCTTTCTTTACCGTATCAACCTTATTGATGACAAGAATTACCGGCTTCCTGCAGTTCTTCAGGTTAGCTGCAATCTGCTGCTCGCCTGCACCGATATAGGTTGTCGGCTCGACAAGCCAGAGCACTACATCGACATCGTTCATGGTCTGCTTCGCCGCGTTTACCATGTACTCGCCCAGCTTATTTTTTGCCTTGTGGATTCCCGGAGTATCAAGAAAGATAATCTGTCCTCTCTCCTCGGTGTACACCGTCTGAATTCTGTTTCTCGTCGTCTGCGGCTTATTGGAAGTAATCGCAATCTTCTGTCCGATAAGCCTGTTCATAAGTGTTGATTTTCCGACATTCGGGCGCCCGATGAGCGCCACGAAGCCTGTCTTTAATTCTGCCATTTTATCCTCATTTCCATTTTATTTTTTCAATTTATGCCAGAGGCTCAACGACATCGAACATGTCCTTCGCCTCGTTTATCTTGTCCTCATTTCCGACAACGCAGAAATATCCGTCATCTAACACTGCCTTGACCATGCCTGCAAGCGCTCTCACAGCTTCAACCGTAGCTCCGAGCACCTCGTCCCTCTCCTTCTGGAGCATCTGCTCAGTCAGGCCGCTCACATACGCGTCAAATGAAGCCGCGCCCTTCGCAGCAGGATTTTTAGGTATGTCAAGCTCTGAGATTGTTCCGATGACGTACTTGGTCATCTCACGCTCATCCGCCTCGAAGCTCTGCACATACTCAGGAGCGCTCTCATATATCTCGTTGGTCTTTGCAAGGTTAGGGTCCCTGTAGGACGTGAACGCGCCGAGTGTGCTCGCAAAGCCGCCGAATGCCGCACCGCAGCCGTAGGCTCCGCCCTTCACACGGATATTATTCCAGAGATAATCGCTGTTCATCATGCTCGCGAGTATTCTCATGGCACCCGTGTAGGTAATTCCTGCCTTGGAGTAATCTCCGACGCGGCAGACGAAGTTGACCTGTCCACTGGTCTTAAGCGCAAGTTTTGTTTTCTTTAACTCAAGCTTTCTTGAAACGACAGGAAGCTCATCAGACTTCAGGGTATTTACAAGCTCACCGATAAGTCCCTTTGCAAGCTCATAGCCCTTATCGTCGGCAGTATACGAAACAAGAAGATTGCACTTTGCGAAAATCTTCTCTGCTGCCCTCTTCATGCCGTCGACAAGCGCTTCCTTCTTCTCGTCAAAGTTCTTGTACGCATCATCGAGGAAGCTGTAGAAGCCTCTTCCGGAAATCCTCTTTCTTATCGCCCCGCTCTCGTTTATCTGTGCGGTGAGCTCGGCTACCCCGACTGCATTTCCGCTGCCCTGCATTCTCATCTGCATGCCCGCCTTCGTCTCACCGATTATCTCCTTGAGACGCTTATAGTCATCAAGCACGGTATTGTTCATAATCTCCTCTATGAGCCCGGTGAGTGCAGCTAAGTCCTCATAGAGAGCCTTGCCCGAGATGTCGAGTGAGTAACGGTAGCCTGTGGAAGGCTTCACAAAAGGTGTTCCTGAGGTGCTCACGGATATACCGCCCGTTCTAATGTCCATTGCATTGGACAGCTCCACGAAGCTGTACTTCTTTGTTCCGATTGCTCCTAACACCTTGGAGAGAAGTCCGGCATAGCTTAAAAGCTCATCGTCAACCTTGTCAAGGTTAAAGCTGAGTGAAAGGTAGCCTATTCCGTTGGTGTTTATGTTATGGTGAAGAACCTTGACGCCCTCGATATCCTTCTGTGTATTGTAAAGCTTTGCAGCGCTCTTTCCTATATCCTCTCTTCTAAGGAGCGGAATTGTCTCAAGCTCCTCCTTCGTAGAAGGCTCGCTCTGGTATTCCTTGAGTGCCTTTGTATCGTCTACAAGTGCCTGAAGCTGCTCCTTTGAAAGAGTCTTTTTGTACTCCTCAAGCTTCTTTGCCGTGGCTGCTTCAAGCTTTGCCGTGCAGCCTGTCTCAGGCTTTAACACTACAACCGATGAATGTACGTTATCGAGGAGATATTTTCTTATAAGCTCTTCAAAATAGTCCGTGTCGACCTGCTTCTTTAAAAAATCATAGACTTCACCAAGCTGCATGTTGAGAAAAGGCTTATTGTCATCGTAGAGCCAGTTTCCCAGCATATCTATTCCGTACATAAGACCCTTAGGCCATCTTCCGAAGTCAGCCTCCCTGTAGCGGAACTCATTATAGTTAATTCCTGCCCTCAAGGTATCTTTATTAATGCCCTCCTTCACAAGCTTTTCAAGAGCATCCTTTATGACACGGACGAACTCCTCCTCCCTGTCAGGGTTGGTGTTCGTAGCCATAATAGTCACCATAGGCTGCTTGATGGAGTTATCATATGACCCGCTTACGTCCTCACCGATACCGGCATCTATAAGTGCCTGACGTACAGGTGCTCCCGGTGCATTAAAGAGCGCATACTCAAGCACCGTAAAAGCAAGCGAGAGCTTCGTGTCGCCCGACTCGCCTATAGAGGCATTGTACGCAAGATAGGTTCTATTCCCGGTTCCCTCCTCCTCGGTGACAGAATATACTCCCTCAACTCTTGCAGGCTTGTCAAAAGGCTTCTGGCAAGGGATTTCCGAGTCAACCTTAATCTCATCGTAATTTCCGAGGTACTCCCTGTCAAAATACTCGAGTCTCTCCTCCATGTCACAGTTACCGTACACGAATATATAGCTGTTAGCCGGGTGGTAGAGCGTCCTGTGGAAGTTCACAAACTGCTCATAGCTCAAGTCAGGAATGAACTGTGGGTCGCCGCCCGACTCTGTCGCGTAAGGTGTATCAGGGTACAGCGAGTTGAGGCACATGCGGTAAACTCTCTGTGTCGGAGATGAGAAAGCTCCCTTCATCTCATTGTAGACAACACCGTTGTAGGTAAGAGGAGCATCCACGTCGGTGAGCTCGTAGTGCCAGCCCTCCTGCTTAAAAATCTGCTCTCTCTTATATATGTTAGGATGAAAAACCGCATCGAGATATACATCCGTTAGATTTTTATAATCAACATCGTTGCAGCTTGCTATAGGATAAATCGTCTTGTCAGGGAATGTCATGGCATTTAAAAATGTGTTGAGTGAGCCCTTGACAAGCTCTACAAAAGGATCCTTCGCCGGATACTTGTCAGAACCGCAGAGCACCGAGTGTTCGAGAATATGAGGAACTCCCGTGCTGTCAGCAGGCGGTGTCCTAAAGCCTATACAGAACACCTTATTCTCATCGTCGTTGGAAACCATGGCAATTCTCGCACCCGATTTCTTATGTCTAAACAGGTATCCCTTCGATGCAATGTCGTCAAGAGGCTGTTCCATAACCAGCTCATAAACTTCTTTGTTGTAATTCATAGCAATCTCCATTCTGCCGCTCCTGCGGCTAAGACTATTATTTCAAAGCATATCATGTGCTTAATTTTACCACCAACCATATATTCAATGCAAGAAAAAAAGAAATCCGAAAGATGGACTTATTTCGGATTTCTTCTATAATAAATAACTATTTTCTCTTGTCGTCTAAACTACACCAGCCTATTTGTAATTGCCCTTTATTACAGGTGAGAGCGGCTTGTATATGAACAGTGTCACGACCACGCTGACCATCGCCTTTACAAAGGTAAAAGGCAGGTTGAACACTAAAAGCGCCGGCAGCAGCGAGGTGATGCCCGGCAGGATAGCCGTATACATTCCGATGATGACCTCCATCGGGAATGCCAGCTTGTCATAGAGCGGATATATTATAAAATAGTTCGACACAACACCCACAACGGACATTATGACTGCACCGCTTATGAGAGCGATAATCGCGCCTTTTTTTGTCTTATGCTTCTTATATATAAGCCCCACCGGAATCACGAACGCAGCTCCGAGTATGAAATTGGAGAGCTCACCGACCCACATGGTGTGCGATATTGCAAGATGCAGCAGATTTTTGAGCAGGCATACCAGCACCCCCGCCACAGGCCCCATAGCAAGCGACGCAATAACCGCCGGCAGTTCGGAAAAATCCATCGTCAAAAAGCTGGGAACTATCGGAATTTTGAAACCGAAAAGATACAAAACATATGAAACCGCCGTAAGCATGGCAGTCACAGTCAGTGTACGAACACTGAGAAAAGACTTCTTGTTCATTATAATCCTCCTAAAGGCAAACGCCTTCTTCTTTCATCCGGACTGTACCGTTGGTATGGGACTTGCACCCAATCAGCCGCCGCAGCGGGTCGCAGACTATACTGCCAGTCGAGAATTGCCTGCAAGTGCAATATTCATGCAGGCTCACTCTGCCCTGAAGGTTGGAGATATTTTCTCTAACTTCCAAATGGTATGTGTTGCTATACATTTGTCCATCTTCTGTATCATAGCACGTTCGCGTATGGTGGTCAAGCATCGATAGATTAAATATTTATTTCGTTAATAAAAAAGTAAATTCCACCATTAGCTGAATTTAGTCTTACATTCCAGCCTGATTCCATGTATTCTACATATTGCC
>CAKRJT010000037.1 GCA_934351925.1 uncultured Lachnospiraceae bacterium
TGAGATGAACTGAGTTCACCTGGGAGTTTTCGTCAGTGAGATGAACTGAGTTCACCTGGGAGTTTTCGTCAGTGAGATGAACTGAGTTCACCTGAGAGTCATCATCGTTGAGATAAGCCGAGCTCATCTGGAAGAACTCCTCGTCGTTGAGGTGAACTGAGTTCACCTGAGAATCATCATCGTTGAGATAAGCCGAGCTCATCTGGAAGAACTCCTCATCAGTGAGGTGAACTGAGTTCATCTGGGAGTTTTCGTCAGAGGGCTGAACCGAGTTCATCTCAATGTCATTATTGCCATGAGGTGAACTCAGTTCACTTGATAAAGCCTGCTTTTGTATGAGTGAAAGAGTGGTCGCTGATTTAAGGACAGAATTACAAAGTCTTGTTCGGATATCTTCATCGGCAATATTTTGGTTGGCTATTTGATGTTTTTGACTTCCGGAATAAGTCATTGATATATCGGATACGGTTTTCATGTATGCCTTGTATTCTTTATTAACAGCAGGGACTTGAATAATATCATCTACAACTTTGTTTAGCAGTGTCTTACATTCAGGTGGCAGAAATTTATATTTTAGGCTGCCTTTTCTTGGAAGAGAATTGACAAGCTTGAGTAAGTCTGAGGATAAAGCCTGAAGCTGTTCCTGCGTTATACGCTCCGGAATATGATTAAAGTCGAAAGAATCTAAATGTTCCATAAAGGAGCGTGTGGCATTAATTGTGGAATCACGATATTTGGTTTTTTCGGGTAACAACAGCTCACGCTCTGCTTTAAACATTTCTTTTGATAAAAACTCACGAATTTCGTTTTGTTTTGAAACATGTATATATGAAGACATTACTTTGCCGTCGGTTCTCCAAAAGGTATAGTGGCAATGAGGGTGCCCTTGTTCCATGTGCACCGCTGCACACCATCTGAGAGCTGTTATGGGAATTCCAAATTTATCCCCAACGTCATTCATTACCGAGTTCATGTAATTAACCCATGCTTCTTTTTTATTGTAGCCCAGCTCTATAGCATCTTCTTCAGATAATGACACAATGCCTCTATAGATATTTACTCCGGCATCTGTCATATCTCTGACTTCGTGCGCGACTTCCGTGATGTTGTTAAACTCAAAATTGCCAAACAAGCCCTGGCTGTTCTGGCGCCTGGCAATGTAATAAATATATTGAGAATTGGCTGCCGGTTCTTCCGGGGCTATATCTTCTTCGGCGAGTGCAGTGAGGCCATCGAGTTTGACGTCTGTTAAATCCACGCCTGGCCGCGTACCTATGTATACGATATAGTTTAAATTTTTAAGTGCGGAATGTGCCTTATTTGGGTTGTAGCATCGAATTTTTGACATTAGAATATTGTGTGGCATTATGAGTCCTTTCTTAGTTAGTATTGTATTATCCTAGTCCTCATCTGAAATCCTGCTTTTGGTGTACTTAACCCCTTTTTTTCGTGCATCCTCATATACTGATGCCACATCTTCCTGTAACTCTACGGGAACAAAACGTGCGATGGTTTCTGCCGTAAGATAAGCTGCAGCGGAAGCTTGTATGCAGGTTTTGGCAGATAAGGCGGCAAGCCGTTCTATTGACGGCTGCATTACTATCCGGAGCTGCTCTCTTATGATAGTGCTTATGTAATTTATGTTTTCTTCAGCTAAATTGCCGTTAAGTCCGGCTTCGACATAACGGCGCATGACTTCAGATATTGATATGTGATTTTTGTCTGCTATGTTCTTTAACTGGTTATGTGTAACACGATCTAGGGTTACGGTAACACGTTCTCTATCCTTATTTGATGTACTCATTATTCCTCCAGCGATATTTATTCTTCTTTCAAGGCTCGCGCCAGCTTAGTGTAGATATCTTCCTGCTGTTTTGTTGTGAAGCGCATGTAAATAGTTGTCGTTCCGATGCGTTTATGGCCAAGCCACCACTGAATATCTTTAGTGTCAAAACCAAATTCGGCAAGTTCAACTGCTCGAGTGTGCCTCAGTGTATGAAAATGCCGTTTGTTTTCAGGGATATCTACTCTCGCACAGTGATATTTCATTATTTTATCAAGACTTTTTCGTGACATGGCAGTGCCACGTTGGCTAACAAATAAGTATTCGGAATTCGTATAATATGTTTCGCGAATATCCAGATAATCGTTAAGTGCGGCCAGTACGCGATGGTCTATAATGCGAATGGTATTATTGTTTCCTTGCTTAAGTCTTGTGCAGTAGATGCTTGATGTCGTGGTATCATAATCATCAATTTTCAAATTGCACACTTCGGTTGCTCTCAATCCGCAATATTCAGCTAAATATATCATTGCGCGGTTTCGTACCGCATGTCGACGCTTATCCGTGTCAATCGATCCGAATAGGCGTCCTTTTTCTTCCTGTTTCAAAAATTTTATAGTGTTGGTACTCAAATTATCACCTCGTCATTTTGTTAAAAGTGGACAAAATAAGCATTTTGTCTCCAAAGGAGGGATGAATATACGAAGTACATCAAATAGGGATGAACATACAGGAAAAAAGAGAAAAATTAGATGGCTGCTGTCGAGCTCTCTTTTTGTCCTGCTATGCAGCCCGTGGTTGGGCTATTTGCTGTCGCAGTTTTTAAACGCTGCGGCAAATGGAAGTATCAGCCAACTGATACCGGATGTCAACTACCTAAATGCTTTAAGTAGTCAGACAGAACAAAATACAGCGGGTCTAAGTGTTGGAATAGCAGTGTTGTTGTTTTGCCTATTGGCGTGGATTACAACTGATAGAACGTCAAAGCTGTCATCAGTCGGAATGATAAAAATAACGGATGATATATCAATTCCTGTTCCCGCCGGAAATGGTCAGCATGGAAGTGAGCGTTTTCTTACGGATAAGGAAAAGAGGACGTTATATGCAGTTTATACGCCCGGAGAAAAATTTGAAGGAAAAGCCGGACTTGTCGTCAATTATGAAAAGGTTGGTGGAAAGGAGAAATTTTATTATATAGCCGATGATATACACTCGATGGTCATCGGTACTACCGGCGCCGGAAAAGACAGAAGAGTTATGCTGCAAACTCTATATTTGCAAATTCAGTCTGGAGTGTCAGTGGCACTTTCGGATGTGAAGGGAGACATGTATTGTTATACTTCAGAATTTGCAAGAAGAAATGGATATGCTGTAGCTGTGCTGGATCTGAGACAGCCGGAAAAGAGTAACAGGTATAATTTCCTGCAGCCTATACTTAACGCGTTGAATGAGGGAGACACCGCAAAAGCAATCGATGCCACCTGGGACTTAGTCTCGGTGCTGGTTGGCCAGCAGAAGGGAGAGCCGCTTTGGTATAACGGTGAAACAGCCACGATTGCAGCGGCAATATTGTGTGTATGTCTGGAAGCTCCGCCGGAGTACCGCAACATGCCGAATGTTTATTATTTTATTGCGTACATGTGTAAAACTGACCAATACGGTCAGATGGCACTCAATTCGTATCTTGATGGTTTGGACGATGCACACCCGGCAAAGGGCGTGTTTGCAATGGCTCAGATTGCAGCCACTAAAACCAGGTCATCGTTTTTCACTTCGGCGCTTGGAACTTTGAGGTTGTTTACCAATCCTAACATTGCAGCCATGACATCTGCAAGTGATTTTGATCTTAAAAATATAGGTCGAAATAAGACAATTCTATATATGATTGTTCCGGATGACAAAAAAACATTATATCCACTAATTTCAATCATGGTGACACAGCTTTACAGTCAGCAGATTGAATTAGCAAATGAGTATGGTCAAAGGCTTCCAGTGGATACAGATTATGATCTTAACGAGCTTGGAAATTTTCCGACGATACCTTGCCTCGGAAATATTTTATCAGCCGGAAGAAGCCGCGGAATAAGGGTAAATGCTGTTATCCAGGATATCCAGCAGATGGAGAAAAATTATAAGGAGGATTTTAAGAACATCAAAACCAACTGTCAGGTAAAGCTGTACTTGAAATCGGATGACCCAGACACGTTAAAGATGGTGTCAGATGCACTTGGTAATTACACTGTTAAGAGCGTAGGAGCTTCAAGTAGTGTAAACGACAGGGGGAACGGCGATAATTATTCAAATTCCAGCAACCTCGGAGGAAGGAAACTGCTTGAGCCTGCGGAGGTGGGGAGGGTTAATTCTCCCTATGCTATTTGTCTTATGACCGGAAAGTACGGAGCCGTGAACAAGCTTCCGGATATAAGTGAGACGTATATTAATAAAGCATTTGGGATGGGAGACAGAAAACACAATATTGAGCTTATCCGGAGCGTTGAAAACTTACGGGAGGTCAGAGAGCTTCCGAAAACAATTCCTTTGTGGGGAATTTGGAACACACTTCAAAGGGAACCGGGGGACGGCGTTATTCCGGAAAAAAAGAAAAGAGTGTCATTCCTTAAAGAGAGCGATGAGGAATGAGGAAAGGATAAAAAAATGATTTTGGCTAATAGAATATTGGAGTCAGTTATGGTACAGGGGACTTTAGCGGCTTTGGCTGACGCAAGAGAGACGCTTTTAATTATCGAAGCGATATTGATTGGTGTTTTAATCGTATGGCAGCTTATTGCAATGCAGGCAGCGACGGCTTCCCTGGATGATAGTGGAGCTGATACGGTAAGTAAAACATATAAAAAAAATATAAAGAGAATTCTTATTACAGGAGTCTGCATTGTATGTGTAACAGCTATTATAACTACTGTTTTAGGTTATTTCACATAAGTAAGAGAGATAGCGCGTATGAACATGATTTTGGCGGTGGCTTGGCCGTTTAATAAGATACAGGAATGGAGTGAGGAGGTTGTAACTGATGCCATAAATGGAATTATAAATTTGGTAGAACTTATGTTTGCTGAAACGTCAATCAATGATGGACTCATATCACAGACATTTGAGGCAACCCAGAAGGTAGCGCTGCTTCTCATAATTTTGTTATCAATGAAGCATATTCTAAATACATACATTCTTGAAACTGACGGAGATTCAGACTCGGATCCAATGCTTGTACTTGTAAGAAATTCAAGAGCCATGCTTGTGATAAGTGCAGGTGCCTTAATTACTAATCTTGCAATTAAATGGAGTGACAGTTTGTGTGGCTTTATAACAGGGGCGAGTACTTATACGGCAGATTATGGGTGGCTTGCATTTTCATTAATAAGCAATTTTGTCTCAAAAGGCTGGTTTATGATAGGCTTTGCAGTCGTTTTTGTTATATTTCTTCTTGTGTATTGTTTTGTAGCGATGATAAGAGCTATTGAGCTTGGCGTAATGAAAATTATACTGCCAATAATGGCATGTGATTTGACAACAATCCGGCAGGATAAATGGAATAATTTTTTTGCATCATTCATCGTTGTAACATTTGGTTACATTATACAGATTACACTTCTTAAACTTGCCATGACGTATGCTTTACAGGGGGATATGAAGTCGATGGCATATTCGGTGGGCTGCCTTTACTTTGGTATTAAGACCCCTGATTGGCTTAAGAAACATGCCTACAGTTCAGGCTTAAAGGACACCGCAAGAAGTGGTATGTACATGGGAATGATGATAGGGAGACGTATATGATTTTGCTTGATATTGCTGACACAACCTTTGGGCAGGATGTTATGGCAGTGATAAATCCTCTCACAATCGTTATATGCATAGGGGTTGCATTTAAGATAGTAATGACGCTTTATGCTGTAGCGACGGAGGGAATAACTGTCGATAAGGCAAAAACAAAAATAAGGCAGCTTTTTAAGGTAATAGCGATTACGGCGTCATTGTCGGAGATGTCAGATGTCTTTGTGAACGGATATCTGCTTAATGGAGTTGACTCTAATTCGAGCATGGAGCTTGTTGTGCGAAAAGGTGTTTTGCTTTTCAGGGACTTGATTGGAGCTGCTACAGCCATGACAATTTCTGTCACGGTAGTGTTGCTCATCATCAAGCTTATAGAAATTCAAAAGTCGGAAGAAAATGATCTTTCGGAACTGAGAAAACAGGCAAGAAGAATAGTCAGGACGGGGGCGCTGATCAGTGTTACATTAGCGGCGGTGATGTTGTTCTGTAATTACATGGGAGTTAAGTTTGCGTGAAGCTGAAAGGAGGAGCCTTGAACGATAAAGAGAGTGATAAAAAATTATATATTCCTGTGAATGTCCTGGAGACAAAGGATTTAGTATCGGGAATAGGGGGAAAGGAACTTGTGCAGGTTGGTTTGGCAGCTGCAGCAGGAGTGATTATAAGCATCATTACATATGCCATGAAGGCGGATATTATTGCATGTATGATTATAATTGCTTTTACAACGACGGTGGCGTTTATTACAGTACGCCGTGATAACCACAATGAAAGCATGATTGACAAGCTGGTGCAGATATACAGATATGTAAGGGCACAAAAAAGGTTTGAATATGAGTATATGGGAATTAAATCAACATGGGAGGATGAAACATGAACAAAGTTATTTTGATGGGAAGGCTCACACGCGACCCGGAGGTGCGTGTTACGGCAGGCGAAAAGCCAATGACCTACGCGAGATACACACTCGCGGTTGACCGCAGGAACAGAGGCGAAAATGGTGAGCAGACGGCAGATTTCATATCCTGTGTGACATTTAACAGGACAGCGGAGTTTGCGGAAAAACATCTTCATCAGGGAATAAAAATAGTGGTTTCCGGAAGAATTCAGACAGGAAGCTATACCAATAAGGACGGACAGAAGGTATATACAACGGATGTTGTTGTGGAGGAGCAGGAGTTTGCTGAGAGTAAAAATGCCGGAGCAAATAATGGAGGTTTATCTTCAGGAGACAGACTGGCACCGGATGCAGCGGCATCACCGGATGGATTTATGAATTTACCTACAGGAGTTGAAGATGAAGGCTTACCATTCAATTAAATTTCCAAGATGTACGGGGAAAAAAGATAAAAATGGAATGCCGGTTTATGAGGGAGATGTTCTTAAAAGCCGGCTGGATAGACTGTTTCCAGAAAATATAACCATAGAGAATGTTGTGTATTTACATGGACAGTTTGCTCTTATGCAGACCGGATGTGAGCCGGAACCGGTGGCTGATGGCGATATTGAGATATCAGAGGTTGTTGGGAATGTTTTATGCAGGGAGTTGGTGAGATGACACAAAATAAAATAACGGCAAATGAGTTTATAGGAGTCAAAGATATAAGAGGCTGCTATCTGTATAGAACAGATGGCTGCATTATGTCGTATCTGAGAGTGTACTTTTTTAATCTTGATCTTCTAAGTGATGAGGACAGGCTGGCAAAAACGGAGGTTCTGACACATTCTTTTGAAAGTGAGAAAAAGAATTTTGTCTATGAAGCATATCCAAGAGAGATTGATCTGGATAAATATAAGACAGAATTGAAAAACAGATACAAGGAAGAACTTAATCATATTGGTAAAAGGCATATTCTAACAATAATGATGAATGAGGCTATAGATATTGCCAGCAACGGTGAAAATTTTGAGCACGTCCATTTTATAAAAATATGGGCTGCTCCGGGAAGAAACAGACTTGATGCTGAGAAAGAATTAAAAGACCGCCTGTCTGACTTTCAGAAAAGATATACTGCTGTCGGCATCCGCACGGAAATACTGTATGAGCAGGATATTATTAAGATGTGCTCCCTATATGGTAATGCGGTTCAGGCAGTCTATGACGTACCGGTAAACAATTTAGTCTATGAACAGATAGGAAGGATTGATTAATGCTGGGGACAAAGAAAGAAAAAAGCAAGAGTAAAACTAATATAAATACAGGCAATAAGACCGGCAATGACATTAATGAACATATATTGAACATCATTACTCCTTGCGGCATTGACTATGATAACACGCATGCAAATATCGGTGAGAATGTAGGTAAGATTTACTGTATTTCAAGATATCCTGCAGAGAATATCGGTTATGGCTGGCTCGCTACATTATGTCAGCTTGAAGGAACAATCACGTCAATAGAATTCAGACGCACGGATGCAGATAATCTGATAGATGTTTACAATAAAAAAATTTCACAGCTCAAGGGAGACAGAACAACTGCGAAGGTTGAGTCGGACAAGCAGCTTCTCGACAAAGCAATCAAGGATTTGGAGGGATTGATTAAAAAAATTGCCGTGAAAAAGGAACCGGTCGGATATGTAAACATAATGCTTTACATACGGCACACAGATGTAGGAATGTTGGAGGACAGAATAAAACGTGTGTCAGGTGCAGTTGCAGTGTCACAGTGTAAAATGCTCAACCTGAAGTACAAACAGCTTGCAGCCATGAAGTGCATTGCACCATATGGCATACCGAACCAGACAGTTGCCTGTATGGGAGAGAGAAATATGCCTATATCGACTTTTTTCGGAGGCTTCCCGATGGCAAATGCCGGCATAAATGATCCCGGCGGGTACTGGCTTGGAAGAACATCAAGAACTAATCGTATCGTTATTTTGAACCAATGGATACGAAGCAATGACAGGGTAAACAGTAACTGGTTTATCAGTGGTCTCCCGGGTTCAGGAAAATCAACGGCAATAAAAAAAATACTCACCTGTGAATATGCATTTGGGGCAAGAATAATTGTTCTTGACCCCGAGGAAGAATATGTTGATCTGGCAGCTCATCCTGATATTAACGGAGAGGTGATTGATTGCGCCGGAGGAATAACCGGGCGCATTAATCCTCTGCAGGTGCGATATGTGCCGAGAGTGACTGAGGAGGACTTAGATGCAGGCGAAAACCTGAATGATTACTTCAATTATGATGATGCAGAAAGTACATCAGATCTTGCGCTGCATATTCAGAATTTAAGAGTATTCTTCAAGCTTTATTTCGGTTCGGAAAATTTCGATGCCGGAATAAAAACGGCATTAGAGGAATGCATTATTGAGGTATATCGTGATTTCCATATTAAATGGGATACAGAGATTGCTTTTTTACAGCCGGAGGACTATCCGGTAATTCGTGATTTATATGATAAGGTTGAGGAAAAATCAAAAAAACCGGACTTATCACAATATAAACAGTCGGTATATGACAGGCTTAAGGATTTGCTGTATTCAATAGCGTATGGTGCTGATCAGTTTATGTGGAATGGTCCGACAACCATCAATCCACAGTCTGATTTTATTGTGCTTAATTGCTCTAAACTGCTTGAGCTTGATGAGAATGTCAAGAGAGCACAGTTTTTCAACTTAACGAGCTGGTCGTGGCATGAAATGTCAAAAGACAGAAGCCAGAAGGTTATTTTCGGTATCGACGAAGGCTATTTGTTCGTCGATCCGGACTATCCTGACCTGATGAAATTTGTTAGAAATGTGTCAAAGCGAGACAGGAAGTATGAGGCTGCGCTTATGTTCATTACCCATTCTGCAGTTGATGTCCTGGATCCCATAGTGAAGCGCTTCGGGCAGGCTATCATAGATAACTCATGCTACAGATTTATTATGGGCACAGACGGCAAGAACCTTCAGGAGACAGCGGAACTTTTCAATCTGACAGAAGGTGAGCAGACAATACTGGCGTCTAAAAGCCGTGGTGTAGGAATACTTTTTGCAGGCAGCGTGAGGCTTGACATGAGACTTGAAGTAAGTAACGAGATGCTTGGAATGTTCGGAAAGAGGGGCGGCAGATAGTGAAAAAGGTACTGATTCCCATATTGTTTGTTGTATTTGCACCGTTCTTAATGTTAATTCCATTAATTGGCGCTGTATCGGCGGCAGTAGGCGGTTTTTATGACCATGACAGCGACGAGGATTTCAACCCGGAAAAATTTAAGACATCGGAGATAGTGCAGGAAGTATCGTCATGGTACCAGGAATATATTGACGAGTACACAGCAACTCTTAATGAGAGAAAGGCTGCTGTGGAAAAGGAAAATACGACGGTGGAAAAAATTCTGCAGCCAAAAGCGGATATGCCTGATGCCGACATTGACAGGAGGCCCGATGCAGGAAATTCCTCACAATCAGAGGAAGATAGCGATAAAAGTGAGGATGAAATCGGGGAAGAGGAAGAAACAGAGGAGGAGTCTAAAGACGAATATGAGGAAATAGAAATTGAGGTGTGCCATGTAAATGTCACAATCACCATGGATAATTTTCCGCTCAGTGCAGTGCTGTCGTATTATAACGTACTCTTTTATAGTGGGATGCTTTCAGGAGAAAGTAACAAGGCTCCTACAAAAGCGGATATAAAGTCGATGCTTGCGAAGATGACTGATTGCACGGAAAGATATTCGTTTGATGGAAGCAATTATTATATTGTAATGAGTTTCAGACCTTATGCTGAATTGCCGGATGTGATTTTTTCTGAGTGGAGCCTTAGTGAGGAAAATCGAATAGAATATGAGGAAATGTATCTTAATGTTACGGAGATGGTGTCAGGCTGGTTAGAGGAGGACTTAGTTTTTTTAGAAAAGGAGAAAGTGGATGGATGAACATAATAAACAACATAACAGAAACATAGTTACAATAGTAGTTTGTGTTTCACTTTCAATAGTGAGTCTTGTTATACAGTACTTTTTTAAAGGTGGGATGTAGATGGTCTATTATATTACATCTCCGACATATCAGGCGGTAGTCACATCTGTGCTGAGGGAGACAGAGCAGATTATTGCCGGTGGAGAAAATATGTCGGAGATTTATATTAATAAATACATAAAAGAGCAGATTAATAGTTTTTCCGGAGTTGACATTATGATTATTGATTTGTCTTGTGTCCTTGACCTTGACACGGAGATAGTTTCAAGCATGGAGAACATAAAGGTTATGTATGGACAGTTAAGAATTATACTGCTTGCAACACAGATGCAGCCCGGAGATGAGCTGCTTGTTAAGTGTGTACAGATGGGCATATATGACATTATAACTGCAACGGATTTTGTTGAGATAAAGAGTGAGCTTATGCAATGTGTCATTGAGGGTAAGCAGTATAGAGACGCACTGAGATTTTTAAAGCCCAAGGAAGATGATAAGACCATGGGAAAACAGGTGCGTATCAAGCCAAAACAGAATGCCAACCGTGTAATGATAGGGCTTGCTGGCAGTGAGCCTCGTGTGGGAACAACACACAATGCCATTGTCATAGCCAACACATTGCGCCGCAGGGGTTATATGGTAGCACTTTTGGAAATGTCATTACACCCGGTTTTTAGGGATATAAAGGAGTCCTATGACGAGGAGTCGGATGAGGCACTTCACTTTTCGGTTAATGGAATAGATTACTATCCGGCGGTTCAGGCTGCGGAAGTCAATGCCATTATGGCTAAAGCATATAATTTTCTTGTTATAGATTTTGGATGCTTTGAGACAATGGACGCGATAACATTCAATAAATGTGAAGTACCTGTAATAGTGGCTGGCAGCAAGCCGTGGGAGTTAGAGGCGGTCAATAAACTTTTTTCGGAAGCTATCCACGAAAATCTTGTAAGATACAATTTCCTTTATAACTTTACGGACGAGAAGTACAGAGATGACATAAAAAATGGTATGGCAGAGCTTAAAAATGTATTTTTTGCGCCGATAACAGTTGACCCGTTTATGGCGTTGGAGATGGAACTTTGTGAACAGTTGTGTGGAGACTACTTTGACAGGGGTGAACAGCCGGAGAAAAAGAAAAGGGGATTTGGTGGGATATGGAAGAAAAAAAGCAAATAGACGCATGCATCGAACCGCTAAGAAAGATAATTACTCTAAATTCTGAATTGGATGATTTAATTAGGGAACGCCAAGAAAAAGAGGCAGAATTTAAAGCCTATCTTCGTGAACAGGATAAGGCAATCAATGCGCTTACGGAGCAGAAGCAGATTATAGGACAGACAGTTATAGATATTGATGTAAAAAACTCAGGACATCTAAGAGCTGTTATAAAAAACTGTCTTGAATTGTCCGGTATTCAGTTGATGGGAAACAAGGTTGTGTCAGACAAAGGAAGCATACATACAGAAATGTATAAAGGATTTGTATCCGGGGATAGCAAGGAAATCAGCACAAAAGTGGTATATGGTGAGACTGTTGATGAGGTACTAGATTCAGCGGGAATGCTTACCAATAAAGATGCGTACACAACTGTTAATATCGGTACCCTTAATCCTCTCAAGGGAGAGTATGGGGACTATCATAAATTCGATATAGCGAAAAGATACGATATCACGGATGTACAGCTATCGCTGCCATATATGGACAAAAATGAGTTTTCTGAACTGATCGGACATCTGAAAGCAGAGGGGGCAAAGTTTAATTCCTATGTGAAAAAATGGTATGTACCCTATGACATATCAGAAAAGGAATGTTTTCAGCCATACATAACTGAGCTGCCAAGACAGCGCGATTATTCGAGACAGCGTCATTATACTTCACAGGAATTGTCACTTCCGGTTGGTATAACAGGAAAGACGGTGAATGATATGCTTGCAAGATATGATGGCTATATAAGGATTACATATGAGGATAATGGCAGGGGGCGTATTGCTCCTAGAGCGGAATTTTATCAGAATGGAGCAGGCGAGGAATCAGCATATGTGGGTAAGTGGCTGACTGAGTCAAGGGTGAGGGCATTGGTTGTTGAGGGCAGGGAGATGAACAAGGATATCTTATATCCGGGTAAAGGATACAGGATAACCCCTGAAGAAGATACACCTAAGACGACTCCTTATGCGGCGATTGTCAGGGAAGAGGATACTGCTGGGGAGTATTACAGCATATACGGAGTGCATGATCTGAGTGGAATGATATTCAGGCTTTCGCCACGGCGCTTTGATACGCAGGGACAGGCAGAGGACAATATCCCTGTCGGGCATAAGTGCGTACTTTTCGAGAAATTGAAAAATGAGCAAAAACTATATGCTGACGCCTGGTCACAATTAATAAGAGACGACGCAAAGAACTGTGGGTATGAGTTGTCCGAGTATGCCATAAAAAATCTTAAACTGCTTAATTATGAGACTAATAAATCCTGGGGACTTGAGGATATCAGTAAGATATATTCCCGGATGAACGATGAAAAGCAGCCCGAGGAATTGAGTGAAAGGGCATGTGCATACATCAAGAGAATAGGTGATGAGTGTGCGAATATGCAACGGTTGGAACGTATGCCTTAAATGTGAGGAATTGTGGAGGAGAGGCAGTGAAAATATCTAAGTTTTTTAATACTGAAGAAAAAATGCCTGATACAGAAAGCTTTATGTCGGAACAGAAAATAACAGATAAAGTTATTGAATATATCACATCAGGAAATAATGTCGCCCGCCTGAACATGGTCGAGCGCGGAGAACTCGATAAAGAACAGTTTGCGAATGAAGTCAGGGCATATATAAGAGGAGAGTTTGATTTGGGTGACGAAGGCACTGTGGACAGGATATATGAGGGCTTCAGCTCGTTCATCTGGGGCTACTATATAATAGACAGCCTGATTGATGACCCGGATATATCAGACATAATAATCTACAGCGCAGACATGATATATTACAAAAAGCTGGGAGTGCGTTACAAATCTGATATTACATTTAAAGACGGCAGGGATTATGAGAGGTTCGTAGAACGCTGCAGCCTGCGAAACCAGGTGAGCCTCTCAATGAATAACAGCACGCAGAAATGGACGGATACGTCCAATGAGAAGTACATACTGCGATTTACCGCGATTACCAGGATGCTGGCATCGAATAAAGCGACCACGCTGCACATGCGGAAGCACCCGAAAATTAAAAAGACAATGGATATATTAATCTCAGAAGGCATGCTGACAAAAGAAATGGCAGAGGTGATACGCCGTAAACAGGAAGCAGGCGAAAGCTTCTTGATATGCGGGAAGAACGCAAGTGGTAAGACCACTTTTATGAATGTGGCTATTGAAAATATACCTGACCAGTATTCAATATTTTGTATCCAGGAGGCAGAAGAGCTCTTCTCGTCGAGGAAGAGAAACTGGGGAGCCTATCACATTATCGAAGGGAAGGGCGAGGACAAGATAAGCTACTCGCTCGGGGACATGGTGACAATGGCGCAGACCATGGACGCGGATGTGATAATGCTCGGAGAGATTAAGGGGGCTGAGGCAAGACAGTTTCTTGCGGCAGCTCATACAGGGGCAATCTGCTACGCATCAACGCATGCTGAGTCGGCTGAAGATGCAGCCATACGATTGTGCGATTATGTAAGAAGAACATCAGATATGACAAATGAGGAAATCCTATACATGCTCAAGAGTTTAAAAAATATCCTTTTCTTCAAGAAGTATAAGATTTGTGAGATGGTGGAGTGCAGCTGGAGTGCCGGGAAGAAGTGTCTTGATTATAAATACTTATATAAAGACGGAAAGGCGGTCTGACTTATTATGAACATTATACTGATTTTAAGACTTTTGGTTATGATCGGCATAGCGGTCGGAGTATGTATGTCATTCGTGTATATCAGGGATAAAAGCCTGGTAAAAAAAAGCCTGATTACGATGCATGAGAGGATAAATGCGTCGGGGGAGGTTAGGAAGATAATAGAAAGGCATGTATATCAGATGTACGGCAGGCGTGAGAAAAAGGGACTGCTTAACCACATTGATGACAACCTGAGATACAGCGGTGTTCTGCTGAAGCATTCATGGGTGACAACGGAATTGTATTTGGCTATGTCAACAGTGATACTGACAGCGGTTTTTTTGCTGGTATCCGTAATTGGAGGCGGCATGGCATATGGAATGGCGTGTGTGTCAGTATTAGTCCTTGCGGCTGAGCTGTACTTTAACAGTCAGCGCAGGGGACGGTATAACAGGATTGAAGAAGAACTGTTACCGTTCCTCAATTCAATAGATGCCTATGCGGGTGCAACTGACGACCTGATAAGCATTTTTGAAAAAAGTGTTCCGGTACTTAACGGTCCGCTTAAAGAAGCTGTGTACTCGGCAGTACTACAGTCCAAGCAGACGGGTAACTGCTCGGAGGTTTTGAGAAATCTCGAAAATAATATAGAGCACCCGTTTTTCAAGAAACTTGTGAGAAATCTTGAAATGTCCTCACGACACAGCGCCAACTACAAGGATATTATAACGGAATGTCGTTTTCAGTTAGATGAGGCAACTAGTAACGCCAAAAAGCTTGAGAAAATATACAGAGATGGGAAATTCGACATAATTCTGGTCATTATATGCGGCATGGCATGTGTTGTGCTTGCACTTATGGGGATACTTGATTATGCGGTTAAGGATTTCTTCATCCAAATGTGGGGGACAGTCCCGGGAAAAATTATTATTATGCTCTGCGCGGCGTCACTGCTGATATCCTTTTACATCGCTTTTGTGTCGTCGCAGAAAAGGGGGGCATAATGAGAGCATTTATACAGAATTATTATGATTACATAATGCAGGGTGTGATAATACTGCTCTGCCTGCTGGCCGCTGCATTTATCATTGTGTATATGTACGGTGCAGTGAAAGATGCGTATAAAAGGGCACATGAACAGCTTGTAAATGCAATGAAACGCAGCACCGGGAAAAATATCTTTTCCTATAACTATCAGGCTAAGAGGCTGAATAACCTTGGGGTAACCTATTATTCACATGGACGGATAACACCGGTTGTATATCTCATATATAAAATTTTAATACTCGTTACAGGTCTGGCAGCTGCAATAATGTCCGACCCGTTAATGGGAATTATCCTCGCCGTTTCAGGATACCTGTTACCGGACATGTTTATGGAGCTGCGGAACAAAGAGGATAATGAAAAGATGCTCGGAAGCATTATGGATATCTATGATGTGATGCTTCTTCAAATAAATGCCGGGGGATATATAACCCAGGTTCTGGTTGACGCATACAGGGTCACGACGCATCCGAGACTCAAGGCGGCACTTATGGAACTGACGGGAGATATTCTCACGACAAACGACTTGGTCCTGTCAATGCAGGTTTTCGAGGACAAATTTGAAAATGAAAATATTCACAATCTTACAGTCCTTGTCAGGCAGTTATCCGAAACCGGTTCGGCTTCGGGACTGCTGAGCGACATAAAAAAACGTCTGAACATATTGCAGGAGAGCTATAACAGCAGTGAGAGAACACGGGTCAACAGGCTCATTGCTGTATGCACGGCGGCAATCGCGTTTGCCGCAATCGCCGTATTGGGCTATGCCTTTTTAACAGGCATAGCCGACTCGGCAAAATCACTATTATAATATCATATTTTCAGGAGGAAAAAAGAAATGAGAAACGTGGCAATGAATGTTAAGAATTATCTGGTGAGAAAAGAGGCTGAAGCTTTTATGGCGGTATTCTCACCGAAGTTAAAAAAGGAGGGCAGTGCAATTGTTGCAGAGGTCATAGTGATTGTGGTAGTGATTGCGCTTGGGGTTGCATATAAGACAGGAGCTATTGCCTATCTTGATGATTTGTGGACATTTGTAACTACCAATACCAAGTCCGCGATAAACTAGGCAGCTTATGAAAAGATTTATACTTATAAAGAAAAGCGCAGTCGGAAACTTTATAAGCTGCATGATTTCCATCATCATTTTGATGATGCTGATGGTATTTTCAATAAGTACATATTTTAATCTGGATCTGGCAATCAGGAAGGGAAGGATTGAGAGAAGCTTTCTTCTTCAGATGGAGGCGGAAGGGTATCTGTCTCCGTCTGCCAAAGATGCCCTTACCCGGCAGCTTTCAGACCTGGGGGTTGAACAGCTCTCATATGCAGGAACTACTCTGTCTCCGGCCGGTTACGGCAATGTGGTCGTACTGTCCGTGACCGGGCGCATTAAGTTCAATAACATTATAGGCATGAAAAATCTATTTGAGTTTTTAAGGGGTGAGGACACTGTTGATTTCAAAATTTATCAAAAGTCTACGGCAAAGTATTAACAGAAAGAAAGACGGAGCAGCAGTATTCCCGCTTTGTGCGGTGATAGTGATATTTCTTGTGATGCTGTGCAATTTTATGTACCGTAGAAATTTCATTCAAATCAATTATGAGAAAATTGACACATCACTCACGGATGCGCTGCTTGCCGGAGGAGTAATCAATTATTCCGAGTTCGGCAGGACAGGGAGGGTGATGATACAGGAGGGTGAGGAACCTTCGGTATGGGACAGCTGCTTTAACAATTCATATAGGCTGTTTGATGAATGCCTGAAAGCAAACCTCAGACTTGATGACGAGTATAATGCCACGGTGGATAACGGCATTATAGGGGCTGTGAGTATCCTGGAATACAGGGTGTACAACTATATTGAGACGGAGGAAGGCTTTTATATCACGGAAATGGGGCTGGACAATGGACGGGGCTATGCCATACGGCATGACCTGAATGAGCGGGTTTATGTAAATGCAAATAATTCCCAGGTTGAAATCAGTGAGACATCTGTATATGGAAAAATAGGTTTTAGGTTCCGGCTTGCCACGCGCACGCCGTGGCTTAAAGGCATGCCGGAGCAGTATTTTGAGGATGACTATACCGTTACAAGGATTATAGGCATCGCACATTAGGAAGGGTATGAAGGATGAAAAAAATTGTTTACAGAAGGAAGAAAACACAGGAAAACGGTGGCGATGTAAAGGCGGCTAAGGGCGGGGTATCCGCTAAGGTTATCCTGTACAGCATCATTGTTACGGCTGCACTCTACGCTGTACTTGTATTCATCGAGAAATCCATTGTAAATTCGGATGACAGGTCTCAGGTGTATGTTGCGGTCAAAGAGGTCCCGCAAAATCTGGAAATCTCCGAGATTAACATAGCTGAATATTTTAAGTTTGTGGACAGGCCGGATTCGGCAATTCCGGACGGATGCATTGTGCAGGACACCGGGCTTGTAGGGCATATCACTGACCGGACAATCTCTAAAAACGAGATTGTTACGGTGAACAGCCTGTCAACCCGTGATGAGCGGACAAAGGATATCACTCATCCCATTGAGGTCTCCCTCAATGCGTCCAATCTTTCGCAGTTCGTAGGAGGCGTCCTGCGAACGGGAGACTACATCAATATATGGTCGGTTAAGTCATGTACCGTAAACGGTGAGGACGTCACGGAAACAAAGCAGATATGTAGCCATGCATATGTTACCCGGGCATTCAGTTCATCGGGAGAAGCTGCGGCGGAGGGCGACTCTGATATGGCGGCAATGATTATCAATATTGTTATCCCGGAGGAGCAGGAGGAAGAGTTTAATGCCGCCATTGTTGAAGGTACGCTGCGTGTCAGCAGATATCTGTACGATGCGGCGGAAGATGAGGCAGAGGCGGCTAAGACCAATACAGATAAGAGTGGAAAATGACGGTATATATCATTAATACAGTGGCAGCATGCATCACAATGCTGCTGCTGTGCAGGGCGGTGAAGAAGGGTGTCATTGTAAAGAGCAGGGTATGGGCTGTGGTGTCGGCTGCCGCGCTCATTGCCGGAATTGTAGTGTTTGACTGTAATGGTATGGCTGTGTGGACTGTGCTTGTTTTGCACTCGTATACAGACATAACAGAGCGCCATGTATATTCCGTGTTTACATGGCTGATGGCAGCGGTCGAAGTGGTGCGCTGCATTGTGTTACGGACATACATGGTGGTGCCGCTGTATACACTGGCTTTTTCAGCACTGCTGGTTGTGGTAGTGTCAGCAGCACCGGCAGCTCTGCTTGGATTAATATACCGCAGAATTTATAGCTGGGCGTATGCGGCTGGAGATATTGAGATATTCATTTTGCTCATCTTAGATGTGTATAACATGGGACTTAGACCGGAATTGGTTATGATAGATTACCTTTTGATTGCCAGTATTGTGTTTGTTACATATAAGGTAATCGAATTCATCATAAGAAAGCTTAGACATGAAGCAGCAGAGGCGCGGGGAGCGTTTGTTCCGGCGATGGCAGTGGCATATTTCATGTTAGCTTTGAGGATTGCCTGACCTTCAGGTGAACTCAGTTCACCTGATATACATAAATTGTGCAGTGAGTATCACTGTAATGGTTCCTTGACAACTTAATATAGAATACGTCTTATTTTATAAGGAATAATATTTTATAGTCGCACATATAATAAATATAAAATTTTTATAAAATCTTTATAGACAAAACATCTTTTGGCTGGTATAATAGTCTATGCACTATAGAAAGAAAAGAGAAGTGTGATCTAAGGATATAGAAGCAAATGAAAAAAGAGAAGAAAGAGAAAAAAGGTACAAACTTAATGGATTGCTGGATAAATGAAAATATATTTGGTCGAAAGAAGCTGGATGGAGCAGCGTATTTTGCGTTATATATTATAATTCCAATAGTCATAACCAGCATTACCTTAATGACCCTCACAGATGATAGTAATTCAATAATATATTGTTACATGACAATTTTTATAAGTGCTATTAATTGCATATATGATGCAATGAACAGATGGAAATTTGACATAAAATGTATATTAAATACAAAACTTTTTATCATTATAATTTGTAATGTGATAATTATTGTGTATTGTATAATATCTGTATTTTATATTCTTATGAGCAAAGGTGCTTCTATAAGATGTGATTGGCTTTTATTATTTTATATTATTGGAGCCATAGTAGCTGTTATAGATATTTTTGTTTGTTTTGCTGATAATATGGCATTTAAAGGCTATGTATAAGAGAGGAGGCATATTTATGACAGTGCAGATTTATTTGTTAATTACTATCCCTATTATTGTATCTGTGTCTATATTCTTTTTTGTGAATGTATACAAAATAAAGAAAAAGGAATATGCGTCACTTTTGAAAATGGATATTGATATGAAAGAAATGGTAGAGTCTGAAAGGCGAATAGAGAATTTTATAAAAGACAACAATTTGAACACACCATCTATTGAAGATATTGCCAAGGTACTGAATGTTGAAGCAGGGGGAACTGAGCAGGGGCTTAGTGACCAGGCATATATTGCTCAAGGTAGTACTAAAGGGAAAAATATAGTCATATTTAAACCTGGATTATCTGATGTAGAAAAGAATTTTGTTTTTGCACATGAACTTGCACATATAATAAACAAAGATAGAATGCCTGCAACACGTCCGGAAGGTCATAATAAGGACTTTATTGAGCAACGCGCAGACTATACAGCATCTGCAATGCTGATGCCTATTAACGAGATTGCAGATTTTTTACAAAAACAAAAATATAGTGAATTATCACCTAAAAAGAGATTGTCATTAGTTAAAAATCTGTGTAGAAAATATAATGTTGCAGAAGTCAATGTTTTGAGAAGGATAAGAGAAGTTCAAGAACTTGAAAAAAATGGGTTTAAGTCATGCTTTTAGCCTGTCTATAACATGAATAACAAAGTCCATTAACAAATAAAAAGGCGTATGTATATAATGCATGCGCCTTTTTATTTGTTAATGGATATATGTCGACAAAATAATAAAAATGTATACACTATTTTTGTAGCGTAATTTGTAATTATACGCTATAATATAAACATAGAAGAAAATATACATAATGCGAAAGAAAGAAGGTATTAGATATGAGAAGATATAGCTTCAACCGCCTTATGACTGCCGCAGTCATAACATCCGTAACCCTTATGAGCGCCGCTTGTAACAAGGCATCCGCCCCGGCAGGAACCCTGCCGGTGGGTACGGAGCTGCCAGCCGACACATCGAACACTATAAGCACTGAGGCGGCATCCACCAAGCGGGACAGCACCACAAATAAGGGCGGCAATACTAAGGAAACTGAGACTAAAAAGGAAAGCGGCAATGCCTCAAAGGATATCGGTACAAGCAAATATACCGGCACAAAGGAATCTGATACCGCTGAAAAGTCCGGCGAAGGTAACGTATCAGGCGAAACCTCTAAGGATACCGAAAAGACCACAAAGGCGGGCAGCGACAGCTCAGTGACAACAACCACAACAACTAATGCCGAGACTTCAGAGGCAGCTACAACCGTAACCGAAACCACAACATCAAAGGTAACGCAGACCACGACAGCCGCAACCCAGGCACCAACTGAAAAAGCAACAGAGAAGCAGACGGAGAAGCCAACCGAACCTCCAGCCCAGAAGCCGACCGAAAAAGTGACCGAATCCGCCACACAGGCACACACCCACAGCTACACTGCCACCATCACAAAGCAGCCGACCTGTACGGCAGAGGGAGTTAAGACTTTCAGGTGTTCCTGCGGTGATTCGTATACAGAAACGATTTCTGCAGCAGGACATGTCTTCGGAGCCTACGTTTATAACAACGATGCAACGGAAGCTGCTGACGGCACAGAGACGGCAGCCTGCACTATATGTGGCGCGAAGGATACAAGGACGGCAGCCGGAACCAAGATAGCGCATGTACATAATTACGCAGCAGCAGTCACAAAGGCAGCCACCTGTGCTGAGGAAGGTGTGATTACCTACACATGCTCATGCGGAGAGGCTTACACGGAGAGTATTCCGATGACCGCGCACAGCTTTGGCGATTACACCTACAATGACGACGCCACCACCGAAGCTGACGGCACCAAGACAGCCACCTGCTCCGTATGCGGCGCGACGGATACCGTTACCGCCGAGGGGACAAAGAAGTCACTGCCTAGCTGGTATGATGAGCACCCGGGGATACCGCTGAATGTGGCTACGGGAGGACAGAGAGATGGGTCATTGGAGGCGTACATGACAGATTTTGATTGGACAGCAGCATCCCTTGGATGTTGGGACTTTGGATATAGCTCAGCGATTGAGTTTGTTGGTCACTATGTAGAAGGAAGTGTATATCACGGCTATCTATACAAATAGCTATATAGGTAAATTAAATATCTCTTTTGTATCTAAGACGTATGTATATTAAAAAGCATGCGTCTTTTTATTATATTATGAAGAATTTTTACATCTTTCATATTCTATTTAGAAGCAAATCTATATCACATGAATAAATCAAGGAGGACTCTATGAAAAGTAAAACTACAATAAGAATACTTGCATTGATACTCGCAGTTATCTTTCTTACATGCAACATAAGAATTGAAAATGTATCAGCATTTTGGAATCAGGATAACCCAAGCGATGGAGATAACAGAAAGTATGTCCAAATGCAGGTACAGCTCATGCACTGCAACTGTAAAGATACTCATTACATGAACGGTGTCCACATTAAAGATATAACAGGCGATACGGAAATTAAAAATTTCTCTATCATCCCTCGTGTCAACAATGACACCGCCGCCGGCACCGCACTCCCCGACACCAACAAGTACATCTATGAATATGAGATGTCATATGCTGAGAGTGGGCGGGTTGACTATGCATTAGTCACCCAGCCAAACATCACCCATTTCAGCCATGCAGATGCGGCAAAGGATGGCATTGTTGAGACGCACTACCGTATGTACTGGATAGGTGAATATGAGGGCTCAATCGCAAAGCTTGAAGATAAATGGACTGAGGTAAATACTGACGGCAGCAAGACAGTTATTAATATGCCGGGAGGCGGCATAGACTGGTGGGATTTCCAGTACGAGGCATTCCCGGCTATTGACATGTCCATCAGTCAGCAGACGTGGGAAACTGTTGAGAACATGGACAATCAGGATGAGCGTACATTCATATTGAATCCGGATATAGGAGATGACGCAGCCAACGGGCAGAGGTTCATCTATCTGCTTGAAGGAACCTACATGAATAAAGATATAGGTGACTCTAACCACCCCGCATTACAGCCACTAGGCAAGCCGGGATACGCAGGCGAGCATATCTATGGGCTGGTCGGTCTTGTGTTCTACAGAACGCTTGAATTTAACGCTAACGGCGGTTCGCTTGCAGTTGGTTCAGTATCAGATATACAAGTGTACAATGGGAGCAATAAAGGTAAATTATTCACTTGGTATAACGATGCGTCAAAAGAGCGCTGGTACTCAGACATTGATGTTACAGCTCCGCAGGCAGCCACACCATACGGTACCGCCTCAGTCAAAGCTCCGACCAGACCGGGCTGCTCCTTCGTCGGCTGGTATGCCCCTGAGCTCGATGACGAGGGCAAATTCATCTATGACAGCGACGGCAGCATAAAGCTTACGGATATCCCTATCTATGACACGGACGGCAGGGCTGTCCTCACCTACACGGACAGCAACGGGCAGACTAAAACCTCACCTTACTTTGACAAGAACGGCAACTGGATTTACAAGGGCAATGTCACTGCAGTGGCAAAGTGGCAGTATGTAGGCAGCTACACAATTGAATACAGCATAGGCGAGTCCAACAACACCATACTGGTGCCGCCGGCGAGCGTGGACCTCACTGTTGGCAGCGATGAAAAGGCAGTGCTTGCAGACGGTTCATATATGACCGGAAGCGATTACACCGTTGATTTTGAAGTATACACCAACAACGGCAGCTCCGTTGCGGAAGTCGTTCAGCCCATCACGGGACGCTTCCCGTTCAGCCACTGGAGGATTGAGGGGAAAGAGTACAACAGCGGCG
>CAKRJT010000038.1 GCA_934351925.1 uncultured Lachnospiraceae bacterium
AAAACATAGTATTAATATAGTATTTTTTTTCATAAGTCTCCTTGTAAATATTAACTGATGGATAATCTTCTATTATCTATCATAAATTATTGTGGAAGAGTGTAATGAAAAGCATATTATAAATATAAATTACGGAAACCATTATGTATGTTTCCTTTACAAAATATATCAATAATGATAAAATGCATACAGATGAAACAGGCGCAACGCATGAGTAGGTTACAAGGGATAAATTTGTTTTGATAAACTGCGTTTGCTGTTTTGATAAGGCATTACTTCTTTGCACTTGAGGGAAAGAAAGTGTTGATAATGGAGTATGGATTTTGATATATAACTAATATTGAAGAGGACTAATTTATGATAATCGATATCGAAGGAAACAGAAAAGATTACGAGCAGGAGCGCGAGGCTAGACAGAGGCGTCTGTTGGCTTACGCGGAGGAAATTCAGAAGATTGCGCTGGGGCAGACAGACCAGCTTTTGAAGGAGCTGATTGACGAGAGGCACCGTCTTGGAATGACGCAGCAGGACATATCGGATATTACGGGGATACTTCCGTCGAATATAGCGCGCCTTGAAGCGGGCGGCAGAGTTCCGACACTGGTGGTTCTGCAGAAGTATGCGGCTGCGGTTGGCAAGCATGTTGAGTTAAGGCTTGTCGAGCAGGAGCAGAGCGTATGATAACGGCATTAATTCTCTCGGGCGGAACGGGGACACGCCTTGGCGCGGATATACCGAAGCAATATATTGAGGTGAACGACAGACCAATAATTTCGTACTGCTTTGAGACATTTGCAAAGAGTGGGTACATAGACGATATATGGATTGTGGCGGACGGGCGCTGGCAGGAATATATAAGGGAATGTGTGAAGCCATATGATGTGAATGGCAGGCTTAAGGGATTTTCCAAGCCGGGAGCTAACCGTCAGTTGTCTATTTTTAATGGAATTGAAGATATAAGGGGCTGGCTTGAAAGCATTGGCATAGACGATAAGGGGAGCGTGCTGGTGCACGACGCGGCACGGCCGATGCTGTCTGAGGAGCTGATTGGACGCTGCGTCGAAGGGGCGAAGGGGCATGACGGCGCGATGCCGGTGCTTCCTATGAAGGATACGGTGTATCTGAGCGAAGATGGGGTGAGCGTATCGGAGCTGCTAAACCGGAGCCGGTTGTTTGCGGGACAGGCACCGGAGCTGTTTGACCTTGAGAAATATTATACGGCTAATATGGCGTTGCTGCCTGACAGGATTTTGTCAATCAACGGTTCCACGGAGCCGGCGGTGATGGCAGGCATGGATATCGCCATGGTGGCAGGAGATGAGGGAAACTATAAGATTACGACGGCTGCAGATTTGGAGAGATTTAAGGAGAAGTTAATACAATAGGTGATTTAGGGGGATATAATGTTAGTGGACGAAATTAATGCGGGAGAAAATGTTAACATTGAGTTTAAAGCAGAAGTGCCAAGGAAGAGTGAAAAATATATTAAAAGTATAGTAGCATTCGCTAATACATCAGGGGGCAAATTGATTATCGGAGTAGATGATCAGACACATGAGATAGTAGGGGTAGATAGAGCTGAAGTTTTTAAAATTATGGATAATATTACTAATGCTGTTTCAGATATGTGTTGCCCTCAAATATTTCCTAATATTCAAGCAGAAACTATTAACGGAAAATGTATTATTGTTGTCGAAATATTTCCGGGAGCCAGCCGGCCTTATTATATAAAATCGCTTGGAAAAGAGGAAGGAACGTACATCAGAGTGTCTGGAACTTCGAGGCCTGTCGATTGGGCTGTTTTAAGAGATTTGGAATTGCAGGGAAGACATCAATCGTTTGATGAATTGGTGTGTGTAGAGCAAAAATATGATGCGGCGAATACAAAAAAATTATGTGATGCAATAAAAAACTATATGATTGAGGCTGCCGGAACCAGCAGCGAAAAGGAAAAGGTGAAAGATGTAACGGTTCAAAATTTAATTAACTGGGGAGTAATTAGACAGATAGATGGAGCATTATTTCCAACCAATGCTTATATGTTGCTTACAGATAATATTTTTCCATTTGCAAAAATTCAGTGTGCTTTATTTAAAGGTACGGATAGAGTTTTATTTGTCGATAAGAGGGATTTTGATGGACCTATTTATGAACAGATTGAGGATGCGTATAAATTTGTATTAAAACATATAAATCTTGGAGCGAAAATAAGTGGTCTTGTCAGAACAGATGTATATGAAATGCCGCCTGAAGCCATTAGGGAGGCTATTGTAAATGCGGTAACTCATAGAAATTTTTTGGACAGATCATGTGTACAGGTGGCTGTATATGATGACAGAGTAGAAATTACTTCACCGGGAATGCTATACGGCGGTCTTACAATCGAGCAAATTAAGGAGGGAGGTTCTAAGATTCGCAATCGATGCATCGCAGAAGTGTTCAGCAGGATGGGAATTATTGAAAGCTGGGGGACAGGAATAAAAAGAATTTTTACTTCATGCAGGGAATATGGACTTAAAGAACCTGAATTATTGGAAATAGGAGATAGTTTCAGAGTGAACTTATATAGGAATTCTTTCAAAGAAATTCACCGAAGTTCACCAAATAGTTCACCAAATGGTTCACCAAAAGATATTAGTCAAACCCAGCAGAAAATATTGGATATTATATTGGAAAATCCAGAGACGACGCAGACGGCTATGGCAGAAAAGCTTAATATAACACCGAGGGCAATCAAAAAAAATATAAAATATTTGAGCGAAAAAGGGTTAGTTGAACATGTGGGTTCTGCCAGAAAAGGTTATTGGAAAACTAATTTATAGAAAACAATTGCGAAAATATAATAAAATTAGAGGAAAAATTATGAAAGCATGGGTACTACACGATATAGGCAAAATAACATTGGATGAGGTCAGCGTGCCGCAGCCGGCGGCGGGTGAGGTGCTTTTGAAGGTGCATGCTGCGGGAATCTGCGGGTCGGATATTCCGCGGATATATGACACGGGCGCACATAGCATGCCGCTCATTCCGGGACACGAGTTCGCAGGTGAGGTCGTAGGAGTTGGGGCGGAGGTAAAGGACGCGTGGATTGGAAAGAGAGTGGGTGTGTTCCCGCTTATCCCGTGCAGGGAGTGCAGGCCTTGCAGTGAGCGCCGGTACGAGATGTGTCGCAGCTACAGCTATCTTGGCTCGAGGCGGGACGGTGGTTTTGCAGAGTATGTTGCGGTGCCGGAGTGGAATCTTATAGAGCTTGCGGATAATGTGGCGTATGAGGAGGCAGCGATGTCCGAGCCGATGGCGGTTGCGGTTCATGCTATAAGGCGTGTACAGCCTGAGACTTCGGATACGGTTGTCGTATGCGGATTGGGGACAATCGGAGAGCTTATAGTGATGTTTCTGATTGATATGGGAATCAAGAATATTCTGGTGGTCGGAAACAAGGATTTCCAGAGGCAGAGTGTGCTGAAGATGGGAATTTGTGCGGATAATTTCTGCGACAGCAGGAATACCGATGTCAAAAAGTGGATTATGGAGCGCACGGGCGGTTATGGCGCAGATGTGGTGTTCGAGTGCGTGGGAAACAGGACTACGGTGGAGCAGGCGGTCGATGTTGCGGCACCAGCCGGGCGTGTGTGCATGGTTGGAAATCCACATTCGGATATGGAGTTTGCGCGCGATATATACTGGAAGATATTAAGGCATCAGCTCGTTGTCACGGGGACGTGGAATTCTGCCTATTATGGCAGTGATGCTGCCGACAGCGAGCGCGATGACTGGCATTATGTTCAGAAGCGCCTTGCCGGGGGAGCAGTTCACCCGGCGGAGCTTATCACTCACAGGTACGGTATTGATGAACTTGAGAAGGGCTTTGAGATAATGCACGGCAAGACGGAGGACTATGTGAAGATTATGATGGAGCTGTAGGCGGGCGTGAAAGATTTTGTGAAAATATATCTAAAATATTATCTGTTTTCGTGATAGACGCACGATATGTTTGTATAATTTCGTGAAAATGTTTCTGTGAGGAATGAGGGAGTATAACCATGAGAATTCTTTTTTACTGCTGGAAAGCTTATAACCAGTCGGACATAATAGCGGCTCTCAGGCGGCGCGGGCATGTGACCGACATGTTTGAGATGGAATTGGGGAACTTTGAGGAGGACGATAACTTCACTGAAAAGTTCACCAAAAAACTGTTTGCGGGAGAAAATACAGAGTGTGTGTATGATGCGGTGTTTTCTGTGAATTATTTCCCAATTATCTCCGATATATGTGAACAACTTTCTGAAACGGGACTGAAATATATCTGCTGGACCTGCGACAGTCCGCTGTCGACTATGTACCATGAGTCGATTTTTAACAAGTGCAATTACATATTTATATTTGACAGATTTTGCTATATGGATTTTAAGGAACGCGGCGCGAATGTATATTATCTCCCGCTTGCGGCTGCTGTTGAGAGGGCGGACGAGGTGATTGGGAGCTGGCAGGAAAATTCTCAAATGCCCGGGCAGGATTATCTGTATGATGTATCCTTTGTCGGGAGTATGTATCGCAAGAACTCCTACGACGAGATTAAGGATATGCTTCCTGATTATGTGCGGGGATATTTTGATGCGCTTATGAAGCTGCAGATGGAGATTTATGGGGAGAATTATATCGATGGAATGTTGACGGCTGAGATAATGGATGAGCTGAATAGGCATTTCAGGATAGAGAAGAGCGCTCGCTCGTTCTCAAATATATCGCTTATCTTTTCGACGACGGTGCTCGGGTTCAAGATAGCGCAGTTGGAGCGGTACAAGCTTCTGGGAGCACTGTCGAAGAGGTTCAATGTCAGTGTTTTCACGGACGATGAGAATGCGGATTTCGTGCTGGCTCACAATATGGGGCCTGTCCGCTACTGGGACGAGTCACCGGTTGTCTTTTATGCGAGCAGAATAAACCTTAATTTTACAATAAGGAATATAAGGAGCGGAATACCGCTGCGGGTGTGGGACATACTCGCTGCGGGTGGATTCTGTATCACCAATTTCCAGCCGGAGCTTGTCATGTACTTTAAAAACGGCGGGGAGCTTGTGTGGTTCGAGGATGAGGCTGACCTTGTGAGAAAGGTGCGCTACTATCTCGAACATGATGAGGAGAGGCGCAGGATTGCTAAGAATGGACAAAAGAAGGTGAGGGAGCTGCATAATTATGACGCGAGACTAGAGGTAATTGAGGGGGTTATTAGTTAAAGATGGATATAATGAGTGCAAGCAAGCTGACAGTTCATATGACTAACGAGCGACAAAGTTATTGAGTGAGCTATGTCACATGACTAACGAGTGACGAAATTATTGGGTGAGCTATGCTCAAGATATAATAAAATGACCGGCTGCCCTAGAGCGACCGGTCAAACATCATGCCTGTGTATATCGAAGTTGCATAAGGCGTGGTGATTAGTCTCTGTGGATTTTTGTATGCCACAACCTTCTTATTGATATATTCCATAGGGTTTATCTCTATGTTGTCAATTCTTTTCTTGAGGGCTTCCTTAAAAGCTCCGAGGTTTTTCAGATTATCGAATATTGTTCCTGACTTGGCGGAGCTGTCGAGAGCTTCCTTGTTAACGGAGAGGGTATTGTCATCATTGACCGTAAAGCCGTTGTCCTCGAGAGTCGTGCGGCAGCGTTTTACCGTGGAGGTCACGGTCGAGCGCAGCATACGCAGCTCGTGGGTATCCTTGCGGTTGGAGAGCTCAAGGAAACGGTTGTAGTTATCTGCAAGCCGGTTGTACTGATCAATGAGTGTGCTTCCGTCCTTCATTGCGGTTATCGTGCCTTCGCCATATTCGTCGGATGTTCCGTGAAGCGTGACTTCATAACAGCCGTCAACAAGAAATGAGTTATTCTCGGAAATAGTTGATTTACCGTTAAGGTTAAATACGGCATTGGACGGATAATTGCTAATGTTATCAAGTCCGAACAGCTTAACTGCACCTGTCAGATGATTGCTGTTGCCTTCGGTTATCCGAAACTGTGTAGGGGAATCTTTTCTGCTTCCCGTTGCCTGCGAGGTTATTTTGAGAGCCTTCTGTGCGTATTGGTTACTGATTACGTCAGCGTCAAGTCCTATGCCGGAACTTGATATTGACTTGGCAAGCTTGCCTAATATTGTACCGTTGTTATCGTTATCGCCCACAGCAAATTCAAGTGAATAGGTGCTGTTGGCAGTCTCTATGTTGAAGGAGTAAGTTCCGGGGAACAGAATCTTCGCACCGGACGACACATACTCTCCGATGTTAACCTGCGGCGATGCGAGCTGCTTCACGTTGAAGGTCAGATTCTTGTCCTCGGGCATATCGTCACCTGAATATTCTGCGGTAACAAGGGAAGGATTATCTGACGAGGCGGTTATTCCCACAGGCACATCGTCATCGGCAATATCGGTAATCTCGCTGAGAGTATCGGTAAGAGCGCGGGCAGCCTCCTTGATATCGATGGCGAGCTTCTGCGAGCTCTCGGATGTATCTACCTTATATAAAGGAGCGGCTCTGTTAATCTTCACAATGTTGTTGTATATATCGCGCAGCTCGCTTCGCTTGTGGGAGTCGTGGCGCGATACGGTTCGATTGCCATATGTACTTATATAATAATCATATACACTGTTAATCAAAGGTGTCACCTCCATGTGGCGATATAAAATGTCGACTGAAAATCCGTTTGCAGTCGTGGTAAACATAAGTTCACATAAATTTCACAATTTTTATTAGAGTAAATATAACATATAATAGGAAGAAGTACAATAGTCATATCGACTTATATATAAATATTTGCAAAAAAAGCTTGACTTACATTTTGTGCTATGATATTCTAAACTAGCTATGGAAGAGCTAAGGCTTTTTTTTTATGCCTTAAAAACACTAATTAAAAGAAACTAATTGGAGGTGGAAGTTGTGCGTGTAAAGATAACATTGGCATGTACAGAGTGCAAGCAGCGTAATTACAACATGACTAAGGACAAGAAGACACATCCGGACAGAATGGAGACAAAGAAGTATTGTAAGTTCTGTAAGTCACACACATTACACAAGGAAACAAAGTAATTGGAGGTAATTATGGGCGATTCTGAAAAGAAGAGTAAGAAGCCGGCTGCCAAGAAGACAAGCTGGTTCAAGGGCCTTAAGGGACAGTTCAAGACTATCTCATGGCCGACCCCGGAGACCGTCGGTAAGCAGACCGGTGCGGTTGTGATTATCTCAGTTATTTTAGGTGTGCTGATAACCGTTATTGATATTGTGTTTCGTTTCGGTTTAGGGTTCTTAGTAAAGTAAGGAAAAGGTGGATTAGGAATGTCAGAGGCAAATTGGTATGTAGCCCACACCTACTCGGGTTATGAGAACAAGGTTAAGGCTAATATTGAAAAGACAATTGAAAACAGACATCTTCAGGATCAGATTCTTGAGGTTCTGGTACCAATGGAAGACGTTCAGGAAGTTAAGAACGGCGTTACTAAACAGGTTCAGCGCAAGATGTTCCCAGGTTATGTCCTTGTGAACATGATTATGAACGATGATACCTGGTATGTTGTTCGTAACACCAGAGGCGTTACCGGCTTTGTCGGACCGGGATCTAAGCCTGTTCCTTTGTCAGAGTCCGAGATTAAGGCGTTAGGCATGGGCGATGTCATCCTTGCGGCAGATTCAGAGTACAAGGTTGGCGACAGCATCATCGTAACGAGCGGCGTCTGGGATAAGACAGTCGGCATGATTAAGAGCGTTAACGCAGGCAAGCGCAGCGTTACAATCAATGTGGACATGTTCGGTCGTGAAACACCGGTTGAGTTAAGTTTCACAGAAATTAAGAAAATGTAACATTTTTTGATGCGTCCGTTATGCATTGTACATAATATATACACGGCATGCGGAAGTGGGAGGGATTTCCCCGCAATTACCACATTATTTAGGAGGTGCCAAAATGGCAAAGAAAGTAGAAGGTTATATCAAATTACAGATTCCAGGCGGCAAAGCAACACCGGCTCCACCAGTTGGTCCTGCACTTGGTCAGCATGGTGTTAACATCATGCAGTTCACAAAGGAGTTCAACGCAAGAACAGCAGATCAGGACGGAATGATTATTCCTGTTGTCATCACTGTTTACGCTGACAGAAGCTTCAGCTTCGTAACAAAGACTCCTCCAGCAGCAGTTCTTCTTAAGAAGGCTTGTAATCTTAAGTCTGCATCAGGTGTACCTAACAAGACTAAGGTCGCAACAATTAAGAGATCTGAGGTTCAGAAGATTGCTGAGCTTAAGATGCCGGATCTCAACGCAGCATCCGTTGAAGCAGCTACAAGCATGATCGCTGGTACTGCAAGAAGCATGGGTATCGTTGTAGAGGATTAATTTGAATTAATTTCGGCATGGAGCCGAGCACAAGACGTGGGAGGGATTTCCCCGCAAATACCACTAGGAGGTTATTAATAATGAAAAAAGGTAAGAAATATACAGAAGCTGCCAAGTTAATCGATCGTACAATGGCTTACGATCCGGCTGAAGCAGTAGCTTTAGTTAAGAAGGCAGCAACTGCAAAGTTTGACGAAACAGTTGAAGCGCATATCAGAACAGGTTGTGACGGACGTCACGCTGAGCAGCAGATCCGTGGTGCTGTAGTTCTTCCTCACGGAACAGGTAAGACTGTAAGAGTCTTAGTTTTCGCTAAGGGTGACAAGGCTAATGAGGCTGAGGCAGCAGGAGCTGATTATGTAGGCGGCGAGGAGCTTATTCCAAAGATCCAGAACGATGGTTGGTTTGAGTTTGACGTAGTTGTTGCTACACCTGATATGATGGGCGTTGTTGGTCGTCTTGGTCGTGTACTTGGACCTAAGGGCTTAATGCCAAACCCTAAGGCTGGTACAGTTACTATGGATGTAACAAAGGCTATCAACGAGATCAAGGCTGGTAAGATTGAGTACAGACTTGATAAGACTAACATTGTACATGTTCCAGTTGGAAAGGTTTCTTTCACAGAAGAGCAGTTAGCAGACAACTTCCAGGCTATCATGGATGCAATCGTTAAGGCTAAGCCTTCATCATTAAAGGGAACATACTTAAAGAACATCACACTCGCTTCCACAATGGGACCTGGTGTGAAGGTTAACACAGCTAAGTACGTTGGTTAATTCTTGTTTGGTTCGGTAAGTATTTCTGTTTTTTGAAAAAACGGTTGACACCGGATATATATTAATGATATAATGCATTCCGTTCGGGAATTTCCTGAACGGAATGTAATATAGAGACTGATATCCACATGGATTGAGGTCGACACTCATATCTTTGATATGAGTGAATTTGCCGTAGACAGCAGGTATCCGGATGGATATAAGGCTAAGTACACCTGCCGAGGGATAATATAAGTATCAGACTTATGTGTGCTCTCCGGCTACGGGGGGCTTTTTTCTTATATTATATATGGCAAAACAAAATATAATAGGAGGAAGAAATCATGGCAAAAGTAGAGATGAAGAAGCCTATCGTTGATGAGATCAGCGCAGCTCTCGACGGCGCAGCAGCAGCAGTTGTTGTTGACTACCGTGGACTTACAGTTGAGCAGGATACACAGCTTCGTAAGCAGTTAAGAGAAGCTGGTGTTACTTATAAGGTATATAAGAACACACTTATCAACATAGCAGTTAAGGATACTCCTTTTGAGGAACTTTCTAAGAACCTTGAGGGACCTACAGCTATCGCTATCTCTAAGACTGACGCTACAGCTCCTGCAAGAGTTTTATTCCAGTTCGCGCAGACAGCAGACAAGCTTCAGTTAAAGGGCGGTGTCGTTGACGGCACATACTATGATGAGAATGGTATCAAGGTTATTGCTACTATCCCATCAAGAGACGAGTTACTTTCCAAGTTCCTTGGAAGCATTCAGTCCCCTGTTACCAACTTTGCTCGTGTTCTTAAGCAGATCGCTGAGAAGAATGCAGAGGCTTAATTAAGCCGGGTTAAGATGGAACATTAATCTAAGAACTAATTTTAATTTATTAAAAATATTTAATGGAGGAAAATAAAATGACAACTCAGGAAATTATTGAAGTAATCAAGGGTTTAACAGTATTAGAGCTTAACGATCTCGTTAAGGCATGTGAGGAAGAGTTCGGCGTATCTGCAGCAGCAGGCGTTGTAGTTGCAGCAGCAGGTGCTGGCGCAGCAGCAGCTGAGGAGAAGACAGAGTTCGATGTAGAGCTTACAGAGGGTGCCGGCGTTCCTGTTATCAAGGTTGTTCGTGAGATCACAGGCTTAGGTCTTAAGGAAGCTAAGGATCTTGTTACATCCGCTCCTAAGGTTGTTAAGGAGGGCGTTAGCAAGGAAGAGGCTGAGGCTATTAAGAAGCAGCTTGAAGAGGCTGGCGCAAAGGTTACAATTAAGTAATTTTACCCTACGAGGTTTGAGGGCTATGCGGCGACGCATAGCCCTTTTTGCATTATTTACAGTCAACAGGTCTTAGGCGGGTGAGCTTTTAGCTGTTTGGAATATACTGATTTGTAGAAAATAAATATAAAATTCCAAAAAATATCAAAAAAGCACTTGACAGCTTTAAAAAGTGATGCTACACTGGAAAATGCTACATTATGGGTGAAAGTCCCTATTAGTGTAAATTTATGGAAAACCATATTAAATCAACGCAAGGGGTGAAACGTCAATGGAAAAAAACAGATTACGTCCGATGCATTATGGCAAAAGTATTCGTATGAGCTATTCAAGGCGGAACGAGGTTCTTGAGATGCCAGACCTTATCGAAATCCAGAAAGATTCATATAAGTGGTTCCTCAAAGAGGGGCTTAAGGAAGCTTTCGCGGATATATCTCCTATTGCGGATTACAGCGGTCATCTGAGTCTGGAATTCGTAGACTTCGCATTGTGCGAGGAAGATGTGAAGTATTCAATAGAAGAGTGTAAGGAAAGGGATGCTACTTATGCTGCACCACTTAAAGTGAAGGTCAGACTTTACAATAAGGAGACAGAGGAAATCAAGGAGCACGAGATTTTCATGGGTGACCTGCCTATCATGACAGCTACAGGCACCTTCGTTATCAATGGTGCTGAGCGAGTTATCGTTAGCCAGTTAGTGCGTTCTCCCGGAATATATTATGAAATTGGACATGATAAGGTTGGTAAGGAATTATATTCATGTACAGTTATTCCTAATAGAGGTGCGTGGTTAGAGTATGAGACGGATTCTAACAACGTTTTCTCCGTGCGTGTAGATAGAACAAGAAAGGTACCTGTCACTGTTCTTATCCGTGCACTCGGATATGGAACAAATGCACAGATTATTGATCTTTTTGGTGAGGAGCCTAAGATTATGGCGAGCCTCGCAAAAGATACATGTGATGACTATCAGTCAGGTCTTTTAGAGCTGTATAAGAAGATAAGACCGGGTGAGCCGCTTTCAGTGGACAGCGCTGAGAGCCTCATCAATGCGATGTTCTTCGATCCAAGAAGATATGACCTCGCAAAGGTAGGACGTTACAAGTTTAATAAGAAGCTCAATCTTCGCAACCGTATAGCAGGACAGACACTTGCAGATGACGTAGTTGATACTACGACAGGTGAGGTTCTCGCTGAGGCAGGAACTGTTCTTACTAAGGAGCAGGCTCTTGACATTCAGAATGCGGCTGTGCCTTTTGTGTGGCTTCAGTGCGGAGAGAGAAGAGTTAAGGTTCTCTCCAATATGATGGTAGATATTACCAAGCATGTGAATATAACGGCAGAGGAGGCTAAGGAACTCGGGGTAAATGAGAACGTATTCTATCCTGTACTCTCACAGATACTTGCAGAAAACGGCAATCTTGATGATATCAAGGCTGCTATCCGCAAGAATATTGGCGACCTCATTCCTAAGCACATTACTATAGAAGATATTATGGCTTCCATCAACTATAATATGCACCTTGAGTACCATGTAGGAAACAAGGATGATATCGATCACCTTGGAAACAGACGTATTCGTGCGGTTGGTGAGCTTTTACAGAATCAGTACAGAATAGGTCTCTCAAGAATGGAGCGTGTTGTAAGAGAGAGAATGACAACACAGGATCTTGAGGGTGTTACCGCTCAGACACTTATCAACATCAAGCCTGTTACTGCGGCAGTTAAGGAGTTCTTCGGAAGCTCCCAGCTCTCCCAGTTCATGGACCAGAATAACCCGCTCTCTGAGATCACTCACAAGAGAAGACTCTCAGCGTTAGGACCTGGTGGTCTTTCAAGAGACCGTGCCGGATTCGAGGTTCGAGATGTTCACTATACTCATTATGGAAGAATGTGTCCTATTGAGACCCCTGAGGGTCCTAACATCGGACTCATCAACTCTCTTGCCGCATACGCAAGAATTAATGAGTATGGCTTTGTTGAGGCACCATACAGAGTTGTAGATAAGACGGATCCTAAGAACCCTGTCGTAACAGATGAGGTTCGTTACCTCACAGCAGACGAGGAGGATAACTACTATGTAGCGCAGGCTAATGCCGAGCTTGATGAGGAAGGACATTTCGTAAAGAATTCCGTATCAGGCCGTTACAGAGAGGAGACCTCAGAGTTCGCAAAGAGCAAGATCGACCTCATGGACGTGTCCCCTAAGATGGTATTCTCGGTCGCTACATCAATGATTCCGTTCCTTGAGAACGACGATGCTAACCGTGCCCTCATGGGATCCAACATGCAGCGTCAGGCGGTTCCGCTTCTCACTACGGAGGCACCGGTTGTAGGTACAGGTATGGAGCACAAGGCAGCGGTAGACTCAGGCATGTGTATTGTTGCCAGAAATGCAGGTATTGTTGAGCTTGCAACATCAAGAGAGATTATTATAAAGTGCAGCGATGGTAAGTTAGATAAGTACCGTCTTACCAAGTTCGCACGAAGCAACCAGAGCAACTGCTATAACCAGAAGCCTATTGTGACAAAGGGCGATGTTATTGAGCAGGGTCAGGTTATCGCCGATGGTCCTTCAACCTCCAACGGTGAGATTGCTCTCGGCAAGAACCCTCTCATCGGTTTCATGACATGGGAAGGTTACAATTACGAGGATGCCGTTTTACTCAGCGAGCGCCTTGTGATGGATGATGTATACACATCGGTTCATATAGAGGAGTATGAGGCAGAGGCAAGAGATACGAAGCTCGGACCTGAGGAGATAACAAGGGATGTTCCGGGTGTAGGTGATGATGCACTCAAGGATCTTGATGACAGAGGTATCATTCGTATCGGTGCAGAGGTTCGTGCGGGAGATATTCTCGTAGGTAAGGTGACACCTAAGGGTGAGACAGAGCTTACCGCTGAGGAGAGACTTCTCCGTGCTATTTTCGGTGAGAAGGCAAGGGAGGTTAGAGACACCTCACTCAAGGTTCCTCACGGAGAATATGGTATTATTATCGATGCAAAGGTATTTACAAGAGAGAATGGCGACGAGCTTTCACCGGGCGTAAATCAGTCTGTCCGTATCTATATTGCACAGAAGAGAAAGATTTCCGTTGGTGATAAGATGGCCGGTCGACATGGTAACAAGGGTGTCGTTTCAAGAATTCTTCCTGTAGAGGATATGCCATTCCTTCCAAACGGCAGACCGCTTGATATCGTGCTTAACCCACTGGGCGTGCCTTCACGAATGAATATCGGACAGGTGCTCGAGATTCACCTAAGCCTTGCAGCCAAGGCTCTCGGCTTCAATGTATCAACACCTATTTTCGAGGGTGCTGACGAGCGCGCTATTATGGATACGCTTGATCTTGCCAACGATTATGTAAATATGGAGTGGGAGGATTTCAAGGAGAAGCATAAGGATGATGTTAACGAGGGTGTTATGCAGTACCTTGGTGAGCATCTTGATCATAGAAAAGAGTGGAAGGGCGTTCCTATTTCAAGAGATGGTAAGGTAAGGCTCAGAGACGGAAGAACCGGAGAGTATTTTGACAGCCCGGTAACAATCGGACACATGCATTACCTTAAGCTCCATCACTTGGTTGACGATAAGATTCATGCACGTTCAACAGGTCCGTACTCACTCGTTACACAGCAGCCACTCGGCGGTAAGGCACAGTTCGGTGGACAGCGTTTCGGAGAGATGGAGGTGTGGGCACTCGAGGCTTACGGTGCATCCTATACACTTCAGGAAATTCTTACAGTTAAGTCCGATGACGTTGTTGGACGTGTTAAGACATACGAGGCAATTATCAAGGGTGACAATATCCCTGAGCCGGGCATCCCTGAGTCCTTTAAGGTATTATTACAGGAGTTACGCTCACTTGCACTTGATGTCAAGGTTCTTGATGAGAATGGCGAGGAGGTCAATATCCAGGAGAATATCGTGGGTGCTGATGAGGCTCCGTCATTTGATGAGCTCAAGGATTTCAAGTATGATGATGGCGAGTTTGGCGAGCACGGTTACCAGAAACAGGAATTTGTTGATGGAGAAATGTCAAATGTTGAGGACGATGACGATTTTGGTGACTCGGATTTTAGCGATGACGTTGATTTCTCCGATGATGAAGAATAATAGAAGGGAGTTCCTAAAATGCCAGAGACAGTGAATAATGAATCATATCAGCCATTAACATTTGATTCAATCAAGATTGGACTTGCGTCTACAGAGAAGATTCTTGAGTGGTCACATGGTGAGGTAACTAAGCCGGAGACAATCAATTACAGAACTCTTAAGCCTGAGCGCGATGGTCTGTTCTGTGAGAGAATCTTTGGACCAATGAAGGATTGGGAATGTCATTGTGGAAAATACAAGAAGATAAGATATAAGGGTATTGTCTGTGACCGTTGTGGTGTTGAGGTCACTAAGGCAAGTGTTCGAAGAGAGCGTATGGGACACATTCAGCTTGCAGCTCCTGTGTCACATATCTGGTATTTCAAGGGTATTCCGAGCCGTATGGGCTTAATCCTTGATTTATCACCGAGAATTCTTGAGAAGGTTCTCTATTTCGTATCCTATATAGTTCTTGATCCGGGAACAACTACTTTATCATATAAGCAGGTTCTTTCCGAGAAGGAATACAACGATGCATGCGAGCAGTTTGGAAGTGACTCCTTCCGTGTCGGTATGGGCGCGGAGGCAGTCAAGGAGCTGCTTGAGGCTATAGATCTTGAGAAGGATTCCGAGGAGTTAAAGGCAGAGCTTGTCGATGCTTCCGGACAGAAGAGAGCAAGAATTGTCAAGAGACTCGAGGTTGTAGAAGCGTTCCGTGAGTCCGGCAACAATCCGTCATGGATGGTTATGGATGTTGTTCCGGTTATACCACCGGATCTTCGTCCTATGGTACAGCTCGACGGAGGCAGATTTGCTACTTCCGATCTCAATGATTTATATAGAAGAATTATCAACCGTAATAACCGTCTTGCAAGACTGATGGAGCTCGGTGCCCCTGATATCATTGTGAGAAATGAGAAGAGGATGCTTCAGGAGGCAGTTGACTCCCTTATTGATAACGGCAGAAGAGGACGTCCTGTTACTGGACCTGGAAACAGAGCTCTCAAGTCTTTATCGGATATGTTAAAGGGTAAGCAGGGACGTTTCCGTCAGAATCTTCTCGGTAAGCGAGTTGACTACTCAGGACGTTCGGTTATCGTTGTAGGTCCTGAACTTAAGATTTACCAGTGTGGTCTTCCAAAGGAGATGGCTATAGAGCTCTTCAAGCCTTTCGTTATGAAAGAGCTTGTTGCCAACGGAACAGCGCATAACATAAAGAATGCAAAGAAGATGGTGGAGAAGCTCGAGACAGAGGTTTGGGATGTTCTCGAGGATGTTATCAAGGAGCATCCGGTTATGCTTAACCGTGCGCCTACACTCCACAGACTCGGTATTCAGGCATTCGAGCCAATCCTAGTAGAAGGTAAGGCCATCAAGCTTCACCCACTCGTATGTACAGCTTTCAACGCTGACTTCGATGGTGACCAGATGGCTGTGCATCTTCCGCTTTCGGTTGAGGCCCAGGCAGAGTGCAGATTCCTTCTGCTCTCGCCTAACAACCTGTTAAAGCCTTCAGACGGTGGTCCTGTTGCCGTTCCTTCACAGGATATGGTACTTGGTATCTACTATCTTACACAGGAGAGAGGTACATCAGTTGGTGATGCAGAGCCTGCTCTCGGTGAAGGCAAGATGTTCAAGAGTATAAATGAGGCTATTCTCGCATATGAGAACAATGCGCTCACACTTCACTCAAGAATTAAGGTGTATGTTGAGAAACAGATGCCGGACGGGACAGTCAAGAGTGGTATTGTAGAGTCCACCCTCGGACGTTTTATCTTCAACGAGATTCTTCCGCAGGATTTAGGATTCGTAGACAGAAGCATCCCTGAGAACGAACTCAAGCTTGAGGTTGATTTCCATGTTGGAAAGAAGGGCTTGAAGCAGATTCTTGAGAAGGTTATCAATACTCATGGCTCAACAAAGACAGCCGAGGTTCTCGACTACATCAAGGCAATGGGCTATAAGTACTCAACTAGAGCCTCCATGACCGTATCAATTTCCGATATGACCGTGCCTGCAAAGAAGCCACAGATGCTTGCGGAGGCAGAGGCGACCGTTGAGAAGATTATGAAGAACTTCCGTCGTGGTCTTATCACGGAGGAGGAGCGTTACAAGGAAGTTGTAGAGACATGGAAAAAGACTGATGAGGAACTCACAGATGCACTTTTATCAGGTCTTAATAAATACAATAACATCTTTATGATGGCTGATTCCGGAGCCCGTGGTTCTAATCAGCAGATTAAGCAGTTAGCAGGTATGCGTGGACTCATGGCGGATACATCAGGACGTACCATCGAGCTCCCTATCAAGTCTAACTTCCGTGAGGGTCTTGACGTACTCGAGTACTTTATCTCCGCACACGGTGCAAGAAAGGGTATGTCCGATACAGCTCTCAGAACAGCGGATTCAGGATACCTTACAAGACGTCTCGTAGACGTATCACAGGAGCTCATTGTTCGTGAGGTTGATTGTTCCGAGAACAGAGCTGAGATACCTGGCATGTACGTCGAGGCATTTATGGACGGCAAGGAGGAAATCGAGAGCCTTAAGTCCAGAATAACAGGCAGATACCTTGCAGAGGATATTGTTGATCCTGCTACGGGTGAGGTTGTTGTCGCAGCTAACCATATGGTTACACCTAAGAGAGCATCTGCCATTGTAAAGACAGGCGTTGACAGAGTTAAGATTAGAACAATTCTTACATGTAGATCACATTCCGGTATCTGTGCTAAGTGCTACGGCGCTAACATGGCTACGGGTCAGGCAGTTCAGGTTGGTGAGGCAGTCGGAATTATTGCCGCCCAGTCAATCGGTGAGCCTGGTACACAGCTTACGATGAGAACCTTCCACAGTGGTGGTGTTGCCGGTGACGATATCACACAGGGTCTTCCTAGAGTTGAGGAGCTTTTCGAGGCTCGTAAGCCAAAGGGACTTGCTATCATTGCTGAGGGCGCCGGTGTTGTGAGCATCCGCGATGAGAAGAAGAAGAGAGAAGTTATCATCACTAACAGCGAGACAGGAGAAGCTAAGAATTACCTCATTCCGTTTAATTCAAGAATTAAGCCGGAGATTGAGGATGGCAAGTACATTGAGGCCGGTGATGAGCTGACAGAAGGTAGCGTAAATCCACACGATATCTTAAAGATTAAGGGTGTTCGTGCGGTTCAGGACTACATTCTCCGCGAAGTACAGCGAGTATACAGACTTCAGGGTGTTGATATCAACGATAAGCACGTTGAGGTTATTGTTCGTCAGATGTTAAAGAAGGTTCGCATCGAGACTCCTGGTGATTCCGAGTACCTTCCGGGTATGACGGCAGATACACTTGAGTTCAACGAGACAAATGAGAAATTGGTAGAAGAGGGCAAGGAGCCTGCAACTGCGACACAGATACTTCTCGGTATCACTAAGTCGTCTCTTGCAACGAACTCCTTCTTATCGGCAGCTTCCTTCCAGGAGACAACAAAGGTTCTCACAGAGGCAGCTATCAATGGTAAGGTTGACCCACTCATCGGACTCAAGGAGAACGTTATCATCGGTAAGCTTATTCCTGCCGGAACAGGTATGAAGAGATATCGTTCAGTTAAGCTTACTACTGACACGGTAGAGGAGCTTAACGTATCGGAGGATGGTGAATTTTCACTCGGTGAGGATACAGATGATATAGAAGTAACTGAGAACCTGGGTTCTGAGGAATAATCAGTAAAACGATACGGGGACATCTTAGGGTGTCCCCATATTTTGTTGTTGCGTTATATTTTGAAGCCGGATATGTGAAAAAGTTTACTTTGTAAAAGAAACAGGAGGAAAATATTGTGAGAAGCATCAGAACAAAACTTATAGCATACTTTCTTATGGTAATATTGTGCGTATCGCTTGTTACAGGAATGCTCGTTACCCTGACTACGAAAAAAGTTCTGAAGGATAACATAGAGCTTACAAGTTCGCAGACCGTGACTGAGACACTCAAGGGATTTCAGACCTATATGAGAAATATGAGCCAGCCGGTAGATCTTGTGACAAGAAAAAATGAAGTAAAGCATCTTGAGGACAAGGGCGTATTTGAGGATAATGTAGCGACGATAGAGGACTCACTTATCGCCTCACTTAAGGTGGTAGACAGCCCGGTTCGCTGCTATTACTCGACAGCAAAAGGCTATTATATGGAAGGGCATCTCGAGACTGTCGAGGGCAAGGTGAAGGGAATAAAGACATTTGAGGAAAATGTTGATAACACTGCAAAGCAGTGGTACAAGGACTGTCAGAACAGTCAGAAAAGAGCGGGCGTGTTTGCGACATTTACGGGACCGTATGCGGATCCGCAGACAGGTGAGCAGATTATCACTATCGCACAGGAAATCAGAATCGATGATTCCAACTATGGCGTTGTCGGACTTGATGTATCGTTCTCGGCATTCGAGAGCTATGTGCAAAACATCGGATTGTTGGGCACCGGTTATGTCCTCGTTGCGGACAAGAACGGCAAGATTATAATAGGAAATGATAAGGACACGATAACGGGCGGTGATGTCAGCAGTTTTGACTTCTGGGGAAGGACTTCAAACACTGAGGACACAAGCTTTATCGAGAAGGTTGACGGTAAGAACTGGTATGTATCGGTTCTCTCAGATGAGATTACGGGCTGGACGCTTCTCGGAATTGTGAGTGAGGACGAGAACAATTCCAGCATACAGGCTATCACAAGCGGCGTCAGCAGTGCAGCCGTAATCAGTGGAATATTTGGAATAGTGATTGCACTTTTCGTTGCCATAAGCATGTCAAGAGAGGTTAAGAAGGTACAGCTTGCACTCAGGAAGGTATCAGAGGGAGATCTCACACAGCAGATTAAGACAAAACGCAGGGATGAGTTCGGCCAGCTTGAGAACAGCTTCAACGATATGACGACGCAGATATCGGGACTTATAAAGGATGTTGACAGCAAGTCAAAGAACATTGTGCAGGTGGCAGGAAATATCTCGACCATAACCGATGAGACGAAGAACAACACCAACATGGTCATGGAGGCAATACATAACATAGCACTCGGAGCTACGGATCAGGCAGGCAGCACGCAGCAGGCGGTGGATGAGGTTGAGAAGCTTGCAGGAAGCCTTAATGAGACAAAGCAGCATGTTGACAGCATAAACGAGATGTCGGATAACACCGGTAAGCTCAGCGAACAGGGTAAGCAGATGGTAAATCTTCTTATTGATAAGTCAGAACTTACGATGGACAAGTCCAAGACTACGATGCAGGTTATGGATGAAGTTATGACGAGCATTGACAAGATTAATTACATATCCGATGCCATTGCGGACATCACAAGCCAGACCAACCTTCTATCTCTCAATGCGAGCATAGAGGCTGCGAGAGCGGGCGATGCGGGAAGAGGCTTCGCGGTTGTTGCTGATGAGATAAGACAGCTTGCTGACCAGTCGAGAAAGTCGACAGATGAGATAAAGGAGATTATAAATGAAGTGGTTGCGAGAGCGACACAGGCTGAACAGGCGATGAGGGAGAACAACAATCTTATCACTGAACAGCAGAATGCAATAAATGATACCCAGAAGCTTTTTGAGAAGATATCCGACTCGATAAACGAGCTCATACGCGGTCTTTCAGAGGTTGCAGGTCTCAACGAGAGAATGGAGAACAACAAGGAAGCTGTTGTCGGTGAGATGACAAGCATTGCCTCGGTATCCGAGGAGTCGGCAGCCGCAGCCGAGGAGGTAAACGCTTCCGTTGACCAGGTGAACAACACGATGGAGGACATCGTAAATTATACTACAGAGCTCAATGATATCGCAGACCAGCTCAAGAAGGCAATCGGAAAGTTTACATTATAATTCACTAAAAAAGATTCACGAAAAAATGTGATAAAGGTATTGACAAGAAAAAAGAAAATTGATATTCTAATAGAGCGTGCAAAAAACGACGTGTTTTTTGTGCGCTCTAAGACTTTCGATACGAAAGCAACCAAGTTACATTATTCTAATCAGGAGGTGAAAATAAGATGCCTACATTTAATCAGTTAGTTAAGAAAGGTAGACAGACATCAGTTAAGAAGTCAACTGCACCTGCTCTCTTAAAGAGCTACAACTCTTTACAGAAGAAGAGCGTTGACACAGCGGCTCCACAGAAGAGAGGTGTTTGTACAGCAGTTAAGACTGCTACACCTAAGAAGCCTAACTCAGCTCTCAGAAAGATTGCCAGAGTTCGTCTTTCCAACGGAATCGAGGTTACAAGCTATATTCCGGGTGAAGGCCACAATCTTCAGGAGCATAGCGTAGTTCTTATTAGAGGTGGTAGAGTAAAGGACCTTCCAGGTACAAGATATCACATCGTAAGAGGTACATTAGATACCGCAGGCGTAGCCAAGAGAAGACAGGCTCGTTCTAAGTACGGTGCTAAGAGACCTAAGGACGCTAAATAAGTAATATTTGCAGAATAAGTGCGGGATTAGAATATTGTACCTGTAGGTTGCAGGATTAATAGATAATTGCCAGCACGTAACACACAAGCATAGATGCTC
>CAKRJT010000039.1 GCA_934351925.1 uncultured Lachnospiraceae bacterium
CCTATCTTGTACTTCTCGCGCAGCACAGGCGTGAAGCTGACAACGACGAGAAGCTCATCGCCGTTCTTAGCCCTGCGGACATACGACACAATGCACTCGTCGGCGGAGATATTATTAATCCACTCGAAGCCGTCAGGATTGTAGTCGAGCTCGTAGAGTGCAGGCTCCTTCTTATACAGCGAGTTCAGCTCCTTCATGTACCTGTGAAGCTTCTGGTTCCGCTCCTTGGAAAGTTCGTCCCAATCGAGGCTCCTCTCCTCCCACCACTCGTTAAACTGACCGAAATCCTGTCCCATGAAGAGTAGCTTCTTGCCCGGATGAGTGTACATGAAGCCGTAAGCGGCGCGAAGGTCTGAGAACTTCTCATCAAGGTCAGCCTCCGGCATCTTGTTAATCATGGAAGCTTTCCCGTGAACCACCTCATCATGTGATATGACAAGAATAAAATCTTCGCTGTAAGCGTATATCATGCTGAATGTCAATTCACCGTAACGCCCTTTTCTGAACAGCGGATCCGCACTCATAAAATCAAGAAAATCATTCATCCAGCCCATATTCCACTTGTAGTCAAAACCAAGTGAGCCGTCCTTTATATCACCTGTGACCATCGGCCATGCCGTCGACTCCTCCGCAATAAGCATGGAAGTCTTGTTTTTCTTCCTGTACACTGCATTGAGCTGCTTGAAAAATTCAACTGCCTCAAGATTCTCATTGCCGCCATATATATTTGCAACCCATTCGCCGTTCTTCTTCCCATAGTCAAGGTATAGCATCGATGCAACCGCATCCATTCTAAGACCATCCACATGATATTCCTTTGCCCAGAAAAGCGCATTGGCTATAAGGAAGTTGCGTACCTGCGGTCTGCCATAATTATATATGTAGGTTCCCCACTCAGGGTGCTCGCCCTGTCTCGGGTCGAGATGCTCATACAGTGCCGTTCCGTCAAACCTCGCCAGCCCGAAATCATCCTTCGGGAAATGTGCCGGAACCCAGTCTAAGATAACGCCTATTCCCGAGCAGTGCAGAAGGTCGACAAAGTACCTGAAATCATCAGGAGTTCCGTATCTGCTTGTCGGCGCGTAATATCCGGTCACCTGATAGCCCCATGAACCGTCAAATGGGTGCTCCATTATCGGCATGAGTTCAATATGTGAGTAACCCATTTCCTTCACATACTTGATAATAAGCGGAGCCAGCTCACGATAATTATAGAATTCCCTTCCGTCCTCTGGCTTCATAAATGAACCTAAATGCAGCTCATATATGGACATCGGCTTATTTTTGTTAAGCTCTCTCTGCTCAAGCCAGTCGCCGTCCGTCCACACATATTTCTCAATGTCGTACACGATTGATGCGTTGTTCGGACGCAGCTCACTGTAGAATGCGTAAGGGTCAGCCTTGAGTCCTATCATGCCACCCTTGTATTTTAGCTCATATTTGTAGATATCAAGCGGCTTCACACCCGGTATGAACAATTCATACACACCGTACTTATCAATAAACTGCATCTGGTGTGTTCTTCCATCCCAACTGTTAAAGTCACCGACAACGCTCACTCTCCATGCATTAGGAGCCCACACCGCAAAATGAACTCCCTGTACACCATCCACCTCCATCGGGTGTGCTCCGAGAACATTGTACAGTTCATAGTTGATTCCCGCATTGAAGCGCTCAAGCTCCGACTCAAGTATCTGCACCTTGAAGCTGTAGGTGTCGGGAAGCTGCTGCAAATTTCCATCTCCGTAGTCGACAATCAGCTCATACGCCACACGTCTCTTTCCCGGTATGAGCAGTGCGAAATATCCCGCCTCGTCGACCTGCTCCATGTCATAGGTCTTATTCTTTCCGGTGAGCACCACCTTCACGCCCACAGCCCCCGGCTTAAATGCCTGGAAGAGCAGCCCATCAGATGTAATATGCTGTCCTAAAATATCAAGCGGGTGCCTGCACTCCGAATATACTACCGCTTCAATCTCAGGCCAGTCCATCAAGTCATATAATTTTTTGTCCATGCAATTCCTCTTTTCTGAGCGACATGTCACGAAGAAGCAATGAGAATTTCCCATCTGCCATAAAAGCAATTTGTTTTCGCCCGGAAACAAATTGCATGTGTGGAAATAAACTATCCGAATTATTTTCGCACAATTCATCACCTTCCACGTTTTTTATAAATATATTTTACCATCATTAAACCTTCTTGGCAATCAATTAAAAAATTATAAGAAGCTAAATAAATGCAAAAAGTCCGAAGGATAAAGTATATAAAATTAAATAGGCAGCCATCTTTCACAGTTGCCTACCCGCCAATGGAATATTTAATGTCATTTCTTTTTTACTAAATATACATATAAGGAATTCCATACCAAAATTTGTTGTTCTTCATAATCGTTCCCGGTGCAGTCAACATAATATTTTAACCCTATATCAGAAAACTTAACGTTGTCATCATAGCCTAAAAGTAAAAATTCTTCTTCATTTTCAAGCACCTCATCATCCGTCCCCGGTGTTTCATCGTCCACGAGCATTATCGTATATGGTATCATAAACTGTTCAAGATGATTTCTAGTAATCCAACCCTCAGCGCCGCCGATAATCCACGGTATATCTTCATACTGCCTGAGTAAGGCTATATTACTGTCATATTCTTTTGCATCAGTATAATAGTCAATATCATTAGCTGATATAACATATATATTAAGTATCGCATATGCCATTGCAGCCACAACAATTCCCGGTAGCTTTTTATTGTTTAAACTGCTTACAGCCATAAATATCATCACCATTCCGACAATTGTTATTACTGCCGCCGGTGCATAATAATACCTGTTTGAGAGAAGATAATCAGGAGCCAATTCCGTTATAACCAAGGCATTAAAGTTAGCAGCTATATACATCTTAACCAATGTATATCTTATGTCGCTATTGAATGATTCACGCATTTTCTTTGAAAAAATGATATATATAATCCCTGCAAAAATAATTACAAATGCAGGTAAGTACAGATTTCTGAATGGTGTGCCATACAGAAACTGAATTGTTCTCGGTATATTGGCTAAAAACGCACTCGCAATATTTCCTGTCTTATCAAACATCGACTGTGAGTGAACATTTCCAAATATATCTCTCACCCACTCTTTCCAAATCAGCGTGGCAGCCATAACCGAACCAACCATTGCCATGGTAAATCCAAGCAGTGATATGTACTTTTTCTTAACTATATCGTACAAAAACTCGGTTATATAGCATCCTGCCGCAAACAGAGCAAAATAATACTGTGTGAGGAATCCGCACACCGTTATCACAAATATAAGGATGTACAGATACCACCTTCTGCGGTTAATCCATATCAGATAATTCACATAAATAAATGCAAGCACAAAAAATGTCAGCATCATATACATTCTTATAAACATCGCCGCCGATATTACCCCGATATTAAAGGCAAGCAGAACTGATGTTGCAGCTATCCAAGGCTTTCTAAATATTTTATACAAAAAGCAGTATGCCAATGTGATAGAGCCGAGATAAAAAAACAAATTGAGCAGTAGTGGTATCCATATCGAAGTACTTCCCTCAAAAATTGAAAATAACATATATAGAAGCGTGTAATATAATGGCGGATGAACCTTATCAAACTTTACACTATCAAGCATATGACCATAAGTGTCTCCCGAATCATGGCTGAAATCATCTACCATATACTGTCTTGACACCCATTGTCCGACAGGGAACTGTACAAATGCACTCTTAGCATTGACGATAGTGTAGGTATATATCTCATCCGCATATGATATACGTTTATTTCTTCCATATCCTATAAATACAATACTTGAAATAAATATTACGATGATGTATACAATTACCTTCCTATATTTTTCAGAAATATTTAACAGCATATCCTTCTCCTTTTTTGTATTAAAAAAACGCAATGTAAAAAGCTATATTGCACCTAAAGTGCATCCCTTTTTACATGGCGTTTTATTTTTAAAATTGTACCAAAATAAAACAGTATCAGTTCTGTCTGTCTGTCAAAATTATCTTCTGTGTACATTATGATTTCAACACCTTTTCTTTTTTATATTTTTTAATTTTATTCTTTTCAGCATACCCTGTCAAGCTAAATGTGCATAGCATTTACACGGCATATGCCTATTGATAAAAATGTCCGCAGCTCCTGCAATGCAGGCTATCTTTTCCTTCAGGACATTTACTATTCTCTTGGCCTTAATAACATATGCAAATCTATCTCTGAAAAATACAAGCTGAGCGAACTGGATGACGAAGCTGACTATGATAAGTTTTTCTACAAAGACTGCTTGAGGAATGAGGAATTTACAGAATTCTTGAACAAAAGCTAAAAAAAAAATTATACCGGTGAAGGATATATACCAACCTACACCCGCACTGATATAACAGACGCTTTGCATAATGCTTTTGTGTTTAGAACAGACTACCGGATAACCTCGCAAACAGCGTATTTATGCTGGTTGTGAGGTTTTTACCCTTTCTCAACTGTCAAAGATGGGATTGCCCTTGGCAAACACTTTTCCCAATTATACTCTTCCATTATCGGTTATCTTTCTATATAATGATGTTGGCGGCATATAGATATTTTTCAACGCCATGATTATCAATAAATCATATCCGGAGGCATATTATGTTTCACACTACAATTGAATTAAAGCCTGATTATTCAAAAGCAGGTATCTCACACAGCGGCTGCACAGCTAAGCTCACCACCTATATAATTGACCATTACAGCGAATACCGCGGTGACAAGAAGCGTCCGCTCGTGCTCATCTGTCCTGGCGGCGGCTACACACATCTCTCATCCCGTGAGGCCGAGCCAATCGCCATCAAGATGAATTCTTACGGCTACAATGCATGTATTCTGTCATACAGCCTTGCACCTGACAGGTATCCGTCACAGCTTTTAGAGGCTGCCATGGCTGTCGATTACATAAAAAAACATGCCGGGGAATGGCATGTAGACACAGATAAGCTATGCATATGCGGCTTTTCGGCAGGTGCACATGTCGCAGGAAGCCTCGGCACAATGTGGAAGGACAAGCTCATAACCGACATACTCGGCGGCGAGAGCACCGATTACAGGCCATCCTGCATGCTCCTATCCTACCCTGTGATAACAGCGGGTGAGTTCGCACACCGCGGCTCCTTCAATGCACTGGTAGGCGGCGATGAAAAAATGTATGACACTGTATCACTTGAAAAAAGAGTAAACGAAGACACTATACCTTCCTTCATCTGGCATACATTTGAGGACGGCGCAGTGCCTGTAGAAAATTCACTTCTCATGGCAGGTGCACTGAGAAAATATAAAATTCCATGTGAGCTGCACATCTTTGCCAAGGGCTGTCACGGGCTTGCGCTCGCAACCGATGAGACCGCCTGCCTTACAGGACGTGAAATCCAGCCCGAATGTGCATGCTGGCCTGAGCTTTTTGCCACATGGTTCAATGCCCTGCAATAATCAGGCGCTGCAAATGTATCAACAATACATCCATTAAAATATATCCCTATACGCCTGTCCAAGCTGCTCCAAAGCCTGCCTGAGGACTGCCCTTGGGCAGGCTATATTTATTCTTATGAATTGTCCGCTTTCCCTGCCGAAAATTTTCCCGAAATCCACCCACAGCTTCGCCTTATCCTCAACAAAGCTCTCAAGCTCTTCGACGCTCAGACCAAGCCTCGAACAGTCAAGCCAGATAAGATATGTACCCTCCGGCTCCACAAGCTTCAGCTCAGGTATATTTTCGGCAAAATATGTCCTCGCATAATCAAGATTGCCAGCAATATATTTTTTCAGCTCCCTATACCACTCATCACCCTCAGAGTACACCGCCTGACATGCCACAAGCCCCATTATGTTAGGCTGTGAAAAACCGATTGCCTCAAGCTCACCCTTGAATTTTCTCCTGATTTCCGGATTCGGAATAAAAATGTTTGAGACATGAAGCCCCGCAATGTTGAAGGTCTTGCTCGGCGCAGTGCACAGGACAACATTCTGCTCAAATTCCTTCCCAAGCGATGGAAACATAATCTGCTTATGTCCTTCATAGGTAAAGTCACAATGTATCTCATCAGAGACAATAATAACCTTGTGCTTAAGACAGATTTCACCCATTTTTCTAAGCTCCGCCTCAGTCCATACACGCCCTACCGGATTGTGCGGGCTGCACAGTATGAAAAGCTTCACATTTTCGTCAACTATCTTCCTCTCAAAATCCTCAAAGTCAATGCTGTACTTCCCATCCTCATATATAAGCCGGTTGTTCACAAGCTTCCTCCTGTTGAGCACGATTGCCTCAGAAAAAGGATAGTACACCGGCTGCTGGATGAGCACACCGTCACCCTCTTTTGTGAGTGCCCTCACAGCTATTGATATCGCAACGACAACCCCCGGCGTGACCGTTATCCATTCCGCCCTTCCCTTCCAGCCGAAATGCGAATCAAACCATCCTATCACGCTGTCAAAATACTCCTTCTTAGGGTCCGTATATCCGAATATTCCATGCGAAACCCTGTCCTTGATGTAATCAAGTATCTCCTCCGGCAGCGCAAAATCCATATCCGCAACCCACAGCGGAAGAAGGTCATCCCTGCCGCGCCTTTCCACCTGAAAATCATATTTCAGACAGCTTGTACCACGTCTGTCCACTATTTTATCGAAATCGTACATAATACTTTTCCCCTTTTCTACACAGTCTGTCACATGATTCTAATAATTAATTTATGAATTCCATTAAGATGATGTTGCAGGCAAAACATGCTCTATAAACTTAGCGTATATAACGTATTATATTTATGCATATCATGACTTTTGGGAGAAGCTTAGATGTTCTTAGAACTCTACTTAATACCTAGCCAAAAGCAGCACGGATGCTGCTTTAGAAGCAATGCATACAAGGATGTATGCTTTGCTTCGGTGGCGGACGCAAGAAACCTTTATCAGAGTTCTTAGAACATCTTGCTTCGGACAACGGAGCTGATATGTATAAATATAATACGTTATACACTTGTCATTAAATTGGCATGTTTTGCCCCTAACATCATTAGAATATCCATATACAAACTTCGGGTGGCAAAACATGCTCTATAAACTTAGCTACGCGAACGCCTTTTCCAAATCTGCAATAAGATCCTCAATATCCTCAATTCCAACCGACAGTCTGAGCAGGCTCTCCGTAATTCCATTTCTCTCCTTTACCTCCGCCGGTACATCCGGATGTGTCTGAAGCGTCGGATATGTGAGAAGTGTTTCCACACCTCCAAGGCTCTCGGCAAAGCTTATAAGCTTCACGCTGTTCAGAGCCTTCACCGCACTCTCCTTCGACTCCATCTCAAAGGAAATCATGCTTCCGAAGCCCCTTGCCTGCTTCTTCATAATATCATGCCCCGGATGATTTTCAAAGCCCGGATAGTACACCTTCTTAACCTTCGGATTAGCCTTAAGCCACTCCGCCAGCTTAGCCGCATTGACCTGCTGCCTCTCCATGCGGATTCCAAGTGTCTTTATTCCCCTGAGAACAAGCCAGCTGTCAAACGGCGAAAGATTCGCTCCTGTCGTCTTAGAGACATACAGTATCCTCTCAGCCAGAGCCTCATCCTTCACAACAACGAAGCCTGAGAGTGTATCATTGTGACCACACAGAAACTTAGTTCCGCTGTGAACCACAATATCCGCACCAAGCTCAAGCGGATTCTGAAGATAGGGTGACAAAAATGTATTGTCCACGATGAGAAGTATGCCATGTTTTTTGGTAATCTCTGCAACCTTTGCAATGTCCGTCACATTCATCATAGGATTGGTCGGTGTCTCGATATACACTGCCTTTGTCTCAGGGCGGATATACTTTTCCACGTCCTCCCTGCTTGTGTCAACATACTCCACCTCATAACCGTTTTTCCTGGAAATATTGTCAAATAATCTCACACTTCCGCCATAGAGGTCATCACCTGCTATTATATGGGCACCCTGTGAAAATATCTCCATCGCAACTGTTATCGCCGCCATTCCTGAGGAAAATGCGTAAGCATGTGTCCCCTTTTCAAGTGATGCAACCACGCTCTCAAGCTGGCTTCTTGTCGGATTGGAAAGTCTGCTGTAATCATAGCCGGAGCTTACGCCAACCTGCGGATGCTGGAATGTCGCTGTCTGGTAAATCGGATAGCTGAGTGCTCCGTAGTGCTTCTCGTCCCCCTGCTCTCTTTCCTCTCCGTATATACATCGTGTATTTATTCCATAACCCATTGTAGCTTCTCCTTTCAGACAATCTTTTTTCCTAATGTCACTCCTCCGTATCAAAATGCGGCTCCCCGCCCGTCTTGACATTTATCATCGACTCCATAAAATCAATATACTCCTGCTTTGTGAAAACAGGCTTATAGTCATCGACAAGTCTTTTTGCCGCCTCAGCGCCGCCCTTTAAGAATCTGTAGGCTGTGAGCGCGAATATCTTGGCAGTCACTATGTAGGCAAGTTCCTCGTCATTGATATCAAAATCAACGCTGTGAAGTCCGCTTCCAACTGCTCCACCTGTATTAAACGTAAAAACCGGCTGAATATGCTGTACATCACCGACATCTGTTGAACCTCCGCTTGGCTTATTAGTCCCATCAAAAACATTTACATTGTACTTATCTCCTGCTGCAAGACGTGCCGCCTCGACAAGCTCATCCGGAGCATCAACCGGAATTGTCGGAAGATATCCGGGCATTGTCTCTATCTCGACCTGTGCTCCCACCGCAACAGCACCCGCTAAGAATGCTCTGTCCGTTTTCTCTGAAGCGTCCAGAATTGCCTCCGTGTTGTTCGCCCTCACAAGAGTCTCAATAACCGCCTCATTCGGGATGACATTTACAAGGTCGCCGCCCTTTGTCATAATCGGATGAACCCTGACTGTATCTTTATCCTGAAATGTCTCTCTCTGGTACTGAAGCGCTGTAAGACCGATGGACGCTGCATTAAGTGCGTTCACTCCAAGGTGCGGGCTTCCTGCGGCATGTGCCGCCTTGCCTTTGTAGCGGATGACCTTGCTCACAAAGCCGTTTCCGCTTCCTTTTCTTATCACAACTTCATTTCCTATTGCTGTATGATGTGCAAGATTTATGTCGATATCATCAAAGGCACCAATCCTTATCAGCTCGCACTTGCCACCGCCGTATCTTATTTTGCCCTCGTTCTTGAGCTTATTCTTGAACTCAATCTCACCGTACTCCTCAGCGGGAACCGCGAAGAAAACCACCTGACCATCAAGTGCCTGTGCAATCTCCTTGTCTGCAAGCGCGATTGCCGCACCTACAACTCCGGCAAGCTGGCTGTGATGTCCACAGCAGTGTGCACCGTCCGTATCCTTATTTGCGTATTTATGCTCCGGTATCCTGAGTGCGTCCAGCTCACCTATAAGTGCAAGACTCACATTATCCTTCTTATCCTGATTGAGGTAGCCCTTAACGCCTGTTACCGCAAGCCCCTCCTTCGTCTCAAGCCCAAGAGCCTTTAACTCATCCGCAAATTTTCCTGCTGTACGGAACTCCTTGTAGCCAAGCTCCGCATGTGTGTATATGTCCCTCGCGAAATCCACGATTTTTTCCCTGTTGTCATCAATGATTTTAATTATCTTCTCTTCTATTTTATCCATACAATTTTCCTTTCACATTTCTTATATGCTGTGGAGTAATTGTCAAACTTAAAACCTTAAATTTGCAGCCGGTAAATTTTTCGGTTCACCTTTAGTACTCCGGTATTGACCACAGATTTCTGTACTCGCTCTCATTGTTAGCTTTCAGCCAGTCTGTAAACTCCTTAGACTGGTATGCCGCAACAATATCCTTAGCCCACTGTGTATCCTTGTCGGCATCCTTTACCACAACCTGAAGCCAGAAATTATCTGTCAGATTCTCATTAAAAAGTGCTGTTGAAGGGTCAATGCCGGCATTGTAGACAATACTGCCTGTTATAATACCATAGTCGTAATCTGCAAGTGTAGTGGCAATTATATTTGTCGCAATATCAAGAAATTCAAGGTTGTATGGGTTCTCAGCAACATCCTCCGGACTTGCTGTGGCGTAGTCTGTTCCTTCCTTTAACTTTATCCAGCCGATGTCCTGCAGCATTACAAATGCTCTAGCCATATTTCCTTCATCCTGCGGAACTGCTATCTTCATGCCATCGGAAATCTCATCAAGCGATGAATGTGTCTCCGAAAAAATAGAAGCCGGAACAGTAGGTATCGGTGTAAGTGCAACAAGATTTGAATTGTAGCTCTTGTTAAATGCATTCATATAAGCTATATGCTGCTCAACTGAGAAATCGACATCCCCATCTGCGATCGCCTCATCCGCATATTGAAGTGAAAGCTCTGACACCTTAAATGTATATCCCTGCTTTTCAAGTATTGGGATTATATGCTCCTCGAACAATATTGTATATGGACCTGAGCCCTTCGCATATGTAAGCGCCTTCTTCTCCTCACCCGCTGATGAATTCTCCTTTTTACCACAGCCTGCTGCAAGTACTGCTGTTAACACTGCTAATCCAATCACTGCCAATCTCTTTCCAAACTTTCTCATAATTCGTCCTCCCTTAATATTTCCTGCCTATTTTTTACCTATTCTTTTATCTGTTTTCTGCTTGTTTCTGCCTGATTTCCGCATTAATGCTCAGACTTCTGTTTAACTGCTTTTTCCTTTTTTATAAAATATTCTCAAAATACTCACCATAATAATATTATCATGCTTCCGCCCAATGCCCTTATCTTCTGCGCGCCTTTCTCGCAAAATAGCTTCCAAGGCTCTGTATGAACTGCGTGATTATGATAAGTACAACCACCAGCGAATACATCAGGGTAAAATTAAATCTGTTGTAGCCGTAATTGAGAACCAGCGCCCCGATACCGCCTCCACCGACATAGCCTGCCATGGCGCTTGCCCCGATAAGCCCCACGATTCCAGTTGTGAGTGAGAGTATCACTGAGCCGAGCGACTCAGGTAAAATGAACTTAGTTACAAGCTGCAGCGGTGTCGCTCCCATTGAGAGAGCCGCCTCTAAGATTCCGTTTCCGGTATCTAATAGTGAATTTTCAAATAATCTTGTGAGAAGCGGTATCGCGTTCACCGTGAGTGGTACGATTGCCGCCGTAGGACCGATTCTTGTTCCGATAATAAATTTTGTCACCGGCATTATTGCAACCAGAAGTACGACGAACGGTGTGCTTCGCACAATGTTTATTATCACATTTATGATGTTGTACACCACTGCATTCGGATACAGTCCGCCTTTTCTCGTAAATATAAGAACCACTGCCAGGATAAACGCAATCACGGTCGCGATTATCAGCGATATACCCACCATGTACAGCGTCTCAGCAAATGATGTGAGCAGCTTTTCATTTGATATTCCCAAAAAATTTTCAAGTGCCATATTAATCCTCATTTCTGAGCGATTTATCGCGAGGAGGCGATGAGAAATTCGCACAGGCGATTTCTCATCTGCCATCAAAGCAATTTGTTTTCGCCCAGAAACAAATTGCATGTGTGAAAAATATGCTATCGAGCGTATTTTTCACACTATTTCCCTCCTTCTAATCTTACAAGCCTATCTCGGTGTAGCCTACGCCATGCTTTGTGAAATACTGCTGTGCCCCATCAATCGCCTCGACGTTTCCGACTATCTGAACGATTATGATTCCGAGCACTCTCTCCTGTATCTCGCTGATATTTGCAAACAGTATGTTAGTTTCGACATCGTAATTCTTATTGACACCGGATAAAACCGACTCCGTGCTGTCGCTGTCAAGAAACTTGAGCTTAAGCAGCTTATTATTCTTCTTTTCAGACTTGATACTTTCAACCAGAAGCTCGGGAACACTGTCATTTATGACTGTCTTTACAAAATTTCTTGTAATCTCCTGCTTCGGCTCGCCAAACACCTCCAGCACCTCACCGCGCTCCACAATCCGTCCGTTCTCCATAACCGCCACATGATTACATATACTCTGTATGACATTCATCTCATGCGTTATGAGAACTATAGTTATCTTCAACTCCCTGTTAATCTTCTTTAGAAGCTTTAGTATCGCCTTGGTTGTCTTCGGGTCAAGTGCACTTGTGGACTCATCGCTCAAAAGTATCGACGGCTCCGTTGCAAGCGCTCTCGCAATTCCGACTCTCTGCTTCTGTCCACCGGACAGCTTCGACGGATACACGTCCCTCTTGTCGGTGAGCTCGACATACTCTAAGACCTCCTCAACCTTCCTTTTTATCTGCTCCTTAGGAACATGATTTAAAACCAGCGGAAGTGCTATATTCTCGTATACCGTCTTTGTTTCGAGGAGGTTGAATTGCTGGAATATCATTCCAATCTTCTTTCTCTTCTTTCTAAGTTCAGATTTCCTTAGAGCGTTTATATCTTCGTCATCCACCAGAACCTGCCCCGATGTCGGAACCTCCAGTGCATTTATTGTTCTTATCAGTGTGGATTTTCCTGCACCCGAAAAACCGATTATTCCGTATATGTCTCCGTCCTCTATCTTAAGACTCACATCATCTAAAGCCTTGACCTCGCTCTCCTTGGTCTTAAAAATCTTGCTTACATTCCTTAACTCAATCATATATCCCCCTCCATCTGCTCTTTCCGGAAAGCTTCTGCCGCACCTATGAATTTTCTCTTTGAATCCGGTTTATTGTTATCTGATGTCTGAAAGTATAGCAAACCTATAGGAAAAGTGTTAATACGGTAATTTTATAGTGTGATATAGGATTAAGTTATATCAAATCATCTGTTATATCTCAAATATCCCTGACTATTGCCCTTGCCGGTTATCCATAATAGGAAAAACCATCTCTATAATAAATTCATTCCCCTCTATCCGTGCCCCTATTTCACCGCCCATTCTGTCAACCAGTTCCTTCGCGATGGCAAGTCCCAGTCCGGTTGAGGTTCTGCTTCTCGCCCTGTCTGCCTTGTAAAATCTGTCAAAGACATGGCAGACATCGATTTCTCCGGTATTTTTTACGATATTGCTTATCCGAAGCACCGCCTGACCGTCCCTGCGCTCCAATATAATGCTTATCTTTTTCTCCCCGTGGTCGAGACCATTTTTTATAATATTGCGGATGACACGGCGAAGCCCCTGCACATTACCGTTTATGCAGAGCAGCTCCTCCGCAATCTGAATATCCGGCTCAAGCTCGTTTCTCACCCAGTCATCATAATATGAAAAAACCGTCTCCTTCAGAATCCTATTAAAGCAGCACGGCGTAAGCTTCAGACTGTACGAATCGTTTTTCAGCTTCGTGAAGGTGAACAGCTCCTCTAACATCTCATTCAGGCTGTGTATCCTCTCATGGATAATACCCAGATATCTCCTCTGGTCGTCCACATTCTCACAGTCCTCCATCAGCTGAAAATATCCGTCCAGGGAGGTCAACGGTGTTCTTATATCATGCGAAAGGTTGGTGTAGGTGTCCGCAATCAGCGCCTCCTTCTCCAGATAACGGCGCTTTTCTTTTCTCCTCATATCCAGAAGCTCATTTAAAAGGTCAACAAGTCTTCCTATCCCGCCAAAGTCAAGCTCTCTGCTTATGAGCATATTGCTGTCCTGCTTCATCTGAAACGACAACTGGCGGCAGATGTCCTTCACCTGCCGCACATGCTTACATAAAATAATAGCCTGCAAAATAATAATTCCCGCTAATATTCCAATGACAATATACATTTTAAATATCCCTTTTTCTGAAAATAACGCTGCCAAGCGTTGTCACCACAATGCCGAATATAACTGCAACCGCCAGCGATACCAGACATTCCCTGCCGCCCGGCTCCATGCCAAGCATCGCTATCCGCCCGGTAACCGTATACTTGCTTATCACAAAATTGTGAATACCGACCTTATCGATTAACCGGTCTATCAGGTAGTACACAAGACTCATCAGGTTCATGGTAATACAGATGGAGATTACCATACTTATAACATTGTTTTTGAGAATAACCGCAAGCGCCATGCAGATGAGCACAAGTGCATAGTGGAGTGCTGCTTCCGTGAAAAAATATGCCGGAAATGCATTTAAATTTCCCCATTCAACTTCCCTGAAATAGATAAAATTTGACACTGCCTGTAATAAAAATACTCCCGCCATCGTAATAAGTGTAAACACTGCCAATGCAGCTGCCCTCGAGACAATAAGCGCTCCCCTGTTTTTTACCTGCCCTCCGATATTTTTTATGTAGCCGCTGTTTATATCCGCCGTAGAAAATATGACCGCAAAAATCACTAAAAACAGTGCGTAAAATCTCGACGTCGAATCGGCATAAAACACGTCAAATACCGTAATGCTCTCACCGCGCTGCGTCGGCAGCTCCACATTAATTCCTACGTTGACATCTTCCGTTCCCGCTTCGGTAAGCTGCTCCTCCTGTGCCGGATTTTCCGCATTTATCGCATCAAAATCCATTTTAACCAGGGCAGTTGTAGCCACTATCACTACAGCCATGACAATCCAGATTACATACATGCTCCTGGTGCAAAACATTCTGTACAAATCCATTTTTAACATGTTAAGCATTAGCTGCACCTCCCGTCAGATTAAGAAAATAAGTCTCAAGCTCCTCGCTTGTGATGGATATTCCCTTCACCGGAATTCCCGCCTTCGCAAGCTCCATATTGACGAGCGCACTCTCGTTTAATCTCTCAAAAATGTGGATATGCTCCTTATCCACCACCTGATAATTGACAAAGCCCATGGCATCTAGAACAGGAATTGCCTCCCTCGGATTGTCCAGGGTAAGCTCCATCCTCTCGCCGCATTTTTTCATAAGCTCCTCTCTCGTGAGTTCCTGCAAAAGGCTTCCGTTATGAATAATTCCGTAATCCGTCGCAATCTTTGAAAGCTCCTCCAAAATATGGCTTGAAATACATATTGTCATGCTGCGCTCATTTTTTAACCTCAAAATCGTATCCCTAATCTCGGCAATGCCCTGCGGGTCGAGACCGTTTATCGGCTCATCAAGAACCAACAAATCCGGTTCACCTACAAGCGCAAGTCCAATTCCAAGGCGCTGTTTCATTCCCAGCGAAAAATGCTTTGTCTTTTTCCTTCCCACGTTATCAAGTCCGACAACCCTCAGAATTTCCTCTATGTAGCCCTTTTTCTTTATTCCGAAAAGCTTACACTTGATATTCAGATTTTCATACGCCGTCATGCTGCCATACAGCCCCGGAGCCTCGATGAGACACCCAACGCGCGATCTTATCTGCCGCATATCCTTTCCCTTATATCCGAAAAGCTCAATCTCGCCGTCCGTCGCCTCCGCAAGTCCGCTTATCATCCTGAGACAGGTTGTCTTTCCGGCACCGTTCCTTCCGATGAAGCCGTAGATGGCTCCCTTTTTGATATGCAGGCTGACACCGTTTACTGCCTTATAGTGCCCGTACTGCTTGGTCAAATTTCTCGTTTCCAGTAACATTTCACCCAATTTTTTTCATCTCCTTTTTTTATTTGCCTTTATCATAGCCGTACAATCCTAATTAAACGCAAATAAATAGTAAAAAAAGAGTAAAGCTTATTCATGTAAACGGTAGCCTATTCCCCACACCGTCTCAATGTATTCCCTAGCCGTGACTTCCTTTATCTTCTTGCGGATATTGCTGATATGCACATCAAGCGTCTTTGTCTCGCCCATATAAGGCTCATTCCACGCATACTCAAAAATATCCTCCTTGCAAAATACACGCTTTGGATTTCTAAGCAGCAGCTCCAAAATTGCAAATTCCTGTCTGGTTATCTTAGAAAGCATTTTTCCGCAAACGCTGACCTGAAAGGTGGATTTGTTGAGCACCATATCCTTGAACGTAATAATATCTTCGACACAGCCGCTCTCCTGTGCACGGCGGAGCTGTACCTTAATTCTTGCTATGACCTCCCTGACCTCAAAGGGCTTCGTTATATAGTCATCGGCTCCGTCAATCAACACCTGCACCTTGTCATCGAGGCTGTCCTTCGCGGTCAGCACAATTACCGGAAGCTTTCCATTGCTGCGTATCTCCCCCAAAACCGTCTCCCCCGGGATACCCGGCAGCATCAGGTCAAGCAGCACCAGCGCATAGCCGTGTTCCTTCATATTTAAAAGAAGTCTCGCCTCCGTGCCCGAAAAAGCCTGCTCACAGGAATATCCCTCCTTCGTCAGCGCCTCACAGAGCAGATTATTAATATTGGTATCATCTTCCACAATCAGTATTTTCTGCATGATTTACAACTCCTAATTCTTATAACGCCCTATAGCAGCCCAAAAAGCACTTAAAACTGCCGTATTTTCGTACATCACTGCCACAATCTATTTATTTAGAAGCATCAAACTTCACCGTGATATCCGCGTTTGATGTGTTCAGCTTAAGCTTTGACTGACCCTTTCCCCCGGTATATTTCTTTCCATGTACCTCGCTGCCAAGCTTAATGCTGCCGTTGCTGGTTTTAAGCTCATAGTAATAATCGCTGTCCTCGCCATAGAGTGATGCCTTTATGCTGCTGTTCGATGTATGTGCCTCGAGCAACCCGTCAAAATACACTTCCTTTAAGGATATCTCGGCGTTGGTGGTCTTAAGGAGCGCCTCAACACCGCTCACCTCCTCAAGTTCGACCTTACCGTTGCTTGTCTTGACATTCAGCCGGTCCGCCTGCACGCTTGAGAGCTGTGCCGTTCCGTTGCTTGTAGTCACTGTAAGTTCTTCAGCCGTAACGCCCTCCACTCCGACATTGCTGTTGGTGGTCACCGCACTGAGTGTCTCCCCGCTCACATTTGAAAATGTTATGTTTGCATTCGTCGTGCCTGCACTCACCTTTCCCGTGGCAGAGATATCCTCGATAACAATATTTTCATTGACAGTCGACACGTCTATTGACTCACACCCTCCGTCAGGGATATATAATTTTATGTACTGCTCAGCATCATTAAACAGATTGTAGATAAAGCTCAGCCTCGCGCCATTCATGGAATTTTTTATGATGAGCTCATCACCTTCTACCCCGAACTGTATATTGTCATCGTCATAGTTGTACAGCTTTACGTCCACACCGTATTTGCCGTTGTCAGAGCTGTATATGTAGATTTTACAGTTGGCGGCATCGACCGTGACGCTCTTAAACGCGTCATAGTCCATATCGTTAAATGAAAATTCCTTAAATTGTGCGTCCGAGATTATGCCCTTTCCCGTAAAATCAAAAACTATTCCGCTTCCACCCATCACCTTTCCTATGGAGAACAGCGCTCCTCCCAGAAATATACATGCAACCGCGGTCAGCAATAAGACCTTTTTTTTCATTGTATCCTCACTCCTTTTTCAGATATCCCATAAAATATATGAGCCATACTTTTAATTTTTCTTAAAAATCACCTTAAAAGCACTCACAATTCCCTTTACAATGTGTACACCGAGGAAAAATGCGAGTATTCCTGCTCCAATCATAAACAGACCACCGCCGAGCACGATAAGTCCGTCCGCGAGCGACTTGCCAAAAGCCACAAAGCCCGCTACCACGCTTGCAACTCCCGCTATCGCACACGCCGCAAACACAACAAACACTGCAAAGACAAAAACTACTACCACCAGCAGCAGGCTTAAAAGTATTGCCAGCCCCGCAAACGCCAACGGAGCCCATATCGGAGCCGTACATGCGAGGGCTATTATTTTTCCCGGTGATTTTTTCTTTTTGGTGATTTCCTCCTGCTCGTAATAAGTATAATTTCCATTACCTCCGTTTTCCGGATAACCATAGCCTGTGCTGTCTGAATAGCTGTAATTACTGTTATAATTGCCATTTCTGCTACTTTGTGAATTATTGCCATATACATTTTCCGTATTCTGTTTACTTGTATAATTCCCTGCACTGTAGCTCTCACTATTCTGTGCTCCGTTCCCGCTGCACAGTCTCACCGCGAGCTTCTCAGGTGCTCCAAGCTCCTCCATAGCCGCCCGTTCATCGCCCGAATCACTGAAATATTCCAGATAATATCTTATAACATCATCCTTCTCATCATCTGTCATAGCCGTCAGATTATCCCTTAAAATCTGAAGATACTCATCTCTTGTCATCCTTATTCCCTCCCATAATGCTGTCTATAATATTCTTATACTCCTCCCATTCGAGCCTGTATGCCGCAAGCCTCTCACGCCCTGCCCCGGTTATCGAATAGTATCTTCTGTTCCTTCCGTTGTACGGCATATCATACACCGTAACCGACTCGTCCTTCTGCAATCGCCTGAGCACCGGGTACAGTGTGGACTCGGATATCTTCATAAGCTCCTTTATCCTCTGCGTCAGCTCATAACCATATACGTCCGACTGTTCCAAAACCGACAGCACACACGCATCCAAAAGCGATGCACTTACCTGAAAAGCCATGGCTGCCCTCCTTTCAAAACCGGTTAAAGTCTTATCGTGCAGGCACGAACAACTTTTTGACCATCTGCCTCCGGCATTTTATAATATTATTTCTTTTTCAATACTATACGTCGTATAATATTATATGTCAATATGTTTTATTACAGATTTTGCCATGAGGCTTGGAACCAGACCCCTGTCCCGGACGATTCAAGCAAAAAATTCATTTTTTTCATATCTGGTTATGATATAATCATTATATGATGTTGAGGTCAAAAGGTATTTTGACCTCTATGATATCAATGATATCGAATTGCTCCGCACTGCGTGCTCCCACAATTCTCAAAAACATTCGTAATTCGCACATTTTTCTTTGAAAAATGGCTGCTTACTCATGTTTTTGGCGGGTCACAATGTCAAAAATCCTCACGCAAGCAAGCTTGCATCGGACTTCTGACCTTTTGACCCTGATATCATTATATTAACTTCAAAATTTTCTTTTTGTGGAGGCAGTCTTAAGATGAATGATATAAAATGGATATTTTTTGACCTTGGTTCAACATTGGTCGACGAAAGTGCAGTTTATGAAAGCAGATGTAATTATGCAGTCAAACGGGCCGGTATAAGCCATGATGAATTTATGAAAAAAGTGTATAAGGCAGCCGTGACAAGCCCCACGCCAATCAAATCGGCTGCGCAGTATTATAATGTTATCCTTCCGGAATGGGACAATAGCTTGGAAAAACTCTTCACAGCGACAGAAGATGTTGTTAAGCACTTATCGCACAGATACAAATTAGGAATAATTGCAAATCAGACGCCGGGCACACAGGAACGGATTGATAACTGGGGCATTGGAAAATATTTTGATGTTGTAGTAGCTTCCGCCGAAGCCGGATATGCCAAACCTGAGCAGGCTATTTTTAATATAGCACTCAAAAAAGCAGATTGCGCCCCAGAGAATGCCATAATGATTGGCGATAGACTTGACAATGATATTGCTCCTGCGAAACAGCTCGGCATGAAAACTATCTGGGTGCGACAGGAATTGGCAAAATATCAAAATATTGATAACGAAAATGAACTTCCTGACTATACAGTCGATGATATCGCCGATATATTGAATATTTTGTAAAAAAGCCCGAATGACGAAATATTTATCCGCCATTCGGGCTTTGTGAGGTGAAAATAATTTAATTATGTATCAGTTTGCGCTTTTTCCCTAGCAATCAAGAAACTTCTCCTCGCCAAATGCTTCGGATATCGCTGCACCCGGTGCAACCATAGGGAATACCTTGTCATCCTTCTCGATGTGGCAGTCGAGCAGGCATGGAATGTTGAGCGCAATGGCATCCTTGATTGCTGCCTCGAACTCCTCGCAGGTAGTAACCTTATATGCTTTTGCTCCCATTGCCTCCGCAAGCTTGACAAAATCAACCTGGTCATCAAGAACCGTAGCTGAATATCTCTGTCCATAGAAAAGTGTCTGCCACTGGCGAACCATACCGAGAACGTGGTTATTTACAACAACCTCGATGACAGGGATATTGTATCTTGTGGCTGTGGCAATCTCATTCATGTTCATACGGAAGCAGCCGTCACCTGCAATATTGATGACCGTCTTATCCCTGCGTCCCCACTTAGCTCCGAT
>CAKRJT010000040.1 GCA_934351925.1 uncultured Lachnospiraceae bacterium
GGCTCCCTCCGCATGAGCGGCATTACTGCTTTCCTGCCATCTCCTGCTCCTGTTTCATAATCATCTTCTTAACCATCTCACCACCGATAGAACCGGCCTGTCTGGAAGTTAAGTCTCCATTGTAGCCTTCCTTTAAAGGTACGCCAAGCTCAGACGCTACCTCCATCTTAAATCTGTCCATTGCACCCTTTGCCTCTGGTACTGCTGCCTTGTTTGTTCCTGTATTAGTACTTGCCATTTTGATTCACCTCCATGAACATTGATATAGTTTTTGAAAATCCCGTGGCACCGGTCTTTTCCAATCCGACAAATTCCTTTCCCTCCGATTTGGGATTGCTCCTTCGCCGGATTGGAATGTCCTTTGTCTTGGTATTATTATGTTCATGAAGCGTTTTATTATTATGCCAATTCGTGGAATATTATTTCCATATCATTGATATTTAATCAATCCCGATTGTTTTAATTCATTTCAAATTACTTGTACTGTATGGAATGTGCGAGCATATCCGCAGCTTTTTCTGACACAAGCTTTCCCGCAAGGCACAGTCCGAGGTCAATCGCCGTTCCCATGCCTCTGCTCGTCACGATATTGCCCTCATATGCAACTCTCTCCGGCACGAACTGTGCTCCCTTTAACTCGCCCTCAAAACCCGGAAAGCAGGTCGCTTTCTTACCTTCAAGAAATCCCAGATGTCCGAACACACTCGGCGCCGCACATATAGCCGCAAGCAGCTTTCCTGCCGAATAATGCTTTTTAAGCACCTCGACAAGTCCCGCATGTGCCTCAAGTCCCTTCGTACCAGGTCCACCCGGAAGAAAAAGGACGTCCGCCTTGTCGTAATCGTTGTCCGCGAACATCGTGTCCGCAGTCACCTCAACCCTCTGTGCGCTCATAACCGTCTTTTTATCCATTATTGAAACGGTGACGACATCAACTCCCGCTCTCCTTAGTACATCGACAACCGCAAGTGCCTCTACAAGCTCAAAACCCTCCGTCAAGAATGTAAATACCTTAGCCATGTAATCTCCCTTCCGCAGATGCACAAGGTTCATATCCTCATGCCCGCTACACAAATATCCTGTGTAAAAAACTTTTGCAACATCACTGATTATATACTAAAATGATGCTGTGGTCAAAATGTCTTTTGCCAACACATACAATTATCACTATAAATCCAATCAAAAAGGAGTTTCCCATGGAAATCGAACGCAAATTTCTCATCGACAAAATACCCGGCAATATAGACCTCGCCGCTCTCAGATGCCGCCATATCGAGCAGGGTTATCTGTGCGCCGAGCCCGTCGTGCGGGTGCGCCGCGATAACGACGACTATTATCTTACCTACAAATCCAAGGGGCTTATGGCTCGTGAGGAGTACAATCTTCCGCTCACGAAAACCGCCTACGACAATTTAATCAAAAAAGCTGACGGAAATATTATCACCAAAACTCGCTATGAAATTCCCGAGAAGGACAATCTCACAATAGAGCTCGATATCTTCGAGGGCAGATTTGCCGGACTCTTACTCGCCGAGGTGGAATTTTCCTCCGAAGCCGAAGCTCTCGCCTATGTACCGCCTGTCTGGTTCGGAAAAGACGTCACAAACGACGCCACATACCACAATTCCAACATGGCATGCAGGGCATAGCCGCGCTCTTTCTGTCCTTTCAGGTGTGTGCACTAAAATTCACACAATTTTAATACTTTTTCACCAAATATGTATACACAAATTTCAAAAAGTATGTTATAATTCACTATATAGGGCAGCGGGATATAATTATCAAAATTTTTCTCCCGCAGATCAACAGATAATTCATATTTTGAAAGGAGTAATATAGCAATGGGAAGAATAGTACTTAATGAAACATCTTATCATGGCGCGGGCTGCATCGCAGAGATCGCCACAGAGGTAAAGGGACGTGCTTTTAAGAAGGCATTTGTATGCTCCGATCCTGATCTTATCAAGTTCGGTGTTACGGCGAAGGTTACCAAGGTATTAGACGATGCGGGTCTCGCATATGAGATTTATTCAAATATTAAACCAAATCCAACAATCGAGAATGTCCAGACAGGTGTTGAGGCATTCAGAAAATCAGGAGCAGATTATCTCATCGCCATCGGCGGTGGTTCATCAATGGATACTGCCAAGGCTATCGGTATCATCATCAACAACCCTGAATTCGCAGATGTGAGAAGTCTTGAGGGCGTGGCTCCTACCAAGAATAAGTGTGTGCCTATCCTCGCGGTTCCTACCACAGCCGGTACTGCTGCCGAGGTTACAATCAACTACGTTATCACGGATGTTGAGAAGCATCGTAAGATGGTATGTGTTGACACACATGACATTCCTGTAGTTGCTTTCATCGACCCTGAGATGATGTCCACAATGCCTAAGGGACTCACCGCAGCAACAGGTATGGACGCTCTCACACATGCCATCGAGGGCTACACAACCAAGGCTGCATGGGAGATGACTGATATGTTCCATCTCAAGGCTATCGAGCTTATCTCCAAGAATCTCCGCGGTGCCGTTGCCAACACCCCTGAGGGACGTGAAGGCATGGCTCTTGGTCAGTACATAGCAGGCATGGGTTTCTCCAACGTAGGACTTGGTATCGTTCACTCCATGGCTCACCCACTCGGAGCTGTATACGATACACCACACGGTGTTGCCAACGCAATCATCCTTCCTACAGTAATGGAATACAACGCTGAGGCTACGGGCGACAAGTACAAGTACATCGCTAAGGCTATGGGCGTTGAAGGAACAGAGAACATGACCGTTGAGGAGTACCGCAAGGCAGCTATAGACGCTGTTAAGCAGCTCTCACACGATGTAGGTATCCCTGCCGACCTCAAGGATATCGTTAAGAGAGAGGATATTCCATTCCTTGCCCAGTCAGCTTACGATGATGCATGCCGTCCGGGTAACCCAAGAGATACCAGCGTAGAGGACATCACAAAGCTTTACGAGTCACTTATCTAACCTCCGTTAGTTTCATTATCTTCGTTTGCAGGAAAAAAGCTATATCGCCGCGGCGGTATAGCTTTTTTCCATTTAATATCTTCGATTATTATGTCTCTTTTTTCTGAGTTTCTTTTTCTTCTGCTTATACTTCTCTTTCTTAAGCTTTTCCTTCCGCTTGGCTTCATTTTTAATATTTTTCTTAGCCTGCTTAAAATACTCCCCAACCGTCGAGCGCAGCACCAGAAAAACGTATGTCACCACAGTACCTATCTGTATAAGCTGTACCAGCTTCTTTCTCCTGTCATCGTCCATAATCCTGCACCTCCATTATTATCCAGACGCTGAACTTCGTTTCATTTCACACCATAGTCGTCAAGAAAAATCCTCTTCTCCCCATCCTTCTGATACCCGATTATCTTTCTCAGATTTACGTTCTCAACACTTCCGAATATATTGCTCTCGACGAGTGGATTGGTCTGTTTCAACGTGGCAATCAGGTTCTTTATCTCCGCACGTTTCGTCGTGAATGCCTTGTTTTCGATATTCTGCGTTGCGGTGCATGCACACCTCAAAAATTCAAGGCCATTGTAGTTCGCCCACGCTGTCACGTCCTGCTCGCGCACAAGATATAGCGGACGTATCAGCTCCATTCCCTCCACATTGTCGCTCGGAAGCTTCGGCATCATAGTCTGCACCTGTGCTCCGTAGAGCATGCTCATAAGTATGGTCTCGATGACATCGTCATAGTGATGTCCGAGCGCAATCTTGTTGCAGCCGAGCTCCTTTGCACGTCTGTACAGATGCCCTCTTCTCATTCTCGCACATATGAAGCACGGCGAGGTCTGCGTGTCATCCACCGCCTCGAACACATTCGTTGAAAATATTGTGAGCGGTATTCCAAGAAGCTCGGCATTGCTCTCCATACGTTTTCGGTTTATCTCACTGTAGCCCGGATCCATCGACAGAAACTTCACCTCAAAGCGCCTGTTGCCGTATCTCTGATATAGCTGCATGAGCTTTGCCAGCAGCGCAGAATCCTTCCCTCCCGACACGCACACTGCAATGCTGTCACCGTCCGAGATGAGCTCATAGCGCTCAACCGCTTTTACAAAGCGTCCCCATATGTCCTTGCGGTATATCTTTACTATGCTTCTCTCTATCTCCTGAACAGGACTGAGTGTCTTTTTTTTACTTGTATTTTCTTCCATATTGCTGCTGCAGCTCTCCACCTGTAAACAAATTAAATTCCTTGTAATATGTCTCTTCTATTTTTCTGAACAGTATTCCGACATGCCCGTCATTGAAGGAGAAGTTCATAAACACCTTCCCGACGTACTCATCTATAATCTGCGCGTATATAAGAAAGGTGTTGTCGTTTCTCCATGCTCCGCTGACAAGCGCCCTGTGTCCGTACTCAGGGAACACCGTCAGCTCATTATGTCCTATACCGAACCTAAGGCAATGCTCTCCCGTGCCGTTCTCATAGGCAAGACTACCCTTATCACCGTCAAACGACAGTCTGAAGCTCACAAATCCACCCTCGTTGTCGTCCGCCCTTATAATACGCCCGTTGACCTCAGCCTCAAGTGCAGACTGCTTCACACCCTTCAAATACACCTGTGGCAGCTCATACCAGCCCTCAGGCTGCACCGTCAGGCTATAGCTGCAGGTTCCCGCCTTGCACCGTCCTTCGTCATCGCTCAGCAAAGTGTTCCACAGCGCATCATATATGAGCTGTACTCCGCCCTGTCTGCCCTGTGTGTCCGCCGTAGTCACTATCAGCACGTCTCTGTCCGGAATACATATTCCGAGCTGTCCGCCCATTCCAAAGCAGGCATAGCTATCGTGTGTTGTTCTCCAGAACTGGTAGCCATAGCCCTGCATCTCCTCAAGAGTCTGCCCGACTGCATAATTGTCCGACCACCTTGTCAGTGCGAGGTCCAGATACTCCTCCGGCAGATATCTCCTGCCGTTATACACTCCGCCCTTCATAACCAGATACATAACCTTCGCCAAATCCATCGGCGAGACCATTAGTCCCGAACCGCCCATTGTCACTCCCATTGGGTCTTTAAGACAGTAGGCATTATCCGAAAAACCTATATCATCAAGAAACCTTTCGCGAAGGTACTCGAGCAGCTCCTCTCCGGCAAGCTTCTCCACAAGTGCCGCGAGCACATGAGTCGAGGACGTATCGTATATGTAGAAGGTTCCCGGATAATGCGTTGGCTCGGTCGTAAAAAATGAGCCAACCCAGTCCGTACAGCCTGCCAGCTTATAGGTTGTCTTATTGTGCACCGCCCTCATCGTGAGCATGTGCCGTATCGTCAGCGCCCTCATATACGGGTGAACCCGCTCAGGCAGCTTTTCCGGAAAATAATCTATTATATGGTCGTCGAGCGACAGCTTTCCCTCATCGGCGAGCAGGCCTATCGCAAGCGATACCATGCTCTTTGTCACCGAGAACATTCTGTGAAGCTCCTTCGGTCCGTAAGGCTTCTGGTAAGCCTCAAACACGAGCTTTCCGTCCTTTATGACGATAAGGCTGTGAAGCGGTATCTCCGCCGCATGAAGCCTCCCGGCAAAATCCAGCATTTTTTCCTTTGACAGCCCTACACTTTCAGGCTCTGTTCTCTCAAATTCCATTCCTGACATCTTCCTACCTCAATTCAGTTTCCATACTGCGCTATCGCGCTTTTTACTCCATCAAAATATCCCAGTGCTTCCATGCGCTCATATAAAATCATTCCTGCGGCACGGTAGCCATATTCATTCAGATGTATCTCGTCCGATTTCAGGTACCCCATGACAATACCTTCCTGAATGTTGTACCAGTCACCGGACTGACGCTCCTGCCCGACAAGCTCCGGTCCCCTGTTTACAAGCTCCGTCCTCATATCAATATAGTTATTACCAAAATATGCCGACATCTTCTGTGACAGCTCTCCACGCGAAGTATTGTCCCCCGTGGTGAGCCCGATAATAACATATCTGGTAAGCCCTCTCGCATCAATTATGCGCTGATACTGTGATATCAGATCCTCAGCATTTTCGTAATATCCGTTTTCCCCCATGAAAATGACATTCACATATCCGCCGTAGAGCTCCTTGCTCGCCGGATAAACCTGCGTACCTCCCTCAACAAAGACCTCCGTCCCCGGCTCAAGACGTGTAAAATAGCAGTACCCATAGGCACCGCTGTGATAGGAACTCGTGATATTTCCCTGCACACCGTTAATCGTGACAGGATTAAGCCCTGCATCGCCGAAAGCTGCCAGATTGCTATACATACCATTATCTAAATCAATATGGATTTCCGTAGGGCTGCACTGCGCCGGGATGATAAACTGGTTAGTCCTCATCCCCCACGCTCCTGCTCTCGCCATTATGGTATAGGTCGGCTCCACACACACACCGTTATTCACCACGGGAATACCGTCCACAAGCCGCTCATCAATAAGACGCTTGAGTGTGGACGGATAACTCTCGCCGTTTCCTCCATATCCATAGGTCAGTGAGTCACCCCAGCACACTATACCCGGCAATGCCTGACTTACCGCCTGTCTTAGCAGCGCAGCCTTCTCCTCCGCGGACATCGTAGGTGCCTGTGTGGTCGTAACCTCCTCCGTTGTAGTCTCCGGTGGTGTCGTCGTGACCTCCTCCGTCGTGGTCTCCGGTGGTGTCGTCGTGACCTCCTCTGTCGTGGTCTCGGGCTGCGTTGTCACAGCCTCCGTCGCAGATGGTTCTTCCGTTGTAGTCTCAGCCACACTCTCCGGCTCTGTCACCACCTCCGCCGTACTCTCAGATTCTGTTGTGATCTGCGTATTTTTCTCTGTCTCCGACGGCTTAACCGTTGTCTGCGTTGTTGATGTTTCCATAGTCGTATCAAGAATTATTACCGACGCCCTGGCATTGCCATTGCACGCTGTCAAAAGGCATGCTGTCATGCCGATACCTGCTATTATCCTTCTCCATGCTCTCATAGTAAGCTTATCCTTCCGGAACATTAGTCTCCTGCCACCGCCCACAGTGACACAATTCTTTACCTGCTGTTATTCGGCAGTTCCATATGCAGACCTATCCAAGTATGCTCTTTATAGCCCCCAGCAGCTCGTCATAGGTCTCATATGCCGGAATATCAGGGTTATCCTGTATTATCTTAGGCGTGCTCTTAAAAAGGAAACCTGCCTTTCCGGCCTTTATCATTCCAAGGTCATTATAGCTGTCACCACTTGCAATCGTCTCAAAGCCTATAGACTGCAGAGCGCGCACCGTGGTAAGCTTCGACTGCTCGCATCGCATCTTAAAGCCGGTAATCTCACCATTTTCGGCAACCTCAAGTGTATTGCAGAATATCGTCGGCCAGCCCAGCTTCTTCATGAGCGGAGTGGCAAACTGTGAGAAGGTATCTGACACGATAATAACCTGCGTAAGCGAACGCAGCTCCTCCAGGAATTCCCTCGCCCCCGGAAGCGGGTCAATCTTCGCTATTGTCTCCTGAATCTGTCTAAGCCCCAGACCGTGCTCCTTCAAAATCCCTATGCGCCATCTCATAAGCTTGTCGTAATCAGGCTCGTCCCTCGTGGTCTTTTTAAGTTCCTCGATGCCGCTCTCCTGTGCAAAGGCTATCCATATCTCAGGTACAAGAACTCCCTCTAAATCCAAACATACAATATCCATAGCTGCCTCCAAAATATATTATATTTGTACTCAAATTATTAGAACTATTTTAACATATCAAGCATTTTTTCTCAATATATATTCACTGCTGCCACATAAGTGCACATTTAACCGCCTTATCCCAGCCTGCAAGCCGCTCAAGCCGTTTTTCTCCGCTCATGGACGGCTGAAATCTGCGCGAAAGCTGCCAATTAGCCTCAATTTCCTTACGGCTCTCCCAGTATCCGGTCGCAAGTCCTGCAAGATATGCCGCACCTAGTGCCGTCGTCTCGATACACTCAGGTCTTAGAACGTCTCCTCCAAGAATATCCGCCTGAAACTGCATGAGAAAATCATTCGCACTCGCACCTCCATCAACCCTCAGGCTGCTTATCTTAATCCCCGTGTCCTGCTCCATCGCCCGCAGCACGCTGTATGTCTGGTATGCGAGTGACTCGAGCGTCGCCCTGACAAAATGCTCCTTGCTGCACCCTCTGGTTATGCCGACAACCATGCCCCTGCAGTACTGGTTCCAGTAAGGTGCTCCAAGCCCTGTAAATGCCGGAACCACATACACGCCATTGGTGTCCTGAACCTGTCTTGCATACTCCTCGGACTGTGCGGAGCTGTCAATCATACGCATCTCATCCCTAAGCCACTGTATCGCCGCCCCCGCAACGAACACGCTGCCCTCAAGCGCATAACTTGGCTCCTCCTCCGAGTCCGCCGCTATGGTGGTTATAAGACCATGTTCCGACTCATACGCCTGCTTTCCGGTGTTCATCAGCAGGAAACAACCGGTGCCGTATGTATTCTTTACATCACCACCGCCAAAGCAGCACTGTCCGAACAGTGCCGCCTGCTGGTCTCCGGCCGCCCCCGCGATTTTAATCTCACCGCCAAGCAGCCCCTCATCTGTTGTCCCATACACACAGCTTGACGGTCTGACCTCGGCAAGCATGGCACGCGGCACATTAAACAGCTCAAGCAGCTCATCATCCCAGCACTTCTCATGTATGTTGAACAGCATCGTCCGCGATGCATTGGTGTAATCGGTCACGAATATTCTGCCCTTTGACAGCTTCCATATAAGCCAGGTATCAACCGTTCCGAAGAGCAGCTCACCCTTCTCGGCTCTCTTTCTTGCCCCCTCCACGTTATCCAGTATCCATCCTATTTTGGTTGCGCTGAAATATGCGTCGGGCACAAGTCCCGTCTTACTCTTTATAAGGCTGTCGAAGCCCCGCCTTTTCAGCTCATCTATCCTGTCCGCCGTCCTGTGGCACTGCCAGCATATCGCATTGTAGACCGGCACTCCCGTATCCCTGTCCCACACAATCGTGGTCTCCCTCTGGTTGGTTATGCCGATGGCATCTATGTCCTTCGCATCCGCCCCTATCTTTGCCATCGCCTCCGCCGCGACGCCATACTGGGATGACCATATCTCCATGGCATCGTGCTCTACCCACCCGGTCTGAGGATATATCTGCGTAAACTCCTTCTGTGCCATACTTACCATATTACCCTTCCGGTCAAATAGTATGCACCTTGAGCTCGTAGTTCCCTGGTCAAGTGCCATAACATATTTCTTCTTCTGCATGTCCACACTCCATTCCGTTTCCATGCCACCATTTCACAATGACATAGATATATTTTTTACACCGCTGCATATAACAGTCCTGCGGCACTGTCCCTTCCGCCACAGGACTGTTATAAACTAAGTATAAAACAATTAATGCCTAAAAGTTTAAAAATTTTTAGGACATATGCTTTATAAAAACAATTTTATATAATTTTGCACTTTAGTCAAACAAAATATATTGTACAAAAAAGATTTTTTGTGTATAATCATACCAATTAAGTATGTAAACCATGTAAATTGTTGATATGGGGAATTTATTATGATGAATCCTACTATGATGTGTACTACAACTACAGACAATTTTGCACCCGGAATCAGGGCATGCATAAAGGATGCACAGGATAATTTCTTTCTGCTTACCACTCCGGATATGCACAGCTATAAGCCATACTGTGAACACCTTCTTGCGTGCGCCTCTGAGGAGCAGTCAGATTTCTTATTCGCGTTGGCATATTTCTGTCTCATGCATTATTACTCGAATGATAACAATCACGAAGAAGCCATCCGTTGTGCCCTCGAAGGCATCAAGTATCAGCAGAAGGCTCATGAATACGAGTTCATAGCACGCTCATATAATATACTGGGCTTATTTACCCAGGCAATAGGTGACTCAACAAAGGCTGTTGATTATCTTCTGTACAGCATCGATACCTGTATACAGTATCAGCTCGATTATGTGCGTGGAATGGCTGAATCTAATCTGGCTGACATTTTTCACCGCACCAATAATATAGAGCGCGCTCTTTACCATTATAACGAGGCAATCAAATACACCAAAAAGAGCATGGCTGACAAACCACATGATGCGATGCGTATGCTTCTCTATACCCTGTGCAATCAGGGACATTGCCTGATTGCTTCAGAACACGACCTCGAGCTTGAAGAAAATTTCAGGCAGATAACCTCCTATCTTGACGATATGGATAGCCATAAAATAAAACACGAGAACTTTGTCGTCAATAATTATCTTGCAACCGTATATTACCACAGAGGCGACCTTGAATCGACAAAGAAACACATACAGCTTACGGACAAGGCTCTCTCAGAGCTGACCAACTTCACCACCTTTGCGGACGACATAATTTCTTACCTTCAGATCAAGGAGAAGCTTTGCTCCGACGAAGAGTATACTGCACTCCTTGACGATTTTATAGACAAGTCCGTGGCAATGCATGCACCGCATTATCTGTTTTGCAGGCTTCTCGAACAACGCATTGAAGTTGCTGTATCGCATCAGGACAATGCTGCCTTCAGCCAATACTCCATGCAGCTTTTCAATCTGTATGCCAAGCAGCACATTCAGGAATGTAAGGAGACCCTGCGCGCCGAGCAGATACACCACGAAAACCAGCTCATCCACAAGCAGCACTATGAGCTCGTCCACCGTAACAGAACCCTGCTCTCGCAGTCACAGCATGACGCACTCACAGGGCTTCCGAACCGCGCATATCTTAATGATTATGCCGAGACAACCTTGACCAAGGCACTCAAAAATAATTGCACCATCGGTGTTGAAATTCTCGATATCGATTATTTCAAGAATATCAATGACAGCTATGGCCATATAGAGGGCGACAGATATTTAAGTTCCGTCTCAGATGTTCTAAGGCACATTTCCGATGAATTTGAGGATGTTTTTGTTGCACGATACGGCGGCGATGAGTTTGTTATCATATACTTCAACAAGACCAACAACGAGATTTCCGATATTATGCACCGGCTTATGTCCGAGATTGCCCTGATAGCCCTCCCGGACAGCAACCCTGACGGCAAGAGCTTCATCACCATATCACAGGGCTGCCTGAACCGCATACCGAACTCCTCGAACCGTATCTGGGATTTCCTCGCCTGCGCAGACAGAACGCTCTATCAGGTCAAGAAAAACGGTAAGGACAACTACACCCTCAAGGATACCTTCAAGGATTGATACTGATTTTTATACGAAATTCAATTAATAACGCACAAAAAAAAGAAATGGCTTTATCATCGTGATATGCCATTTCTTTTTTGTAACGAATTGAACCTCCTATTTACCATTCAATCCTAAAATATACGCCTCAACCTTAGCCACAATATAACCTGCATTCTCACCCTGCTGTCTGGTTTCATCCTTACTTGCCAAATAAAAGTCATCATAACTATAAAAATTTATACCCCTTTGTCCTTAATGTCAATATGTTATCTTATAATATTCACAATGAATACCATATTTATCGTCAATAAGTCTTTTGTCTATGCGGACATTACATTCCCTGCAAAATGCATCTATATCAAAATCTGCATCTTTATGCAGTATCTGGAGATATAATGCTCCCTCCTCCTTAATCAGTGAAATCGCTTTAGCTATAATATCCTTTGTCTTTCCTGATTCAGCAACCGCTGAACCGACAATAGTTACCAAATCAAATTTTTTATCAAATTCATAAGAAATCGCATCAGCGCAGATAACCTTAACAGGATTGGTATTATTTTCATTTCTAAGGCACGCTGCAAAATTATCAGCACACGTTCTGTCAATATCGATAGACGTCAAAGAGCCATTCATTACCTTATACGATAAATACCTATCCCAATATCCCGCGCCAATACCTATATTCAGAATATTAAAGTCATTATGAATTATAAAATTTTCCTCTAAAAAACACGCGAACATATACTCCAAATATTTATTTTGCAGGGAAGTATTCCATTCGCCTGCTTCCCCTCCCCAGCATTCACCGTAAACCTTTAGCAAATCCACCATGGGTTATTTCCTCCTGCCTAAAACTCTATAATACCTTCACATGAATAAAAAATCAGCCTGTACACGCATTCCTCGCATCTACAGGCTTTCTAGTGCGGATAACAGGAGTTGAACCTGCACGGTCTCCCACTAGATCCTAAGTCTAGCGCGTCTGCCAATTCCGCCATATCCGCATATTATATATGGAAGAGATAAATTACTATCCCTTGTAAAAAAAATATCCCCGGTCCATATAATGAACCCGAGAAAAACAAGTGAGCCATCCGGGACTCGAACCCGGGACAACTTGATTAAAAGTCAAGTGCTCTACCGCCTGAGCTAATGGCCCATATTATGCATCACATAACTGGGCTAGGTGGATTCGAACCACCGTAATGCAGCAGTCAAAGTGCTGTGCCTTACCGCTTGGCGATAGCCCAAAAATAAAGGGTGAGTACAGGGGCTCGAACCCTGGACCTTCAGAGCCACAATCTGACGCTCTACCAACTGCGCTATACCCACCATAGTATCTGGTCTAAAACCAAGACCTATTAACACCAAGTTGTAAATATGGTATTAAAAAATGTGCCCAAAGGGATTCGAACCCCCGACCCACGGCTTAGAAGGCCGTTGCTCTATCCAACTGAGCTATGGACACATGCCTGCTACTTTCATAGCAAAAGCGGGTGATGGGAATCGAACCCACGTATCTAGCTTGGAAGGCTAGTGTTCTACCATTGAACTACACCCGCATACAGTCGGGGTGACAGGATTCGAACCTGCGACCTCCTGATCCCAAATCAGGCGCTCTAGCCAAGCTGAGCCACACCCCGGTGTACTTGTTATTTTGTTTTGCGTTATTTCCTTGACGCAAGAATGATTATATTATAACCCTGCCAAAAAGTCAACACCTTTTTTTAAATTTTTTTAATTTTTTTGAAAATCAAATAATTCAAACTATTTAATCCCCTTTTAAGGAGCTGAAATTGCCCGTAAATAAAGGCTTTCCGGCTATATGGTATGCAGTGAGCAGTACGCCTTTTTTCCGTCGTCCGATATTTCTATCGTCCCGTAGGTGCATCTTCTGCCCTCCTGCCTCGGCATGGAGATGCTTCCCGGGTTGAACAGACTGACCCCGTGCACATAGGATAAGTCAGGGATATGGCTGTGCCCGTAGAGCGCTATATCCGCCCCAACAGACTCCGCCTTCTCCACAAGCTCGTCAAGTCCTCCCTTGATGCCATATGCATGCCCGTGTGTGACAAATATGCGGTGGCCTGCAATCTCCACTATCTCATCACTTTTGAGAGAACTGCACATATCGCAGTTCCCCCGCACCATGACAACAGGGCAGTCGGCAAATTCCTCTATATAATCCGCCAAATCCCCCGAGTCACCGCAATGAATAAACATATCAATCGGCTTTATGCTCTCCAAAAGCCTGAAAAGATTGGTATTGTACCCATGTGTATCGCTCACCACAAGTATCTTCATAGCTCTATACCCATTCCCTTATATATTTTTTCATCTCCGTGAGTGCCTTGCCCCTGTGGCTCACCTTGTTCTTCTCATCTGCGCCAAGCTGCGCCGTCGTGCGCCCGAACTCCGGTACATACACAATAGGGTCATATCCAAAACCATTCTCGCCCATCGGCTCGTGCGCTATAATTCCCTCTATGGTGCCCCTTGTGGTTCTCACCGTGCCATCAGGAAAAACGGCGGCAATGGCACACACGAACCTCGCCGTGCGCCTCTCGTCCTCCACACCCTCAAGTCTGTCGATTATGCTCTTATTCTTCACGCTGTACGGCGTGTCCTCCCCAAGATATCTCGCTGAGTATATCCCCGGCTCCTTGTTCAGATAGTCAACCTCAAGCCCGGAGTCATCGGCGAGCACAATATCACTGCTAAACGCTGCAACAGCCCTCGCCTTGATTACCGCGTTCTCCTCAAATGAGTTTCCATCCTCCACGATATCAAGACTGCACCCAGCCTCCTTCATAGACAATATCTCAAGTCCTAAATCAGCCATAATCATTCTGATTTCCTTCATTTTTCCCTCATTGGTTGTAGCAAATATAATACGCATATTAATCCTCATTTCCGAGCGATTTATCGCGAGGAGGCGATGAGAAATTCGCGCAGGCGATTTCTCATCTGCCATAAAAGCAATTTGTTTTCGCTCCGAAACAAATTGCATGTGTGAAAAATATGCTATCAAGCTTATTTTTCACACTAATCCCCATGTCACTGCTTTTGCAGTGACTCAAATAGTAATGAAAAACGTGCTTTTTACGTTTTTCCTGTGTGAAATAGTAATACATCTTAGACAATGTTTTGTATTGTCTTAGATGTATTTTTCACACTAATCTCCGCCCTATTTTCCTTTTATTTTTTATTTGTAAACATCTTGAGGCAGACATTACACTGCTTCGTCTCCTCAGTCCTTATCCAGATATCGCCATGCGGGCTTATATATCCCTCTCCGTCATCGATTATAACCGATGACGTTGCCGAATCCCCACGGTACTCCACAGCAACCGGACGCTTCGAATTCGGTGTCTGTATGTACACGACCACCGCATATCTCATTCCACACTCAAGCTCTATCTTCTCCGGCATATCCACAGTATAATAGCCTGCGTTGGTAAATGAGCCCTTAGTCAGCAGTCTCCTCGAAGAAAATGACGACTCATTCTCAAAATTCTCCACAAAATATACCTCATAACTGGTATCAGGCGCCACCGCGTAGAACGCAACCGCTTCAAGTGTCTCGTCGTCCCGTGCTGTATACACGTTTGAAAAATAAGCATACTCCCTGTCGTAGCCTATCTGTCCTACCCAGCCGCACAGATCCGACTGGTATATATTGTCGTAATTGTCCGTGTCCTCTATTCCCGTATAAATGACATTGTGCACACCTATATTGCTGTCATAGTACGATACATAGAACACACCCCGGTCGCCGAACTCCTCACCCCAGCTATTGGCGCAGATGAACGCCCCGTCGCCTTCGGGCTCTACCGTAAAGCAGGAAGCCGGATATGTATCATCCCAGCCTATAATCACAATGTCGTGATTCGGCTTCTCAGGTCCGATATAGCAGTAGGAATATTTATTCTCATCATAGTACATGGATGTGCTTTTACTGTCGGGCATCTCCATATACAGCGAGCTCTGGACACCGCCGTACAAAAAGACAGACTTCTTGATATTGTCATAGTTCTTGCTCTCGAGTACCTGCGCCTCCTGCAGATGCACAACAGCCTCGAGCCCGTCCGGTGAATATCCGTCGCCGTAAGGGTCGTCCTCCTCGAGCACAGGCCCCGTCCACGATGCAAGATACGCTATCGCCATCGTGTATTCTCCGCCGTCATTCTGGCTCATGCTGAAATTATTGTTGATTGACATGTGATCCTCGGAAAAATCAATATTAACCTCCGGCTTCAACGTCGTCTCCAGCGCCATGAGCGCGGCAAACGCCCAACAAGTTCCAAATGTACTCTGGTTCTTAATCTCCGGCACTCTTCCCTCAGCACGGTAATCATAGCTGTACGGAAATATCTTCTCGTCAGGTCTCATATTGGCAAACGCAGCCGTATTGGAGCTGACATCCCATGAATACGCATATGAAAGCCCATCCTCAACCACCTGTGCCGGCACATAAACATGATTGTTCCGCATAAGTACCTTCGATAACAGTTCTTTGCTCTCATCATCGCACATCATTGTCTTTTGACCTGCCGATAACACTATTCTTGAATTGTATTTTTCAATAATAAGATGATTGGAATTATAAAAACTGGCTGCACACGAAAACCAATCTGACAGCACATCTGAGGAAATATACAGATTCATCTCATCATCAAAAAAGAGTGTTTCCCCTGTAGCTGCCACCGATTTACCATCAATCTGTAATTTTATGCCTTTAAGATTGACATTTGAGGCTATAATTCCACCCCATCTGTTGTCCTTCGTAATCGCTGTTGTTCCCATCTTTACTGCCTGTGGACCATAATCGTCTCTAAAAGCCCATATACTGCACGCTATAATCACAAGCATCACCGATAAGTACCATTTAACCGATTTTCTCAATTCTTCTCCTGCTTTCCCTGTCTTGGCGGTTTAGGTCCTAAGAACTGGTAGTAATACGTCTTAAGCATACCATTATATATCTTTCTGTTCACATCCGCCTTGCGTCCAAAATAGCGCTCTGCCTCCGTATATGATGTAATCATAAACGCAGACCATGAATCAAGTGCGGCAAACTGCCTTCCAAACTCACTGTAAATTGCAGGAAGTGTCTCCTTATCCTCAAGACGCTCCCCATACGGCGGATTGGTTATGATAAATCCATATTTCTTAGGATGGCTTAACTCACTGACCGGGCGTTCCTGAAAATGAATAAGCCCTGATACACCCGCATTTTCCGCATTTTTCCTCGCAGTCCTTAACACATCCCTGTCAATATCGTAACCTTGTATATCTGTCTCTATCGAAGTATCCACAAGTTCATTTGCCTCATCCACACAGTCATACCACATGGAACGCTTCACAATGTTATCCCACTTCTCCCCCGTGAAACTTCTGTTCATTCCAGGTGCAATATTGGCTGCCATCATCGCTGCCTCTATCGGAATTGTACCGCTTCCGCAGAACGGATCAACAAGAATCCTGTCCTTCCTCCACGGCGAAAGCATTATAAGTGCTGCCGCAAGCGTCTCTGAGATAGGAGCCTTACCGGCAACAGGCCTGTAGCCTCTCTTATGAAGTGAATCTCCCGAACTGTCTATACATACAGTGACTTCATCCTTATAATTAAATATCCTTATAGGATACTCGCTCCCCGTCTCCTCAAACCAGCTAATCTTATAATATGACTTGAGCCTCTCCACCATAGCCTTCTTGACTATGGACTGTATATCTGATGAACTAAAAAGCTTACTGTTGACTGTAGTCGCCTTGGTAACCCAGAACTTACCGTCCTTCGGAATCCACTGCTCCCATTCAATGGCTTTAATTCCCTCGAAAAGCTCGTCAAAAGTATACGCCTTAAAACGCCCGGCACATATCATAACACGCTCTGCCGTCCTCAAAAACACATTCGCCCTGCAAAGTGCCTCCGCATCGCCTGTAAATGTTATTCTTCCATCCTCAACTCTCTCAATATCATATCCCAAATCAATAATCTCTCTCTTTAAAACCGCCTCAAGTCCAAAATGACAAGGCACAACTATAGGAAAAGTTCTCATTCAAATCTCCAATTCTTTATTTTTATATAATAATTGTAGCCCTAAGCAATCACCTTGTCAAATTGAAATAGCTGTATTTTTCAAATGATTCACCAGACCAAATTCGACAATTTTTTTAAAAAAAGCTTGCAATTTACAACCAACTCATGTATAATTTATTTCGTAAGGTACATGAGTATCTTATGTATAACCCCTTATTAATTATTTATACTCCCCTCATCGAAAAAGAAGTGGCTCCCCCACTTCTTTTTCACTTTCTATGGATATTTTACAATTCTAAATTACTACATTTCCGCAATCTTAATTGTCTTTTTACTTTTCGCGCCTCCGTGTGCGCTATTTTTATTCAATAAAGCAAAAAAAAGACAACCCATAAGGATTGTCTTTAATATGTGCGTGACAGGATTCGAACCCACGACCTACTGGTCCGTAGCCAGTCGCTCTATCCAGCTGAGCTACACGCACTCACCATTGCCGGTCAAACAACCATAAGCTGTTGTTCTATTCCTTAGCAACATTGATATTATATATCAGTGTCAGCATAATGTCAACATATTTTTAAATTATTTTACAATCATATTTTTAATTACTTTAGAATCAGGAAAATATAGAAATAATTGTATTTATCATGGACGCCAATATTCTAATCAATACTATAATGATAATAAACCATTTGACAAAATTTATCCCCTTCACCGTAGCATTTTTTTGATTTATGCTCCCTGTTGTCTTTCCCTTCTTCGCCTCATCATATAGGGTGCTTCCAACATTTTCGTAGGTCGACACCTTCGCATGGCTTGTAGTGTCATCGTACTGTTCATGGTACTGCCCATGTTTTCCATACTCCGAGTGAACGTCTCCATTATCATACATCTCGTGAAAACGCTGATGGTCGTCATCAAGCCCCAGATGTAATCTATTGAACGCCCCACATTTAGGACATATTCCATAGTATTTATCGTTATCAAACTTCTTATGACAGCTTATACATGTTACCTTCATCTTTACCCCCATCCATATATCTTCTCTTCCTGACTGGCAAACAGCTTCATGTCAATATTTCACACCGAGTATACTTGAGCTTTTCCCATCAAGCATTGAATACTATTTTACCATCTATTACGGTATACTTTATGACACTCTCCGAGTTCATAATATTTCCATCACTTACCGCGAAATCTGCATCCTTGCCGACCTCAATGCTTCCAACCCTCTTGTCTATCGTAAGATGCTTGGCAGGATTGATAGTGATAGCCTGAAGTGCCGCAAACTCATCCATTCCCGACTTGACCGCAAGCCCCGCACAGAGTGAAAGATACTGCTGCGGTATCACAGGTGCATCTGTTATGATTGAGACCTGACAGCCCGCCTTGGCAAGTATTCCCGGCGTTGTGAACGACTTGTTTCTCAACTCGTATTTTGTCGCATGTCCGAATGAAGGACCAACCGCAACCGGAAATCCTTCTTTTGCCAGATCATCAGCTATGAGAGCTCCGTCAGTGCAGTGTTCAATGGTAAGCCCCACCCCGAACTCCTTCGCTATCCTTATGGCTGTGAATATATCGTCAGCCCTATGTGCATGCGCCTTGAGCGGAAGCACTCCCCTTACAACGGGCAGCAGCGCCTCAAGCTTAGCATCGTAAGACGGAAGCTTGCTGTCGTCCTCGGCAGCTCCCTGAAGCTTGATATCATACTCAACCGCCCTCTTTAGCATATCGCGAAGCCTGAACGCTGTCGTCATTCTGGAATAATTTCCCTTGTCCTTGTAGCATCTTTTAGGATTCTCACCAAAAGCACACTTCATAGCCACGGGGAACTTCACCACCATATCATCGACGCGATGCCCATATGTCTTGACCGCCATAAACATGCCGCCAAGCACGTTGGAGCTTCCCGGACCTGTTCCGACACAGGTTACACCGCCCTCTCTTGCGAGCTTGACAGTCTCGTCCTGCGGATAAAATCCATCTATAGCGCGAAGCTGCGGTGTGACAATATCATTCATCTCGTTATAGTCCTGACTCTCAAAACCGATGGCATAGCCATCAAGCCCGAGGTGGCTGTGTGCATCCACCAACCCCGGATACACATTTAACCCTGCGGCATCTATAATCTCAGCCTCATCATTAAACATTGCGGCTGTATCAACGGCTGTCTCCTCTATTCTGCCTTTAGCCTTAATCTCTGTTATCTTACCATCTTTAACAAAAATATCTGCTATGTACGGCTCCCTGTTGACCGCATCATGCACTAGTCCGTTCTTTATTATCAGCATGTATAACTCCGTTCCCCGCCGTGATGGCGATATGAATTTTTAATATCATTATGCTACAAACAACAAAAAAAAGAAATATGACATAAGTCATATTTCCTAAAATGCTGGTGGCCGGACTTGAACCGGCACGGGATCGCTCCCGAAGGATTTTAAGTCCTTTGCGTCTGCCTATTCCACCACACCAGCACACTTATTAAATTGATGGGGCCTATAGGGCTCGAACCTATGACCCTCTGCTTGTAAGGCAGATGCTCTCCCAGCTGAGCTAAGACCCCATA
>CAKRJT010000041.1 GCA_934351925.1 uncultured Lachnospiraceae bacterium
AATATCTTACCGTTGTCAACACTTGTCAACAACTTATCCACAGCATTTATCCACTTATCCACATAGTTATCCAATTTATCCACAAAGTTATCCAGACTAATATGCTCAGGATCGTCCAAAGCCGCTTCAATAAAGGCTATATTGTAGATTAACTCTTCTCGGATTTTTCTTATCCCTGTGGATAACTTTCCGTTCAGCATGCTCACAGAGCTCTTTAACGCATAATTATTTTTTGCATTTATTACGTCGATGACAGCCTCAGCCTGAGCTAAATCAATCCGCCCGTTCAAAAACGCACGCTTCGTGAACTCACCCGGCTCTGCCGCCCTCGCTCCTTTTTTTAACACAAGTTCGAGTATACGCCTCGTCACATAGGCTCCGCCGTGGCAGTCTATCTCAACCACATTCTCCCTCGTGTAGGTATTCGGAGCCTTCATAACAAGCACAAGCGCCTCATCAATGAGCTCTTCACCGTCATATATATGCCCATAATGAGCAATATGACTCTTCGAATCCGCCAGCTTTTTATTATTTTTTCCCTTAAAAACCCTGTCCGCAACCGCAATGGCATCATCTCCGCTGATTCTGACAATCCCGATGCCTGCATTGCCCATACCCGTGGCAATCGCTGCTATCGTCTCACGACTCTCCATGTTTTTCCTCATTTCTATTAACTCAGATAATTGCTAAGCCCATTTTTTACAGCACTGTTGTGTAATGCTGCTAAACATCTATCGATTATACACAGCAATTTTCGCAATTACATCATTTACAATTTAAAAAGATGTGTACATATTCGCATACGCACACATCTTGATAATATGTTACTTTTAAGTTTATTGCAAGGATATTTTACGCATTTTTCTTCAAATATACAACTACATGGCGGAATGGCTCCTCGCCCTCACTTCTTGTAGATACATATCTGTCATTCTGAAGAGCTGAATGGATGATTCTTCTCTCATATGGGTTCATAGGCTCAAGAGAAACAGGCTTTCTTGTTCTCTTAACCTTGTATGCGATATTCTTTGCAAGAGACTCAAGTGTCTCTTTTCTTCTTGCACGGTAATTCTCCGTATCAAGCTTAACGCGGAAGTAACCTTCTGCCTCCTTGTTGGCAACAAGACTTACAAGGTACTGTAAAGAATCGAGTGTCTGACCTCTCTTTCCGATAAGAACACCCATGTTCTCACCAACGAGCTCAACATCCACTGAACCCTCATTCTCATCAATAACGACCTTAACCTCAGCTTCCATTCCCATTGCATGAAGCACATCACCGAGGAACTTCTTTATCGCAGGCTCCATATTGGCTCCCGCAACAGGCTTTCTTGAAAATCTTTCATTCTCCTGAGGCTCTGTTTCTTCAACAGCAGCAGGCTTTACCTGTACAGTTTTCTCCGGCTGAACCGGCTGTACATAATTATCAGAAACATTCTTATTCTCATGCTTAGGTGCATGATACTCCTTCTTAGGCTGCTCAGGCTTTCTTGCAGGAGCAGGCTTGTCCTCGCGCTTTGACTCGGTGACATTCTTTACAACCTTCTCGAACTCATCCTCCGTCTCGGCAATGCGTACCTTAATAACTGCAGGTCGTCTGTTAATACCCAAAAAACCGCTGCTTCCCTTATCAATTACTTCGTACTCAAGCTTATCGCTTGTGACTGAAAGCTTAATAGTAGCATTAGTAATGGCTTCGTCTACCGTTTTACCGGTAATCTCTATATATTCCATGATATTTTTCCTCCAATACTAATTCTTTGAATTTTTCTCATTGTACATCTTAACCATATTCGCCTTGGACGCAAGTGAGCCCGGCTTGGCGTTCTGGTTATAATATTCTGTAGATTCCTTGATTTCCTTGGCGCGCTCGCCTCTTCTGGCGATCTCTTCCTCTTTTCTCTGAACCGACTCCTCATAGTTAGTAACCGCTGAAGTATCAACCTTCTTCGGTGGAAGTCCCTGCTTCGCTCTCTTTTTATTAACCTTCTCCATATTCTTGGCAATGAGTTTCTCCACATCGACCTTGTCCATGTACTTGTTAATAAATATCTGCTGAACACACTGTACAACACTACCCATAATCCAGTAAAGACCAAGACCACTAGGCATGGAAATACAGAAAACTGCTGAGATAACAGGCATCATGGTATTCATCATCTTCATGGACTGTGCTGCCGTATTGTTATCATCATCGTTAGCAGGATTATTGGTCTGCATGAGCTTTACTGAAAGCCACTGCGTAAGACCGGCAAAAAGCGGAATTAAAAGTGCAAGGCTTAACTTGAAGCCCGGCGCTGTTGCCAAGTTAATTCCAAAGAAATTATTTACATGTAAAATCTTCTCTGACTGCTGTGCAATCGTGTCCGCAACGTTTCCATAGCTTGCAAACGCATTCTTAAGCGTATCCCACTGCTCCGCTGAAAATGCATTTAAGAACTTAAGAAGTGCGTCCTCCGTCTCATATGTCGACGTGGTAAGTCCACTGTCAATAAGCACCTGGCTGTAATCCGCAACTCCTTTTATCGCGAGGATAATAGGATCAAACATAGCCTTAACTCTTGGAACATAAGCCGGAATGTCTCGCACAACCGCGAAAATTCCGTAGAAAATAGGAAGCTGGATGAACATCTGAAGGCATCCGCCCGTAGGAGATGTTCCATACTTCTCGTAAACTGCCTTTGTCTCCATCTGCATCTTCTGCATGGAGGCAGTATCATTCTTGCCCTTGTATTTATTCTGTACAGCCACAAGCTCAGGCTGCATCATCGACGACAGCTTTGAAAATCTCTGCTGCTTTATTGTCATAGGCATCATTATGAGCCTTACAATAATCGTGAAGAGAATAATACACAAACCGATGTTAAAACCACCGGTAATAAAGAACAACGCCTGCATAATATAGCCCATTAACAAGGCGATAAAATCGATAATATCACCAAGAATAGGCACCTTCAATAAAATCATTATTATTCCTGTTCCTTCCCGGTCATTATCATACTCGATGAAAATAACCCATTATATCCAGAAAGACCGGAGACTTTCTAAAATCAGAACCCTATTCTTACCATAATCCAAACCACAGTTTCCATTATAATTCGAACCATAGATTCCACTATAATCTGAACCGCAGGTTCCATTATAATTCTAACCACAAGTTCCATCATAATCTGAACCGCAGGTTCCATCATAATCTGAACCATAGGTTCCACTATAATCTGAACCGCAGGTTCCACTATAATTTAAACCAAAGGTTTCACTATAATTTGAACCATAGGTTCAAATTATTAATAGTTGGACCTCCGGTCCAACTAATGTTATGGTACTGGATCATACCCTCCTTTTGCAAAAGGGTTACACCGAAGTATTCTCTTTGTTGTCAGATAGCTCCCCTTAAGGGCGCCATATTTCTCAATAGCCTCGACAGCATACTGAGAACAAGTTGGAGTGTATATACAGGTTGGATATTTCTTCATTGGTGAAAGAAACCTGCGGTAAAATTTTACCAATGCAATCAATATTTTTTTCATACCAACTTTTCCTGATAAATCCCATGAAGCTTACATATATGGATAAGCGCGCTCTGCGTATCTGCAAAACCCTTCCCCTTATGTGATGCCCTTGAAATAATCACAATGTCATAGCCTGACTGTATACTACCGTAATTAAGTCTGCACGCTTCTCTGATGAGCCTCGTGAGACGATGCCGGACAATGCTGTTCCCGACCTTCTTACTCACAGATATACCAATCCTGGTGGTATCCGTTCCATTCTCCAAAACATACATGACCAGATATTTGTTGGCATAAGACTTACCACTCTTATATACCTTTTGAAAATCGATGTTTTTTTTCAAAGTTTCATAACTGCTCATGTGTCAAACTGCCTCCTATGATTTTCATAGAAAAAAGGCCACACACCTGCGGCCTATACTGTTAAGCTCTTTCTTCCCTTAGCTCTTCTTGCAGATAAAACCTTTCTGCCGTTTGCTGTGCTCATTCTTGCTCTGAAACCGTGAACCTTGTTTCTCTGTCTCTTCTTTGGATGGAATGTCTGCTTCATGTTCTCGTGCACCTCCTTTTTGTTAATGATATGGCATAATTTGGTAAGCATATCATACTATAATAAAAAACATCGCTTTTATTTTATTCATTTGCCCCTATAAAGTCAAGCTTTTTTTCAATAATATCTTAATTATGTCTCCAACAACCTCTTTCTTATATTGCACAGCCGCACAAACATATTAACACCGGCGTCACCACCCACAATATCACATCATTATTGACAACCAACTTATCCACAAAAATGCATCAAAAAAGTTATCCCCAAAATGTGGATAAGTTGTGGATAACTCTGTTGACGATTGTTCTTAACCTGTTAAAATTATCCACAAAGCCTTTATTTTAGGGTATGGATAATGTTAATTAAGATATTCACAATTTCCACAAAAAGAATTTTCACAACTTAATGTTTTTTCTGAATAATATACTATATGCAACCTTAATATAATTATTATGTAAACCGAATGTAAGTACATGTAAAATCTGCCGCTCCACCCATATTTTTGCACTCCAATGTGCGATATTCCATTGAAAAAAACCTTATTTTAAGGTATAATAGCTTAGAATGACACAAAATGGGAGAAATATCGATGATTGCTGAAATTAAAGAAAAATGGGCTCTTATTTTAGAGACTATAAAGAATGAACATGAAGTCAGTGATGTATCCTTTAAGACTTGGCTGCTGCCTCTCGAGCCTTACGATACGCACGACAATGTCCTGTTTATACTGCTTCCCGACGAGAGAATGGGTCAGAACTATATTAACTATATAGACAAGAAATACACGGTTCCGCTCAAGGTGGCGGTCGCCGAGTGTACAGGCTTAGAGCTTGATATACAGTTCATTTTCCCGAGCCAGACCAAGGACATCGACAGGCTGGTGAATTCCTCTACGGACGTAAACCATGCCAGACCTTCCTTCACCGCGAAAGCGCCTTCCGACGAGACCTACGAGAAGGCGGGACTCAACAGGAAATACACCTTCGACACCTTCGTCGTCGGCGACAATAACAGCTTCGCACACGCTGCTGCCGTAGCTGTTGCAGAATCTCCTGCCGAGATTTACAACCCTCTTTTCATATACGGAGGCGTTGGTCTTGGAAAGACGCATATCATGCAGTCCATAGGAAACTATATTCTTATGAAGGATCCATCAAAGAAGGTAATGTATGTGACCTCCGAGGCATTCACCAACGAACTGGTCGAATCCATCAAGAACGATCGTACCAATACCAACCAGAAGTTCCGTGACAAATACCGCAAGGTCGATGTTCTGCTTATCGACGATATTCAGTTCATTGCCGGCAAGGAGAGTACCCAGGAGGAATTCTTCCATACCTTCAATGCACTGCGCGAATCGAAAAAACAGATAGTTATTTCATCAGACCGCCCGCCGAAGGATATCGCAACCCTTGAGGACAGGCTCCGTTCGAGGTTCGAGTGGGGTCTCACTGTTGACATCGCACCGCCTTCCTACGAGACGAGAATGGCTATTCTCCGCAAAAAGGCTGAGTCCGAGAACCTCAATGTACCTAATGAAATACTTGAATATATAGCCAACAACATCAAGTCCAATATCCGTGAGCTCGAGGGATCTCTCACGAAGCTCACCGCTTACGCCAAGTTTACACATAATGATCTGAGCATCGCTCTCGCTGAGGAGGCACTCAGGGACATCATCTTCCCTAACGAGACAAGGGATGTGACGCCTGACCTCATCATCAAGACCGTATCCGACCATTTCAATATTACGCCTGCCGACATCACCTCACACAAGCGCAATAAGGAAATCGTCTACCCTCGCCAGATTGCTATGTATCTTTGTCGTGCCATGACTGATGTGCCTCTGGCTACTATCGGCAAGCTTATCGGAAACCGCGACCACACGACGGTTATTCACGGCGCGGACAAGATTTCCGATGAGATTAAGAATAATGTGCAGACCAAGGAGCTCATAGACATTCTTATCAAGAAGATAAATCCGTCCTAAGCTGCAGGTTATCACCATTGTTTAAATACCATTATAATAAGGAAGAAACTCGTTATGGATTGTGGATAACCTATCGGACAATCCTGTGGATAACTGTTGATAAATCCACTTTTTTTGTGAATAAATCCGTTTTCTGTCCACAGCCGATTTTGCCGGATTTTTTTTTCCACACAGCTTTAACAGCTTGTCCATTGATTATTAACACACTTATTCTTTTTCTGAAACCCTTGATTTTCAAGGCTCAGAGGAGTTATCAACATATTCACAGCCCCTACTACGACTACTGCTGAATATTTTTATATTATTTATACACAGCACGTCAACGTGCATTTTTGAAAGGAGTTCATACACTATGAAAATCATCTGCAATAAATCAGATCTTCTGTCAGGTGTGAGTATAGTTCTCAAAGCTATACCTTCCAGAACAACAATGACTATTTTAGAATGTATTCTCATTGATGCATCTGCCGGAGAAATTAAACTTACCGGCAATGACATGGAGCTTGGAATAGAGACAATAATCAAGGGTGAAATCGAACAGAGAGGCAAGATTGCCATCGACGCCAAGATTTTTTCCGACATTATAAGAAAACTTCCGGACAGTGAAGTTACTATAGAGACTGACGATAATTATGTCGCACGCATTATCTGTGAGAAGGCTAACTTCACCATCTCCGGAAAATCAGGCGAAGATTTCTCCTATCTGCCTTATATAGAGAAGGACAAGTTCATCGAGCTTTCCAAGTTTGCACTCAAGGAGGTTATCAGACAGACAATATTCTCGATAGCCGACAATGAGAGCAGTAACAGAATTATGACAGGTGAACTTTTTGAAATTAAAGAAAATAATCTCAGGGTTGTCTCACTAGACGGACATAGAATATCCATAAGAAATATTGAACTTAAGAATTCCTATGAACCTATCAAGGTGATTGTCCCGGGGAAGGCATTAAACGAAATCAGCAAAATTCTGTCCGGTGAGGCAGATGAGTCGGTGAGCATTTTCTTTACCGACAACCATATTTTGTTTGAGTTCGACCAGACAAAGGTTGTGTCACGACTTATAGACGGAGAGTTTTTCAAGATTGACCAGATGCTCTCGAAGGACTATGAGACCAAAGTTGTCATCAACAAGAAGGAGTTTTTGGACTGTATCGACCGTTCGATGCTGCTCGTCAAGGAAGGTGACAAGAAGCCTATTATCGTAGATATTACTGATGGCTCGCTTGAGATAAAGATTAACTCCACAATCGGCTCCATGAACGAGGACATTGATATATCAAAAGAGGGCAGGGATATAATGATTGGCTTCAACGGACGTTTCCTCATGGATGCGCTCAAGGTTATAGACGATGAGCAGATATTCATATATCTGATGAACCCTAAGGCACCTTGCTTTATCCGCGATGACAAGAATGAATATATTTATCTCATTCTTCCAGTTAACTTTAACAACTATTAATGGATAATTATACAGATTATACATGCATAATTATACAAATGTATAATTATTAATATAAAATGCATAAATATAAAACAATTTGATTTTTACCCAAGTTATGCTTATAGAAAGGGAAAACATGGAAATAATAAAACTGAGAGAAGAATTTATTAAGCTGGGACAGGCCTTGAAAGCAGCAGGCCTTGTCGAGTCCGGCGTTGACGCGAAGCTTGTCATTCTTGACGGACAGGTTAAAGTAAACGGTGCCGTTGAGCTTCAGAGAGGCAAGAAACTTCATGCGGGTGATGTCGTTGAGTATGACGGAGAAACTATCAAGATAGAAGGTTAGGGTAAAATGGTTATCGAGGCTCTTGATTTGCAAAACTACAGAAATTACGGGCTCCTAAGCATGAAGTTTTCGCCGGAAACCAATATTCTGTATGGTGACAACGCTCAGGGCAAGACAAACATACTCGAGGCAATATATGTGGCAGGCACGACAAAGTCACACCGCGCGGGCAAGGACAGGGAAATCATTGCCTTTGACAGCGACGAGGCGCACATTAAGATGTTTGTACGCAAGAATAATATTCCGCACAGGATAGACATGCATCTTAAAAAGACGAGGGCGAAGGGTGTTGCGATAGACGGAATACCTATAAAGAGAGCCGTGGACCTGCTCGGTATAATCAATATTGTATTTTTTTCGCCCGAGGATCTCAACATAATCAAGAGCGGACCGGCTGAGCGCAGACGTTTCATGGATATGGAGCTGTGCCAGCTAAACAAGCTGTATGTCCACAATCTCGTCAATTACAACAAGGCTCTCTTACAGAGAAATAAGCTGTTAAAGGATATCTCCTTCAATCCGTCGCTTGCGGACACGCTTGATGTGTGGGACGAGCAGCTTGTGGGTTTCGGAAAAGAACTCATAAAGATAAGGCGTGATTTTGTGGACAGCCTCAACGGTATAATATATGATATACATAACAGGCTGTCAGGAAACAAGGAACAGCTAAAGCTTGTGTATGAGCCTTCAGTGACTGAGGAGGAGTTTAAGACTAAGCTCTCGGAGGCGAAGGATAAGGACATAAGGCAGAAAACGACCGCATACGGTCCTCACAGGGATGACATGAGCTTCCTGCTCGGAGATATGGATGTCAGAAAATACGGTTCGCAGGGGCAGCAGAGAACCTGTGCGCTGTCCCTTAAGCTGTCGGAGATTGAGCTTGTGAAGCTTATAACCGGGGACACGCCGGTGCTGCTGTTAGACGATGTTTTCTCGGAGCTTGATGCTAACAGACAGAACTATCTGTTAGACAGCATAAGCAATGTCCAGACTATTGTGACATGCACGGGACTCGATGAGTTTATTAATTACCGTTTTCATCTGGATAAGGTGTACTATGTGACAGAAGGTCATGTGGTTGAGAAGAACTGATAAATAAGATATATGGGAGAGCGCTGCTGCCGCATATATCATTACTTTTAGAATATTTAATTTAGCTTAGCGCAGAAATGAGGAAAGCATGGAAAATAACTATGGAGCTGACCAGATACAGATACTTGAAGGTCTTGAGGCAGTAAGAAAAAGACCGGGAATGTATATTGGCAGTACATCATCGAAGGGACTTCATCATTTGGTTTATGAGATTGTAGACAATTCGGTAGATGAGGCTTTAGCAGGCTACTGCACCGAGATTGATGTGCAGATTAACTCTGACAATTCAATAACAGTAATGGATAACGGACGAGGCATTCCTGTAGGAATAAATGCCAAGTCGGGACTCCCGGCTGTAGAGGTTGTATTTACAATTCTCCATGCCGGAGGCAAGTTCGGCGGCGGAGGCTACAAGGTATCCGGAGGTCTTCACGGAGTAGGTGCGTCCGTCGTAAACGCGCTCTCCGAGTGGCTTGAGGTTCAGGTGTACCACGATGGCAGCATATACCAGCAGAGATATGAGAGGGGCAAGGTAATGTATCCTCTCAAGGTTGTCGGTAACTGCGATATGGAAAAGACAGGAACGAAGGTAAGTTTCCTTCCGGACAAGGAGATTTTTGAGGATACCGTATACGATTTTGACATATTGAAGAACCGTCTGAGGGAGATGGCATTCCTCACGAAGGGCATCAAGATAATTCTCAGGGATGACAGAGAGGACAAGAAGGAGAAGATATTCCACTACGAGGGCGGTATCAAGGAGTTCGTCCAGTACTTAAACCGCAGCAAGACCCCTCTCTATGAGAGTATTATCTACTGCGAGGGTACGGTGAACAACATATCCGTGGAGGTTGCCTTCCAGCACAACGACGATTACAACGAGAGCATCTACTCCTTTGTAAACAATATAAACACGCCAGAGGGCGGCATGCACCTTACAGGCTTCAGAAATGCAATAACCAAGACGTTTAACGATTATGCAAGAAGCAACAAGCTTCTTAAGGACAGCGAGCAGAACCTCACGGGTGAGGACATAAGAGAGGGTCTTACTGCCATTGTCAGTGTAAAAATTGAAAATCCTCAGTTTGAGGGGCAGACCAAGCAGAAGCTTGGAAACAGCGAGGCGAGAGGTGCGGTTGACAATGTTGTTACAGAGCAGCTTACATATTTCCTCGAGCAGAATCCGGCTGTTGCCAAGATGATATGTGAGAAATCCCTTCTCGCGCAGAGAGCTAGGGAGGCAGCAAGAAAGGCGAGGGATTTGACGAGAAGAAAGACTGCACTCGAGTCCATGAGTCTTCCGGGCAAGCTTGCCGACTGTTCCGACAAGGATCCTAAGAACTGTGAAATCTTCATCGTAGAGGGGGATTCCGCCGGCGGCTCAGCCAAGTCGGCAAGAAGCCGTGCGACACAGGCTATTCTCCCGCTTCGAGGAAAGATTCTCAATGTCGAGAAGGCAAGACTTGACCGTATACTCGGAAATGCCGAGATTAAGGCGATGATAACCGCATTCGGAACGGGAATACACGAGGATTTCGATATAAGCAAGCTTCGTTACCATAAGATTATCATTATGACTGATGCCGATGTTGACGGTGCACATATTGCTACGCTTATGCTCACCTTCCTTTACCGTTTTATGCCTGAGCTTATCAAGCAGGGCTATGTGTACCTTGCACAGCCGCCTCTTTACAAGCTCGAGAAGAACAAGAAGGTATGGTATGCATATTCGGACGAGCAGCTCAATGATATTCTGACCGAGGTAGGACGTGACCAGAATAATAAGATACAGCGTTACAAGGGTCTTGGCGAGATGGACGCAGACCAGCTCTGGGAGACGACAATGGACCCGGCAAAGAGAATACTTAAGAAGGTATTCTATGATGAGGAGTATGCATCAGAGATTGACGTGACATTCTCAACACTTATGGGTGACAATGTTGAACCTAGAAGGGAATTCATCGAGGCAAACGCGAAGTTCGTTAAGAACCTGGATATATAAGTTCATCAAGTAAATATAATACGGGACTGCTTGCCGTCAGAGGATTATATTTATTTGCTGGACAAACGTACATGAGCAAGATATTTCATCGAAGCAGAAATAGTAAATTGCGAATGTACGTTAGCAATTTCGAGAGTGAAACGGAGAAATTGCTTATATAAAATAAAAAATAATTTCGGAGGAAATATAAATGGATGAGCATATCTTTGACAAGGTCCATGATGTAGACCTGAAAAAGACTATGGAGGACTCATATATAGACTATGCGATGAGCGTTATCGCTGCGAGAGCGCTCCCTGATGTCAGGGACGGTCTTAAGCCGGTACAGCGTAGAATACTCTACTCTATGATAGAGCTGAACAACGGTCCGGATAAGCCGCACAGAAAGTGTGCGCGTATCGTCGGAGATACAATGGGTAAATACCACCCACACGGAGACTCTTCAATCTACGATGCACTCGTTAAGCTCGCGCAGGATTTTGCGACGAGATACCCGCTTGTCGACGGTCACGGCAACTTTGGCTCCGTCGACGGTGACGGCGCTGCTGCCATGCGATACACGGAGGCGAGACTCAGTAAGATTTCCATGGAGATGCTTGCAAATATTGACATGGATACAGTTGATTTTACTCCGAACTTTGATGAGACAGAGAAGGAGCCTACAGTGCTCCCTTCGAGATATCCGAACCTTATGGTGAACGGAACCTCGGGTATCGCCGTTGGTATGGCAACCAATATACCGCCTCACAACCTTCGCGAGGTCATTGCAGCCGTTGTGAAGATTATCGACAACGAGGTTGAGTTTGACAGGGAGACAGATATAGATGAGCTCATGGAGATTGTGAAGGGACCTGATTTCCCTACAGGAGCCATGGTTATCGGCAGGAGAGGAATTGAGGAGGCGTACCGCACCGGACGCGGAAAGATTAAGGTACGCGCGGTGACGGATATAGAGGCTATGCCTAACGGCAAGAGCCGCATTATCGTGTCCGAAATTCCATACATGGTAAATAAGGCAAATCTTATCCAGAAGATAGCAGAGCTTGTCAAGGAAAAGAAGATTGACGGAATAACAGATTTGAGAGATGAGTCCGACAGACAGGGTATGAGAATATGCATTGAGCTCAGAAAGGACGCCAATGCAAACATCGTTCTCAACCAGCTCTACAAGCACACACAGATGCAGGATACCTTCGGCGTGATTATGCTCGCGCTTGTCGACCAGCAGCCTAAGGTGCTTAATCTCAAGGAGATGCTCGGCTATTACCTTCTTCATCAGAAGGACGTGGTGACGAGAAGAACACGCTACGAGCTCAACAAGGCTGAGGCAAGAGCACATATCCTGGAGGGCTTGATGATAGCTCTCGACAATATCGATGAGGTTATCAGCATTATAAGAAGCTCTGAGAATGTGGCAGCAGCAAAGACAAGACTCATCGAGCGCTTCGGTCTTACTGAGGTTCAGGCTCAGGCTATCGTTGATATGCGTCTTAGGGCACTCACAGGCTTAGAGAGAGAGAAGATTGAGCAGGAGTTAGCAGCACTCAGAGCCAGAATAGAGGAGTTGAAGGCTATACTTGCAGATGAGAAGAAGCTTCTTTTGGTTATCCGCAAGGAGATTATGGAGATTTCCGATAAGTACGGCGATGACAGAAGAACCTCTATCGGCTATGACGAGTCAGAGATTAACATGGAGGACCTCATTCCTGATGAGAGCACTGTTATTGCCATGACTAACCTCGGTTATATAAAGAGAATGACTCTTGACAACTTCAAGAGCCAGAACAGGGGCGGACGCGGAATAAAGGGAATGCAGACAATAGATGAGGACTACATAGAGGACTTATTTATGACCACAACACACAAGAACCTCTTATTCTGCACAAGCCTCGGAAGAATTTACCGCCTGAAGGCTTATGAGATACCTGAAGCGAGCCGTACTGCGAGAGGAACAGCCATCGTAAATCTCTTACAGCTCATGCCGGGAGAGAAGATAAGTGCAATTATACCTGTAAACGGTATCAAAGATGACTCATATCTTTTCATGTGCACCAAGAACGGTATTGTCAAGAGAACGCCTGCGAAGGAATATGCTAATATCCGTAAGACGGGTATCCAGACAATCACGCTCAGGGACGATGACGAGCTTATCGAGGTTAAGGAGACCGACGGCGGCAAGGATATCATACTTGTCACCAAGCTCGGTATGTGCATCCGCTTTAACGAGCAGGATGTAAGACCTACCGGAAGAAGCGCGATGGGTGTAATCGGCATGAACCTTATTGCAGGAGATGAAGTTGTGGGAATGCAGCTTGATACTCAGGGTGATGAGCTTCTTATCGTATCGGAGAACGGATTAGGAAAGAGAACCAAGACAGAGGAATTCACCGTACAGCACAGAGGCGGCAAGGGTATCAAGTGCTACAAGATTAATGACAAGACCGGTAATGTGATAGGCGTTAAGGCTGTCAACGAGAACAGGGAGGTTATGCTTATCACGACGGAGGGGATTATTATACGTCTGCAGGTAGCAGGTATATCCGTGCTGGGACGAATCACCTCGGGAGTTAAGCTGATCAATCTCGATGAGGGCATTAAGGTTGCAAAGGTAGCTAAGGTTCGCGAAGGCGATGAGACGAAGGAAGAGGACAATGAAGAGCACGATAATGCTGACGAAGTTGTTGGAACAACTGAAGAATAACAAGGCAAAGATCCGAGCTGGCAAGCCAATTAGAAAATCCGGATATAACGGAAGTACATGTTGGAGAAATCGAGATAACAGCATTTTATCCATATATATTCGACGCTAAAGTAGAGTTAGAGCCATATTACGGAAAGACAATTATATGTGATGGAGAATAGCAATGAGAAATATTAATGTTGAAATTATCACCGATAATATAAAAGAAATGTGTATCGAGGCTAACCACTTTCTGTCTCCCGACATGAGAAATGTATTTGAGAAGGCTGCCGATGATGAGACCTCTCCTCTTGGCAGACAGATACTTGGACAGCTTAAGGAGAATCTTGAGATTGCTGGAAAAGACATGATACCTATATGTCAGGATACGGGAATGGCCGTTGTGTTTATGAAGGTCGGTCAGGATGTACATATTGAGGGCGGCTCTTTGAGTGATGCAATAAATGAAGGTGTCAGACAAGGATATGTCGACGGTTATCTCAGAAAATCAGTTGTGAAGGATCCGATTGAGAGAGAAAATACTAAGGACAATACGCCGGCGGTAATTCATTATGACATTGTGCCGGGAGATAAAATTGATATAACGATAGCGCCTAAGGGCTTTGGAAGCGAGAATATGAGCAGGGTATTTATGTTAAAGCCGGCTGACGGAATAGAAGGTGTTAAGGAAGCAATACTCACCGCGGTCAAGGATGCAGGTCCTAATGCATGTCCGCCTATGGTTGTCGGAGTAGGCATCGGAGGAACCTTTGAAAAATGTGCTCTGTTGGCCAAAAAGGCTCTGACCAGAGACTTAGATGGAGAACGTCCGTCAGGGTATGTCCGTGAGCTTGAGGATGAGATGCTTGAAAAAATCAATTCACTTGGAATCGGTCCGGGCGGGCTTGGCGGTTCTAAGACTGCTCTTGCGGTTAATGTTGAGACATATCCGACACATATTGCAGGGCTTCCTGTGGCAGTCAATATATGCTGCCATGTCAACAGACATGTGCATAGAGTCATATAGATAATGGGAATTGCGGGAGCACGCAGTGCGGAGCAATTCTATATTATTGATATCATATATAATGATGTTGAGGTCAAAAGGTATTTTGACCTCAATGATATCGAATTGCTTCGCACTGCGTGCTCCCACAATTCTCAAAAACATTCGTAATTCGCACATTTTTCTTTGAAAAATGGCTTCTTACTCATATTTTTGGCGGGTCATAATGTCAAAAATCCTCACGCAAGCAAGCTTGCATCGGACTTCTGACCTTTTGACCCTGATATCATATAATGGAATTAATAAGTGGTAAAGGGATTTTGGTATGAAAAAGAAGATTAATTTCTGCCTGATTGTCGAAATTGTGCTGAGCGTGGCATTTTTGGCATGGATTGTATGGAAAATGTATCCGGTTATGTGTATCGCGCAGTACACCCATTCGACCACGGACGATTATTGGATGAGCTTTTCAGTTCACAGGGTATGGGAGTCGACGCATTCCGTATTGGGCGCCATAAAGGAGGCACTTCACACGGCGTTGCTTGCGTGGAAGTATCACAGCGGGTGTTTTATAAGCATGTTTGTTACAGCTCTGTCACCCGTGGCGTTCAATGAAAAATATTACATGTATGCCGCATACGCGACACTTATCATATTGTTTATATCAGTTATGATAACTTCACATGTCGTTATGAGAACGGTCTTAAAGCAGTCGGTTACGGCTGCGCTTGCTGTCGCATGTGTGACAATATTTCTTCTGGTGAATTATCTTCCGTCGCCCGGAGAGGGCTTTTTCTGGTGGCCTGGCGCGTCAAACTACACCATATTTTTTGCCTTATCGCTTCTGACACAGGCGTTCACACTGCTGTACATGAACGCCGGAAGTAAGGCATGGAGAATAACATGCCTTGTCATTGCGTCCATATCGGCATTTATATCAGGGCAGGGCAATCTTCTCACAGCGCTGTCGGCAGCCTGCATACTGTTCCTAGAGATGCTCTATATGGCAAAAAAGAACGATATGAGAAAAAACGGTGTGATAATCGTATTCATACTGAGCCTAATAAGCCTAATGCTCAGCGTTCTGGCTCCGGGCAATTACATAAGGGGCGCCCAGACAGTGGGAAAGCTTGGATTTTTCGCGACGGTGTGGACGTCGATAAAAAACGGAAGCGTATTCTTTGTTTCCTATCACAGAAACGGAACCCTGCCGTACTATATTTTCATCGCGGTCATGCTGCTTGCTTCGTTTCTGAAATCCGACTGTAAATTTGAATTTAAAAAGCCGCTGCTCTTTGTGGCAGCCGCTTATCTTATATACTGTGCCTCACTTGCACCGGTGGAGTTCACGGGTATACCGTACTATGCAAGAGTACTCGACCTGATATATTTTAATTCGGTGCTCGCAACCATGGCTTGTATTGTGTACATCATGGGCTATGTGAGCGTGGTCATAAAAAGGAGACTGAGTTCTTCCACGCAGACAGGACAGCCTTGCGCGAAATGGAAGCTGACTATGTTCGCGGTTTATGCGGCAGCAGGCGCGGCTGTCATGGTATTTTCCATGTTTAACTACCTCAAAACGACCTCCTATGCGGCGGACGTCCACCTGAAAAATGGCGATGCACAGAGGTTTGACAAGAGAATTGATGACAGGTTTGTGGGCTACTATGACACAAACACAAGGAACATGGAACTGATCTACGAGGATAGCGTTCCGAGCGTGTTCTTTTTCAACGATACGGATACCATGAACGAAAAGGCATTCTACATATTTGACGGGACACAGCTTGCGGCGGACTATTTTTACCTTCAGGACGAAAATGCCATGTTCGATGAGCTTCGCTATGACAGACTGCTGGAGAAATATTTTGACAAGGATACAATAAATTTCAAGCAATAAAAGATTATGGATTTTGCAGCAGACAATTACGGAAAATGATAAGAAGAATAAGGAGACGAAAATGGACAAGCATATCAATGTACCATTTGACAGCAGCATATCAACCACACTCAAGGCGGGAGACTATGTGTATATTACGGGAACAATCTATACCGCGAGGGACGCGGCACATAAGAGAATGTATGAGGCTCTTCAAAAAGGCGAAGAGCTTCCTTTTGATGTAAAGAACAACACAATCTATTACATGGGACCGTCACCGGCGAGAGAGGGCAGACCTATCGGCTCTGCGGGTCCGACCACGGCAAGCCGAATGGACAAGTACGCACCGTCACTGCTTGACCTCGGGCTTATAGGCATGATTGGCAAAGGAAAGAGAAATCAGGCTGTGCACGAAGCGATAGTCAGGGACAAGGCGGTGTATTTTGCAGCAGTAGGTGGTGCAGGCGCACTTTTATCCAAGTGTATAACCTCATCGGAGGTTATCGCGTATGACGATCTCGGTACCGAGGCGATAAGAAAATTGACAGTGAAGGATTTTCCGGTGATTGTTGTGATTGACTCGGAAGGTAGAGATTTGTATGAAGAGATTACTCAAGGATAAGAATTTTACGGCTCTGTCGGCAGTGTTTTTGTTGGAAATGCTAGTGACGGCAGTGCTTTTTGTCATGTTTTTTATTCCATCAAAAAGCTATTCAATACAGCCTGAGGAGAGCATAAGACTTCCGCTTGGACATTACTATCTCACCTGTGAATACGAGATTGACCGTGGGATAGAAACCGTGAATTACCTGTATATACAGAACTTGGACGGCTCCGTGAAGGGAATAGCACAGGTGGATAACTACCTGGGCGAGAACGACGACAGCCTCACGACCGAGTTCTGGATAAACGGGCATAGCAGGGATATCACGATAAGTGTCAGGCAGATAGGAGAGGACGTGGAGTCGCAGTCTGCTCACATAGCGGCGTGCAAAATCACATCGACAAAGTACATCTGTGCCATTATGTTCACAGTGATGCTGATGTTTCTTGCACTTACCTTCGTATATTCGCAGATAAAGAATAAAAAAATTGTGATATCGCGAGACGATGTGAAAAAGCTATGTATATTTGCCATGGTGCTTTTGATATCCTGCATACCGCTGTTTAGCAAAAAGCTGCTGGTCGGATGGGATTTGGAAATTCATCTCGTCAGGATAGAGGGCATTATGCAGGGTTATAAGGCGGGGCAGCTTCCAGTCAGGGTCGAGCCTGCGTTCAACGGCGGATATGGGTATGCATTCTCGACGTACTACGGCGGTCTGTTTTACAATATCGCGGCGATAGCAAGACTTATCGGATTCAGTATACAGGGCGCATATAAGATATATGTCGTGGTTATCAATTTTGCGACAATACTGATTTCATATTACTGCTTCAAGCTGATGTTTGAGAACGACAGGACGGCAATGTACGGAAGCATACTGTACAGCCTTTCAATGTACAGACTCTTTGACTTATATCAGCGCGGTGCTGTCGGCGAGTATACAGCCATCACTTTTCTGCCGCTTGTGGCAGCAGGTCTGTGGAAAATATATGCGGTGTCCCCCGAGGAAGAGGGCTATGGCAGGCTGTGGATTTTACCCGTATTGGGATATACCGGAATAATACAGTCGCATATTCTGAGTACCGAGATAAGCGGTCTTTTCACGGTCATAATCTGCCTCGTGCTCTTTAAAAAGACCTTCAGAAAAAAGACATTTATCGTGCTGCTTAAGATTGTGCTGTTCACAATAGTTCTCAACCTGTGGTTCCTGTATCCGTTCCTTGAAAACTATATGTTCGAGGACACCATCATAAGTGAGAACCTGCTTCAGGGGCAGGAGCTGTCCAACAATGTGTCGGTTCGTGCAATGTTTAAGTATAATCTTGGAAAGTCTGAGAGCTGGTATAATGTTCTGGAGACGGGCTCAGGTCCGGCACTTTTAATCATTGCCGTGCTGATTGTGTATGGTATGGTGACTAAGGCACTTGAAAAGCAGGATAAGAAAAGACTGTTTTTTGTGGCAGTTTTTGCAGCGATAGCGACGATAATCTGTACAAATCGTTTTCCGTGGGGTGCTATAATTGAAAAACTTAACCCGGAATATATTGATAGTCATGCGTTGAGCAAAATTGCTGAGGTGGTGCGTAACTGTATTCTTAACATACAGTATGCTTTCAGATTTATGATTATAAGCTGTCTGCTGGTTACGGTGACGGCATGTATTCTGTATAACAGGAAGGACAGAGTTATAAAGTACGCCGGATATGCCATTGTTTTTATAATGTTATTTCAGACAATTTACAGTGGTGTGTCATTTATCATATATGGAAGATATGAAAAGTACCTAAGCATCAATGACAATGATGTCGGATTTTCAAGCTCCACAGGCAATATGGAGTATATACCTCTCACAGCAGACGGAAGGATGCCTTATCTTGACCAGTTTTACGACGTGCACTACTGCTTTACCACGAACTCAGAGGTGACGGAGTATCATAAGCAGTATACTAACATATATGCACATGTGGTAGCGGACAAGGAAAATGTAGGTATCGTGGAATTTCCGCTTCTTTACTACAGGGGCTATAAAATTGTCGATGTCGACACCGGAAACGAATTTCAGCCGTTCAAAATCGGCGAGTGTGCAAGACTCGGAATAATAACCGAGCCGGGCTATGAGGGAGACATCAAGGTATACTATGCCGGGGAAAACATGTGGCATGTGATGGACGTGATATCACTGCTTGCTTTCATCGCGCTTATCGCATATATTGTGGTGCCGAGAACAGCAATTTATGCCAGGAACAGAGATTCAAAAATGCTGCCAAAATAAAAAATAAAAATTGATTGACAACTATGTTATGGTGTGATATAATATCTATCGTGTCAGGTGATAATGTACATCACATTGAACCCTTGGCAGCCACAATTTAATACGAATTGTGAATTCGGAGAAATACTCAAGAGGCCGAAGAGGCGCCCCTGCTAAGGGTGTAGGTCGGGCAACCGGCGCGAGGGTTCAAATCCCTCTTTCTCCGTTACA
>CAKRJT010000042.1 GCA_934351925.1 uncultured Lachnospiraceae bacterium
TTAGCTTCTTAACCTAATTTTCTAATTCTATAACACTTCAAAAAGTTGCCTGCCTTAGACAGCTTATTTAAGTGCGCTAATCTATGGCTTTCCTCTACTTTCTTTCACACTAATCGTCCTTTGCAATTGTATAATTCTTAATTGTTGAAAATATATCATCCGAAATGTAACGTAAATCCGCGATATTGATGGAATGATTTTTCATATCAGTTACTCTAATATATGCATGAGAAGTTTTTCTTTCAGAAAAACTTGTTCCTTTTGGCAATCGTTTTCCTCCTTTAACCATTGCAATATCTCTCACACGAGCCCATGCCCACCCCTCCGGCACTTCAAAAGGTATCTCATCCTCAATACATTTCACAGTGCCATACTGAAACTTCTCATAATGCAAATTATTGACACGAGCGAAAATGCACTGTTGCGGAAGACAAAAAGTGGAGTCCACGCATGGAACTCCACCGTCTATACGTTTCACAAGCAACACAGCACAAAAATATGTACAATAACATCGCATGATATGTATGTCGATAAAATTCTAGTTGGCATTAAATTATAATTTTCTATATCGGCTGATTTTATTCCAGTTAGAAGGAAAACCCATATTATCAAGAAGATGTTTCTCTGTAAGATGAGGACATTGTTTAAGTACAGTTTTTATAAGCTTTGAAAGAGTAGCTTTAAATTGTTTGAATTCATCATTGCTTATCAAGTATCGTAAGGCAATTACAACTGCGAATAAATCTTGCTTGCCATAAGCATAGTGATTATTGATTTTTGTAATTTGAAGTTTTTGGTGTAGTAGAGTATCGGGAATTGTCTCATTGATTTTGAATGAAAATAGACGCTCTCCATGCGCACACACATTACGGCATTTGCCAATAATGTTAATAAATTGATGCAGCTGCTTCTCCGAAATATTTTGGAAGTTTTTACTGATTTTGGTTCGGATATCGGTAGTTGCATATTGGTACATTTTGGAGATCTGTCCAAATGTTAACGCATTGGTTGCAACCCATAACGGTACATTGTGATATGCGTTGGCAGAATGCTCAATATAAGCATATTTACTGGGGATAGTAATAGCTTTTTGCAATGAATAAGTCAGGCGTATCAAGTCACGATGGTTCTTTTTGGTATGATTGTAATTATTCATATCAAGATACATTGACTGCTGTTCACCATATTTTTCGCAGAAGTGATAGGAGAACATAGATTTTATATGGCGTTCTACATGAAGAATGTACTTCAGAAATAAAGTACGTAGTTCTTCGTCAAAGTAATAAAAGGCAACTAATTCCTCAAAAGTAACACCGTGAATATATTTATTTGATGGGGCATGCTTGAAAAGAGATTTGTATCCGCCTATTAGAGAATAGTAGCTGAGTTCTTCCAACTTTTTAGTGGCATATTCTTGATTGGAAATAGTAAGTTGTTTGTCATATTCAAGAATATGTAACTGCTGTTCATAAGTGAGAAAGTTTTTTGCCATATAGTATTTCCTTCCTGAAACAGACATAAAAAAGTGGAGCCCACGCATGGAACTCCACCGGCTACGGGCATCGCAAGTTTCCGTAGCACAACCACTATGAACACTATACCATTGATATCCGGTGATGTCAAGCGGTATAGTGTTAGTGGTATTAGTAGTTTATGCGTTTCTATTTGTAATATTCTTATTAACACTCAGAAGATATCTGAAATGGTTATAAACATTATAACACAAAACGAACGTATGTTTACATTTTTTTACAATTCTTTGAAAAACAAATCTCTATGCACATAAGCAGAAACTGGATTTGAGGCTGGTAAACCAGATATAAATAGATAGCTTGCAGGAGGTGTTGGTAATGCAAATATACATTGAAACCAATAAAGTTTTATGGTAGAATAGGAATGACGTTTGAAATCTTTCCTATTTTTATACAAGGAATGAGGAACAAATGGGAAAATCAATTAATAAAAAATACCATTAACAAACAGGGCACTGGAAACCCTAAAAAGACAGAGAATCTGCAGAAAAGAGATTTTGTTGAGGAATGCTGCCTAAAAGTTTACAGAAAAAGCATTTATGGAATAACAATAGCGGCGTAAAGCCGCATAAACAGGAGGTTTTAGGATACAATGGAACAGTACAAGCAGGAATTTATTGATTTCATGGTAGAGAGCAATGTCTTGAAATTCGGCGATTTTACCTTGAAGAGCGGCAGAAAGTCTCCATTCTTTATGAATGCGGGAGCCTATGTGACAGGCTCACAGCTTAAGAAATTAGGAGAATATTATGCGAAGGCTATTCACGATAACTATGGTGATGACTTTGATGTATTATTCGGACCGGCATACAAGGGAATTCCTATCAGTGTTGTTACAGCAATTGCATATAGTGAATTATACGGCAAGGAGATTCGCTATTGTTCGGACAGAAAAGAGGAGAAGGACCACGGAGCAGACAAGGGCGGATTCCTTGGAAGCAAGCTTGTTGATGGTGACAGGGTGGTTATGATTGAGGATGTCACTACATCAGGAAAGTCCATGGAAGAGACTGTACCTAAGGTAAGAGGAGCAGCCAATGTAGAAATCGTTGGTCTTATGGTGTCACTTAACCGCATGGAGGTAGGTCTTTCCGGTACGAAGAGCGCGCTTGATGAGATTAAGGAGAAGTACGGCTTTGATGCTAAGGCTATCGTGTCCATGAAAGAGGTTACGGAATATCTCTACGATAAGCCATGCCATGGGAAAATACTTATTGACGATGAGATAAAGTCAAGAATAGATGCATACTATGAGCAATATGGAGTAAAATAGTTGGAGGTATCTGCATGAGTGAAAAGCTTTATAAGAGAGTTAAGGGTTCAGGTGCGGCTGCGATAACCACGGGAATTATCACGGTTGTTGCGGGTGTTGTGTGTGGAATTCTGATGATTGTCACGGGTGCGAAGCTGCTTGCGGCCAAGTCAGACACACTTTTTTAGGATTATTAGATTATGAAAAAGACAAAGCTGCGTTTTTCCTATAAGGAATATACAATCGGAGGCGTTCTTTCAGCGGCACTTGCAGTCATATCCGTTATTGTGCTGGGGTACAGCATTATGATGTCCTTCAAGGCGCGCGGTGAGGGCTCAGCACAGGTGGGAGCGTATGGGCTTGTGTCACTTGTTCTGTCATTTTTTGGAGTGATATTTGGCTTGTTAAGCTACAAGGAGCAGGATAAACGCTACGGAATATCTTTTTTCGGTACATTTACCAACGGTGTTATTATTGTCATGCTGATATTATTTATATTGGTCGGACTTTAAAAAATTACATATAAAGGAGAACTACAATGGCAAAAGTAGGTATTGTTATGGGAAGTGATTCAGACCTTCCGGTTATGACTAAGGCTGCACAGATGCTTGAGAAATTTGGGATTGATTACGAGATTACGATTATTTCGGCTCACAGGATGCCGGATGTATTTTTTGACTATGCTTCTAAGGCTGAGGAGAAGGGAATCAAGTGCATCATCGCGGGTGCAGGAGGAGCGGCTCATCTTCCGGGAATGTGTGCGGCAATATTCCCTCTTCCGGTTATCGGTGTTCCGATTCACACTAAGTCTCTTGGCGGTGTGGATTCTCTCTATTCTATCGTTCAGATGCCAAGTGGTATTCCGGTTGCAACGGTTGCAATAGATGGAGGTGCCAATGCAGGTATTCTCGCTGCTAAGATTCTTGCAGCATCAGATGCTGAGCTTCTTGCTAAGCTTAAGGCTTATAAAGAAGAGCTGAAGGCAGGCGTCATGGCTAAGAAGGAGAAGATTGAAAAGACAGGATATGAAGGCTACAACGCATAAATAGATACATATTTACAGCTTTGAGTACAATTTACAACATCATAATACAATAATGGAGGAAAGAAAAATGGATTATAAAAATTCCGGAGTAGATATTGAAGCAGGATATAAGTCGGTTGAGCTTATGAAGGAGTATGTAAAGGGAACGATGAGACCGGAGGTATTAGGTGGCCTTGGCGGATTCTCGGGAGCATTTTCATTGAAGGCAATTAAGGATATGGAAGATCCTGTTTTGTTATCGGGAACAGACGGCTGTGGTACGAAGGTTAAGCTTGCCATCATTATGGATAAGCATGACACAATAGGTATCGATGCGGTTGCTATGTGTGTTAATGATGTTGCGTGCGCAGGCGGTGAGCCGTTATTTTTCTTAGACTATATTGCCTGCGGCAAGAACTATCCGGAGAAGATTGCCATGATTGTAAAGGGTGTTGCAGAGGGCTGTAAGATGTCCGAGTGTGCACTTATCGGTGGTGAGACAGCCGAGCACCCTGGACTTATGCCTGAGGAGGATTATGACCTTGCAGGCTTCTCGGTAGGTGTGATTGACCGCAAGGATATGATTACAGGACAGGATATCAAGGACGGAGACACACTTGTTGCCATCGCTTCATCAGGTGTACATTCTAATGGTTTCTCACTTGTCCGCAAGGTATTTGAAAAAGAGCTTACTAAGGAAGGCTTAAGTACATATTATGATGAGCTTGGAAAGACACTTGGAGAGGCACTTCTTGAGCCTACAAGAATCTATGTAAAGGCACTCAAGTCTGTGAAGAAAGCTGGCGTTAAGATTAAGGGCTGCAGCCATATCACAGGCGGTGGTTTCTATGAGAATATTCCGAGAATGCTTCCTGACGGAATCAGAGCTGAGGTTAAGAAGGACAGCTATGAGCTTCCTGCAATCTTCAAGATGCTTGCCAGAAAGGGAAATATCGAGGAGCAGATGATGTACAACACCTTCAACATGGGTGTCGGAATGGTTCTTGCGGTAGATCCTGCCGACGCAGATAAGACAATCGCTGCCATCAATGAGGCAGGCGAGAAGGCATTCGTTATCGGAAAGGCTGTTGCAGGCGAGAAGGGAGTTACCGTATGCTAAGGATTGCGGTGCTTGTATCCGGTGGCGGAACGAATCTCCAGGCTATCATTGACAGTGTCAATTCAGGGAAGATACATAACACGGAGATTGCGGTTGTCATAAGCAATAACCGCAAGGCCTATGCCCTTGATAGAGCAAGGAACAACAATATTCCTGCAGAGTGTATATCTCCTAAGAGCTTCGCGGACAGGGAGGAGTTCCACAGGGCGCTTCTTGCGGCGGTGGATTCATATAAGGTTGACCTTATTGTGCTGGCTGGCTTTCTTGTGGCTATCCCTGAGATTATGGTCAAGGCATATACAAACAGAATTATAAATATACATCCATCACTAATACCTTCGTTCTGCGGAAAGGGACACTATGGGCTTCATGTCCATGAGGCGGCTCTTGGCAGAGGAGTTAAGGTGACAGGTGCAACCGTTCATTTTGTGGATGATGGAACGGACACAGGTCCTATAATTTTACAGAAGCCTGTTATGATTGAGCAGGATGACACGCCGGAGACACTCCAGAGACGTGTCATGGAGCAGGCTGAATGGGTGATACTTCCTCAGGCTATTGATTTGATAGCACGGGGGAAGGTCAAGGTAATTGACGGTAAGACTGTAATTGAACAATGATAAAATGTGCTGTCCGGACAAGAGGTGCCGGACAGTATTGCTAAAGTTTCAGACAGAAAGGAACAGTTATGAGAATTCTTATTGTTGGTAGTGGTGGAAGAGAGCATGCGATAGCATGGAAATGTGCACAGAGTAAGAGGGTTGACAAGATATTCTGCGCCCCGGGCAATGCCGGAATCGGTCAGATAGCTGAATGTGTTCCTATTACGGCTATGGAATTTGACAAGCTTGCAGCATTTGCCAAGGAGCAGAAGATAGACCTTACGATTATCGGTATGGATGATCCTCTTGTGGGAGGAATCGTCGATACATTCGAGGCAGCAGGGCTGCGCGTATTCGGACCGAGAAAGAATGCGGCTATCCTTGAGGGATCAAAGGCATTTTCAAAGGATCTTATGAAGAAGTACAATATACCGACAGCGGGCTATGAGACCTTTAACAGTCCGGAAGCCGCACTTGAGTATCTTAAGACGGCAGAGTATCCTACAGTTCTTAAGGCTGATGGTCTTGCGCTTGGAAAGGGTGTGCTTATCTGCAATACCAGGGAGGAGGCTGAGGCAGGCGTCAAGACACTCATGCTTGACAAGCAGTTCGGCTCAGCAGGTGACAGAATAGTTATAGAGGAATTTATGACTGGACGTGAGGTGTCGGTTCTTTCATTTGTAGATGGACACACGATTAAGATTATGACCTCGGCACAGGATCACAAGCGCGCCAAGGATGGCGATAAGGGTCTTAACACAGGCGGAATGGGAACCTTCTCACCAAGCCCGTTCTACACGGCTGAGGTTGACGAGTTCTGTAAGAAGTACATATATCAGGCAACCGTCGATGCCATGAAGGCAGAGGGAAGAGAGTTCAAGGGAATCATCTTCTTCGGACTTATGCTCACACCGAAGGGACCTCGCGTGCTTGAATACAACGCTCGTTTCGGAGACCCTGAGACACAGGTTGTGCTTCCGAGAATGAAGAACGACATTATTGATGTATTTGAGGCTTGTATCGACGGAACGCTTGACAAGGTTGAGCTTGAGTTCGAGGACAATGCCGCAGTATGCGTTGTGCTTGCCTCAGACGGATATCCTGAGAAGTATGAGAAGGGCAAGCTTATCACAGGACTTGAGGCGTTTGACAACAATCCCGGCTATTACTGCTTCCACGCGGGAACCAAGCTCACTGATGAGGGCTTCGTGACCAACGGAGGAAGAGTGCTTGGAATCACGGCGACAGGCTCCGACCTCAAGACAGCCAGAGCCAATGCGTATAAGGCTACAGAATGGGTTTCATTTGAGAATAAGTATATGAGACATGACATCGGCAAAGCGATTGATGAGGCGTAATAGAGAGCTGTCATTACAGCAATTATAGATATGACAGATAGTAAGAGATTTACGTGATATGAAGGGCGGAGTGTTCAACTCCGCCTTTTGTACAATATGGAGAAAAATATGGACAAAATTAATATCTTAGTCGCCGATGACGATGTTGAGATAGTATATATAATAAGAAAAATTCTTGCAGAGGAAGGTTTCAATGTGCTTGAGGCTTACAATGGGGAGGAAGCTCTTTCGCTCCTTTCATCCCAAAGCGTCCGGCTTGTGATACTTGACATTATGATGCCTAAGATGAACGGACTTCTTGCCACGATGAAGATAAGGGAGAAAAGCAATGTACCGATACTTATTCTGTCGGCAAAGGGGGAGGAGAGCGACAGGGTTATAGGTCTCACCACAGGGGCGGATGACTATCTTGTGAAGCCGTTTATGAGGGCAGAGCTTGTGGCACGGGTCAATTCGCTTTTAAGGCGCTATATGAGGCTTGGCTCCATAGCGGAGGTTAAGCCGGAATCGGTGTTAGCCTACCATGAGCTTGAGCTTGACACAGAGGCAAAGCGCTTCAGCGTGCGGGGAAGTGAGGTGAAGCTTACACCTACTGAGCTTAAGATTGTGACACTTCTTATGAAAAATCCGGGCAGGATTTTTAACGCGAAGGAGATATATGAGCGGGTGTGGGACAGTGACGCTTACGCGGCTGAAAATACGGTAATGATTCATATAAGCCGCATAAGAAGCAAGATTGAGATTAACCCGGCGAAGCCGGAATACATAAAGGTGGTGTGGGGAATTGGGTATAAGCTTGAGAGAGAATAAGATAGCGGGCAGGGCTTTTCTCATTGTCCCGGCGGTGTTCCTTACCGGGGCAATATATTTTCTGACGGCATTTGGTGAGTGGGGGCAGGTTGGTTTTAACAGAAGCTATGATTATTGGTATTGTCTGCCGGTGGGGCTCGTGTTTTTGTTTCTTTTCGTTCTAAGCTTCACGCTTGCGGGCAGCCTTTTTAAACATGCTAAAAGCAGTATGATGATGGAATTCAGAGCCCTGATTACGGCGCTGTCACTGATGGCGGTCATGCTGTGGATATACATTTATTACAACTGTACCGGCGGATATTATCATGTTGATTTTTTCAATATAATAGAATTAAGTCTTAAAAGAAGATTTGCGGTGTATATGCTGTGGCTTCTGTGCCTGCCGGCGGTCTATGTCCTGCTTCTCATGCTGCAGGGATTTGCCGCACAGATACGCGAAGGTGTACTGTTAAAGAGCAGCCTTGCCTATAGAATTGCGTATAGGCGCGGCAGGACAGAGAACATGAGAAGCATGGCGTGGCTATATATGCTTATCGCCTTTGAGTGCATGTTATCACTGGCACCGGTGTTCCTTGGAATGGGGATAGGGCTTATATATATGATAGATTACAAGCTTGCGCCGCTTATGATATGCCTGCTTGTGCTGTTGTACTTCGCCGCCTTTATGACGGCGTATTATCTGCTGATTAACGGAAAACAGTCCATGGTAAGAGACGCCGACAATGCGATGAGGGACGCGGTCGAGCGGGCGGTTGCGAGCGAGAAGCTCAAGGTGGAGCTCATCACCAATGTGTCGCATGACCTCAGAACGCCGATGACTTCGATAGTGGGCTATGGCGAGATGCTTGAGGGCATGGAGCTTTCTGACGAGGCGGATGAGTGCGTAAGGAAGTTAAACCACAAATCGCGGTATCTTTTGTCGATGCTTGAGGATGTATTTGATATGTCAAAGACGGCGACCGGGAACGCATCGCTTAATATGGAGGAGCTTGACCTTGTGATGCTCCTAAACCAGACCATAGCAGAGTGCGATGACAGGCTTGGAAAGTCGGGAAGAAAATTATGTATGGATATCGACAGTGACAGTGTGCTTGTGAGGACGGATGGGAGCAGGATGCACAGGGTATTTTCCAATCTTCTTGACAACGCGGTTAAATATTCACTTGACGGGACCAGAATATTTGTCACGCTGAAAACGTATGATGACAGGGTAAGCGTGGAAATTATGAACACTTCGTCCTACGAGATGAATTTTACGCCGGAGAGGATAACCCAGCGGTTCGTGCGCGGGGACAGTGAGCGCACAGGCGAGGGAAGCGGAATAGGGCTTGCCATAGCAAAGACATATACTGAGGGCGTTGGCGGCAGCTTTGACATAAAGCTGAAGGGCGATTCCTTCAGTGCGGTTGTGACCCTCCCGCTAGAGAGTTAGGGCAGATTGACAATTGAAAGAAAACTGAAAGATTTTCTAATAATTTATGAAAGTATTGTAATTTACCATGATATCAACTTAAATTCAGGGGGAAGATATCATGGTAAATTTTTTATTCTCATTTTTACTGCCTTTTCTGGTGGTCATAGCCGGGCTTGCGTTGAGAGGAGCGATGCCGTTCGGCAATGGAAGTCTTTTGGCGATAGATGCGTGGGGACAGTATTATCCCATGCTGTGCGCGATGAAGGAGGCAATAAAGAGCGGGGAGCTGTTCTGGTCCTGCAAGGGGCTCATGGGCTTTAACCTGTGGGCGCAGAATGCGTATTACACCAACAGCGTATTGTGGCTGCCGCTATATCTGCTTCCGGACAAGCTGATGATTGCCGGTATAAATATATTAGCTGCAATCAGAATAGGGCTTGCAGGGCTCACCTGTTCAATATATCTGTCAGGATGTACCGCTAAAAAGAAACCGCGCGGCGTGGATATGAAGCTGCCGGTGTTCTCAGCAGCCTACGCGCTGTCGGCGTACACGCTGGCTTTCATCAACCAGTTTATGTGGATGGACGCGGTGATATGTCTGCCGCTTGTCATAAAGGGGATTGATAACATACGCTCAAAAAGGGGCGGAATACTCTATATTGCCGCGCTCTCATACACAATCATATCCAATTTTTACATCGGCTATATGGTATGTCTGTTTTCCGTGGTGTACTTTGCCGGCTGCGTCATCGGTGAGAGAATGTCATCTGGACAGTTGTTGGGAAAAATGTGGAGATTCCTGTTCTATTCGCTGATTGCCGGGGCGGTTAGTGCTGTGTACACATTGCCGGCTTACTATGCGATTAGAAATACGGCAGCTTCAGGGGCGGACTTTGGCGGCAAAATAGAGTTCTACCATCCGGTTACGGAGGTGCTGGCGGGCTTTCTGCCGTTTCGCGAGATTTCCCTTGTGTATGGCGTTCCGAACATATACTGCGGGGCTGTGTGTATTGCGTTGTGCATATTATCTTTTTTTATACAGAAAAATATAAGAAAAAGAATCTGCATTATTTCAGGCTGCATTTTCTTCTATTTGTCACTCAACTGTAATATCTTTGATTATGTGTGGCACGGCTTTCACTATCCAAACCAGCTACCGGGAAGATGGAGCTTCTGCCTGATCTTTCTTATTGTCAAGCAGGCGTATGTCTGCTGTGATGAACTTGAAAAATTGCGCAGGGAAAAGAATGGGGCGCGGGTTGTGAAAAAGCAGCAAAAGCCTGCGCGTGCCGGACATCGCCTGCGCAGCCGCTTTTCGATGTGTGGTGTTATTGTGCTGCTTCTGTCTGCCGAGGTGACTGCGAATGTGATATATACCTTTTACAGCCAGATACGCATGGTCGACGGAAAAGTGTATTATCAGACGGTGGAGAAATATGAGGATGTGGCTGGGGATATTAAAGCGGAGGACGGCTCAGCATTTTATAGGACGGAGCTTGAGACACCGTGGAATTTCAATCCGGGACAGCTATGCGGTTACAACGGAATATCCTATTATTCGTCGACGATGAGCAAGGCGGCTTACGATTTTTTCGTGAATATGGGAATGTCCGTCTACGCGAAAAATCTCAGCACGCGCTATGATAAAAGCTATGCCGCGGATGTTTTTCTTGGAGTTAAATACAGGATAAATAATGACAAAGAGGAAGCGGGTTATACGAAAAACGCGGCGGCTCTTCCCGTTGCCTACAGCATAAAAGCGGAGAGCTGTGAGGAATTTGTAAAGCTTTTAAACGATAAGAGCGCAGACTACGGAACTGTCAAGAACTTTATAGATGAGAATGTGCTTGGAAAAATGTACGATATATCGGTTGGAAACGGCTGGCATGGTCTTGCAGGCAAAAATGAGTATATATCGGGGAATATAATGACAAGTAGCGGCATACTTGTCATATCACTGCCATATAATGAGGGCTGGAGCATATATATTGATGGTGTAAAGCAGAGGACGGAAAGCCTTGCCGGATATATGCTTATGACAAATATAGAAAACGGGAATCACCTTATCGAAATGAAGCACAGGACAAAGGGGCTTGGAGCCGGGGCGGTCATAAGTATTCTGGCAGTTGCGGGGGCGGTTGTGTATTACCGCAGGGGAAATTGATTTAGCGTAATTTCGTAAGATTCAGATGTCAAAACATGTTATATAAACATAATACGTTATACACTTTTACGATAGGCTGACATGTTTTTCCACATGAATGTTTATAAAAAATTAATTGTTTTTTTGCTGCATATCTGTTATATTCATACTATAACAATGATGTATCGGAGGTGCAATCCAATGATATTTGCGATTGACTTTAACAGTGATGAGGCTATATATGTGCAGCTATGTAATCAGATAATCACCTGTATTGCCATGGACGAGATGCATGAGGGCGATATCCTGCCGTCGGTGAGGCAGCTTGCCGAGGTCGTGGGGGTCAATATGCACACGGTCAACAAGGCATATTCCGTATTGCGCGAGGAAGGCTTTATCAAGCTCGACAGAAGAAGAGGCGCAGTGATTGCCGTGGACGTTGATAAAATTCGTGCCATGCAGGAGCTGACCGACGATATGCGTGTTATTGTTGCAAAGGCATTGTGTAAAAATCTGTCGCCGGAGGAGATACACTCTCTGGTAGACGGTATTATTAATGAATATATAGGGGAGGACTAATCTGATGTTATGTGAGATTTGTGGAGAGAATGAGGCGACCTTCCACTATTCGGAGGTTGTTAACGGCAATAGGACAGAACATCATCTTTGCAGTGAATGTGCGGCTAAGACTGATATAAGCTATTACACTAACCTATTAGACAGCGACGGGAGATTAGGGCAGTTGTTGTCGGGACTTCTCGGCATGCCTATAGGCGGTGAACAGGACGACCCTAAGACACATGTTGTATGTCCGGGCTGCCATTTAAGCTATGGCGAATTTATAAAGAACAGTGCTTTTGGCTGTGCTGAATGTTATAATGTGTTCGGACCATTACTTGACGACAGCATCAAGAAGCTTCAGGGCAGTGTAAGCCATCAGGGAAAGAAGCCTTACAGGCTTATGAAGTCCATGAGGAGCATGAATACACAGATAAGTGAAAATGGCAGCGTAATGAACGCAGAAGTAACAGCAGCAGAAAACGACGGCGCAAGGGTGGAGAAGAAGCCTACGAGGGCATCACTTTCACATGAGATAGATGTCATGGATAAGAGACTTAAACAGGCTGTGTTAGAGGAGGACTTTGAGGAGGCGGCAAGACTCCGCGACCATATAAAGGACTTGAAGAGTCAGATTGAGGGGGCGGATGACAATGCTTAAATGGTATGAAAAAAAGGGAAAAGACTCCGATGTAGTGCTTTCAAGCCGCATAAGACTTGCGCGAAACACCACCGAATATCCGTTTTCCACCAAGATAAGTGCCGACGAGGGAAGGAATCTTGTCGACAGGGTTTTTGAGTGCATAAGCGACAGCGAGTACGCAGACGGCTTTGAGCTGAAGCGCATGAACGGAATAGGAGACAATCAGAGACAGCTTTTGTATGAACAGCAGGAGATAAACAGATATATGGCAGGACGCAAGGACGGAGCCGCGGCTCTTTCACATGACGGAGGACTGTCAATAATGGTCAACAGCGAAGACCATATACGAATACAGGCGATGATATCGGGCATGGATATGGAAGCGTGTCTTAAGTCGGCTAATCTGTACGATGATTTTTTGGAGGAGCATTTTAACTATGCCTTCAGTGAGAAATACGGGTATCACACCACCTACCCTACGAATGTAGGAACAGGAATGAGAGCCGCATACAGGCTTCATCTTCCGGTGCTTGCAAACACCAAGAAGCTGCAGCTCCTTGCAAATGAGCTTGGGCGCTTCGGAGTGAGAATGTCGGCATGCTTCGGCGAGGGCATGAACGGAATGGGAGATATCTATCAGTTTTCCAACCAGAGAACCCTTGGACAGTCGGAGGAGGATATCATTCATAACCTTGATTCGGTTGTTCAGCAGATTATGCGCCAGGAGCGCGCACTCCGTAAAGATTATCTCGAATCGGGAAAGATAAGGGCTGAGGATGAAGCATATAAGTCCTATGGTGTTCTGAAATATTCAAGATGTCTTAACCTTAAGAATGCTATGGTTCTCCTGTCGGAGATACGTCTTGGACTGTGTCTGGGTACGATTAAGTTCAAAGATGCAGAAGATTTTTCGACCTATTCAATGATGCTTGCCATCCAGCCGAGAACCTTGCAATATAACAACGGCAAGGAGAAAGCAATGTCGGTGGAGGAGGTCGATGTGCTCCGCGCAAAGTATATCAGGGAGCACATACCGGAGCTTGACGAACTGTAAAAACTGATATTAAAATATATAGTTAAGTAATAGGTGATTGTGAAACGGGAATTGTAACTGAACAGTTGTGTAATTTTACTAGTACACTGCCGGACCCTTTGAAAGCCGTCGGTATTTAGCGGCTGTATTTTAGCCGCTTATGTACCGCTACGGATTTCAAGGAATGAGAATGTGTCCGGAAGGGTACTAGTAAAATTACACAACGTACGGTATAGATAGACTAAGTTTCACAATTACCTGAATAGCTGAGTATTATAGAGAGGAATACATTATGCAGATAGGATTTACAAAGAAAGCTGAGGAGGCTCTCGACCTTGCGGCTGAGGCTGCGAGTGGGCTGGGACATACCTCGGTTGGCACTGAACATATTTTGCTTGGACTGTTAAGGCAGGGCGACTGTGTTGCGGGCGAGGTTCTCATGGAGAATGGCGCAGATGAGGAGAGGATTGTCGCTATTTTAGAGCAGCTCATCTCGCAGGACGGCAATGTGAATGTGGCGGAGCCGAACTCCTACACCCCGAGGGCGAGAAGGGTGCTTGACCAGGCAGCGAGGGAGGCGGTGCGTTTTAAGGCACAGCTTATCGGAACGGAACATATTCTTATAGCTATAATCAAGGAGAGCGAGAGTGTTGCGCTCAGGCTTTTAAATACGATAGGTGTAAATATTCAAAAGACCTACGTTGACCTTCTCATCGCGATGGGCGAGGACAGCAGCGCCTACAAGGAGGATTTTCAGGGAAATAAACCTAAGAATAAGAAGAATCCGACAGCTACACTTGAGCAGTACAGCAGGGATCTGACGAAGCTTGCCGCTGAGGGAAAGCTTGACCCTGTTATCGGAAGGGAGAAGGAAATCCAGAGAGTTATCCAGATAACCAGCAGGAGAACCAAGAATAACCCTTGCCTTATAGGTGAACCTGGTGTCGGTAAAACTGCGGTTGTCGAGGGACTTGCACTCAAGATCGTCGAGGGTGATGTGCCGGAGACAATCGCTGACAAGAGACTTCTTACACTTGATTTGTCGGGAATGGTCGCAGGTTCGAAGTACAGAGGTGAGTTTGAAGAGCGCATTAAGAAGGTCATTGCCGAGGTAAAGGCAGCCGGCAACATCCTTCTTTTTATAGATGAGCTTCACACGATAATAGGTGCGGGAGGTGCCGAGGGTGCAATTGATGCGTCGAATATCTTAAAACCATCGCTTGCAAGAGGCGAGGTTCAGATAATCGGTGCCACAACGCTTGAGGAGTACCGCAAGTACATTGAGAAGGACGCTGCGCTTGAGAGACGTTTCCAGCCTGTCAATGTCGAGGAGCCGTCGGAGGACGAGACTGTTGAGATATTGAAGGGAATAAGACCTGCATACGAGAAGCATCACGGTGTGAGGATTTCCGATGCGGCTCTTGTGGCAGCAGTCAAGATGTCATCCAGATACATCAACGACAGATTTTTGCCGGACAAGGCGATTGACCTCATCGATGAGGCTGCGTCAAAAACCAGGCTTGGTGTTTATTTAAAGCCTGATGCAATCAAAAATCTTGAGGACGAGATTGCCTCCATGGACGCTCAGAAGGAAGCAGCCATAAAGGAGGAGGCTTACGAGAAAGCAGGAGAGATTAAGAAAAAGCAGCTAAAGAAGATGGAAAAGCTCGATAAGCTTAAGGAAAAGTGGGACAACGACAAGCACAACAGACGCATGGTGGTCGGGGAAAATGAGATTGCTGACGTCGTTTCCGACTGGACAAAAATTCCTGTAAGGAAGCTTGCCATGGATGAGTCGCAGAGACTTATGAATCTCGAAAAGACACTCCATGAGCGGGTTGTGGGACAGGACGAGGCGGTAACTGCGGTAGCCAAGGCTATAAGGCGCGGAAGGGTCGGACTCAAGGATCCTAAGAGGCCTATAGGCTCATTCCTTTTCCTTGGACCTACCGGTGTAGGTAAGACGGAGCTTTCAAAGGCTCTTGCCGACGCGATGTTCGGTTCGGAGAACGCGCTCATAAGAGTTGATATGTCCGAGTATATGGAAAAGCACAGTGTCTCTAAGATGATTGGTTCGCCTCCGGGATATGTCGGCTACGAGGAGGGCGGACAGCTTAGCGAGAAGGTAAGGAGAAATCCATACTCGGTTATTCTTTTTGATGAGATAGAGAAGGCTCACCCTGATGTGTTTAATATACTGCTTCAGGTGCTCGATGACGGACATATCACTGATTCGACCGGAAGAAAGGTCGACTTTAAGAACACGGTTATCATCATGACCTCGAATGCGGGCGCACAGAATATCATTTCACCTAAGAACCTCGGCTTTGCCTCCGACAACAGTAAGGAGCATAACCACGCTGTTATGAAGGAACGGGTTATGGAGGAAGTAAAGACTATATTCAAACCTGAGTTCTTAAACAGAATTGACGAGACGATTGTGTTCCATACACTCACGAAGGAGAACATCGGAAGCATTGTCGATATCCTTCTTGCCTCGATAAATAAGCGCATCAAGGAGCAGATGAACATGACGATAAAGCTCGATGATGCCGCGAGAAATTATATAATCGATAACGGTTACGATGAGAAGTATGGTGCGAGACCGTTAAAGAGGGCACTTCAGAGCAAGGTCGAAGATGAACTTGCCGAGAAGATCCTTGAGGGCAGCTTCAAGTCGGGAGATACCGTGCTTGTAAGCCTTGAGGACGATAAGCTTGTATTTTCAAAATCTAAGTAAAATATAGTGGAAATTTAGGCTGTTTTGAGATATAATGAACCTAAAAGTTACAGATTAACGCGAGATTTGTAATAAAAAATACTTCGGTCAGTACCGAATGCAGGAGGAGCGGTTATGCCAGTAATTGAGGAATTAATCAAGGTTGAGAAGGATGGCTCAATCAGTTTTGGCAACTATGAGTTGGATACCAAGGCGAAGCTTGACAATTTTGATGTGAACGGAGATGTCTACAAGGTTAAGACGTTTAACGAGATCACGAAGCTTGAGGAGAATGGGAATTTTGTATACGAGTCTGTTCCGGGAACAGCGGTAAACGGATTTGTTGCAGATGACAGCTCAGTGAGATTCTATGTTGAGGGAAATGATGACGCGCAGATTACCCTCGGCTTAGAGGCTGATACAGATTACAAGGTGCTTGTTGACGGTGTGGTCATCGGAAACATGAAGACCAATATCAGCGGAAAGTTAAGTCTTAGTGTTGAACTTTCAGGCAGACCGGTCAAGGTAGAAGTCAACAGAATGTAACAATTTTCAATAAATTATAAGACAGGGTTGGACTATCGCGATAAGGGTGGGACAACCCTGTTCATTTATGATTAAGATGAGGTGAGTATGGCAAAAGCTAAAAATACCGCTTTTTTCTGTAAGGAATGTGGTTATGAGTCGTCAAAATGGCTGGGACAGTGCCCGGAGTGCAGGCAGTGGAACACATTTGTCGAGGAGCCGGTCGTAAAGCAGACCGTGCAGGCTGGCATAAGGGGAATGGCACATCGTGACGTGATGCCTTCGGTTCTGTCCGGAATATCCCTTGATGAGGAGGAGAGAACTCTAACAGGATATTCAGAGCTTGACAGAGTGCTTGGAGGTGGAATTGTAAGAGGCTCGCTTGTACTTGTGGGAGGAGATCCCGGAATAGGAAAATCAACGCTTCTTTTGCAGGTGTGCCGCAATCTTGCAGAGTCGAAGAATGTGTTATACATATCGGGAGAGGAATCACAGAGGCAGATTAAGCTTCGCGCCGACAGGATAGGTGAATTTTCCGACAGGCTCTCGCTTTTATGCGAGACTAACCTTGATGTCATAGACGATGTCGTAAAAAAGACGATGCCCGATGTGGTTATAATAGACTCAATTCAGACGATGTTCTGTGAGAATACGGCATCGGCTCCGGGAAGCATAAGTCAGGTGCGCGAGTCGACTGCGGTTCTTATGCAGCTTGCGAAGGGGCTGAATATCTCAATTTTTATTGTCGGACATGTGACGAAGGAGGGCGTTGTCGCCGGACCGAGGATACTTGAGCACATGGTCGACACGGTGTTGTATTTTGAGGGTGATAAGAATGCAGCGTACCGTATTTTGAGGGCTGTGAAGAACAGATTTGGCTCGACAAATGAGATAGGTGTGTTCGAGATGTGCGAGAGCGGACTTGCGGAGGTGACCAATCCATCAGAGTATATGCTTGACGGCAGACCTGACGGTGCACCGGGCTCGGTTGTTGCCTGCCTTATGGAGGGCACGAGACCGATGCTTGTTGAGATACAGGCGCTCGTGTGCCAGTCCGGTTTCGGCATGCCGAGGAGAACCTCGGCGGGGGCGGATATTAACCGCTTTAATCTGCTCATGGCGGTTCTCGAGAAGAGGATAGGACTGAGACTGTCCGGGTGCGACGCATATCTTAATATAGCGGGCGGACTGAGAATATCGGAACCGGCACTTGACCTGGCTATAGTGTATGCCGTATTATCAAGCTATAAGAATATCGCGGTTGACCACAACACGATAGTTTTCGGTGAAGTCGGGCTCACAGGAGAGATAAGGGCAGTGAGCCATGCGGCGGTCAGAGTTAATGAGGCAATCAAGCTGGGATTTACCACTTGCATCCTTCCTGAGGTATGCCTTAAAAATTTAAAAGCTGATGGAAAAATAAGATTGATGGGAATAAAATCAGTGAATGAGCTTTTGAGTGTTGTCGGGAAGGATTTACAATAGCAGAGCAGCCGGTGTTGGAAAAGTTTTAGGAGGAAATGAACATAATGGATAATAATGTATTAGTAAACGAAATGAAGAAGGTTGTATACGATCTTGATGAGTCACAGCTCAAGGTGGAGAAGCACGCGTTTGACGTGATTAACTCGTCGGACACTTCACTCAACCTTGTGAGGGAGGGCATTACCAGCATTGGTGACATCATCGGGCAGATTAACAGACTCAATGAGATTGTTGAACGTTCCTCTGAGAATATCAAGGAACTCGAAAATCTTTCCAAAATGATAGAGGGCTTCACACAGGTAATCAGCGGCATCGCGAACAAGACTAACATACTTTCACTCAATGCATCTATTGAGGCTGCAAGAGCCGGTGACCAGGGAAGAGGTTTCTCGGTGGTAGCAGGAGAGGTGCGTAATCTCGCAGCCCAGACCGCTAAATCATCAAAGGAGATAGCAGACACTATCGTAAAGGTACAGGAATTTATATCCAACACAGTCCAGTCCATGAACCAGATATACGAGAACACCACCAAGCAGCATGAGATGGCAGGCTCCGTAAATGAACTTCTCAATAAGGTTCTGGATGCGGCACTCGTGGCAAATGACGAATCAAGAGGCATGGAGCATGAGATTGCTTATCAGAGAGATATCACTGATAACGCTAAGAACGTGCTCGATACATATACCGGCAACAAGTAAAACGGATACAAGGGTACGGGGCATCGCGTAAGTGCTCTGTATCCTTTTTTATGTTATCGGTACGATAGGTTTTTGGTAAGTTGAAAAGTTCTAATCTTAAGTATACGCCCGAGGCACCACAATAAAATGTTTTGATAAAATCAGAAAATTCCAACAATTAATCCAAAAAATGAAAGAAAACTTATTATAAATTACCCCTTTACAAATCCAAAACAATATGATAGTATAAACAAGCCTTGAAACACAAGGCATC
>CAKRJT010000043.1 GCA_934351925.1 uncultured Lachnospiraceae bacterium
TAGAAAAGCGAAAGTCAGCCAAGATGTTTCATGACGCATTGGTGCCTTTCGCAGAAAGGCGGATTATAAAAATGAAACTTGATATAGTTGGTCTTGTTGGTGCGTGTTCGTATGCGCTTGACTGCATAGAGGCAGAGCTTGTGCATGTCACTAACAGACACGGAAAAAGAGTTGCTTACATCAGTGTATGTATGGCAGAAAAATTGGGAATAGAAGGAAAGGCATTGCAGGATTTGGCGATTTGTGCAATGCTTCATGACAATGCATTGACGCAGTATATTTCTGAGGAAATACAGGAAAATAATATTTCCCATAGCCAATTGGAAAATATAAAGAAAAATGAAAATACAGCCAATGAAAATGACGGTATGTTCAACGAAAGTGAAGATATAATCAATGAAAATGAGATGGCATACAGTCCTGAAATAATAAAAAGTGTGGTCGGCTCCGTACACAAAAAGATAGGGCTTCATTGTACATATGGTGAGCAGAATATAAAGAAGCTTCCTTTTTATACAGATATTTCGGGAGCCATTTTATATCATCACGAAAATGCCGATGGTACAGGAATATTCGGAAAAAAGTGGGATGAGATTCCGCTCTTTGCACGTATAATTCATCTATGTGACATGGTGGATGTCATGGGAAATTCATGTAATTTCAGCGATGAGAGCTGGCTTAGAGCTAAGGAGTATGTTGGTAAAAACAGGGACATACTGTTTGACGGTGATTGCGCTGATGCTTTTATTTCGGTATTTTCCGAGGAAAATTTTCTGAGCATGTCAAAGGATAAGTTTGAAAAAGAATTGTGGAAAAAGATTCCGCGAGATAAGCGTGACTGCGATTTTAAGACTTGCATGGACATTGCGGATTTCTTTGCAGGGATTGTAGATTACAAGTCTGAATTTACGGGAAATCATTCGCTCGGTGTGGCAGAAAAAGCAGCCAAACTGGCAGAATTCATGGGATATTCACAGGCTGATATCGAAAAATTCTATATGGCTGGCGCACTACATGACATTGGAAAGATGGCTATAGGAAATGAGATTTTAGAGAAGCCCGGACGACTCACGGATGAGGAATTTTCAAGGATGAAAAACCATGCCGGATACACATATATGATACTTTCAGAGGTCAAGGATTTTGATGAGGTGCGCGACTGGGCGGCACTTCACCATGAGAAGCTTGATGGAACAGGTTATCCCTTCGGGAAAAAGGCTGAAGAGCTGAATGAACCGGAGAGGCTTATGGCATGTGTTGACATTTATCAGGCGCTCACAGAGGCAAGGCCATATAAGGATGGAATGCCGCACGATAAGGCATGCAGCATACTTGATGATATGGCACAGAAGGGCTGGATTGATGCATCGGTGACGGATAATATCAGAAAGTGTTTTGGTATGCCTCAGTAATCGACATATTGATGTTTTATCGGTTTTAATTTCTGATATTGCAGTAATGTATCTGCGCTCCGGTATTTAGAATATGTGAGGTTCAGTTCTAAGTGGTTATTACAATAATAGATATTTGTGGAAAGGATATATATGGATAACAGACATAATAAAGACGAGGGTCTTATAGGTAATGAAAAAATAGAGGAGGCGGTTCTGGCACTTCAGAGTGAACCGTCACAGGAAAGGCTTGCACATACGCTGACGGTTATCCGCAGACGTATGAAGGAGGGGGGACAGCTCATTGTCGCAGTTGAGCCGTCACTTGAGAACACGCAGATGAGGCTTCAGACAGTTAAGACTGAGGACGGAGGAATATGGTGGTCTGCTTTTACAAGCTTTGATGAGGAGCTCAGGGGAGCTGACAGCATAAAGTCTGCCTTTTTGACTGATATCGGGAGGCTTTTTCATACCGCTCTTGAAGCTGCTGAGATAAAGGGAATTATTATAAACCCATGGAACAGGACGATAATGCTTGATAGAGAGCTTATAAATATTATTCTGGGACAGGAGAGCTGACCTGTGCTGCGGAGCAGTTTCCGTATATCAAAAGAGGGGCAAAATACCTTTCGCCCCTCATTTGCAGTATATCCTTATAAAGCTTAGATAACTTATTTGCTGCTGCTGTCTGCGGCAACAACAGCATTAATCTGCTCTAAGAGCTGGTCATAATTATCCTGATTATCTATACCTCCGAGAAATGGTTCGCCAACAATATTACCGTTTCTGTCGATAAGTATGGTAGTAGGGAAGGCCATGATATTGCCTGCGTATCTGCCTGCTTCCGTGTCAGAGTCAAAATAGATATTGCGGTAGGATGCACCTTGGCTTTCAAGAAGCTTTAAGGCTTCCTCAATACCTGACTTATTTCCGTCAAGTGTTTCCGTGTTGATACCGATGAGCTCGCCACCCATGCCCTTAAGAGTTTCATTGAGTTCATTAAGCTTGGAAAGCTCAGCAACACAAGGCTTACATCCATTGAACCAGAAGTTGACTACAGTTACTGCATTTGCGGAGAAGATGCTGTCATCAACGTCATTGCCCTCAAGATCCTTTCCTGTGAAGCCCGGAAATGGATTTGAGTTTTCTTTGACAGATGTACCATCAGCGAATGCTCCGGCAGCCGAAAGCTGATTCTGGAGTTCTGTTATCTCTTTTTCTATACCTCGTATCGTTTCTATGTCAGCACTTACAACTGCAAGCTCCTCCTCCGTGAAAGATGCCTTGTTGGCTTCAAGAGTACTTGCAAGGAAGTCGGCATATTCCATTTCCTGATTTTCACCGATATTGTCCTTGCTCATGAATCCGAACATCTTGTTCCATACATCGCTGTGATCGCTAAACAGTACGTTTTCCTGCTGATAGAGGTCATTCATACGCTCTGTAAGTTCATCTGTGCTCATAGAGGTGCCGGCATTGGCTGAGCTGCTTTCGGTGGAGCCGGATATGCTGCTGTTTGTAGTAGTGTTTATGTCCGTGCCGTTATTGCTTTTTCCCGAGCATGCGGTTATTGCAAGTGCTATTGACAGGGTTGTTAATGCAGTGACTAATTTTCTTGTTCTCATAATAAAAATCTCCTTATAAATAAAATATTTTTGTTTTGTTGTCAGGTATTGCCATGACTTTAGATTATTTGGACGGCTGTTCAATATTCAGGTCCTTCTGTCCGCTTTTGCCGGTTGTGTCCTTCTGTGTGCTGCCAAAACCATATTTGTAGCAGATTGCATTTGCCGGGCACGCTTTTATGCAGGCTCCGCAGCGTATACATTCAGGGTGGTTAGGACTGGCTGTTACATCGACATCCATTTTGCATGCCTTAGTACATTTTTTGCAGCCGACACATTTGTCTGTGTCAACCTTCATCTGAAGGAGCGATACCTTGTTAAAAAGCGAGTATATCGCACCCAGAGGACATATCCATTTGCAGAAAGGTCTGTAAAAGAGAATGCTTAGCACAACGAAGATTATAAGTATTGAGCTCTTAAATGTAAACAGCTTTCCAAGTGCCGAGCGGATTCCGCTGTTGGTAAGCGAGAGTGGGATGGCACCTTCAAGCACTCCCTGAGGACATATATATTTGCAGAAAAATGGATCGCCCATGCCTATGGAATTGGTTACTACTATAGGCAATAGAATGACGAAAACCACAAGTATAACATATTTCAGGTATCTGAGAGGCTTGAGCTTTGCTGTGGAGAACTTTTTGCCGGGTATCTTGTGCAGCAGCTCCTGAAACCAGCCGAACGGACATAAGAAGCCGCAGATTGCTCTGCCAAGCAGTACGCCCATAAGAATAAAAAAGCCGGTTATATAATATGAAAACTTAAATTTGGATGAGCCTACCACCGCCTGAAACGCTCCAATCGGGCATGCACCCGATGCAGCCGGACAGGAATAGCAGTTAAGGCCGGGAACACATACGGTTTTAGCATTTCCGCGGTATATGGTTCCCTTAAAAAGGTTCGGCAGATGAATATTGGTGAGTAAAGTGGCAGCAGCCTGTATCCATCCACGGAAACGAGCGATTGTTTTTGAAAATGTTTTTTTCTTATCCAATTCCTACACACTCCAGACATAATTTTATTGCTTTGCTCAGCACGGTGGCTGCTTCACCACGGTATGCGCCGTATATAAGCATTGCGGTACCGGCAATAAGCAGCGCTGCCTGAACAACAGCCTTTGTTTTGCATTTCAAATAAATTTCCCCTTCCATTTGTGATTTTTCTGCACAAGCAGTGCATTGTCAGAATGGCTTATTGACCTTTCGACAATATTATCATACAATACAGGGTGTTAAATTTGTGTTAAGAAAATAGAAAATTTGAAAATAAAATTTTCAAACTACTTATTTAGAGGCAGTACTGCAGGCAATGCCTGCAGTATGCAGGGGTGTAATTATGAGACTGCTTATTGTTGAAGATGAAAAAAAATTGTGCGATGCGATAGCGAAGAGCCTTCATGGAGCCGGATATGAGGTCGATGTCTGTTATGACGGCGATGAAGCGCTTAGTATGATATTTGAAGAGAAATATGATTTGCTTGTGCTTGACCTGAATCTTCCGGGGACGGACGGAATGGAGATATTAAGGACGCTCAGGCAGGAAAATGAGGAAACCAAGGTTCTTATTTTGTCTGCGAGAAGCCAGATTGCGGATAAGGTGGAGGGGCTTGACGCAGGAGCTAATGACTATATGGAGAAACCGTTCCATCTGCAGGAGTTAGAGGCGAGGGTGAGGAGCCTCACAAGACGCAGGTTTGTCCAGAAGGATGTGTGCCTTGAATGTGATGGCGTGAAATTTAATACAAGGGAAAGGGCTGCTTATGTGAACGGCGCTAAGGTGATATTGACAAGAAAGGAGAATGGCATACTCGAATATCTTTTGTTAAATCAGGGAAGGCCGGTAAGCCAGGAGGAGCTTATTGAACATGTGTGGGATGCGACGGCTGACAGCTTCTCCAATTCCATACGGGTTCACATGTCATCACTTAGAAAAAAGCTTAAGGCGGAGCTGGGATATGACCCGATTGTGAATAAGATTGGAGAGGGCTATAGAATAGGAGATAAGTCATGAGAAAAATATCTCTTCAGTGGAGACTTACTGTAATAACGGCATTGCTTATAGCGGCGATATGTATTTTTTTGAATTTTCTGTTGTACAGGAACGGAATATACTATATTGATTCGCTTCAGAATGTTGTGACTGACCACGGCAGCAGTGCCGAGCAGGAGACCCTGTATATTGATATTCCGGACAGTGAGTGGGATGATTTCGCTTCGCAGTTTGCTGTGCAGATATATGATACCAAGGCCGGCTATCGAAGAAGGGGCTGGTTTATAACAGCGGTGGTAACATTTATCGGAGGCATGGTCACATATTTCGTGAGCGGACATGCCCTCAAGCCGCTCAGGGATTTTTCGGCAAAGGTTGAAAAGGTTCAGGTACAAAACCTGACAGAGTCCGTTATTGATGAAAAAGGAGCTTCAGAGCTTGTAAGGCTTGGAGATTCTTATAATAAGATGCTGATGCGTTTGTCTGATGCATTTGAGGTACAGAGACAGTTCACAGGAAACGCAGCACATGAACTCAGGACACCGCTTGCACTTATGCAGGCGCAGCTTGATCTGTATAATTCCTCCGCACATCCGGATGTGGATTCTGAGACTGCTGAGACGATACAGATGGCTGCTGAGCAGACGGAAAGACTTACAAAGCTTGTAAAGACACTACTTGATATGAGTGAGCTGCAGACAGTGGCACGCACTGACGAAATAGAGCTTGGAGCACTTGTGGAGGAGGTATTGGCTGACCTTGAACCGCTTGCAAGGGAGAGAGGCATTGTGCTTAATGCCGGGTGCTGTGGTGAACTGTATATGACCGGAAGTGATATACTTATCTACAGAGTTGTGTTCAATCTTGTGGAAAATGCGATAAGATATAACCGCGATGGTGGAAGCGTGTATGTGTCGGTTAATAAAAGGGATACTAATGCAGTGATTGACATAAGGGATACGGGAAGGGGAATAGCTCCTGAGTATATTGAAAGAGTGTTTGAACCTTTTTTCCGTGTGGATAAGTCAAGGAGCCGTGAGCTTGGAGGAGTTGGCTTAGGGCTTGCGCTGGTGCGTGAGATAGTGCGGCTTCATGATGGAAGCATTGCCGTAAGCGAGAGCAATGAAGAAGGGACAACCTTCGAGGTGGTTTTCCCCTGTGAAACAATATAACGCATCATAGGCTATGCATATATACAGCTTCGTAAATTAAAAACAGTAAATTAGAAGAATAAAAATAGATTGATTTTTTGTCTGATTTTGTGTATAATCCACTGTATAAAACCCATTGGGTGTGGATTTTTCAAGATTGGAAATCTTTTTTCGCCACATAGCTTAACAGCAGGCTATGTGGTTTTTTTGTGCATTTTTGCTATTGGTAAGGAGAAAATTATTATGAACCAGACGTTTATGAAGGAGAGGAGAATATTTCCTCTTGTGTTGTCGATGGCTCTGCCGATGATGCTGTCGATGGCGTTCAGTTCACTGTATAATATTGTGGACAGTTATTTTGTGGCGAAGCTGTCGGAGGATGCGATGACGGCACTTTCACTTGTATTTCCAGCGCAGAATCTTATGACCTCCGTGGCGGTGGGGTTCGGTGTCGGAATCAATGCGATGATTGCATTTTACCTTGGAGCGGGACAGCAGAAGAAAGCGAACCGTGCTGCTGCACAGGGACTTATGTTCAGTGTGGTTCATGGTCTGCTTATTATGGCGCTGTGTCTTATAGGCATGCCGGCGTTTCTTGGTGCTTTCACCTCGAAGCAGTCGGTTGTTGATTTAGGAGCTGAGTACTCCAATATAGTGTTTCTTTTTGCAGTGATAGTGAATGTGGGTATAACCTACGAGAAGATATTTCAGTCGGTGGGAAGAATGAAGGAGACCATGATATGTATGGTTATCGGCTTCGTGGCTAATATCGTGCTTGACCCACTGCTCATATTCGGTGTCGGATTTTTTTCGCAGATGGGAATAAGAGGTGCGGCCGTTGCAACCGGAATCGGACAGGTGCTGACGCTTATTGCATACATTGTTTTTGATAAGGTTAAGCCGCTTCCGGTCAGAATAAACAGGGAAAGCCTGAGCTTTGACGGTGAGGTGTGCGGACGCATGTACGGAATAGGAATCCCAGCAACGCTCAATATGGCTCTTCCGTCCGTGCTGATAACAGCGCTTAATGGCATACTTTCGGTATACTCGGAGAGCTATGTCCTTGTGCTTGGTGTCTACTATAAATTACAGACCTTCATCTATCTTCCGGCAAATGGAATCATTCAGGGAATAAGACCGCTCGTTGGATATAATTACGGTGCGGGTGAAAACAGGAGGGTTGAGAAGATATACAGACTTTCGCTTGGAATGACAGCGCTTCTGATGGCAGCAGGGACAGTGGCATGCATGGCTGTGCCGTCGCAGCTTATGGGTCTGTTCTCTGACAGCGCCGACACGATTTCTAAGGGATGTACGGCGCTTCGCATTATATGCCTTGGCTTTATTGTGTCATCGCTGTCGGTAACCTACTCAGGAACGCTTGAGGCGCTCGGAGAGGGTGTTCCGTCACTTGTAATCTCGCTTATGCGATATATTGTTGTTATAATTCCGGCGGCGTTCTTTCTCAGCAGGGCAATCGGTGCAGCCGGAGTGTGGTGGGCTTTCGTGATAACGGAGTGTACAGCGGCGTTGGTTGCATTTATACTGTTCCATAGAATATGGGGAAAAAAATCAAAAGCTGACGCAGGCTGATACCGAAAAAAGCAGGACTTATATAGGATTGTTCCTTTTTAAGTCCTGCTTTAATCTAAAAAGATATGTGGTTCTGCCATTAGCATGCCTTTTCATGACTTATGGGCAGAGAAAAAGCCTATTTTATCGATGAATTTGTAAATTTATCTGCCTATAATAGCATTTTCATTGCCTAAGGGCAGATATTATAGCCAAATACATGAAAGTTCTCTGCCCTAAGCCTAAAAAATATGCTCGTTGGACAGAAAACATAAAACGCAGACAAAACAGGATGCTGAAAAATTAAATAAAATTACAATAATGCAATAACACTGCCGGGCATAAATCAAAACCATATAGACTAATTAAATGAAAATTTTTTTTACCTGCTTAAGAAAGAAGTAAATACATATTTCTTGTCAATCAGATTTCCGACGATTCCGACCATTTTTCCCATAGTGAAAGCGGCAAGGACAGTTCCGATTCCAAGCCCGTAGAGGCGGCCGAGAAAGAAAAATGTCATGGCTGCTGTCACGGCAAGACATATCACATCAAAGGCTATCTTTATTTTAGGATAGCCCACCTTGGTTATGTCGGCAAGCTCTCGTGGGAAAAGGTCTGTCGGAACAATCGGAAGCTTACAGCGGTTAGAGAAGGCTATACCAACACTCAGAAGAAGGTAGCTTATCACAAAATACATTATTCTCCAACCGAGCGCAGCCGGAAGTATGTTAATCCACGCTTTGTTGAGGTCGAGTAGCATGCTGAAAGCGAAGCCGACAACGAAGCTGAACAGGTACATCGGAACGAATTTTTTCCTCATAATCATAAGGCTTAAAATAAGAGTTCCCTGAAAAATATATGTCCATGTTCCGAGAGTGAGCTTTGGAAACACAAGCGAGAATGCGTAGGGAACACTGGAAATTGCTGAAATTCCTGCATTTGAGTAGAGCATAAGCACCACGCTGAAGCTGTTGATTAACACTGCGATGACGAGCGCAAGCTCACCGCGAAAGGTCTTTTTTTCATTAAATGTTTCCACAGATGAAGCTGCGGATATACTGTTGTCCATGTCTGTCTCCATTCCGCGGAGTTGAAATATTTGTCTGCTGTAAACTGCAGCCATGCAAACTGATTAAAACCTCCGCTTTTTGATAATCCTCTGATAATCGTATACAGTATACCACCGAATTTTATAATAACAAATCAATAAATAACATAAAATTATAGATATTATCTATATATTTCATTGACTTCGATATACAGAATTCCCATTGCAAAAACTGGGGCATTTACATGAGTTGTATCTTCCCTGTTTTATGTTATACTGTTTATATAATATTGCAGAGTTTTATAATATTCCGGAAAGCTTAAAGGATAAGCGAGTTGATGAAGTTGATAGAACTCCGGCAGAAAATATTGCTTATCAGGCTGGATGGACAATATTGGTTCTTAAATGGGAAGAAGATAGTGCTATAAGCTGCCGGCAAAGCAGTTGTGCATTATAAGGATATAACAGAGAAGTCATTTTTGAGTATGGGGGAATTATGCTTAGAATAGGTGTTGATTTGGGTGGTACGAACATTGCGGCGGGGCTTTGTGCGATGGCGATGTCGGCAAAATAGAGGCAAAACATGTATTTGATGCGGTAAAACTTGAGGATGAGCTTGCAAAAGAGCTGTTTTCGAATTATACTGAATATCTTGCGGAAGGAATCGCCAACATTATGAATATCCTGCAGCCTGAGCTGGTATGCATAGGCGGCGGGGTTAGCAAGGCGGGGGATATGCTGCTTGCACCTGTGAAGGAGAAGGTTGCGGGAAAGATTTTTTCAAAAAATTCTGCAAGAAATACGGATATCAAGCTGGCAAGGCTTGACAACGATGCAGGCATTATTGGGGCTGCGATGCTATCGAATTGCTACGCACGGAAGAAAAAGATTCGTGTATGAAAAATCTTGAAATAAAAAATATCTGGAAGTGGAGATTGGTTTGATATGAGACTGGTAATACAGCGTGTCAACCGCGCAAGCGTGAGGGTTGACGGAAATGTGATTGGAAGTATCGGAAAAGGGCTGTTGATTCTGCTTGGAGTTGCCAATGGTGATACCAAGGAGATGGTCGACAGGTATGTGAAGAAGCTGTCAGGCTTAAGAATATTCGAGGATGCGGATGGAAAGACGAACCTCTCGCTTGCGGATGTAGGAGGGGAGCTTCTGGTTGTGTCACAGTTTACATTGTATGCCGACTGTAAGAAAGGAAACAGGCCAAGCTTTGTAAATGCGGGTGCTCCTGATTTTGCCAATGATATGTATGAGTATTTTAAGGAGAAATGTGTTGAGACGTTCGGCAGGGTTGAGTGCGGAAGCTTCGGAGCCGACATGAAGGTTGAGCTTGAAAACGATGGACCATTCACGGTTCTATGGGACAGCGACTGGTGGTAGTAAAAACATGTGTATAGGGGGGAGTTATGAACAACTATCTTATAGTTACCGGTGGATATACGGACGATAATTTTGCAGTCCGGTGGATAAAGGATAATAATTTTGACTGCATGCTTGCCTCAGATTCCGGGATGGAATTTTTCAGGCGCACAGGTATTGTGCCGGATGTCATAATAGGGGATTTTGATTCGGTAAATGCAGATACATTGGATTTTTTTAAGAAAAAGAATGATATAGAATGGACGAAGCTCAATCCGATGAAGGATGACACCGACACGGAGGCGGCTATCAGGCTTGCCATTGAAAAGGGTGCACAGAGAATAACACTGCTTGGTGCGACAGGCAGCAGAATAGACCATATGCTTGCCAATATTGAGCTTCTTGGAATAGGACTCAGGCAGAAGGTACAGATGCAGATTGTGGATGCACACAACAGAGTCAGGATGATTGATTCGGGACTTACCATAAAAAGGGACGAACAGTTCGGAAAATTCGTGTCCCTGATACCGTACAGCATGAGGGTTGAGGGGGTATGTCTTGAGGGCTTTAAATATCCGCTTGATAATTACTGCATGAGCAAATTCAATTCGCTTGGAATAAGCAATGAGATTACGGAGGCTGAGGCAAGGATAAGCTTTTCCGATGGGATAATGGTTGTGGTGGAGGCAGTTGACTGATATGGATAAACATTCACAGAAAAATGGTATTATAGAAGGTACAATATGGAAGCAGCTTCTTATATTTTTCTTTCCGATTCTTGTCGGGACTTTTTTCCAGCAGTTGTATAACACGGTGGATGCCGTGATTGTGGGGCAGTTCGCTGGAAAGGAGGCACTGTCGAGTGTCGGCGGTTCGTCGAGCCAGATAATCAATTTCGTGGTCGGATTTTTTACGGGACTTTCTGCCGGCGCAACGGTTATTATCTCACAGTTTTACGGAGCTAATGACGCGAATAAGATACATAGAGCGCTGCATACGGCGTACGCATTTTCGATTGTGGGTGGAATAATAGCGGGAATAATCGGAATCGCACTCACAGTTCCGGTTATGAAGCTTATGAACACTCCGGAGGAGCTTATGCATGATTCGGCAATGTATGTGATGATATATTTTGGCGGACTGGTGTTTATTTTTGTCTATAATATGGGCTCGGCAATACTGAGGGCGATAGGTGATTCTAAAAGACCGTTATATTATCTGATAATATGCTGTTTCATAAATATCGTGCTTGATATTGTATTTGTGAGCGTGTTAAAGCTTGGGGTGCTGGGTGTCGCAGCAGCGACCTTTATCTCACAGCTTGTGAGTGCGGTGCTTGTGACAAGGGCGCTTATGTACCACACTGAGGGTATGAAGCTTGTGCTGAAGGAGATAAGGCTGCATGGGGATGTGCTTCCTGCGATGCTTAAGATCGGACTTCCGACAGGAATACAGTCCAGCATGTACAGTGCCTCCAACATAATAGTGCAGTCTGCACTCAACGGCTTCGGCGTTGACACGGTGGCTGCATGGTCGGCATTCGGAAAGATTGACAGCATGTACTGGATGATAAATACAGCATTCGGAATAGCGGCTACGACCTTTGTCGGACAGAACTTCGGTGCAGGAAAGTATGACAGGGTTAAGAAGGGAACGCTGCAATGTCTTATGATGGATATAGCGGCTGCATTGCTTTTCAGTACGCTGGTGCTGACGTTCGGACAGTATATGCTGAGGATTTTTACCTCGGAGACAGAGGTTATCAGACTTGGCGTGAGGGTTATGAGAGTTATATCACCTGCATACTTTATCTTTGCATTTATTGAGCTTCTGTCCGGCTCCCTAAGGGCACAGGGGCATGTGCTTGTGACAACCATTATGACGATGCTCGGAGTGTGTGCATTCAGGGTGGTATGGGTGCTTTTCATAGTTCCGCAAGGTAAGCTTGAGCAGATAGTGTTCTGCTATCCGGCGACATGGACAATCACAGCCGTAGGAATGATTATTTATTATATTTATAAGCAGCGCAGTATAATAAAGAAATATAAGAATACATTGCCCGCTTAAACTGGCAGGGTTTACTTTATAACTGCATGCGGTAATCGGATATAGAAAATGGAGTAATACAGTTATATGGAATCAAAAAGAGAATTGACGAAGGATATGACAAAGGGTCCGTCTGCGCGGCTGCTGCTCGTTTTTGCGCTGCCGCTTATGCTGGGGAATCTTTTTCAACAGCTCTACACGATGGTGGATACCATTATTGTCGGTCAGGGTGTAGGCATAAATGCACTGGCATCACTTGGGGCATCCGACTGGCTTAACTGGATGTTTATAGGCTTTGTGACGGGAATCACGCAGGGCTTTTCCATCATTTTTGCACAGTTTTATGGCGCCGGTGATGCTAAGTCGCTCAGAAGCTCAATAGGTAATGCACTTGTGCTTACAGCGCTTGCCGCTATCTTCTTTACGGTGGCGGGACAGCTCGCGATAGTGCCGGTTTTAAAGCTCCTTGACACCCCGGCAGATATTTTTGCAGGCTCGGAAAGCTATCTGAGGATTATGCTGGGCGGAGTGGCAGTGAGCCTTGTGTATAATTTTGAGGCGGCGCTTTTAAGGGCGTTGGGTGACAGCAGGACACCGCTCATGGCGATGATCACGGCGGCTTTGACGAATGTTGCGCTTGACCTTCTTTTTGTCCTTGTTTTCAAGTGGGGAATAGCAGGGGCAGCATCAGCGACCATTATTGCCCAGGGGGTATCAGTTGTATACTGCTTTTCAGCTATAAGAAGAATAGACATGATAAGAATAAACAGGCATGACATCGGCATACATGCCGCAATGTCTAAGAGGCTGTTGATAGTCGGTCTCCCTATAGTATTCCAGAATACCATGATAAGCATAGGAGGAATGATACTGCAGTCTGTCGTGAACAGCTATGGATTTCTGTTTGTTGCAGGCTATACCGCCGCTAATAAGCTTTACGGACTGCTTGAGACGGCTGCAATCTCTTTCGGCTTTGCAATCACAACCTACACGGCGCAGAACCTTGGGGCAGGCAATTTTAAGCGTATAAGGAAGGGCATGAGAAATGCGGTCATAATGGCGCTTATCACATCGGTTGCTGTATCCGTCTGCATGCTCATTTTCGGGCGCCAGATTCTCAGGCTTTTCATATCTAACGAGACAGGGCAGGTGGAGGAGGTGCTTGGAATAGCCTATCTGTATCTTAGCATAATGAGCTGGTTTCTGGCTGTCCTGTACGCGCTGCATACCTACAGAAGTGCGCTTCAGGGGCTTGGAAATACGGTCGTTCCTATGCTGTCGGGAATTATGGAATTCATAATGAGGACAACTGCTGTCATGCTTCTTCCGAGATTTGTGGGTGAGAAAGGTGTGTTCTATGCGGAGGTGCTTGCGTGGACAGGTGCAACCGTGATTCTTGTCACGTCATACTATGCTGTGAGGAGAAAAATAGAAAAAAAGCTGAAAATTACTTAATTCCTATTGACATGGTAGGAATTAAGTAATATACTTGCAAAAAACATAAAACGTGAGGCTATGACTGGTGACAGCCACAAGCAGGAAGGAGATTATGTATGTCTAACATTTACAAGGGAGCAGTTGAACTTATCGGAAGGACACCTTTGGTTGAGGTGGTCAATGTTGAGAAGGAGCTAGGGCTTAAGGCTAGAGTACTTGTGAAGCTAGAGTACTTTAACCCGGCAGGAAGCGTCAAGGATCGTGTAGCTAAGTCGATGATAGAGGACGCTGAGGCTAAGGGGCTTTTGAAGGAAGGCTCTGTAATCATTGAGCCTACATCAGGAAACACAGGTATAGGTCTTGCATCCATAGCAGCATCTAAGGGCTATAGAATCATCCTTACAATGCCTGAGACAATGAGCGTTGAGCGCCGCAACATCCTTAAAGCCTATGGCGCTGAGATTGTGCTCACTGAGGGAGCTAAGGGAATGAAGGGTGCCATCGCAAAGGCTGAGGAGCTTGCAGCAGAGACACCGAACAGCTTCATTCCGGGACAGTTCGTTAACCCTGCCAATCCTAAGGCACACAGAGAGACAACAGGCCCTGAAATCTGGGAGGACACAGACGGGAATGTCGATGTGTTCGTTGCAGGTGTAGGTACGGGCGGAACCCTCACAGGTGTAGGCGAGTACTTAAAATCCAAGAAGCCTGATATCAAGGTGGTCGCAATGGAGCCGGCTTCATCACCGGTTCTCTCACAGGGCAAGGCAGGAGCTCACAAGATTCAGGGTATCGGCGCCGGCTTCGTTCCTGATGTGCTCAACACCAAGATATACGATGAGATTCTCACTGTAGAGAACGATGACGCATTCGCAACAGCCAAGCTTCTTGCAAAGAAGGAGGGCGTTCTTGTCGGAATATCCTCAGGTGCGGCTCTCTACGCTGCTATTCAGCTTGCCAAGCGCCCTGAGAATGAGGGTAAGACTATTGTAACATTGCTTCCGGATAGTGGGGACAGATACTATTCAACTGCTTTGTTTACAGAGTAGGATTAAATTAAATATGATATCGCTTAGCTGATAATGGAATATCGGCGAATGATTAAACTGCTGCTTAGACAGATTACTATTTAGAGGTCTGTTGGGCGGCAGTTTTTTTGGTATTGGACTGTTGCAGAATATATGGCATTAAATAAAGAAAGCTGCAAATACTATTGCTAAACATGATACATTATGGTATCTTTATCTAAAAGCATAGTTCTTATAATGGCGGTTGAGAACATTGCCACCGCCGTAAATGTGAGTATAGAGCAGGTGCAGCGCTGGATAAATGCGAGGGATAATGCTTCCGCCATATAATCATATTGCCATTGACTGTTGTGCCTGTTATTCTGATGGAAGATCGGCAGCTATATGCCTTAATAATGAAATAGAATATTATTCCAACTAACACATGTTGCATAAATCTAACTTTTGTGATACCATACTAATGCCGGGCGTTCACGTCACGGCATTTTGTTGTGTATAGGCGGACAATTGTGTGTGACAGTGAGACCACTTATCCCCCACAATTGTCTGTTTAGAAAAGGGAAAGGAGAATGCAATACACATGATGATGGACAAAAGGCTGATTAACACGGTCAGCGAGAGCAAGAAATATATAGCGGGCAATGTAGCATGCCAGTGGGTGTCGCTTGCCGCTAATATAACGATGATGACGGCGGTGACGCGCCTGCTCATGCAGCTTTACGATGGGGAGGACGCAGGTATTGCACCGATTGCCGCAGTGATAGCCGCAGCGGTTATTGTGAGATTTGTGTGCGCGAGGCTGTCGTCTAAGATGAGCTATCTTTCCTCGAAGGCGGTAAAAAGGACGTTAAGGGAGAAGATATATGAGAAGCTTTTAAGGATAGGACTTAGCTATAAGGAGAGTGTGCAGACATCAGAGATTGTACAGGTAGCTGTGGAGGGCGTGGACCAGCTTGAGACATATTTTGGCGCATATCTTCCACAGTTTTTTTATGCCATGCTGGCACCTCTCACGCTTTTTGTTGTGCTTGTGAGGGTGAATGTGCTGTCGGCGGTTGTGCTGCTTATATGTGTTCCACTTATTCCTGTGTCGATAGCGCTCGTGCAGACATGGGCGAAGAAGCTTCTGTCAAAGTACTGGGGACAGTACACGGCTCTTGGAGACACATTTCTTGAGAACCTGCAGGGGCTGACAACACTCAAGGTATACAGCGCGGATGAGTATAAGCATGAGAAGATGAATGAGGAGTCGGAGAGATTCCGCAAGATTACCATGAAGGTGCTCACCATGCAGCTTAACTCCATAACGATAATGGATTTTATAGCGTACGGTGGTGCGGCACTTGGAATGATACTTGCAATCAGCCAGTTCAATGCGGGAAAGGCTGATCTGGCGGGCTGCCTTTTAATCATTCTGCTTGCGGCGGATTTCTTCCTTCCTATGAGACAGCTAGGTTCATTTTTCCACATTGCGATGAATGGAATGGCGGCGAGCGACAAGATTTTCAAGCTTCTTGAGCTGCCTGAGCCGGGTAATGCCGGTGTTGAAAATGCACATGCAGATGAAAAAAATGCACAGACCGGAGTTAAAAAGTCGTGCGGGGATGGGGACATCATCTGCCTTGACCTTCATTATTCATACGAGAAGGACAGAGAGATTCTTCATGGCATTGATGTGACATTTAAGAAGGATAATTTCACGGCGATAGTTGGTGAGTCCGGGTGCGGAAAATCAACACTCTCGGCAGTGCTTATGGGAAGAAATAAGGGCTATACAGGTTCGGTGACAATCGGTGGTGTGGAGATGTCGGAAATTTCCGAGGACAGCCTTATGAAAAATATCACCTACATAAGCCACAACAGCTTTCTTTTTAAGGGGAGTGTCAGGGACAATCTTCTCATGGGAAAACCTGAGGCGAAGGATGATGAGCTGTGGCCGGCGTTAAGAAAGGTTAAGCTTGAGGCATTTCTTAGGGGGCAGCAGGGACTTGATACCGCAGTCGGAGAGGCAGGAGGCAATTTCTCCGGAGGCCAGAGGCAGAGATTGTCGATTGCGCGGGCATTGTTGCACGATACGCAGGTGTATATATTTGATGAGGCTACGTCTAATATTGATGTCGAGAGTGAGAATGACATTATGGAGCTGATTATGGAGCTTGCTAAGACAAAGACTATCATACTCATATCCCACAGGCTTGCGAACGTGAAGAATGCGGACTGTATCTATGTACTTAAAAAGGGCGATATTGCTGAGAGCGGTATCCATGAACATCTGCTTGCACGAAACGGAGAGTTTGCAAGACTGTGGAATGCACAGCAGAGCCTTGAAAACTTTGGAAAGGAGGCTGATGCGTAATGAAGCCGGCAGTGGATGTTAATAACGAAAAAAATAGAAATTCAGATTTGAATAGCAGGAAAAAAGGCAGGGACGGCAGCAGTCATAAAGTGAGAAGCGGCTTTACGGTATGCATGAAGCTGATTGGTCTTGTAAAACCACTCACAGGCTTTATGGTGGGAGCGGTGACAATGGGACTTGCGGGACATCTGTGTGCCTCGTTCATAACGATATTTGCTGGATATGCACTCCTGTCATATCTTGGCTATAACAGTCTTAATGTAGCGGTAATATTTACCTGCATGGTGTTTTTTGCGCTTGTGAGAGCCGGACTTCGCTATGCGGAGCAGGGCTGCAACCATTTTATTGCGTTCAAGCTTTTAGCGCTTATAAGGGACAAGGTTTTTGGGGCACTCAGGCGCCTTTGTCCGGCAAAGCTTGAGGGTAAGGACAGAGGTAATCTGATTTCGATTATCACATCGGATATCGAGCTTCTTGAGGTGTTCTACGCACACACAATTTCGCCGATATGCATTGCATTTCTCTTTACAATCATAATGTGCCTTTTTATAGGAAGCTTTAACCCTGTATTCGGCTTGATTGCGCTGTGCGCGTACCTTATGGTCGGGATAGCAGTTCCACTTATTATGAGCAGACTGAGCGGGAATGACGGAATGAAGTTCCGTACCATGTCGGGTGAGCTGAGCAGCTTCGTGCTGGAGAGCCTTCGCGGTCTTGACGAGATTATACAGTTCGGGCAGGGGAAAAGGCGTACAGCACAGATGAATGAGAGAAGCGATGCTCTTGCCGCGGATGAGAAGCGCATGAAGAACAATTCAGGAAGAAATACCGCTGTGACCAATACGGTCATTCTGATTTTTGACATGATAATGCTGTTCACTGCGGCGCACTATTACAATCAGGGAATTGTCGATTTCGACGGAGTGATTATTCCTGTGCTTGCACTCATGAGTTCGTTCGGACCTTGCGTGGCACTTGCCGCACTTGGAAGTACCTTACAGAATACCTTTGCCGCCGGAAACAGAGTGCTCGATATTCTGGAGGAAAGCCCGCTTGTTGAGGATGTAAGCGGAGAAACGGAAATAGGCTTTGATGGTGCAGATGCAGAAAATGTCACATTTGCTTATGACGGTGAGGATATCTTGAAAGCTTTCTCAGTTGAACTGCCTAAGAACAGCGTTATAGGCATTGTAGGTAAGAGCGGAAGCGGAAAGTCAACCTTCCTTAAGCTGCTCATGCGTTTCTGGAGAGTTGACAATGGAAGTATCAATATATCCGGGCGCGATATTGAGCATATCAATACGGACAATCTAAGGAGAATGGAAGGCTTTGTTACACAGGAGACACAGCTTTTCCATGATACAATAAGAAACAATATCCTGATTGCCAAGCTTGATGCGACGCAGGAGGAGCTTGAGGCAGCCTGCAAAAAGGCTTCCGTCCATGACTTCATAATGAGCCTGCCGGATGGCTATGACACTCAGGTGGGTGAACTTGGAGATACACTTTCCGGTGGAGAGAGGCAGCGTATCGGACTTGCGCGGGCGTTCCTGCACAATGCGCCGTTCATGCTCTTAGATGAGCCTACGAGCAATCTTGACAGTCTCAATGAGGCAGTCGTTTTGAAGGCGCTCAATGACGGCAGGGAGGATAAGACAATCGTGCTTGTATCACACCGTGAGTCCACGATGAGGATTGCGGACAAGGTGTACTCTGTTGAGAATGGACGGATGAGCTGACAGTGACAGGGGGATTAGTGTGAAAGAAAGTAGAGGAAAGCCATAGATTGGCGCACTTAAATAAGCTGTCTAAGGCAGGCAACTTTTTGA
>CAKRJT010000044.1 GCA_934351925.1 uncultured Lachnospiraceae bacterium
GTCTTGTGGACCGGACCCATTTTTTGTAGTAGGGGGGATTCTTTTCCTACTGCGAAAATAATTCGCATGTATACATGCAATCATAAAAAACGGAGGCGTTACCATGTTAAATAAGAAGACAGTTGATGATATCAATGTAAAGGGCAAGAGAGTACTTGTTCGTTGTGATTTCAACGTACCTTTAAAGAATGGCGAGATTACAGACGAGACCCGTATCGTTGCAGCTCTCCCTACAATCAATAAGTTAATAAACGAGGGTGCTAAGGTTATCCTCTGCTCACATCTTGGAAAGGTTAAGAATGGCCCTAATGAGGGTGAGTCACTTGCTCCTGTAGCTAAGAGACTTTCCGAGAAGCTTGGCAAGGAGGTTGTATTCGTAGCTGATTACAATGTAACAGGTGAGGCTGCTACAGCCGCTGTTGCAGCTATGAAGGAGGGAGACGTAGTTCTTCTTCAGAATACACGTTTCAGAGGCGCTGAGGAGACTAAGAACGGTGAGCAGTTCTCCAAGGAGTTAGCTGATCTTGCAGACTCATATGTATGTGATGCTTTCGGTTCTTCACACAGAGCACATGCTTCTGTTGCAGGTGTTACTAAGTTCATCAAGGAGAAGGGCGGAGATAATGCAGTCGGCTACCTTATGCAGAAGGAGATCGACTTCCTTGGAAATGCAGTTAACAACCCTGTTCGTCCATTCGTAGCTATCCTCGGCGGTGCTAAGGTTGCAGATAAGCTCAACGTAATCAACAACCTTCTTGAGAAGTGCGATACACTCATCATTGGTGGTGGTATGGCATTCACATTCTTAAAGGCTAAGGGCTATGAGATTGGTAAGTCACTTGTAGATGACGAGAAGATTGAGTATTGCAAGGAGATGATGGACAAGGCTGAGAAGCTTGGCAAGAAGCTCCTTCTTCCTATCGATACAACTGTTGCAGCAGGCTTCCCTGATCCAATCGATGCTCCAATCGATGTAAAGGTAGTAGATGCAGACAAGATTCCTGCTGATATGGAAGGTCTTGATATCGGTACTAAGACACAGGCTCTCTTCGCTGAGGCTGTTAAGTCTGCTAAGACAGTTGTATGGAACGGACCTATGGGTGTATTCGAGAACCCAACTCTTGCAAAGGGTACAATCGCTGTAGCTAAGGCTCTTGCTGAGACAGAGGCTACAACTATCATCGGCGGCGGTGACAGTGCAGCAGCAGTTAACCAGTTAGGCTTCGCTGATAAGATGAGCCATATTTCAACAGGCGGCGGCGCTTCCCTTGAGTTCTTAGAGGGCAAGGAGCTTCCTGGCGTTATGGCAGCCGACGATAAGTAAGCTGATCGGATTGGTGCCAATATTATAATTTATAGTATGAATTCATTATATGATGCCATAATCAGAGCTGCCCGATATGAGAAAGTGATTTTTCATATTTGTAGAACGGCTGGAGCCGCCTGCTTCGGAGCAGCTCGCAGGCATCATATTTTCGTGCAGAATGGAGAAGAGTATGCGTAAGAAGATTGTAGCCGGAAACTGGAAAATGAACATGACTCCAAGCCAGGCAGTAGCTTTGGTGGAGGAGCTTAAGCCATTGGTTGTATCCGATGATGTGGAGGTAGTATACTGTGTACCTGCTATCGACATCGTTCCTGTAGTTAATGCTGTTAAGGGAACTAACGTAGCAGTAGGTGCTGAGAATATGTACTTCGAGACAAAGGGTGCTTACACAGGTGAGATTTCAGCGGATATGCTTGTTGATGCAGGAGTTAAGTATGTTATCATCGGACATTCAGAGAGAAGAGACTACTTCAAGGAGGATGATGTTCTCCTCAACAAGAAGGTTAAGAAGGCTATCGAAGCAGGCCTTACGCCGATTCTCTGCTGTGGTGAGACCTTAGAGCAGAGAGAGCTTGGTGTCACACTTGACTGGATAAGACTTCAGATTAAGTCCGACCTTGCAGGTGTTGCAGCAGCAGATGTCGCTAACCTTGTAATCGCTTATGAGCCGATCTGGGCTATCGGAACAGGCAAGACAGCTACATCAGACCAGGCACAGGAGGTATGTAAGGCTATCCGTGACTGTGTCCGTGAGATGTATGATGATGCTACGGCAGAGTCAGTCCGCATTCAGTACGGCGGTTCCGTAAATGCAGGAAATGCAGCAGAGCTTTTTGCTAAGCCTGACATTGACGGCGGTCTTGTCGGCGGTGCAAGCTTGAAGGCTGACTTTGGCAAGATTGTAAATTACAAATAATGTGAGCTTTCTCTGGGAACATAAATAGATTTCCTGAGGAGATGGAAGGAACCGGATTTGCGGGATAGCATGTCCGGTTCTTTTTGGTTTAGTTATGAAGATTCGGGTGTCAAAACATGCCAATTTAATATTTGAGTGTATAACGTATTATATTTATACATATCAGCTCCGTTGTCCGAAGCAAGATGTTCTAAGAACTCTGATAGAGGTATTCTATACGTTCGCCACCGAAGCAAAGCATACATCCGTGTATGCATTGCTTCTAAAGCAGCATCCGTGCTGCTTTTGGCTAGATATATAGCAGAGTTCTAAGAACATCTAAGCTTCTCCCAAAAGTCATGATATGTATAAATATAATACGTTATACACAGCTAGTTATATATAGCATGCTTTGACACCCGAATCTTATGAACAAAAAATTTATTATTAATGCAACAAAACTTAATTTTCTCCGAGTAGATAGGTGAAGGACACATTGGTTGCTTCTGATTCGCAATCAACTGTAGGAGCCTTTGAGGGAGGTGAACGGATGGAGGATAATAACATTGTTGAATTATTTTGGCGCAGGAGCGAGAGCGCAATCGCTGAAACCGAACTGAAATATGGGAAGTATCTGCACAGCATTTCGTACCGGATTCTGACGGATACGGAGGATGCAAGGGAGTGTGTCAATGATACCTACAATGATGCATGGCAGTCGATGCCACCTCATCGCCCTCTGGTTCTTTCCACCTTTTTGGGGAAGATTACACGCCGCATATCTATCGACAGATGGAGAATGAGAAACACCCAAAAGCGTGGCGGTGGCGAGATAGTTCTTGTTCTGGATGAACTGGAGGACTGCGTTTCGGGTTCTGACAGCGTAGAGGGGGAGATGGAGCGCAGGGAGCTGGCGGAGCTGCTAAATTCATTTTTGGGGACATTGACAGACTTAGAGCGCAGGGTATTTCTTTGCAGGTACTGGTATATGGATTCGATTCAGACTATTGCGAAGCAGTTTGGCTTTTCACAGAGTAAGGTCACATCTATGCTGCATAGGACGAGAGGAAAATTGAGGACTATGCTTGAAAAGGAGGGCTATTGATGAAATCCAACGATTTACTTGACGCTATCGGTGAAGTGTCTGATGAGTATGTTGCAGACGCGGAAAATGTAAAGAAAAGGAGAATGCCGCGGTGGGCAAGATGGTTCTGCACGGCAGCAGCGTGCCTTGCCGCTGTGGCAGGGATTGGAGGTGTGCTGTTAATAAGAGGCGGCATGGACGGTGGCTCTGCCGGAGGCTCGGGTCATGCGGGCGGCAGCAGCTTCATGCACTATGCAGGTCCGGTATTTCCGATGACCTTGCTTGAGAGTAACCCGGAGATTTCTGCTGAGCGCGATATCACGATGGATTTTGCGCCATGGGTTCCGGTATGGGTTTCCAATGAGGAGGAAGCAGCTTCATATCCATTAGAGAGCGACAGGCAGGAGATTCTGGATAACTATAACGAATGGTATCCGGAAGGCGGATATTATCGGTACTCAGGCAATATTATAGTGAAGGATTCATATATCCTGGAAAACACAAGTGCACAGAATCAGACAGTTCATGTGCTCTACCCATTTGTTTCCAGCCTGAAGGATCTGGATAATAATATTCCGTCACTGACCGTGAATGGAGAGGCGCTTGAGACAACGCTTCATGCGGGCAGCTATGCAGGAGACTTTGAGGGCGCATGGGGCGGCAGCTCAAAAGAGTTAAAAGAAGGGAGCGTGAATCTGTCATATATTGAGAACTGGGAAGGCTACAGAAGCCTTCTTTCGGATGGAACTTATATGGACAGGGCATTGGGAGATTTTGTAAATCTCAGCGATATTCCTGTGACAGTTTATGAGTTTAGCGATGCATGGGGGACACCGAAGGATGATAAGGCGGGGATTACGAATCCTACTATCCGCGTTATGTTTGACCTTGACTATGAAAAGACTCAGGTATTGTCCTATGGTTTTAACGGAAGCCTATGGGACGGAGAGAATGGTATTATGGGGAAAGAATTTTCCATACGCCGACAGGGAGAATCAGGCTATGGAAGTCCGTATTATATCATTGTTGTCGGAGAGGATATACAGAATGTCGAATATGAAGGATATGTAACCGGCGGCTGGAATACGGAGAAAACAATCGATGCCGGCATGACGATTTCAAGAAGGGAGTCGAATCTGGAGGAGGCACTGAGAGCGGTTGCGGAGTCCGGATACCGGACTGCTTTTGAGATGGGATACTTCGAGAGCGATTACGATTATGGATTTGAATTGTATTTTGGCTTGTTAAAGGAGCATTTGATGGCATACAGTTCACTCTCCGGGAACGGAGTGCAGCGCTATGAGGATGGTGCGATTGAAAATATGGATGTGATTGGTGTGTCGCGCGTGTTCTGGCTGGAGGCGGAGGTCACAATTCCTGCCGGCAGCTATGCCACGGTTGAAGCAGTGTCCGAGAAAGAACCGAGCTATGATTTCTATTGTTCAAATACGGCGAACAGGAGGATTAGCGGATATGATATGGTGACAGGGCTTGGAAGCAATCTGATATTTACGGAGCAGACAGCGAGATTAGAGGACAGAGGACGGATTGAGATTGTACGGCAGAATTTTGGGTTCGATATCGAAAACGGAGTTAATGAAGTGGAGCTTGACATGGAGGAGCCACATTACTATTTGGAAGTCAGGCCCGCAGCCGCGGAATAAGGGCTTGTGTTTAGAAGTTTGAAAGAAAAACTTTCAAACTACTTATTGGTGGCAGTACTGCAAGCTATGCTTGCAGTATGCACGGGTATAAAAATGAAAATGTAAAAGAAGATAGGGCAGCCTGCAGCCCTATTTTTCTTTTTAATACATGGGAAGGCTGTGAGCTTCACAGTGTCTTATATTTTTCAGATTAATTTTGATTTGAATATAGGAAAAAACTATAACAAACTCTAGGTAAAACATATTTGCATTTTTGTGACGGGGCATGTATAATCGCTTTTACAGTCAGAGGATAATCATATTAAAGAAGTGGGAATTGACTGTGAAAGGCTTGCACAATCAGTAGGTAAGAAATAGGATTGTGAATATATGTTAGACAAGCTGATATAAATAAAAGAATTGGAAAGCGATGATTTTATGATAGAAATTAAGAATCTTAACAAAACCTATCATCTGAAATCCGGTGATGTCGAGGCGGCGAAGAACGTCTCGCTCACGATTGAGGATGGTGAGATATACGGAATTATAGGTTATTCAGGTGCGGGCAAGTCAACGCTTGTTCGCTGTATCAATCTTCTTGAGGTTCCTGATTCCGGAGAGATTACCGTGAACGGTGTGCAGCTCACAAGAATGGAGAACACGCCGAAGGGAGAAGTATTAAAGAGGGTAAGTGACAAGGAACTTAACAAGGCAAGGCACGGAATAGGAATGATATTCCAGCATTTCAACCTTCTTGACAGAAGCACGGTATTTGATAATATAGCCTATCCGCTCAAGTATTCAGGCAAGAGCAGGCAGGAGATAAGGGAGAGAGTGCATGAGCTTTTGGAGCTTGTCGACTTAAAGGACAAGGAGAATGTGTATCCCTCACAGCTATCCGGAGGACAGAAGCAGAGAGTTGCCATTGCAAGAGCACTTGCAAACAATCCGGGAGTACTTTTGTCAGATGAGGCGACGAGTGCACTTGACCCGGAAGCCACGGAGGCGATACTTAATCTCCTAAAGAAGCTTAACAGGCAGCTCGGACTCACGATTGTTCTCATAACACATGAGATGACCGTAATCAAGTCGATATGCAGCAGGGTTGCGGTTATGGAGAACGGAGAGGTTGTTGAGCAGGGAGATGTGTATGATATATTTGCACATCCTAAGCAGCCGATAACGAAGAAATTCATCAACACGGTATCAAATCTCTCTAAGATTAACAGGATGATTGCCGAGAATGTGCCGCTGGTGCAGCTCTCCGGGAATGATAAGCTTGTAAAGCTGATATTTGAAAATGACTGTACGGGTGAGGCTGTTATTTCGGATATTTCCAAGAGGTTTGACATCAAGGTGAATATTGTCCTTGCAAATGTTGAGATGATTGGAGACAGACCGCTTGGAGGAATAATCGTCATATTAAAGGGAAGCGATAAAGCACTCGCTGATACATTTGAGTATCTTAAAGAGATAAAGGTAGGAACGGAGGTATTAGCATGAGCGTTTTTTTTGAAAAAATAATGCCTAATGTCGTGGCGTACTGGGACAGATTTACGACGAGCTGCGGGCAGACCTTACAGATGTTCGCGATAGCCGGTATATTCACGTTTATATTCGGGCTTGCTTTTGGAGTGGTTCTCACAGTCACAAAGAGAGGTGGAATAAGACAGAACCTTGTAATATATTACATTGTTGATATTTTTACCAATGTGTTCAGGTCGATACCTTTTATAATCCTGTTGATATTCCTTATACCGTTTACAAGAGCGCTTGTGGGAACGGCAATCGGAGTTAAGGGAGCGGTTGTTCCGCTTATATTCGGTGCGGTTCCGTTTTTTACAAGACAGGTTGAGACTGCACTTGCCAATGTATCCTATGGCAAGATTGAGGCAGCAAGAAGCATGGGAAGCAATACATTCGGACTTATATTCAGAATATATCTCCACGAGGCGGTTCCGGAGCTTATCCGTGTGACAACAATAACCGCGATAAGCCTTGTCGGTCTTACGACAATGGCGGGTGCCGTGGGTGCAGGCGGAATAGGAAGCTTTGCAATCAATTATGGTCAGAACCTCAATCATCAGGACATTGTAAATGTGTGCGTTGTTTTACTCCTTGCATTCGTGTGTGTCCTTCAGACATTAGGTAATTTCTTCTCTAAGAAGACAACCAATAGAGAGCTGATTACAAAGGGAGAAAAATAGGAGGATTTTCTCCCCAAAAAACAGCACAGATTAAGCTGTGCGGAAAAGAGGAAAAGTATGAAAAAGAATTTTATTAAAAAGGCAGCCACAGCATTGCTCCTTGTGAGCACACTTGCACTAAGTGCATGCGGAAAGAAAGCCTCTGAGCCTGTTAAGATTGGTGTTCCGGATGACGGAACGAACCAGTCGAGAGCTATCAAGCTTCTTGAGACGGCAGGACTTATCGAGGTAGACCCTGCGGCAGGTTACACACCGGAGCTTAAGGATGTTACTAAGTACATCTACAACATTGAGATTGTTCCTACAACAGCCAATACGCTTACATCTACACTCGGGGATTACGGTGCAAGCACAATCAACGGTACTTATGCAATTCCTTACGGACTTGTTCCTTCCAAGGATGCACTCATAATTGAGAAGCAGGACGAGAACGGCGACAACCCTTATGTCAACATTATTGTTGCAAGAACAGAGGATGCAGATAATGAAGTATATAAGACTATTGTCGATGCATTCCACACACAGACAGTTGCAGAGTTCCTCTTAGAGGCATACAAGGAAGCATATTTCCCTGCATTTGATTACAATGCTGACTATACAGTGGATGATAATTTTGTAAATGATATATTAAACTATAAGTCCTCAAAGGATGGAAAGACAGTTGTCAAGGTTGGCGTGTGCGGTTCATCCAATGACCACTGGCTTGCAGTACAGAAGGTGCTTGACGATGAGAATGCAGGCATCTACATTGAGCTTGTGACATTCGATGCATACAACCTTCCTAATGAGGCGCTCAACAACGGAGATATCGACCTCAATTCCTTCCAGCATAAGGCATATCTTAACAGTGATATGACAGCGAACGGCTACAATCTCACGGTTATAGGTGATACGCTTATGGCTCCGTTGTCATTGTATTCCAATAAGGTTAACTCCCTTGATGCCCTGAAGAAGCTTGCAGGTCTGAAGGAGAATTAAGCTTTAAAATCAAAGCTTTGATAATAAGTCGGTGCGGTGGGCGAATGTTCACTGCACTGGCTGTTTTAGGTTTACAACTAAAATCCGAAAGGCTCATTGTGCGGGCTGATAGGAAATTTAATAGGAAAATTAAAGCAGAGGAGAGAAAAGTATGAATGAGCTTGAAAAAGGCATATACAATGCTGTTATGGCAGACCATCAGTATGTTGTGGATTTGAGAAGACATTTCCACATGAACCCTGAGACGGCAAAGGAGGAGTTCGGCACCGCAAAGCGCATAGAGGAGGAGCTTGATAAGCTGGGAATAGAGCACAAGCGCGTCGGGGATACGGGCGTGTATGCTGAGATAAAGGGCGAGCTTACAGGGAATAAGACGATTGTGCTGAGGGCTGACATAGATGCACTTGATGTCGAGGAGGCACATGAATGTCCGTATAAGAGTACGATTCCGGGAAAAATGCATGCCTGCGGACATGACGCCCATGCCGCAGCACTTGTCGGAGCGGCGAGAATACTTTCTGCCAATAAGGATAAGTTCGGTGGAACGGTACGCCTTACCTTCCAGCAGGGTGAGGAAATCGGCTACGGTGCAAGGCTCTTTGTGGATGGCGGATATCTTGACGGGGCGGACAGAACCTTCGGAATACATGTAAGCTCAGCTTATGATGTAGGAAAGGTTGTAGCTTCAATAGGACCAAACAATGCAAGTGTTGATTGGTTTAGGATATCCGTTCACGGCAAGTCTGCACATGTGTCGACACCTCACCTTGGAGTGGATGCACTTTACATCGCAAGCCAGATAGTTGTAGCCATACAGGCACTCATAACAAGAAGAACCAATCCTCTTGAGAGTATTCTCATAGGTATAGGCAGGCTTGATGCAGGAACCGCTTATAATGTTGTGGCTGAGGAAGCTGCGATGGAGGGAACAATCCGTGTATTCTCACCGGAGCTTAGAAAGGCGACCAAGGAGAGAATAGAGCTTGTTGCTTCGTCTATAGCTGCGATGTACGGCGGAACGGTGTCTATAGAGTGGAAAGATTTCACATCACCGCTCATAAATGACGAGAAATCCACGCTTGAGGTGAGAAAGGTTCTCACATCAGTATTTGGAAAGGAGAGCGTAGTTGAGAGCAGGACACCGTCGCTTGGCGGGGATGATTTTGCCGAATATATCCTAAAGGTTCCGGGCTGCTACGCATTCGTCGGTTCGAGAAACCCTGAGGTGCCTGAGACAGGTGTGGCACACCACAATTCGCATTTTGATGTTGATGATGGAGCGCTCTCCGTTATGGTAAACCTTATGAGCAATTATGCGATAGAGTTCCTGAACGGTGAAGTTTAATAAAAAAGGTTTAATAAAAAAATAACTTTATAAAGACCTGCACTATGGTATATAATGATTTTATACATAGTGCAGGTCTTATGTATTGTATTCTATAAGGTTATTGCGGAGCTTAATGTAGGACAGCCGGACATAGTGCGTTTTTATTGGTGGATTTGAGCTTTGCAATTATCCGTATATTATTAATGAAGAGGAGATTGCAATGTCAAAAAAATATATTTCATGGAATGTAAATGGTCTTAGAGCATGCCTTGACAAGGGCTTTATGGATTTCTTTGATAAGGTGGATGCGGATGCGGTATGCCTTCAGGAGATTAAGCTGTCGGAGGGACAGCTTGCATGGGACAAGCCGGGCTATCACGCATACTGGAATTATGCTAAGAAGAAGGGCTATTCGGGAACAGCAGTTTTTTCAAAGGAGGAGCCTTTGAGTGTTTCCTACGATATGGGTATCGAGGAGCATGACAATGAAGGAAGGATAATTGCGCTCGAGTTTGAAGATTACTATCTTGTGACCGTGTACACGCCTAACTCACAGAGAGGGCTTGAGAGGCTTGATTACAGAATGAAGTGGGAGGATGATTTCAGGGCATATCTTAATAAGCTTCGCGAAAATAAGCCTGTCATCGTGTGCGGTGACATGAATGTGGCGCACAAGGAGATTGATCTCAAAAATCCTAAGAGCAATCGCAAGAATGCGGGCTTTACTGATGAGGAGAGGGGCAAGCTGACGGAGCTTCTTGACAGCGGCTTTATCGATACCTTCAGATATTTTTACCCTGATGTGACGGACAGATATTCATGGTGGTCGTATATGTTCCATGCGAGGGAGAACAATGCGGGGTGGCGTATTGACTATTTTCTTGTGTCTGACGAGCTTAAGGACAGGCTTGTGAGTGCGGATATCCACCATTCGGTGATGGGTTCTGACCATTGCCCTGTAGAGCTTGTGATAGAATAAAAGGGTGGTTACAGATGGATACAGCTAATGGGAAAATAATCGGAATTGTCAACCTTGCTGCGGAAGCAGTCATGTTCGCTCTTCCTGTGGTACTTAATGGGATATATGCTTAGCACATTCGGAAAAATAATAAGGTGTCTGCAGGAGAATATTGAGGCGGAAATTGACATAATTTTCACAGTATGGTACAATTCACACGGAAAAACATGAAAACAGCGTTTCTGCCTGTACTGTTACATGACAGTGGCAGGGAGAGTGTAGCAGCTGGTATGCTTAAGTTGTATGAGCGCTGTTTACAAGAATATAAATTTAAAGGAGATTATTAAAATGAGAAAGAAACCTGTTGTACTTATGGTGCTTGACGGCTACGGACTTAGCGACCGTACAGAGGGCAATGCCATTGCTCTTGCAAACACACCTGTGATGGACAAGCTTATGAAGGAGTGCCCTTTTGTAAAGGGTAACGCTTCGGGTCTTGCAGTAGGACTTCCAGACGGACAGATGGGTAACTCTGAGGTTGGTCACATGAACATCGGTGCCGGACGTATCATATATCAGGATTTGACAAGAATAACCAAGGCAATCGAGGACGGAGATTTCTTCGAGAATAAGGCGCTCCTTGCAGCTATGGATAACTGTAAGAAGAACAACTCAGACCTTCACCTCTGGGGACTTTTATCGGACGGCGGCGTTCACAGCCACATTTCACATGTGTACGGTATTCTCGAGCTTGCCAAGAAGTGCGGTGTTGAGAAGGTATACGTTCATGCATTCTTAGACGGACGTGACACACCACCTGCATCAGGTAAGGATTACGTTGCAAAGCTTGAGGAGAAGATGGCTGAAATCGGCGTAGGTAAGGTTGCATCACTTTCAGGACGTTACTATGCAATGGACAGAGATAACAACTGGGACAGAGTGAAGAAGGCTTACGATTCACTTGTTCTCGGTGAGGGTGTCAAGGCTGTAAGCGCAGTCAAGGCTATGGAGGATTCCTACGCTGAAGGTGTTACCGATGAGTTCGTAATCCCTACGGTAATCACGGACGAGGCAGGCAATCCTTTATCGGTTGTAAAGGAGAATGATTCCGTTATCTTCTTTAACTTCCGTCCTGACCGTGCAAGAGAGATGACAAGAGTGTTCTGCGACGATAAGTTCACCGGCTTTGACAGAAAGTTCATACCTCTTACCTTTGTATGCTTTAAGGACTACGATGAGACAATCCCTAACAAGCTTATCGCATTCGAGAACGGCACGATCAAGAACACCTTCGGTGAGTATATTGCGAGCAAGGGACTCAAGCAGCTTAGACTTGCCGAGACAGAGAAGTATGCACATGTTACCTTCTTCTTTAACGGCGGGGTTGAAGAGCCGAATGTCGATGAGGCAAGACTTCTTGTAAACAGCCCTAAGGATGTAGCTACCTACGATCTTAAGCCGGAGATGAGCGCTCCTGAGGTTGGCATGGATCTCGTTGAAGCAATCAAGTCGGACAAGTACGATGTCATCATCATCAACTTTGCTAACCCTGACATGGTAGGACACACAGGTGTTATTCCGGCAGCAGTCAAGGCTGTAGAGAGAGTTGACCAGCTTGTGGGCGATGCAGTTCAGGCGGTTAAGGACGTCGACGGCGTTCTCTTTATCTGCGCTGACCACGGAAATGCAGAGAAGATGATTGACTATGAGACGGGCAAGCCTCATACAGCACACACAACCAACCCGGTTCCGTTTATCCTTGTGAACGCTGACCCTTCATACAAGCTCAGAGAGGGTGGCTGCCTTGCTGATATCGCTCCTACACTTTTAGAGATTATGGAGCTTCCTCAGCCTGCCGAGATGACGGGAAAGTCCCTCATAGTAAAATAACGGGCAGCAGGTCAGCTTAGGCGATTTTACTGGCTTAAAAAGACAAGTTATAAAAATAAAAAAGACAAGTTATAAAAATAATACTTGAAAAAGAGTACCAACTATGCTAATATAGGTGAAGTTGGTGCTCTTTTGCTTTGTATTGGCAGTTGAGTCACATATTGGTATATTTGCTTAGGAGGTGTGAACCATGGCAGTTTTGAAGATAATATTAACAGTGATTTTTGTAATTGATTGTATAGCTTTATCAGCAATAGTGTTACTTCAGGAGGGTAAGAGCGCAGGACTTGGTGCGATAAGCGGCGCTGCTGAGACATACTGGGGCAGGAACAAGGGACGTTCAGTGGAAGGTAAGCTTGAGAAGTTTACTACCATCGCTGCAATAGCTTTCCTTGTAATTGCATTAGTACTTAATGTATTTTAACTACTGACACCCTTGCAGATAACACTGCGAGGGTGTTTTTGCGTAAATGTGTAATTTTGTGAATGAGGCATGCTGCACGGCTTATCAGGTGCAGGAGGTTTAATTGATTTTTATTACGGAAGGTATTTAGTATATTGTGCAGCTGTGAGGCTTATCAGATACACGATTGTTTAGTGAAACATCTGATATAATTAAAGGTTTATTGTATAGAACGGAGGGGAATATGGACGAATTATTTGAGCAGAGAAAAAAGATGATAGTGGAGCTGGTTCATGATGAACTGTATGTTCCGATGAAGATAAAGGAGCTTGCAATTTTCTTAAATGTTGCGAAGGAGGACAGGCATGAGCTTGAGCGCGTGCTTGATAGTCTTGTTTCGGAGGGAAAGCTGACCATCACGAAGAAGGGCAAGTACATGAAGCCTGACACGTCGCAGATAACAGGTGTGTTTGAAAGCCATCCCAACGGCTTCGGTTTCGTAACCATAGAGGGGGAGCCGGATGATGTGTTCATACCGGCAAAGTACACGGCAGGCGCGCTTCACCACGACAGGGTGCAGATAGTCATAACCTGTGAGAAGTCACAGGGAAGAAGGCGTGAGGGAAGAGTCGTCAAGGTGTTAGAGCACGGGGCGGATCATCTTGTGGGTTACTATCAGAAGACGAAGAGCTACGGTTTTGTGAGACCTGATGACCAGCATTTTCTAAAGGATATATATATACCCGCCGGGTGTGATATGGGTGCGGTCAATGGACATAAGGTGGTTGTGAAGATAACCAATTACGGCGATGACACGCATAAGCCTGAGGGAAAGGTGATTGAGATTCTCGGACATGTCAATGATCCGGGAACAGACATAATGTCCATTATCGCGGCATATGATATACCGGTGGAATTTCCGAAGGAGGTCATGGACAGTCTTTCGGCAATTCCGGACAGCGTGGATTCCAAGGCTGGTGCTGGCAGGGTTGATTTCCGTAATTTACAGACGGTCACAATCGACGGTGAGGACGCGAAGGATCTTGATGATGCCATAAGCATTTCAAAAAATAAGGATGGCTATACTCTTGGCGTGCATATCGCGGATGTCAGCAATTATGTGACCGAGAACTCGCCTCTTGACAAGGAGGCAAAAAGCAGGGGAACCAGCGTGTACCTTGTCGACAGGGTTATACCTATGCTCCCGCATAAGCTCTCTAACGGAATATGTTCACTCAACGAAGGAGTTGACAGGCTGGCGTTAAGCTGTGTGATGGATATTGATTTTAAGGGAAATATAGTCGGGCACAGAATATGTGAGTCAGTCATAAATGTTGACCGCCGCATGTCGTACACATCCGTGAAGAAGATTCTTGTCGATGACGACGCAGAGGAGAAGGAAAGGTATTCCGACCTTGTCGATATGTTTTTCCTTATGAAGGAGCTGTCTGAGCTTCTAAGGAGCAGAAGAGAGAACAGAGGCTCAATAGACTTCGATTTTCCTGAGAGCAGGATTATTCTTGATAAAAATGGAAAACCTATAGATATCAAGCCTTATGAGCGCAATGTCGCCACAAGAATCATAGAGGACTTCATGCTTGCGGCAAATGAGACCGTGGCTGAGGATTTCTTCTGGCAGGAGCTTCCGTTCGTCTACAGGACGCATGATGACCCGGACCCGGAGAAAATCAGAAGCCTTGCGACATTCATAAATAACTTCGGTTATTCAATCCGCATGGGTCAGGATTATGTCCACCCTAAGGAGCTGCAGAAGCTTCTTGCGTCCATACAGGATTCGCCTGAGGAGCCGCTCATATCAAGGCTCACGCTCAGAAGCATGAAGAGAGCGCAGTATTCGACGGAGTGCACCGGACATTTCGGACTATCCGCCAAGTATTACTGCCACTTCACATCGCCGATAAGAAGATATCCGGACCTCCAGATTCACAGGATTATTAAGGAGAATCTTCACGGTGGACTGACCGAAAGACGCATAGAGCATTATGAGCGTATTCTGCCTGAGGTTGCAAAGAATTCAAGCCTTATGGAGCGCAGAGCCGATGATGCGGAGCGTGACACCGATAAGCTCAAGAAGGTTGAGTACATGTCATCGCGTATCGGAAATATGTATGACGGAGTGATATCCGGAGTAACTGCCTACGGCTTCTATGTGGAGCTGCCTGATACCATAGAGGGAATGGTTCACATAAATAGCTTGGAGGATGACTATTATATATTCGACGAGACACACTATGAGCTATATGGTGAGGTTACACATAAGACCTATAAGCTGGGGCAGCAGGTGACTGTTGAGGTAGTGGGAACGGATAAGCTTATGAGGACCATTGATTTTGAGGTTGTGCAGAAGTGATATGCTATTTGGTGGGTTATAGGAATAAAACGCCTGGTATTTAAAATACCTAGTGTTTAAAGTGCATAGTATTTAAAGTATTTTGAATTTAAAATGCATAATATTTAAAGTGTTTTGTGTTTAAAATGCTCAGTATTTAAAATGTATTGTATTTGAAAACATAAACTGTTAGTTTAATTTCAAAATATCCATTGCAAACCAATCGGTATATGTGGTATAATTCCGATTGTTGACGAAAGGAAAGAAAACTATGGGCGATAAAGATAATTACAAGTTAATAGCGAACAATAAAAAAGCCTACTTTGATTACTTTATCGAGGATACATGGGAGGCAGGTATAGCGCTCCACGGAACTGAGGTCAAGTCAGTCCGCATGGGAAAGTGCAGTATCAAGGAAGCTTTCATCCGTGTCGAGGATGGAGAGGTGTTTGTCTACAACATGCACATCAGTCCTTATGAGAAGGGCAACATTTTTAACAAGGATCCGCTCCGTGTTAAGAAGCTTCTTCTTCACAGACATGAGGTCAACAAGATTCTGGGTGAGGTGACCCAGAAGGGTTATACCCTTGTGCCGCTTCAGGTTTATCTAAAGGGTAGTCTTGTCAAGGTTCAGGTTGGACTTGGACGCGGCAAGAAGCTCTATGATAAGAGAGATACCATTGCCAAGAAGGATCAGCGAAGAGAAGCTGAGAAGGATTTCAAGGTCAAGAATCTCTACTAAAATATATCATATACATCGGTGACGGACTTGGATAATGTTGTGAAAAGGTCTGCCAAGAGCTGATCAGAGCTATGCTCTGTCTGCTATATATCCGGGGTAGTAAAGGTTTCGACGGGCTATTTGAAGTCGGAGAAGCAAGCCGCACGGTCATGCGTCAAATGCCAAAATTAAAATTAAACGCTGAAGATAATTTAGCAATCGCAGCCTAATGGCTGCCGTCCGACCTAGCGCACCTACACGTTAGGAGCCGGGCGTCGACCCTGTAGGAAACGACACGGGCTAAGCTTTGCCCCCGCGGGCGTATTATGAAGCTACTGAAGTGCATATACTGTTAACCGGAGCTGCATGGAGGGAACGGAAGCTGCTTAGCAGTTTCAAAAAGATTAACTAAGCTTGTAGAAGGACGAGGGATAGTGGTTCGGACACGGGTTCGATTCCCGTCTACTCCACTCTCGAAAAAGTGCTGTAAACGCCTGTTTTACGGCACTTTTTCATTTTTAAAAGGTTTCAAAAATGCTATTTTATACCGTTTTGAACCGCTTGGAATTGAAAAAATAGGGGAAGAAATATGGGGGAAGAAAAAACACAATGGCACATTGTAAAATAAATTCAGTACAGAAATGCTGATGTACTAAAAAAATACAATCTTAAATTAAATCAAAAGCAGGTAAAAGCTTGATGGCATAAATGCTGTCGAGCTTTTTTGTTTCACCCAAAAATAAAACCGCTTATATATTTATTTATACCGAAAACTAATGAGAGCGGGTGATGTTAGATTAAGATGTTTTTCAAAAAATAATTCATATTTATATGAGACTCGCACACCACAAGAAAACGCACGCAGGAAATAACAGTTGTGTACAAGGAGGAGTGGATATGGCAAATAAAGAAAAGAAGATTGAAGGCAGATTTGGATTTAACAGCCAAAATGGAAGATATGGCTTGCTGGTATCAGATTTATGGCAACATACCGGCTTCCATTGTGGAGAATGTTTAGAGGTCAAGGTTGATGACAAATGGATACAAACCCGAATGAAAATGGATATTAACCGTCAATGGTATCTGGTGGATACGCCATATTCGGGAGATTTAGAGTATGTTTGGGCGAGAATTTAAGAAGCGGAGGAAACATAGAATGAACAATAATATCGAAGTAATTGGAATTGACCATGGCTGGTCACAAATGAAAACAAGCAATACCTGTTTTAATACTTCCATTAAAGAATTAGCAAATGCTCCGGCATTTCACGATAATGTGCTTGAATATGATGACAGATATATTGCAGTTGGGGAGGAAAGGCTGGAGGTACTGGAAAGTAAGGTGGAAAATGAGAATTTCTACTTATTGACTCTGGTGGCAATACAAGTCTTTATAAGCTCTATATCACCAATATCCATGAGAAGATCGCAGAACAGAGGGCTAAAGAAAATCATGTTTCAGTAGTATAATAACGCTTTTTGTGATATATTAATTGGTGTGCGGTAATTGTTCCGCACACTAATTGATTAAAATTTTGAATGAAAAAATCAAGAAGAAATGGGGAATCATATGTCTGAAGAAACAAAACCTCGCATTGTGAAATCACATGATATTAATTTAGATTCTGATTATGTAAATTGGATTCATGATGTTAAACAACGTTATATATCCCCACAGATAAAAGTAGCTGTTAAAGTTAATACAGAACGACTTTACTTTAATTGGCAACTGGGGCGGGATTTAGTAGAAAGAAAAGCGGAAGAGAAGTGGGGAAAAGGAATTGTAGAGCAATTAAGTCTCGATTTACAAAA
>CAKRJT010000045.1 GCA_934351925.1 uncultured Lachnospiraceae bacterium
ATGACAGATGAGAAATCGCCTGCGCGAATTTCCCATCGCCTCCTCGCGATAAATCGCTCGGAAATGAGGATTAATATGGAACTCACATTAAACGGAATAAAGGACACTGCCGCATGGGCAGGCTGCAGCCTTCCTTCCTATGATATAGAACAGATGCGCCGTGAAACCTCGGCAAATCCCGTCTGGCTTCACTTCGGCTCGGGAAATATTTTCCGCGCATTCATAGCTGCCGCAGCGCAGCGCCTTTTAAACCAGGGCGACGCATCGACAGGAATAATCTGCGCCGAGAGCACCTTCGGAACCGAAATCATCACAGAATGTTACCGCCCTCACGACAATCTGTGCGTGTCCGTCACCTTAAACCCTGACGGCAGCATAGACAAGGAGGTCATCGGCTCCGTGGCAGAGTCCGTCACAATCGCAGACGACATGGACAGAATAACTGATATTTTCTGCTCCCCTTCGTTACAGCTTGTGTCATTTACAATCACCGAGAAGGGCTACGCCATAAAGGACAGCTCGGGAAACCTGACCGAAGTCATAAAAAAGGACATGGAAAACACACCTGAAAAATGCACACACCTCATGTCCCTTCTCGCCGCGCTCTGCATCAGGCGTTTCCACACCTGCGGCAGGCCGCTCGCTCTTGTCTCCATGGACAACTGCTCACACAACGGCGAGAAGCTTGAGAGCGCTATCACCACGGTAGCCTCCGCCTGGAAGGAGAACGGTTTCATAACACAGGACGAGCTCGATTACCTGAAAACCTCCGTATCCTATCCGTGGAGCATGATTGACAAGATTACCCCGAGACCCGACGCACAGGTGGAGGCAAGCCTCGCTGCGGACGGAATAAAGGATATCAATGCTTTTGTTACTCCGGGCGGTGTGTATGTCGCACCATTTGTCAACGCTGAGAAACCGGAATATCTTGTTATAGAAGATGATTTCCCTAACGGCAGACCTGCGCTTCACAAGGCAGGGATACTCTTTACAGACCGTGACACCGTAAATAAGGTTGAGAAGATGAAGGTCTGCACCTGCCTCAACCCGCTCCACACCTGCCTTGCCATCTACGGCTGTCTGCTCGGATACACCTCAATCGCGTCCGAGATGAACAACCCGCAGCTAAAAAGCTTCATAACAAAGATGGCTTACGAGGAGGGCATGCCCGTCGTGATAAATCCGGGAATAATCGACCCTAAGACCTTTCTCAATGAGGTTCTCACTAAGAGACTTCCTAATCCGTTCATGCCGGACACACCACAGCGAATTGCCACCGACACCTCACAGAAGCTCCCTATCCGTTTCGGTGAGACCATCAAGCTCCACCTTGAGCGCAGAACTGCCGGAAGCCTCAAGTACATTCCGCTCGTTCTCGCAGGATGGCTGCGCTATCTTCTCGCCGTGGACGACAACGGTGATGAATTCACTCCGTCAAGCGACCCGCTCCTTGACGAATGTCAGGCTGTGTTAAGCGGAATAGCGCTCAAAGACCAGGTGGACAGCACAAGGCTCCACCCTCTGCTCTCTAACAGCAACATCTTCGGCGTTGACCTCGAGGCGGCAGGGCTCGCGGGCAAGGTCACGGACTATTTCAACGAGCTTATCGCAGGCAAGGGAGCCGTCCTTGCGACCTTGAAAAAATATACGGCATAATGCATAATAATAGGTGGCGGCACAATCTGCTGCCGCCTATTTTACTCATGGAGGACACATACATGAACATTACTCCAAAAAATCCCGACGAAACAGGACGTGCATATGCACTCAGAATTTTAAAACAGAACATCACCGACACCACACTAAAGCCCGGCTCCCTGCTATCCGAGAATGAGCTCTCAAAGGAGCTCGGTCTTTCGAGAGTTCCCGTGCGCGAGGCTCTCATCGAGCTGTCCAAATCTGACATTGTCGAAATTCTTCCGCAGAGAGGCAGCCGTGTGGCTCTCATCGACCTAAAGCTCGTCGATGAGGCAGGCTTCTTCCGCCGCACTCTTGAATGTGCCGTTGTAAGGCTGGTCTGCGAAAAATCACAAAACGGCTCCCTGCCCGACGAATTTCTGCTCTCCGTCAAGGCAAACCTTAATATGCAGGACTTCTATATCGAAAATTCCGCACCCGATAAGCTCATGGAGCTCGACAACGAGTTCCACCATCTCCTTTTCTCATGCGCTGATAAAGAGCGCTGCTACAGAATGTGCTGTGATATGGGAATACATTTTGACAGAATACGAACCCTTGCGCTGCATGCGGTGAAAGAATTAAAAATCGTGAACGACCACCGCGAAATATTTGAAGCGGTATGCCGCGGAGATGCCGATACTGCCGAAAAGCTTATGTCAGCCCACCTGACCCGCTTCAAAATCGACGAGGAACTCATAAAAAACCAATACCCGGACTATTTTTCACACTAAAACCATGGTTTCTTCACACAGATGTCTGATTTTGACAGTCATTTATGTCAATATATTGCAGTGTTATTATAGTTGCATGTTGAAGCACTCTTTAATATAATTAAGATATGTTTCTGAGTGCTTTTTTTTGCGCTCTTCGTAACTATAATGCATCATTTTAAGAAGGGAGAATACTATGAAATTCGGTTATTTTGATGACGAAAACAGAGAGTATGTGATCACTACTCCTAAGACCCCTCTGCCTTGGATTAACTACTTAGGCTGCGGCGAGTTTTTCTCATTGATGTCAAATACCTGCGGAGGCTATACCTTTTACAAAGACGCCAAGCTCCTGCGCCTGACAAGATACCGCTACAACGATGTTCCTAACGATATCAACGGCAAGTACTTCTATATAAAAGACGGCGACACTATCTGGAATCCGGGCTGGAAGCCCGTCAAGACACCGCTTGACAGTTACGAGTGCCGTCACGGAATGGGCTACAGCCGATTTACCTCCTCCAAGAACGGTTTGAAGGCTGAGATGCTCGCCTTCGTTCCTATGAATGATAACTGTGAAGTGACAAGGCTTATACTCACCAACGAGTCCGACAAGCCTAAGACCTTCTCAATATTTTCATATGTTGAGTTCTGTCTGTGGAATGCCGACGATGACTCGAGAAACTTCCAGAGAAACCTAAGCACCGGAGAAGTCGAGATAGACGGCTCCACCATCTACCATAAGACTGAATACCGCGAGAGACGCAATCACTACGCTGTATACTCCGTCAACCACCCTATCGACGGCTTTGACACTATCCGCGATGAATTTCTTGGCGCATACCGCGGTGCACATGAACCGGAAGTTGTCGAGCAGGGTCATTCCAAGAACTCCGTCGCCAGCGGCTGGTCGCCTATCGCATCGCAGCAGATTAACCTCACGCTTGAACCGGGCGGGAGTGAATCACTCATATATGTGCTCGGCTACATCGAGAATCCTCAGGACGAAAAGTGGGAAGCTCCTAATGTAGTAAATAAGACACGCGCAAAGGAAATGCTCGCCCGCTACTCCACAGACGAGCTCTTCAACGAGGCCTTCTCAGACCTCACCGAGTACTGGAGCAACCTCCTCGCAAAGTACGAGGTAAGATCAGACAATCCTGAGGTCAACCGAATGGTCAATATCTGGAACCAGTACCAGTGTATGGTTACATTTAACATGAGCCGTTCAGCTTCTTATTATGAGTCAGGTATCGGACGAGGCATGGGCTTTAGAGACTCCTGTCAGGATCTCCTCGGCTTCGTGCATCTCATTCCTGACCGTGCAAGGGAGAGAATCATCGACATCGCCTCGACACAGTTTGAGGACGGAAGTGCTTACCACCAGTACCAGCCTCTCACCAAGAAGGGCAACTCCGATATCGGAAGCGGCTTTAACGATGACCCGCTCTGGCTTATCGCAGGCACAAGTGCCTATGTCCGCGAGACAGGCGACACCTCCATTCTCGACGATATGGTGCCGTTTGACAATGACGAGAGCAAGGCTCAGCCTCTTATGGAGCACCTTAAACGCTCATTTGATTACATTGTAAACCACAAAGGACCTCACGACCTTCCTCTTATCGGCCGTGCCGACTGGAACGACTGTCTCAACCTCAACTGCTTCTCGGAGCACCCGGGTGAGTCCTTCCAGACCTTCGGACCTTCCGAGGGTCCTGTCGCAGAATCCGTATTCATCGCCGGAATGTTCGTAAAATACGGAAAGGAATATGCCGATCTCTGTTCGTTAAAGGGCGACGATGCCGAGGCAGCGCGCGCACTCAAGGAAGTAGATACCATGTACGATGCCGTACTAAAGAGCGGCTGGGACGGAGACTGGTTCCTGCGCGCATACGACGCATACAGCCACAAGGTCGGCTCCAAGGAATGTGAGGAGGGACAGATATACATTGAGCCACAGGGTTTCTGTGTGCTCGCAGGCATAGGTATCAAGGAAGGGCTTGCAAAGAAAGCGCTCGACTCCGTCAGGGAAAGACTCGACACCAAGTACGGCGTGATGATACTCCAGCCAGCCTACACGAGGTATCATCTCGAGCTCGGAGAAATCTCCTCCTACCCGCCGGGATATAAGGAGAACGCAGGTATCTTCTGCCACAACAACCCTTGGGTTTCCATCGCCGAGACCGTTATCGGCAGAGGCGGCAGAGCCTTCGAGATTTACAAAAAGACCTGCCCTGCATACATCGAGAACATCAGCGAGATACACCGCACCGAACCTTATGTATATTCACAGATGGTTGCCGGCGCTGACGCTAAGTTCCACGGCGAGGCAAAGAACAGTTGGCTCACCGGAACAGCCGCGTGGACATTTGTAAATATTTCGCAGTACATACTCGGTGTATACCCTACACATCAGGGACTCAGTATCAACCCATGTATTCCACAGGGCTTCGGTGACTTCACAATAACAAGAAAGTTCCGTGAGGGCACATATCACATCACTGTCAAGAACCCTTCCAACGTCGAGAAGGGCGTAAAGAGCCTGACTGTCAACGGAAAATCTGTTGAGGGATGTGTAATACCATATGTAAAGGGACAGACGGAATATAATGTTGAAGTAGTTATGGGCTGATTCTGCATGACTATATCCGTTGCTGCTTCATACAGCTAATATTAAAGCCACAGCCGGACTCATATGTGTCTGTCTGTGGCTTTAATACTTGAAAAAATATCTGAAAGTTATTATAATCTATACATACGATGTTGTGGTTAAATTATATTTTCTGCAATCCTCAAACATTCGAAATACACTCAGGAAGGAAGTATATAATATGCGTTTAGTTACCCGTTCCGATTTTGACGGACTTGCCTGCGGCGCACTTTTAAAGGAAGCAGGTATCATTGATTCATGGAAATTCGCCCACCCGAAGGATTTACAGGACGGTCTTGTACCTGTTGACGAGAATGACTGTCTTGCCAATGTTCCATTTGTGGAGGGCTGTGGTCTGTGGTTTGATCATCATTCAAGCGAGCACGAGCGCAATGAGCTCAAGGGAAAATATAAGGGAGAGAGCCGTATCACTCCTTCATGTGCACGAATTATCTATGAATATTATGGTGGCAGGGAGCGTTTTCCACAGTTTGACGATATGATGGAAGCTGTCGACAAGGTAGATTCCGGGAACCTTACCATCGATGAGGTTATGAACCCTAAGGGCTGGATACTTATAGGCTTCCTCATGGACCCAAGAACAGGTCTCGGACGTTTCCGCCAGTTCACCATCTCCAACTACCAGCTCATGGAGAAGCTCATGGACGCCTGCCGCACCATGACAACCGAGGAGATTCTCGCTCTCCCTGACGTACAGGAGAGAATTGAAGTGTACAATGAGCAGACAGAGAAGTTCAAGGAGATGGTTAAGAAATACACCCGTACCGATGGCAATGTCATCATCACTGACCTTCGCGGTGTCGACCCTATCTACACTGGAAACCGTTTTATGATTTACAGCATGTATCCTGAGCAGAACATCTCAGCATGGATTGTAAGCGGACGCGGCGGTGCCGGCTGTTCTGCTGCCGTAGGCTACAGTATCTTAAACCGCACCTGCAGCATCAATGTCGGAAGCCTTATGCTCAAGTATAACGGCGGCGGTCACAAGGCTGTCGGAACCTGCCAGTTCTCCGACGAGAACATGGCGACAGAGCTTCCTAAGCTGCTTGACGAGCTCTGCACACTCGCTAACGCTTGATATAATCATATATCCAGTATTAGCGGTGTCAAAAACATAGCCTGCTTTTATAGCAATGCATGCATTATAAAAATGCTGTACTCTGAGGTTTTGAATATATTTCGTCGACCATTCAGAGTACAGCATTTTTTTCATTCTTATAAAACGCTTCTATTTTATTTTCTTTCCGTCTAACACTGCCTCAACTAAGTCGTCACCCTGATATACCAGCTTCAGCGAAAAAAACGGGACATTCTCAGCAAGCAGCCTTAGAAAAATCCTGTCGCCCTCCCACAGCTTGAGCTTTCCGACATCTGATTTTTTGACCCACTCAAGTACGCCCTCACTGCACTCTCTCATAGAACCATCGGGCTCCTCCACACTTCCCTCGAAACCGTCCGCCGTGTACAGGCTCATATATTCGGCAGGGTCATCCTCAAATATGAAGGTTACGATTCCCCTGTATCTGTACGAGGTGAGTCTAAGCCCTGTCTCCTCATACACCTCGCGGAGCAGACACTCGTCCGGACTCTCTCTGTTCTCAAAATGTCCTCCTACACCAATCCATTTGTCCTTGTTCACATCGTTCTTCTTCGAGACGCGGTGAAGCATGAGATATGCGTCATCCTTCTCTATGTAGCACAATGTGGTGAGCGGTGATCTTGACATATGCGTGACCTCTTTTCTTACAATGTATGTATTTTATTGTGATGAAAAACGGACGTTGTGCAATATAGTAAAATTGCACAACTGTTTCGTCTCAGTCTCCAAAATTATCTTTAAATCATTATATCAACGACGTGCTTATTCCCGCGCTGCATACAATATGCCGCTCGCCTTTATGCGCCCCGAACGGTATCTTTACCGTTGTATCTATGTCTGAATAAGCGTGGAGCACGGCGGTTGTCAGTTCTTTGTTCTGCCAGCCCAGGTCTATGGAGGCGTTTCCTGCTACACGGACTCCGTATATGTGTCCGTTTTTCCATTTGGATGGAAGAGCCGGCAGGAGAACTATTCTGTCCTCGTTGCTCTGCACGAGCATCTCGACGATGGCTGCCGTCGCACCGAAATTTCCATCAATCTGGAACGGCGGATGCTTGTCGAAGAGGTTCGGGTAGGTTGACGAGGTAAACAGTTTACACAGGTTGTCATATGCGGAATCTCCGTCCCACAGCTTGGCATAGTGGTTTATTATCCACGCCCTGCTCCAGCCCGTGTGCCCACCTCCATGTGACAGACGTCCTTCGAGCGTGCGCCTTGCAGCCTGGGCAAGCTGCGGCGTGCCATCCATGGTAATCTGTGATGATGGATGCAGCCCATATAGATGCGATATGTGTCTGTGTCCCGGCTCGAACTCCTGATAATTCTCACGCCACTCGAGTATTCTCCCATCAGAACCTATCTGTGTAGGCAAAAGTCTCTCCTTCGCAGCCTTTATCTGCCGATTCAGTTCATCGTCAACCCCAAGGATATCCGCCGCCTTTATGCACTGGCTGAACAAATCCCTGATAATCTGGTTGTCCATAGTGACACCTGCACCATTTGCTCCCTTCTCGCCGTTTGGCAGAATGTAGCTGTTCTCAGGCGACACGGAAGGACAGGTCATAAGATATCCGTCCACCTCTATCATAAAATCAAGGAAGAACTGTGCTGCCTCCCTCATAATATGGAAGTTCTCGCTAAGAAACTCCTTGTCCTGTGTATAGAGATAATGTGTCCACTGGTGCGTGCACAGCCAGGCGGCGCCCATCACCCAATAGGAGCCCGGTATCCACAAGTCCTGAACCGAGGTCTCGCCCTCAATATTCGTATTGTGGTGTGCCACAAAGCCGCGGCAGCCGTACATGGTCTGTGCTGTTCTCTGACCGTTTGGCAGCATTTTCTTTAACAGCTCAAACAATGGCTCATGGCACTCGGATAGATTGCAGTTCTCCGCGGGCCAGTAGTTCATCTCAGTGTTTATGTTGATCGTATATTTGCAGTCCCAGGGCGGAAGCATATCCTTATTCCACAAGCCCTGAAGAGTTGCCGGGAGTCCTCCTGCCCTGCTGCACGCTATGAGAAGATATCTTCCGAAATCGAAGTAGAGTTTAAAAAGCTCAGGTCTTACATCGCCGTCCGCGGCCATCGCAAGAAGCTTATCGGTGGCAACATCAGCCTTATCTCCGGCTGTTTTACAGATGCCCTGATTTTCTTCCTCCTCCAGGGAAAAATTCACCCTTGCAAACAGCTCCCTGTAATCCCTTATATGCCTGTCCATAAGCTCCGAACAGCCCTTTGCCACGGCAGCGTCGAGCACAGCCTTCATTCTCTCCTTCAGGAGCTCTAAAGCATTTTCGCTCTCCCACGCCGCACCATATACGACAGTATTACCCTGCGAATTGACGTTCTCTTCCTGCGAGCTGACTGACTGACGCTTTTCCTCCATCCGTTTCATAAGCTCTGTCCGGCAATGATATGTACAGTCTGCGGCTATATAGAGCCATACCTTATCTGCCTTCTCGACAACCAGGTATTCCCCAAGCTGCCTGACGCTTCCGCCCTCGCACACCGCCCTAAGCGACATCGCGAAATCATAGCCCTGTTTCCCAAGGTCACCATGCATCACTATGGTATCACTGTCAATTCTGTCGACACCGTTATAGGCACGCTCCGGTCTTGAAAATCTCGCCTCCACATTCACACTGCCCGGTCTGTCCGCCTCAACACACATCACAATACAGTCTGCCGGATGTGATGCAAAAACTGTCCTCGTATAACGCACGCCCTCACAGGTATAGTTCACCGTCGCCACTGCGCGCTCGAGGTCAAGTCTCCTTGTGTAACCCTCTATCTTCCCTTCAGGCGCAAAATCCAGATATAAATCCCCAAGAGTCTGGTATGGATGGGCACTTTCCGGGCATCCTGACATAGTAAGCCGCATAAGGCGTTCCGCTTTCCTAATCTCTCCATCTAAGAGAAGTTTCCTTATCTTCGGCAGATTTTCAAGCGTATCCGGATTATCCCTGTCCATTCTGCCGCCGTACCAGACGCTCTCCTCATTAAGCTGTATATGTTCATTAACGGCTCCGCCGTAAACCATTGCACCCATTCGTCCGTTTCCGAGCGGCAGAGCCTCCTCCCACTCTTTTGCCGGCTGCTCATATAGTAATGCTGACATAACGCCTCCGTTCCACAGATATTACACCGTTATTTTTTAATTTATCATGTATTATCCTCGAATTGCCCTCTGTAAAACAGCTCCCGCAAATCTAAATCATATCTATTTCTTCTCATTCTGCCAGTCCACAAGATCTGCCAGAGTAATATTGTCCACTACATTGTCCACCGCATCATTTATCTTCTGCCATATCCTCACGGTGACACAGCCATCCGCCCTGTCACACTCCACTGCACTGTTTCCGACACAGCTTACCGGAGCCAAATCCCCCTCGGTGGCTCTTAAAATCATGCCGACCGTGTATTCCTCAGGCTCCTTCATGAGCATATATCCGCCCTGAGGACCTCTTATGCTTCTTACATAACCCGCCTTGTTGAGCACAGATATGATCTGCTCCAGATATTTTTCCGAAATCTGCTGTCTTGCAGCTATATCATTAAGACTCACCGGTTTTCCTGATGTATCAGAAGCCAGATCCAGCATAAGCCTGATTGCATATCTGCCCTTAGTTGATATTTTCATAAAATCTCCAATCTGCCGCCCCGGGCTGGTAACTTAATTCATTTAATTACAAAAATCCGTAATCCGTATATCATTTACCCGCATCAAGCAGCTCTTCAAATTTCTCGACCGGCATCGGTTTATAGTATAGATATCCCTGTACCCTCGTACACCCACATTCCAAAAGAAAGTCTCGCTGCTCCTTGGTCTCAACACCTTCCACTATCGTATCAAGCTCAAGATCACTGAGCATCTCAGCCGTATGCCTTAAAATACTCCTGCTCTTAGGGTCATTCAAATCATCTATAAAGCCCTTATCTATCTTAATTTCATCAATAGGCTGATTTTTAAGCATTGTCATCGTCGAGTAGCCTGTTCCAAAGTCATCCATGGATACCTTAAAGCCGGATTTCCTAAGCTCCTCCATGTTATCATATATATTTTCCTGATTCTCGGCAAATCCGCTCTCTGTAAGCTCAAGCAAAACATATTCCGAAGGAACACCATATTTGCGTGATAAATTGATAATTGTATCCTTAAAGGAATTGTCAAACACATGGAGCCTTGAAATATTTATCGACAATGGCTCCACACGTTTCCCCTGTGCAAGCCTTCCTCCAATAAACCTGAAAACTCTCGTCCAGACATACACATCCACATCTATGATAAGCCCGTTCTTTTCAACTACCGGAATGAATTCTCCGGGTGAAACCATGCTGTTATCCTTATATTTCCATCTGACAAGCGCCTCGCCTCCAATTATGCTTCCATCAGTCATATTTACTTTCGGCTGGATAAATATAAACAGCTGTTCATCCCTGAGTGCCTCGACAATATCATTCTCTATCATCTTATTTATAAACATCTGCCTACGCATCTTAGCATCAAAAAAAGCATATTTTGCATAGAATTTACCCTTAATGGTCCCAAGCGCCATCATCGCATAGTCCCTCATAAGACTCACAGACATGGAAGGATAATCGGCAATACATATACCAAATGCCGGAAGCGCCCTGTACGGCATCTTGTACTCCTCTATCCTCCTGCCTATACGCCCGGTGATATCAATAAGCTCCTGCTCATCAGCAAATGGTGTCATAATTGCAAATGTATCTGCCCTGAAGTGTGAAAGTACCACATGCTCTCCCGCCTCTGCCCTTAACGCATCAGCCGTCGCAATCAAAAGTCCATCACCGACATCCCTGCCACAAAATTCATTTATCGATTTAAAATTGGAAAAATCCAGTACAATCATGGCAAAACGCAAATCCTCATTGGCAAGCATCTCCTCCTGCGCCTTATACTGAAAAGCACGAAGATTATAGAGATTCGTCATAAAAGTACGGTTAGATTCCATATTATTCTCTGCCATTTTACGCAATGAGTATATATATAGTTCAAAATCTTTTCTGCTCATATCATACAGTTCATCACAGTTAATACCATTTCTTTCATCAGTTCTTTTGCAGCTCATATATCCTCTTATATTCTGTCCAATTTACCGGACCATATTTAAAGTCTTTTATTATATAATACATTTTCCATTGTCCTGCACTGTCCTATTTTATATTTATTATACCATTACTTAGTCCCGTTGTCATTCACAAAAAAGAGCAGGAATAGGTTATTTATTATACATAATAAAAAATTAAGCGCAGCAGCCCATGACCGCTACGCTTAATTTTTATGCAAATACACTTCAAGCTAAATCAATACTATCTTTATTGACAATTATTTAATTCTTGCCTTGTTTCTTCCAAGGAAAGTGTTGAACTCATCAGGTGTCCAGACAGGCTCAATTCCCCTTGTGATGTCCTCGACCGTAATCTTGGCATCGCCGTTGTCGATATCGATTATTGTGTATAGGTCGTTGCCCATTCCAAGCTCCTTCATGTAGGAGAGCTGTCTAAGACCATGTCTTGTCTCCACGCGCTCTATCATGGCTTTTCCGCCGCCCTCAGGCAGATTATAGATGACATCGACGCAGGCATTGTCAACCGCCAGTATATCGAAGCTTGCGAGTATTCCGACATCAGGAGTCACAACCGGCTCAGCCTCACTGCCCTCGCAGTCGCAGGATACCGACATATTTCTCATCACATTGATGTAGGATATATGTCCCGCAAAATGGTCAATCGTTCCCTTAGTAGACTCCGTCATTCTCTCCATGAGCTCTTCACCTGCAACATTCCACATATTGTCTGAGCCCGGTGTGGTGTGTATCTCGCCTTTTCCGATTCTTCCGTCAGCACAGCCTATTCCGATGTTCTTGTTAGAACCTCCGAAACCACCCATCGTATGACCTTTAAAATGTGTGAGGACAAGCAGAGAGTCATAATCAGGAAGATTCTTTCCGACATGAATCTCATCAAGCCACTTGCCGCCCTTCACAGGAAACGTGGTTGCCCCGTCCTCATCGAGGATGTCGACCGGGCAGAAGGTCCAGCCGTTGGTCTCAAGAGTCTTTCTGTGAGCCTCGGTTGTATAACGGCTTCCCTCATAGTATGTGTTAGTCTCGACAACAGTTGCATCCGGAAGTCTGTCTGCATATAACTCTTTCACCCACGGACGAGGGATGATGTTAGGTCCCTCAGCCTCTCCCGTGTGAAGCTTGATGGCAATCCTGCCCTCAATGCCTTTCGACACGCGGTCATAAATCTTCTTAAGTCCTTCAGGCGATAAATCCCTTGTGAAATATACTACCGACTTCTCCCCCGTTCTCTTCTCATAAGGAACGTAGAGATTGCCGTCCTTTCCAGGTACTGCCTTCTTATCTGACATTATGAATTCCCCCTTTTGCCATAAATTCTATAAGCGGATTATAACACTTAAACCTTGCTTTAGGTCAATAGTATTTACTCTGTCCGGCCATAAATTTTATATAATTATGCCCTCTATCAATAGACTGCTTTAAAACTATTCTCATAAAAGCCTACAGACCCGCGCTCCACAACATCGCCGCTTGCGTTGTCTCTCTTCATAATGTATAACAAATCTCCCTCAAGGTATAACGTATAATCATATTTTCCGCGCTCGGACAGTTCATACAGCTTTCCCTCTGCCAAATCGCATATCATAACCCTCTCATCGATAATCCCTGAACCGACACTGATAGTCGCACACACATCGGGTCTGCCATCGCCCGTCACATCGGCAAAGTACACGTTCCACACGGGCATTCCGTTAAACAGCGTATCCACCCTGTCAGCATAGACGGCATCAAGCCTGTCCGAGTACGCGCACAGAGTCATATCCGGGTACTCATCGAGTATTTTTTTCCTAACATCATCTGACGGGTATTCATCTGTGTCAAGGCAGTCAAACCATCTCACAGCCTGCACGGTGCCCGATTTATCCTTCCCCGTAACCGGGTTGGTAAGGAAACACACTGCCACAATCACACATGCCGCAGCCGCAGCAATCACAGCCCAGAACGTCGGCTTTCTGTAATTCATGACGTCCCTGATTCTCGTCTTAGTCCCGTTCTCCCCGAACGAAAGCGGGCACACACCCATTCTTCTCTTTACGGCACTGCAATTTAAAAGTGCTATTGAATACGCCCTTCTCGACTCCTTTTCCATGCCCCCTATAACCCTCTCGTCGCAAGCCGACTCGATATCCCTGCACAGGAATATGTACGCCGCCCACATGAGCGGATTGAACCAGTATACGCCAAGCAGCAGGAAGCCGAGCAGTTTCCGGAGACAGTCCCTCCTGTCTATGTGTGCCTGCTCATGCGCCAGAACATAGTCAAAATCCACTCCTGCCAGCTTATACGGCATATAAATCACGGGCTTAAAAATCCCCATAACAAAAGGACTTCTGACCATCTCACTCTGCTTTACGCCCTTTTTTAACAAGGTCGCCGTGGCAAGCCTGCGCCTTAAAACCACCGTGCTCACTATCAGGTAAACCATCATTCCTGCCACGCCCACTATCCATACCCGTGACAGCACGAACGACAACACCTGGCTTCTGTTCACCGAATTCATTGTATCACCGGTCTCCAAAGCCGCCGACACGGCAGCCCCCACAGTCCTGTCCACATATGTTATCCCACTTTCTATATACGGGTGCGCGGAATACACAAAATCATCGGGAAGCGGCTTCGCGCTCGGCACAAGGCTGAGCGGGCTCTCAATCGAAAACGGGACGACAAGCCGCAGTGCCACAAGCCCCCACAAAACACAGTTAAACCGCTTAGGTGCCCCTGCCCTATGCAAAAGCGGACGCAGTATAAGCACCGCCGCCACAAGCCAGCCGGCCGCAAAACTATAGTTGACAACCCTTAAAAAAATCTGCTCCATAAGCTCCCCCCTCTACTTTTCAATGATGCGCCTTATCTCCTCAACCTCAGCCTCAGACAAATCCTGTCTCTTGGCAAAGGCGGCGATAAAAGCCGGCAGCGAACCCTCAAACCTCTTTTCCATCATCTCATCAATCTCCGATACCTGCACCTCCTGCTTGCTCACAAGTGAGGTAATCACGGAATTGGAATTGTTGAGCACTCCCCTCTCACACAGCCTCTTTATGACCGTGTAGGTCGTAGTCCTGCTCCAGCCGAGCTCCTCCTTGCAAACTGCAGCCAGCTTCGCGCAGGTAATCGGCTCACTTCTCCACAATATCAGGCAGAAGCGGTATTCACTCTCAAAAATCTTAGGTGTCGACATATTTATTTACCTCCATTCCCGGATGCGCCAAGGCACAGTCTTCAAGAACAAAGACTGTGCCTTGGCGCGTTGTCTAATGCGTTCATCAACTGTATTCTAACGCATTAGACAAGGAATGTCAATAGTAACACCTGATATTTTCGTTTAACATAGAAATATATTTACCGCATTTTCCATACCAATCTCCGTTTCGAAATTCACTTATCTGTTTATGAAACCTCTGTCCCCGCAATCTCCACAAGTCGTCCCGCAATCTGCTCCACTCCGAGGAAAGCGTTCTCAACCTCCTCCGTAACCTTCCGCTGGCTCTTGCCCTGCTCAACGACCTGTCCGGTCTGTTTTCTGAGACTTGCAACAAGCTCCTTAAGTCTTTCCGAGGTGTCCCCAAGCTTGTGGGCAAACTGCTCCGTTTCCTTGCTCGCATCTAATACCTGCATCGCCATCTCTTTGGAGTCAGTCTGCATTCTGCCAATCTTGTCAGCCTCGTCCTTAGCCCCGTTAATCTGTCCTAAACCGTCCTCCACGGACAACACATTGTTCTTATTCGCATCCTGAACCCGCTCAAGAAGCTCATCTATGTTGGAGATTATGCCCTTTATGGACTCACTCGCCTTCTTTGAGTTTTCCGCGAGAACCCTTACCTCATCTGCAACTACTGCAAAACCTCTGCCATGCTCCCCCGCTCTTGCAGCCTCAATGCTTGCATTTAATGCGAGCAGATTGGTCTGTGATGTGATATCTCCTATGGTGTGTGCAAATTCCGCTACCTCATTCATGGCAGCCTTAAGACTTACAATAGAACTCTCCGTGTCTGCAGCCGTGCCGCGCATCTTCTCCATGCTTGCCGCAGTATCATTCATATATGTAATGTACTCCCCAAGTTTTTCATAAGTCTCCGCTGCAATCTCAACCATCTGTGAACTCTGCTGTCTTATGTTCTTGGCATTTTCAAGTGCCGTCCTTGTCTCCTGTGTGAGCTCAACCGCAAGCTGTTCGTTGCTGTCACAATCCGTAAGTGACTTCTCGGCAGCCTTCGTAATCTGCTCGTTAGTATCACGGAAATTGCTGATATTCTGCTTAAAACCATCGGTCTCCGTTCTAAGCTGTGTTGAAGCCTGATTACATTCCTCCATCAACACCGCAGTCTTCTGTGTATCATTCAGGCTCTCAAGAACCTTTCTTGCCCCCTGTGCAACCTTCACACATACAAATGCCATGACAAACTGCTCAATCAAGAAGCCCATGCTGTGTGCAACAAACCACCTGAAGCTTGTCTCACCCTCCATAAGTTCTACCCCTTTGGATCTGAAAAACAGCGAAATAACAAGAAATACAAAACTGAATACCGCCGTCTGTAATGTCAGCTTGCTGTCATAATAAAATATACTGAACACCATCGGCAGTGCATAAGTCATATAAATTCCGACAGAGGCGTTGCTCGCCATAACAGCAAGCAGACCACATAAAGCAAGCAGTGCCAGATATTTAAGTGCACGAATAGGAACCCCTGCTTTATAGGCAATTGTGGGTCCCATTGTTACAACAAGACCAACCATTGTCATCGGAATCAGATCGGACATTTTTGACTGGAACAGTCCTGCCACCGAAAATATCATAATCGCCGGAAAAGCCAGTATCAGCCATCGCAGAATCCTTATAATATTTTTTGTTACCGCTACCTCATTCTCATAAAAAAACTGATTGTCATTACCTTCCATCTGTCGTATCCTCCCTCGTAAAATTACTGTTGTGAAAACAGAACACTCATACTATGTATATTATACCATATATTATTACATGTCCATACTCTGCACACCAAATTGCAAAAAAAACCCGTGACATGACAAAAACGCCATGTAAGATGCAAGAACACCCCATTACTGACATTAAAGTCTGTAACAGGGTGTGTAAATTATTCCGCCTTTGCTTTGTTTTCGGCAATATAAGACAGCTCAAGAAATGCTGTATTAAACACCGCAAAAACAAGAAGAAATATCGGCATTATCCATATTCCGATGCCCTGCTGCAGCTTTCCGAACAGCATCGGCATGAAGGTGCTCCCGACATAAGCCGAAGCCATCTGAAGCCCTATAACCGCGGCACTGTATTTTTTTCCGAAGTTGTTCGGAGCCATGTGCTGTATGGCAGGGTATATCGGTCCCATTCCGGTTCCGATTATGACAAAGCCGACCGCCGCCGCGATATATCCGTCTACGGGCAGGAACACGAGAATAATTCCGACAAGCTCGACTGCCGCTCCGATACGGATGAGAAGCTTGTCACCGAGCTTATTCGAGACAAAGCCCGCGAGCAGCCTGCCAAACATGAGTCCGCCAAATATAAGTGAGCCGAACGCTGCGATAAGCCCATCGGTCATGCCCGATTTTGTCCCCGCAAAATAGCTCGATGTCCACAAAAAGCAGGTTGCTTCGCCGGAGCAGTACGCAAAGAACGCTATGAGCGTCAGAACAACTCCCGGAACCTTCAGGCTCTCTGCGATACCCGCGCTGTGTTCTTCCTTCTCCTCTTCCTGCACCTCATTCTTTTTCCAGAGCGGAAGTGAAATTATACAGACAAGCAGTATTGCAATCTGAAGGTACGCCGTCCGGCGATACCCCTCGTTCCAGCGTGCACTTTTAAGTGCAGCAGCCATGATGTTAGGGCTTATGACCGCTCCCACGCCGTAAAAGCAGTGCAGGAAATTCATCACTGAGCCTGAATAATTATTGGCTACATA
>CAKRJT010000046.1 GCA_934351925.1 uncultured Lachnospiraceae bacterium
GTCGTCTTGTGTATGTACGTTCATACATATATAATTTATTTGTAAGCTTACACCAAAGTTGCTAATTAACAATGAACAGAGAAAGGAATAAAATAATCTGATTCCGTAATATTCTCACCGTTTACAAATATTGAGTTAGGAATCAGTGATGCTGGTGGAGCGGAAACATATAACATGGCAAGGACAGCTCCGTATGTTGTATTCGATCAGGATTCTACAATGTATTTGGCTACCGGAAATGCTTGTTCAAGTGGGAAAATGCCTTATGTAGGCTGCTGTGCAGTTCATCCGGTATCAAAATCAAACCCTGAACCAATCTTTCCGTATGGATCATATATTCAACTTCAGGGAAGTTCGGTAAGTATATTGGAGGGGCGACATATACGTCTTTTACGGTGGAAGATACAGGTGATATCAGCTTCAAGCGTACATTGTATTGGATAGATATATTTGGCGGTGACAACAATGATGAAAATTACAGAATGGCAATTAATTATGGAGTAAGAAAAGTTACATATAAGTGGGATTAAATGAAGATATGTGAGGAGGCTGTTGTATAACAGTCTCCTTCGGAGGTAATAAAATGAGGAATAAAGCATTATCAGTTTGTGTGGGTATATTAGTTACAGTCTTTATTGCGGGGTGCACAAGGAATGATTATGATAATAGCGAAACAGATACATATACTGAATCATTAACAGATGAGATATACAGCTCGCAGGATTCTGATATCAGCAATCCGGGGGAGACAAGTATATATATTTATGAAAATGATACACTCGAGGATTTTGAGGATAATCCTATAACCATGAAGGAAGCGTATGAAATTGCATATGAAGATGCTGTGAAGTGGTCTGATGATGTAACGCTGATAAGGATTGGAAGTACGGATAATCACGATACTTCAAGTAAAGAGCATGGTGTTGATGGAAAGCGCAACTGCTGGTCGGTATTGTTTGACAGTCAGAAGAAGGGAATACAGTACCATACATACGTTATATGTGGCAGGGCAATGTTTGGAGGTGAAGGCAATAGTCCGGGATACAAAGCCATCGATATTACCGATTTGGAAGATTCGCCATATCTATATAAGAAGGCATTGGAAAATGATATATCAGCGGGGTATGATTTTGCGTGGGGATATCACTACACCTTACAATATTATATTTTTGACGGAGATCGTGATAATCCGGTGCTGCGGTATGCTGTCCGTGGACGCGATGCTGAAGGCAGGGAAGCTATTTTATATATAGATGCGGTTACGGGTACAGCCGATTGTATAAATGTTAAGACTGGTTATGATATAAATGGAAGGTCTATTTGGACAGAGCTTGTAAAGAATAATGATGAGCAGACAGAAAGCAATGAGATAACAGAGACTTATGAAATAAAGGATGAAGAATATTACCGCAATATGAGTATAGAGGAGTTTGATGAGCAATTTAATTTGTTTGAAAGTTGTGTTAAATACAAGAGAGATCCAAAAGAGCTGCGGGAGACAATAATAAAAGGCATACTTAGTAATTCTTTTCACCCTTATATAGATACAGATGAATATGAAGAGGAGGAATGGCGAAAACGAATGACAGATTATTATGGTGAAGGCTGGGAAGAGCGGATGAAAGATATTGATGTTTCTGATTCTATGTATTGGAATTAGTGGATTGATTATCGTAGCGTAAGCGTTTCACTTGGTTAATAAATCTACTAAATCAATAGAAATCAATAAAATCAATAAAATTTATAAATAATACTTGCATTTCACATTACGACATGGTATAATCCCGAATGTTGTGAATATAGCTCGATGTTCCTCTGGTACGAAAGGGTATTAATGAACATCAAAATTTTAAGGAGGCTCACAAATGAACGATATTATTAAGAAGATTGAAGACGCTCAGTTAAAGGAATCTGTTGCAGATTTCAACGTAGGTGATACAGTTAAGGTATCAGCTAAGATTAAGGAAGGTAACCGTGAGAGAATCCAGGTATTCGAGGGTACCGTAATCAAGAGACAGGGCGGAAGCTCAAGAGAGACTTTCACAGTTAGAAAGCTTTCTAATGGTGTAGGCGTTGAGAGAACATGGCCATTACATTCCCCAACTATCGAGAAGATCGAGGTTGTCAGAACAGGTAAGGCTAGAAGAGCTAAGTTATTCTACTTAAGAGACAGAGTAGGTAAGGCAGCTAAGGTTAAGGAGCTTGTAAAGTAATATAACTTTATATGTAATATGACCATAAAGGGAATGTCAGTGCGGCATTCCCTTTTCTTCAATTCATTAAAAATGAGGTGGCTATGGCAGAGTTTGAGGTTTACCGCAGGGAGAAAAAGTATCATGTACATGAGATAATTCTTAAATGGATAGTCGATATAACAATGGTGGTGTGTCTGTCGTTTATTCTGGCGACGTATATGCTGGGAAAGACGGCGGTTGTGGGCCATTCGATGGAACCCACTCTCGAGAACGATGACAGCCTGCTCGTCGATAAGGTGAGCTACTGCTTCGGTCAGCCTAAGAGATATGATGTGATAGTGTTCGAACCGGCTATAGCGAACGTGTCGAAGTACTATGTGAAGCGTATTGTGGGGCTTCCAGGCGAGACAGTTCAGATTATGGATGGGATTGTGTATATTGACGGGGAGCCGCTTGCGGACGATGTGATATATGCCCTTGCCGGCGAGGACGAGGACGGAAATCCGATTGAGCCCGAGAAGATATATAACGCCGGGCTGGCGGCAGAGCCGGTTACGCTCGGCTACGATGAATATTTTGTGCTGGGTGACAACAGGAATAACAGCGAGGACAGCCGTTTCTCAAATGTCGGTAATGTGAAGTATTCCGCGATTATTGGGCGCATATGGGCTGTTTCGTCGCCTTTTGGACGAATGGGACTTGTGAGATAGATTTTTTGGAGGTATGAATGAATATACAGTGGTATCCGGGTCATATGACCAAGGCTAAGAGAATGATGCAGGAGGACATCAAGCTGATAGATTTAGTGATTGAGCTGGTGGACGCGAGACTTCCGCTTTCCAGCCGCAATCCCGATATAGATGAGCTTGGAAAAAACAAGGCGAGGCTTATACTTTTAAATAAGCACGATCTTGCCGATGAAAAGGTTAATGACGCATGGGTGGAGTATTTTAAGGAAAAGGGCATCCATGCGGTTAAGATAAATGCGAAGAACGGCAGCGGACTCAAATCAATCCAAGGGGTCATAAATGAAGCCTGCAAGGAGAAGATTGAACGCGACAGAAAAAGAGGAATATTAAACAGACCGATACGCGCGATGGTGGTAGGTATCCCTAATGTGGGCAAGTCAACCTTTATAAATGCCTATGCCGGACGCAACTGTGCCAAGACAGGCAATATGCCGGGTGTTACGAAGGGAAAGCAGTGGATAAGGCTCAACAAGAATGTCGAGCTTCTCGACACGCCGGGTATACTCTGGCCTAAGTTCTCAGACGAGCAGGTCGGAATAAGGCTTGCGCTCGTCGGCTCGATAAATGACCAGATTATCAATATGACGGAGCTGTCGTATGAGCTGATAAAGTTTATGCGCGGGGCATATCCGGGCAGACTTGCGGACAGATACGGCGTTGATGAGACGAAGGAGCCGCACGAGGTACTCACGGATATCGCGGTTGCGAGGGCGTGCATGAAGAAGGGCGGCGAGCCTGACGAGGAGAAGGCGATAAAGCTTCTCTTCGACGATTTCAGGAGTGGAAAGCTCGGCAGGGTGTCACTCGAAAGACCTGAACAGCAATAGGGCGAAAACAAATTGCTTTGATGGCAGATGAGAAATCGCTCGGAAATGAGGAATATCATGGAAGAAAAAATCAGTGCAGTTAAAAATAAGTTTGAAAATGCCGATGAAAATACTATAAGGGAATTGATTGCCGAGTACGGCAGCTCCGAAAAGGCGGGAATTGTCAAGCTTGTGGAGAAATATAGGAAGCAGCTTGATATGCTTGAGGCTGAGCGCAGCCGTGTTGAGAATATGCTGACATTCGAGAAGGAGTACTGCATGTTCGCGAACATATGCGGTATAGACGAGGCCGGACGCGGACCGCTTGCGGGACCTGTGGTCGCAGCCGCAGTCATACTCCCGAAGGACGCGAGACTTCTCTATGTGAACGACTCGAAGCAGCTCTCAGAGAAGAAGAGGGAGGAGCTTTACGATGTCATAATGAGGGAGGCGGTGAGCGTAGGTGTCGGCATAGCATCGCCTGAGCGTATTGACGAGATTAACATTCTGCAGGCTGACTATGAGGCTATGAGGGACGCGGTGGCACAGCTTGCGCCGCAGCCGGATTTGCTTTTGAATGATGCAGTGATTATTCCGGAGCTTGCCATGAAGCAGATTTCCATTATAAAGGGAGATGCGAAGAGCCTGTCGATAGCCTCGGCGAGCATAATTGCGAAGGTGACGAGGGACAGACTCATGTATGAGTACGATAAAATGTACCCGGAGTACGGCTTTGCATCTAACAAGGGTTACGGCTCAAAGCTGCATATTGAGGCACTGAAGGAGCACGGCGCATGCCCTATACATAGAAGAACATTTATAAGGATTTTTTTGCCGGACGAAAATGCTTAGCATTTTGCAGGCCGGTTTTGAACAGTTTTAGTAAAATATTCTGTGGGATAGAAGATTTTGCCAAAATTTTTCATTGAAAATAATTTGGAGGTGCGTTATGAACATCAACATGGGGCAGATGGCTAAAGGAAATACGTCGATAAATATTAATGTACACCCGAATATACACACCTCTCAGCCGACTGTCACCGTGAACGGCTCGCAGCAGACCAACCAGGCGCTTACTATACTGCGCTCGCTTGCAAGTGGGGAGACGTTTTCGGCGAACATTACGGACGTGAACGGAAATGCGGTGACAATAACGCTTGATGGCGGCCAGTCGTTCACGGCCAGTCTGCTTAATAACACAGCCTACAATATCGGCGACAGGGCGGATTTTATCCTCATGGACAATAAGGGTGACAGCATTGTGCTGAAGGCGGTTACGATGCAGGAGACGGCATTTGAGACCGCGATGGTCAACAGGTCGCTTAATGCGGCAGGAATTGCACCCACCATCAAAAACCGTGAGATGGTGCTGGAACTCATGCACAACGGCATGCCAATAGGGCGCGATGCGCTTCTTGACATGGTTAAGGAGCTGTCGCTTCATCAGGGGTCGGATATAAACGATATCATCGCACTGAAGAGAATGGGAATTGAGGTCACCGATGAGAACCTAAGCTCATATCAGAACTATAAAGAATACAATGGTGCGATGCAGCCGGATATAGCCGCACTCGGGGAACAGCTTTTTGAGTCCGTCAACTCGGGAAGGAATCTGGCAGATATAGTTGGACTTCTTACCGATGAAAAAAATGCGGCGGCAGCAAATAATGCGACAGCAGATGTGACAGCGGAAGCCCAAGCCGGGCAGCCGGACGCCGACACCGTGCAGAAGAAGATGATGAGTGATATGAAGAGTACACTCACAAACATGCTCGACAATTACAATGCGGTGACCGGAAAGAGCATTAAGCTGCCGGACGGCATTTCGCAGACAGACAATCTGGCAAGCTTTTTGAATGAGCTTGCCGGGCTTACGGAGCAGCTTGAAAATGAGCCGTTGTTGAGAAATAAGCTCCACGGGCTCCTAAAGAGTGAAAAAATGTCCAAGCTTTTAAATGAGCTGGTGCGCGAAAGCTTCAGTATGAAACTGACTGAGGCGACCAACAGCGAGTCGGTGAAGGAGCATTTTGCAAAGACGCTCGAAAAGCTCAACTCGATTTCGGAGTACGCGGCTTCAAATCAGAACACGGCGCTGGCAAATTCGGCATCGCAGATGAACAACAATATGGAATTTTTGAACAACATGAATCAGTTTATGGCGACTGTGCAGGTTCCGTTAAAAAACATCGGTGAGCACGGCGAGGGCGAGCTGTATGTCTACAGGCGGAACAAGGGCAGGGAAGGTGAGGATGACACGGTGAAGGCTTTTCTTCATCTTGACATGGAACATCTCGGAGCGCTTGATATATATGTGACCCTCAAGGGCAGCAGCGTGTCGACCAACTTTAAGGTGGAAGATGAAAGTGTTCTCGATTTTTTGGACGCGAACATGGAGCAGCTCACGAAGAGGCTTAACGACGATGGATATAACGTGTCGGTGAGCGTATCGGGTAAGAATGAGGGCGATGGCTTTGAGTTTGAGAAAGATGTGATCGCACCGGAGCTTCCGGTCAGCGAGGTAAGACGTTTCAAATTCGATGTGAAGGCGTAAACTACGGGGGAAAAGGCATGAGAGGAAAAGGCGATTTGAAGGACAGGCAGGCGATAGCGCTGACTTACGAGCCGGGAACGACGGCACCGACCATAGCTGCGGCCGGAAAGGGCTATGTCGCCGACAGGATAATTGAGACTGCGAAGGAGAATGATGTTCCATTATATGAGGACAGCGAGCTCTCCGACACGCTTATGAGACTTCAGATAGGGGACACCATACCGCCTGAACTGTACAAGGTTGTGGCGGATATTCTTATCTTCGTCGACAGCATGGACAAGATAAAGGGGAAGCTTAATTCGGGGAAAAAGGGACAATAAAGAGGAATTATGTTATGGCAAAGGATATGACAAAAGGCAGAATAATGCCACAGATGACAGCATTTGCAATACCACTTATACTTGGAAATCTATTTCAGATTCTGTACAACGCCACGGACTCGATAATAGTCGGAAAATTTGTCGGAGATGGAGCGCTGGCGGCGGTAGGCACGGCAGGCCCGATAATGAACATGGCTATTCTTTTCATCAGCGGAATGTGTATGGGTGCCGGCATACTTATGAGCACGCTCTACGGTGCCAAGGATATGAAAAATCTGGAAAGGCAGATAAGCACCACGCTGATAGGAGGCATGATATTCTCGATACTTATTGCGGCGATGATGATAATTCTGGCTGTACCTGTGCTCAGGCTCATCAATTCGCCCGAGGAGATTATAGGGAGTGCAGCGATATATTTAAGAGTCGTATTCTTAGGACTTATCTTTACTTTTATATATAATTTTCTTGCCAATACGCTGAGGGCGCTTGGTGACAGCAGGACACCGCTGTATTTTCTTGTCATAAGCGCTTTTTTAAATGTGGCAGGAGATTTGTTTTTTGTCGTGATCCTGAAGCTCGGCGTTATGGGAAGCGCGGCTGCGACGGTTTTGTCCGAAGCGCTCTGCTGTGTCTGCTGCGGAATTTATGTAAAGCTCAAGGTTCCGATGCTCTGTCTTGGGAAAAGATGGTTTGTTTTTGAGAGAAGGGTTCTGTGGAAAACCTTTTCCTACGGCATCACAAGCGCCTTACAGCAGATGTGCGTGCAGCTCGGAAAAATTCTCGTGCAGGCGATAATAAACGTCCAGGGCGTGGCTTTTATCGCTGCGTTCACGGCTATAAACCGTGTCGATGATTTCGTGCTCTCGCCGGAGGGCAACATAGCTCACGCTACGACGACCTTCATCGCGCAGAACCGCGGTGCCGGGAATGTCGGGCGGGTGAAGAAGGGATACCGCTGCGGAATAATCATGGAGCTTGCATTTTCCGTCGTGGTGAGTGTCATAGTGTATTTTGCGGCACATCCGCTTATGAAGCTTTTTGTCACGGAGGACAGCGCAGAGGTCGTGGCACTCGGAATGTCGTATCTGAAGGTTATCGCTTTTATGTACATAATGCCTGCGCTGACTAACATTGTTCAGGGCTTTTTCAGGGGCATGGGCGATCTGAAAGTAACGCTCATAAGCACCATAACCAATATGGGGGTGCGCGTGATCGCGGCACATATTCTCATCAGCATGATGGGAAAGGGCTTCTCTGCGCTTGCGTGGTCGAATTTCTGGGGCTGGGTATTTATGCTTCTTCTGGAGATTCCGCTGCTTGTAAGAAGCATGAGAAAGTTATCAAGAGGAGAACTGTAGACAGGTTTGTGATTTGCTGTGCGGACGGCAGATGCCGTGTGTGACAGCCGGAGGACAGGTATTGAATACAAGGGGAGTCGGAAGCAGATATGAGCAGACTGCATGTGATTATCTCACGGATAAGGGCTATAAAATACTTGAGCGCAATTACAGAAACAGCTTTGGGGAGATAGATATTATAGCGGAGAGCCCCGGGCATGTGCTGGTGTACTGCGAGGTCAAATACAGGAGTAACGGCGCACATGGGACGCCGTTTGAGGCTGTGGGTGCGGCAAAAAGACGCAGGATATGCCGGGCGGCTTCACTGCATTTTGCCGTGAGACATTACGGCGACGACAAAATATGCCGTTTTGACGTTATAGGCATATACGGTGATGGAAGAATTGAACATATTGAGAATGCATTTGATATGTGCAGATAGAGGAGCTTTTGGGCTCCTCTTTTGCTATAAAAGGATTAATTCATGCATATCGGCTGTGGTTGCACGAAGCAGGATGTTCTAAGTCCGGCATAGCTTAATATTTTTTTAATTTGTAATAATGTGATAACCGGAGTTATAATATTTTCAGATATCGTAAAAAAGAGGAGAAACACAAATGAGCAGGAAAGTGAAGGAAAAAGATGATGAAAGCTTTATGATAAAGGTTGCGACCTTCATAGTGGATAGGAGAAATCTTTTCTTCCTGATATTTGGCATCGCGATTATTTTTTCATTGTTTTCAAGCAACTGGGTCAAGGTCGAGAATTCCCTTTCGGCGTATCTGCCGGACTCTACGGAGACCAGCAAGGGTCTTAGCAGAATGGAGGACGAATTTATAACCTACGGTTCGGCTAAGATAATGGTAACGAATATTACATATGAGACGGCGGGTGAGATATCGGACATGATTGAGGATATGGACTCTGTCGTTATGCTCACGTTTGACGAGACGAGTGACCATTACAATAATTTCTCGGCATTGTATGATGTGACGTTCAATTATCCCGAGACGGACGACAGGGCGCTTGAGGCGCTTTCGGAGCTTGAGGATAAGCTGTCGGGCTACGATATATATGTCTCAACCACTATGGGTGATGCCTCCGCGGAGCAGATAGCAAGCGAGATGTCAGTTATAACGGTACTTGTCGCTATCATTGTCGTGACAGTGCTTTTGCTCACATCGCAGACATGGGCGGAGGTTCCGGTACTGCTTCTTACCTTCGTGGCATCGATGCTCATAACTAACGGTACGAACTTCATCATGGGAACAATCTCCTTCGTGTCCAATTCGGTTACGGTTGTGTTACAGCTTGCTCTTTCGATAGATTATGCGATTATTTTCTGTAACCGGTATAAGGAGGAGCACGAAAAACTGCCTACAAGGGAGGCGGACATCATAGCACTGAGCAAAGCCATTCCCGAGATTTCATCGAGCTCACTTACAACCATAGGCGGTCTTGTGGCTATGATGTTCATGCAGTTCGGTATAGGAAGAGATATGGCGCTGTGTCTTATAAGAGCTATATTTTTGAGCCTCCTGTCCGTATTCCTTCTCATGCCGGGGCTTATAATGATTTTTGGAAAGCTGATGGATAGGACGAAGCATAAGAGTTTCATTCCTAAGATACCTTTCGTAGGCAGGTTCGCATACAAGACGAGATATATAATGCCTTTTGTGTTTGTCGGACTCATTGTTGTGGCATATCTGATTTCTTCAAAATGTCCTTATGTGTACGGCTATTCGATGATAGAAACGCCTATACAGAGTGACTCACAGATTGTCGATGAGATGATTGATGAGAGTTTTGGCACATCGAACATGGTCGCCCTTACGATATCTGCGGGCAGCTACGACAAGGAAGCTAAGCTTATAGCTGACTTAGAGGCGTGCGAGGAGGTCGAATCCTGCATGGGACTTGCAAACACGGAGGCGATGGACGGCTACATGCTCGCTGACAAGCTCACGATAAGAGAATTTTCAGAACTTTTAGAGCTCGACTACGAGGTTGCGGAGCTGCTTTACATGGCTTATGCGGTCAACGATGAGAACTATGCCAAGCTCGTGAATGGGCTGTCCAACTACAGCGTGCCGTTAATCGACATGATAATGTTCCTCTATGATGAGGTTGACGAGGGTTATGTCACACTTGATGACGATCTCATGGATACGCTTGAGAATGCACATACACTTATGAAGGTGGCTAAGGATCAGCTCCAGGGCGAGAATTACAGTCGTATCCTTGTGTACCTTAATCTTCCGCAGGAGGGCGATGAGACTTTCGCATTTCTTGATAAGATGCACGACATGGCAGGGGTGTATTACCCTGAGGACGAGGTGCTCATTCCGGGAGAGTCCATGAGCCAGTATGATTTATATAAGACCTTCCAGGTTGATAACACGGTTGTAAACGTGGTGTCAATCCTTGCCGTGCTTGTGGTTCTTCTGTTTACCTTCAAGTCCGCAGGAATGCCTGTGCTCCTCATTCTCGTAATTCAGGGTGCGATATGGATCAACTTCTCATTTCCGGCACTGCAGCAGAAAAACCTCTTCTTTATGAGCTACCTTATCGTAAGCTCGATACAGATGGGTGCAAATATCGATTACGCAATCGTTATTTCGGGTCGTTATATGGAACTGAAGGATAAGATGAGCAAGGAGCAGGCAATCATCGAGACCATGAACTTTGCGTTCCCTACCATCGTTACATCAGGGACGATGCTTGCCATAGCGGGAATACTTATCGGACAGATGTCGTCAGATGGAGCTATCTGCGGAATTGGTCAGTGCCTTGGACGTGGTACGATTATTTCCATTATCATTGTTATGTTCGCACTGCCACAGATTTTGCTGCTCGGTGAGAAGATTATAGAAAAGACATCGTTTGCAGTGACGATACCTCTCAAGATGGAAAAGACGACGGGGCTTATCCGTGTTGACGGAATTGTCAGTGGTCAGGTTGAGGGCAGCATTGTCGGCGAGATGCATGGCTTTATAAGAGGTAATGCCAATCTGTTTATAAACACCGGCAAGGTCGAGCAGGTGCAGGACGATGGCGGTAAGCCGGAGGTGCAGGATGAAAATGATAAACAGGAATAGAAATATTGTGATGAAAAAATATGGAATTTATGTGCTCACAGCTTCACTTGTGCTCGGCAGCGTTTCTGCTGTGGGGGCAGGGCAGGTATATGCCGGTGAGATATATTCGGACGGCGGACAGGAGCAGACTGCCGAGGAGACCGCTGCATCTGCAGAGACACAGGAGGAGCAGGCCGAGGTAATACATATTACCACCGTGGACGAATTTATAGACTTTGCCAACAACTGCTACATAGACTCGTGGTCGATGGACAAGAGGGTAGAACTCGACAATGATCTCGATTTCACGGGGCGTGAGCTTGTGATGGTGCCTGTGTTTGACGGGTATTTTGAGGGAAACGGGCACACCATATCGGGCATAGACTTCACCGGTGAGGGCTATGTCACGGCACTGTTCCGCTACGTCGAGGAGAGCGGTGTCATAAACAGCTTAAATGTCAGGGGAAATATAACAGCCTCAGACGAGCAGGAGTGTGTAGGAGGAATTGCAGGGAGCAATTACGGCACGATCAAAAACTGTACCTTCGAGGGATCAGTAGGGGGAAAGCGCATTATCGGCGGTATTGCAGCCTTCAACAAGAATACCGGAATAATCAAGCGCTGCAGGGTGTACGGCCGTATAACCGGCTCATACTATACCGGAGGAATCACGGGAATTAATCACGGTATAATCACGAGCTGCAGCAACGGTGCCGGCATCAACGATGACAGCAAATGGGTTGAGTCGGAGGACGAGAACAGCTCGAACATTATCGGAAGCATTACGGGGGGCGATGAGAGCACTTCGATACGAAGCGGAATAGATGCAGGCGGAATTTCGGGTTTTTCGGACGGAATAATCGCCGACTGCAAAAATACGGGTCAGATAGGCTACGAGCATGTGGGTTATAATATCGGAGGTATTGCCGGCAGACAGTCAGGAATAGTGTCAGCGTGCGTCAATGCCGGAAAGGTCTACGGAAGAAAAGATGTCGGCGGAATAGTAGGCCAGATGGAGCCGTATATAGAGGTCGTCGAGGCGGAGACCATAAGAAATACCGTTGACGAGCTTCATGACCTGATCGATTTGACATTTGATGACCTTACCGACAGCAAGAACATAATGCACGATGACTTTACAGACCTTATAAATCACGCGGACAGGGCGGTTGACGTGGGGCATGTCATGGCGGACGAGGTCTCGACATTCGCAAACAGCAATCTTGACCAGCTCGACATTATCGTTGAGCGCATAGAATATGTGTCCGACTCCATGCCGGCAGTCTTTGACTCGATGACGGCATCGATGGACAGTATCAACAATATGGCTAATTGGATAAAGAGGCTGAATGATGACCTCAACGTGCAGGGAAAGCTTGATGCAAACCCTTCCGACAAGGAGCAGTACGATGCGGCGGTCAAGAAGATTGAGGACGCGATTGACCGCTTTAATGACACGGTCAAGAACAGCTCCCGGCAGGAGATAGATGATATATTAAAGGACAAGGATGGCAATTATAAGAATTTCAGCGACCTGACGGAGGACGATTTAAAGGCGGTAGTTGAGTCCGTGGTCGATATTCTCAAAAATGCCGAGGATATGTCACAGGCTGCCGGAGATATCATGGACGGCGTGAACACGATTGTGGATATTCTCAAGCCATACTTTGATAACGCAGCCGATGCCGCCAAAACGGATATAGATAATGCGGTAAATGAGATGCAGAACGCCGTCACACACACGAAGGACGCATTGAACGGCATCAAGGGCATATTCACATACCTGAATGCACAGTCTGATGTGCGTTTTACGAGGCTGTCGGCAGATTTTGACACGCACAGAAATGAGCTTTACAACGAGGTCAAGAGCATATCTGCAAGCCTCACGAAACTCAATGATGATATGTCGACAAGTTCAGATGTTGTAAACGCCGACCTGAAGGCGGTCAACGACAAGGTGAATGAAGTGTTCAATCTCATCATCGACAAGGTTGAGGCATATACTGACATTAACGCGGATAATCTCTACAACGATGTTTCAGATGAGGAGATAGACGAGGAGACGACGGGCAGAGTTGACGGCTGCAGCAACATGGGCGACGTGGCGGCGGATATCAATGTTGGCGGCATAGCGGGCGCAATGGCTATTGACACCGATGATCTGGAGGACAATGCGGCGGGAAAGACGGATATTACCCTTGGAAGCCGCTACCTGACCAAATGTGTCATAAATGACTGCCGCAACGACGGCTACATCGCCTCGAAGAAGGACGGCGCAGGCGGAATTGCGGGCTACATGAAGCTGGGAATTATCAGGGAGTCCAAGTCGTTTGGAAGTGTAAAGAGCAGTGACGGCGGCTATGCAGGAGGTATATGCGGACAGTCGCTATCAATGATTGTCGACTCCTATTCGCTCTGTTCGGTATCCGCAAACAAGTATGTCGGTGGAATAGCCGGCTATGGAAATATAATAAGGGACTGCTACTCAATGGTTAATCTGGAGGCTGTCTCAGGCAGGGTGGGCGCTATAGCAGGTCAGACCACAGCGTATGAGGACGAGGAGGAGGAGAACGACGAGAAGGTGACGGGCAATTTCTATGTGGACAATGGTGTTCACGGAATAGACGGAATAAGCTATACGGGAGTTGCACAGCCGATTACCTACGATGAGCTTTTGAAGGTTCATGGAGTTCCTATGGATTTCAGACAGTTGAAGGTGACTTACCGCGTAGATGATACCTATGTCGGCAGACAGACCTTGGCTTACGGAACTTCCCTGACACAGCTTGACTTCCCGGATGCCCCTAAGAAGGACGGTTTCTATGTGGTATGGCCCGATATGTCCGAGGAGCTTATGACAGGAAATATTGTCGTCAACGGTGAGTACAGGAATAATGTGTCCGCCGTGGCAAGCGCGGAGACTGACAAGAGCGGAAAACCGTATGCGATTGTGTCGGGTGAGTTTACCGAGGAGACCACACTCAGCGCAGTAAGCAGAAATCTTGAGCTGCCTGAGGAAGCGCATATGAAGGAGTATGTTGTCTATGACATTTCTCTTGCGGACATTCCGGAGGATACGCCGCAGGAGCTGACTGTGCGTCTTTTAAACCCTTATTCAAAGATGAAGCTGTATATTTTCGAGGACGGCGTGTGGAACGAGGCTGATTATACGGCGAAGGGAAGCTATGCACAGACTGCATTGCACGGCGCGACAGCGGTATTCTGCCTTGTAAATGCAGGAATCAATCCGATGATATATGTTGCGTCCGGCACGGCTGCCGCCAGCCTGCTGTTGCTTGTCATCATAATAAAGCTCATAAAGGCAGGAAAAAAGAGAAGAAATAAAAGAAAGTCGGCACAAAAGGAAAACGATAATGATGCAGAGTGAAAAATATTTTAATGACGGCAGAACGACTTATATTGATGAGGTACACTTAGGCGGCACGCACGGAGAACGTGTTGTCCCGATTATCAGATTTGAACCCTACAGAGGAGAGAGCTGGTTAAGACATGGCTTCTCGACAAGGCTTGGCGGGGTGAGCGACGGGATATACAGCAGCATGAATCTTAGCTTCTCGCAGGGTGACAGCGAGGAGCTCGTAAGAAGAAATCATGCTATAATGGCTGAGGCGCTCGGGGTACGGCTTGAGGATATGGTGTATTCACATCAGACCCATACGACTAATGTGCTGCGCGTCACAAAGGAGCACGCCGGAATGGGGCTGACAAGGGAGAGAAACTTTCACGATGTGGATGGATTCGTGACGGACGTTCCGGGGCTTATGCTCGTGACAGCGTATGCCGATTGTGTGCCGCTCTATTTTGCGGACAGGAGACTGCATGTGATAGGACTGTCACATTCCGGATGGCGCGGAACGGTGAACAATATGGCTCGGGCGACGATTGATAAGCTTATAGAGGAGTTCGCAAGCCGGCCTGACGACATCGTGGCATTCATCGGACCATCGATATGTGCCTCCTGCTATGAGGTGGGGGCTGATGTTGCGGACAATTTCAGCGCTGCCTACGGGCAGGACGCCGCAAAGGTGTTATGCCCGAAGAAAGAGACTGCGGCGGAGAAAAAGTATTACCTTAATCTTCACGCTGCCAACCGCATAAATATGCTGCGCGCAGGAATACCGCAGGAAAACATACATGTCACGGACATATGCACCTGCTGTAATAGCGGGCTGCTTTTCTCACACCGCGCCTCAAAGGGGAAACGCGGAGGTCTGTGCGGATATATGA
>CAKRJT010000047.1 GCA_934351925.1 uncultured Lachnospiraceae bacterium
CTTCATATCCATGAAAAACCTCCTAATTCTTGCTATATGGAAACATCTCCGGGGTAAAGGCTTTCTCTGCAAAATGAAAAGACATTACAAATGTTGTTGTATTGCCATATCTTCCCTTTTTTCATCGATAAGGCGTTTTGCCTGAAAATTAATTCTGGCTCCGTTGTTGAGAGCATATTTTAGGTTTTGCAGATAAGCTCTTACTTCTAATTCACTTTCTATTCGTGAGGTTGTTTCATTTGGCAAATTATAATTCCTCCGTCGGTATCATTTGATACCTATATAATATTCTTAATTGCTGTTTTTGTCAATGGTGATTAGTGTGAAACGGGAATGTAAAAGGGTTTTAAAAGAAAAAGGGGCTGTGCAGACAACCCCTTTAAGAACTCTAATTATAACAGACGTAGAAGATATATGATTTTATCTCCTAATCTTCCTTTTTAGCACCGCACTCCGGGCAGAATGTGTAATCACCTGTTATTTTAGTGCCACATTTTCCGCAATAACTGATTTTGTCCGATGCGTCTGCTTTATGCAGCTTTGATATGTTAGCGGCAGCAGCCGGCTGTGTTTTTGAAATAATAGAGATGCAGCATACCAGCACGACTACAATACCTAAAAGATTAATAATATTGAATATACTGATGTATCTTATATTCATAATAATATAGAGCAGGTTACCTATCATTTCAACGCCGAGTAAAGCGCTTGTGAGAATATGGCTTCTTTTAATCATGCCCAAAACGCAGACTATATACACGATTGGAAGTATGGAAACTATTCCATAAAGAGGTCCATGTAAAAGAATCTGATTCCAAAGAACACTATGCACAACATGTCCCCTATAAGTCACACCCTGATGTATCATACCAATAAGTATGCCTATTATCATAACTGCAGCACCGATATATTCAAGGTAGGTCATAATCCACGACATGGTCGCATTTTTATGTAAATTGGCTTCTAATTGACCTGATATGCTGTCAATGCTGATGCCCGCATCTTTTTTTAGAGCGCTTTCATCAGCTTCCATTTTCCTGCGCTTTAATTCAGATAATCCCTCTTTACCTGCATTGCCTGCTGCGGCTATCACTTTACCGCCGTTTTCCTTCAAGCTGTCTAACGCCTGCGCGCTGCCTGCTTTCAGGTTATCCAAGACCTGGGCTGTGTTTTCCTTTAGATGTTCCACATTCTGATTTGGGGCTGCATCGCTTGATATCTGTGGTGCTGCTGTGGTCGGAGCCTGTATATTCACTGTAACCGCCGCCTGATTGTTTGCATATTAAAAACAGCTCTGTAAAACAAATTAATCTGTTTTACAGAGCTGTTTTGGCAATGTTGGATTGAAAGCGATATTTAAGCCTGCCGCAATAGCTTCTCCGCTATTTTATCTCGGCAATTCAATCTTCCTGTTCTTCTTGTCCGGTGCCTGCTTGTAGAGCACAATCTTCTTGCCGATAACCTGTACGATCTCGGAATGTGTGCGCTCGGATACAATCTGTGCAATCTCGTTAGGGTCATCAAGACAGTTCTTAAGAACGCTGACCTTGATTAGCTCTCTCTTGTTGAGAGCCTCATTGAGAGCTTCGGTGAGCTCAGGTGTGAGAGATGACTTTCCAATCTGGAAAATAGGGTCAATGTTCATTGCTATACCTTTTAAGAAAGCGCGCTGCTTTGTGGTCATCATATCTATGGTTCCTTTCTGAATTAATTTTTAGAAGTAGAAATCAAATTCCATGTACTCTCCGAGTCGGACCGTATCGCCCTCCTCTATGCCCATCGCCGTGAGCTGGTCGATAATGCCGTTCTCCTTCAGGAAGCGCTGGAAGAAGGCGAAGCCTTTCTCGTCGTCAAGGTTCGTGTAGCCGAGCATTCTGTCAATCTTCTCGCCCTCGACAACGAATACATGGTTGGTCTCCTTATATACGTTGAGTGAAGCTTCCTTGTCATACATCTCCTCAGGGAAGTACTCTCTCTCGAACACAACCGGCTCCTTGTCAAGGCTGTCGAGCATCTTCTTGACCTTGTATAACAGCTCCTTGACGCCTTTTCCGGTAACTGCCGATATCGGGTACACCTCGATGCCCTGAGGCTCAAATTCGTTCTTCAGACGCTGCACTGGATCCTCTGAGCCGTCGCCTGTGTATATGGCATCAATCTTGTTAGCTGCGATAATCTGTGGGCGCGATAGAAGCTCAGGATTATAAGCCTCAAGCTCTGCGTTGATTGTCTTGATGTCCTCAACTGGGTCACGTCCCTCCGTGCCTGCCGCATCGACGATGTGTATGATAACCTTGGTTCGCTCTATATGGCGGAGGAACTCATGTCCTAAGCCGATGCCCTCAGATGCGCCCTCGATAAGTCCCGGAATATCAGCGATTACGAAACCGTCCGTGCCCTCAAGGTCAACAACACCAAGGTTAGGGTTCAGTGTTGTGAAATGATAGTTGGCAATCTTAGGCTTTGCGTTGGAAACGCGGGAGAGAAATGTCGATTTGCCTACATTAGGGAAGCCGACAAGTCCTACGTCAGCGATTACCTTGAGCTCAAGGCGCACCGTAAGCTCCTTAGCCTCCTGCCCCGGCTGCGCGTACTTAGGAACCTGCATGGTAGGTGTTGCGTACCACTTGTTGCCTCTGCCGCCTCTGCCGCCCTTTAAGATGACCTCGCGGTCATTGCCGTTGCTCATGTCGGCGATTACCTTGCCTGACACGTCATCGTATATTACGGTGCCCTCAGGAACCTTGATGATAAGGTCGGCACCGTCCTTGCCGTGGCATAATGCCTTGCCGCCCTCGGCTCCGCTCTCAGCCACGTACTTTCTTATATGTCTAAACTCATTCAGAGTATTAAGTCCTCTGTCAACTTCGAATATTATGTCGCCGCCTCTGCCGCCGTCTCCGCCGTCAGGACCGCCCGCCGCAACGAAAAGCTCACGTCTGAAGCTTACATGACCGTCGCCGCCCTTGCCTGATTTAATAAAAATAGTCGCTCTGTCTGCGAACATATAATGCACCTCTTTCCTCTGGTATCTGTCCTGCAAAAAATATATTCGTGATTAAGTTGTTGCCTTGACCGATATATTTATGCAAAATAAAACATCTGTCTTTGAAGAAAAAAGGCTTCAAACCAAAATGATTTGAAGCCTAAAGTTACTAGTTGTTTGACTCAACCGGGTATACAGAAACCTGCTTTTTGTCTCTGCCCTTTCTCTCGAACTTAACAACGCCGTCAACAAGAGCGAATAATGTGTCATCACCGCCGATGCCTACGTTGTTGCCTGGATGAATCTTGGTACCACGCTGTCTGTAGAGAATGTTACCGGCTAAAACGAACTGTCCGTCAGCTCTCTTAGCACCTAATCTCTTAGACTCGGAATCTCTTCCGTTCTTTGTAGAACCAACACCCTTTTTATGAGCGAAAAACTGAAGGTTCATTCTTAACATGCTTACACCTCCTCGAATGTAATGGATATATACTTCTTATTCTCATTTCTTATGTTGGTTATGCCTAACACGAAGGAATTCAGCAGAAGCTGTGACTCCCTGCCGTAGCCCGGCTCCAACGAAAATGTAATCACGGCATTCTTCTCATCCTGCGTCCCCGAGAAATCGTCCTCGGTGAGCTGCTCAATGGAATTGATGGTGTTAAACACCAGTGCCGAAATTGCTGCACAGACAATATCTCTTCCTGCCCTTGCAAAGCCCGCATGGTTCTCGCATCGAAAGCCTGTGATATCGCCCGTCTTATTCTTATAGACTGTTATCTTAGTCATCGGATATTCCTAATTAAGCGTTGATCTTCTCAATCTTAACCTTAGTGAATAACTGTCTGTGACCGTTCTTCTTGTGGTATCCGGTCTTTCTCTTGTACTTGTAAACGATAACCTTTCTGTCCTTGCCCTCAGCAACAACGCTTGCTGTAACTGTAGCTCCGGCAACTGTTGGATTACCAACCTTAACATCAGCATCATTTACTAAGAGTACCTGGTCAAATGTAACTGTCTCGCCAACTGCGTTTCCGAGCTTCTCAACCTTGATTACATCGCCCTCAGATACCTTGTACTGCTTTCCACCTGTTGCAATAATTGCGTACATTAGTGTTCCTCCTATATCATTACTCGCCAGTTGTGGTGTGTCCTGATGGACAAGCTTATAACCTCACTGTGCGGCACACTTGATTATGATAATATTTTACCTGCGTTTTGTCAATACTTATTTTGAAGTTTTTTACAGTTTTTTCTTAAATGTATTTTATGCCCTGCAGTCTTTTTTGAAGAAATATCTTCCTATTTAATATGAAATCTTCCTGCCTGATTATTGTTTACACCTCAATAACCGGGTTCATTCTGAAGTATTCCATGAGAAGCTCGACCATCTCAATGTTGATTTCCTTTGCGATGGTACATTCCTTGTACATCGGGTACTCGCCTGCCCCGCTTGCGCGGTAGTTGTTAAGACATAGTGTGAGCATCTGTTCATCCGTCACGGGCTTGCCCTGATATTCAAGCTTCACTATTCTGCTGCCGATTGGCTTTGATGGGTCGATTTTATAATCAACACCCGCAAAATAATCGTAGTTGTAGTGTTCAACCTTAGGACTTAAAAACTTGTCCGATATTGTGAGCTTTCCGTCAGAATCGTAGGCAAAGTATTCAGCACTTCGTTCCATGGCAAGCTTAAGGTTCTTACCTGATATATTAAATACAATCAGTGTGTTCGGGAAAGGATATGTCGCGATAATATCCCTTGTGCTTACCTTCTCCTTAAAGCCCGCTATGTCGTTGGCAAGCCCCACAGCGGACACCTGTGCTCCCGAGAAATAGAGCTGGACTCTGTTGATGAAATCTGCTATCGGAGTACCGTTATAAGCCATGTCAAGCTTATCTGCCGGAAGAAGTACACGGCTGAGAGTTCCTATCGGCTGGTTTAACCAGTCCTGAACCTTGTTCTCGTAGTACATATATTTCTCATAGAGAGGTTCACTCTTTTCCATGCTGTCGGTACCATTTTCGTTTTTGGAGACAGTAACGGTTCCTGCTGTTTTTGCAAGCTTATAATCTGCCTTGATTTTTTTGGAAGTTACCATAATATTGTTATTGTCAACTACATCTATTTCTATAAGATGGTACTCCTTGGCGGCGTCGAGCGGCTGGACAACATAAGTCCTGTGTCCTGTCTTGGAGGTTATGAAACGTCCGTCGACCGACATGTGCTGATGTCCCGTGAGAAGCACGTCAAAATCAAGCTCCTCGCATATCTTATACCCCACATTCTCCGTGGAATCGGTGAGCCTTTTTCCCGTGTCAAGGTCAGCCTCAAAACCGCCGTGATATATGCATATATTAATGTCGGTCTTTCCCTTAAGCTCTGAGAGTGCCTTTTGTGCTTCTATGAACGGGTCAACAACCTGTACACCCACAAGATTCTCCTTCTTCTCCCACACGTTCACATAATCGGTCACAATACCGACAATACCTACGCGGAGCCCGTTCGGCATAACCTTAATCTCGTAAGGATACAGATGGTTTCCTGCGTCATCGAGCACGTTCTGGCATAAACAGTGCCCTTTGTGATTGTCGCGGTATTCCTTCTGATACTCAAGACCGTAGTTGAAGTCGTGATTTCCCAGTGTGTAATAGTCGTATCCGCAGTCGTTCATGATGTCTGCAAGTATCTTAGAGCTCTTCGGCACATGGTTCGTAAAGTATGAAAAGGCATTGCCCTGAAGCACATCTCCTCCGTCGATTACGAGCGTGGTCTCGTCCTTTTCCCAGTTGGGAATACATGAGAACAGGCCGACATTCTTTGGAATCGAATCGCCGTAGGTTGTCGGGTAAAAATAACCATGTGTGTCAGATGTAAAGTATATTTTAAGCTTTTTGTTATTCATTATAAACCTCGTTTCTGTATTACATTACTTTATGATATGGCTCTTTATCTTTCCAATTGAGATATATCTGTCGAGCACATAGCGGATGTCGGTATTCTCAGGTGCAGCCGTCACGGGAAGTCCGGCAGCAGTAAGTGAAAATGAGCCGTCCTCGTAATCCTCCCTTATATAGTGGTCGGAATAGTACTCCATCTGTGCAGGCTTCGCATCCCAGATAATTCCCTTAACCTCGTCAAGCGTACAGCCCGGGAAATTGACGTTCCATATCTCGCTCGTCGCAGGCATATTGTCGAGAAGCTCCTTGGTTATTGGAAGTATGTACTCGTCAACGACATCGTATATATCATTCATTTCCTTTGAGAAGGCGATGGCAGGAATACCGGCAGAGAGAGCCTCCATTGCCGCTCCGACCGTTCCCGAGTAAAGTATGTCATAGCCGCAGTTGTAGCCGTAATTGATTCCTGAAAATACAATGTCGGGTCTTTCAGGCATAAGGTGATAAAGCGCAACCTTTACACAGTCCGCAGGTGTTCCGCCCACGCTGTAAGCCTGCACCGCCGGTACCGGAAAATCGACGCGCTTAACCTTCATATCGCCTCGAACCGTGATTTTCTGTGACATGGCACTGCACTGGTCATCGGGTGCGACAACCCACACCTCACCGAACCTGGCGGCGAGCTGTGCGAGCCTCTTTATTCCTTCGGATGTTATTCCGTCATCATTTACAACTAAAATTCTCATATTAATCCTCATTTCCGAGCGATTTATCGCGAGGAGGCGATGAGAAATTCGCGCAAGCGATTTCTCATCTGTCATCAAAAGCAATTTGTTTTCGCTCAGAAACAAATTGCATGTGTGAAAAATATGCTATCAAGTTTATTTTTCACACTATCCTCATTTCATTTCTGATTTCTATTTTTACATGTTGCCGTTAATTGTACAATATTTTGGGAACAAATTCAACTAATCCAGTCAATAACTTCTCGTTCCGTCTGCTCAAAATATTCCATCATAAAAAACAGAAGCAGTTGTCGCAAATTTTGAGACAACTATGAGGGATTTATTAAAAAGCAAGCCTCATCTGGTGCCACACGGCATTTCCGTGGGTTGACTTGTCGGATACGCCCTCATCCACAAAACCGAACCCGGCATAATACGGAATCAGTTTCTGCTTGCAGGTTAATACAAGTCCCGCTCTGCCCTGAGTTCTCGCATCATTGATGGCATATCGGATTAATTCAGCCGCGTACCCGTGTCTGCGGTACTCAGGGAGCGTATTTACGCCGAATATCATTTGCCATGCCCCGTTTTCATTGTGCATGGATGCCTTTTCGTACATCTCATCCGTCAAATCGGGCTCATCCGTGACAAATCCGTCGACGAACGCAACCAGCTTATCATCATCAAACATAAGCCAGAAATGATTGCCATAATATTTTATTCTTTCCTCAAACGATTCTCTTGCTGCGGCTTCGGCAGCAGGAAAGCATTCGGCCTCCACCGCCGAGACGGCATCAAGGTCTTTTATTGTTGCATATTTTATTTCCATGACAGTGCTCCTTTGTCAATGATATTTGCAATCCGCTTCGCGGCCTGCTCACATAACCTCGTATACGATATATTCATGGTCAAATTCATAACCCAGCTTTTCAGCAAGCTGGACGGAATTTATGTTTTGTGCGTCCCAGCTAGGGTAAAGTCCCTCGTCCAGACAATTTAATATCAGTGCCGAGCAGGCTATGGTCGCAAGGTGTTTTCTTCTTTCGGCTTCAATGGTATCGACCTCAATTTCTATGCCCTCGTTGTAGCGCGTATACGATGACGCACCGGACACGATTTTTCCGTCTTTTAGGATAACCATTCCTCTGCCTAAATGCAGGTATTTTTCCCTGCTCCCGAAAGCCGACACAAAATCCTCCGTAGCAGGGCTTTCCAGACATTGCTCGTAAATATCCGCATCTATTTTTCTCAATTCATAGCCGGCAGGCAGCTTCAGTATTTCATTTTTTAACATTGTCCTGTCAAATGCGGTTCCTTTTTTTATTGCATATCGCGTGGCTTTTTTAGCCGAAGGATAACATTCCTCTATCAACGCCGCCCACTCATTATTCTGTGGTGTCATAATCACAAAGCCTTCGGGCTTATTCAAAACCAGCTCACGGTCAGGTACTCCCGCATAGAATCCGAAGCAGCCCACGAATGCCAATGCGGATTTCGGCTGTTCGGGATTCGTGACATAAATCTTTCCCATCACATTTTGGAGACATGAAAAAATCAATGTCTCATTCCATCCGTCAAACATTTTTTTTACTTTCGATGTTTCTTTAAGTTCGTATAACATTAATGCCGCCTTTCTGCTGTTTCACATGTATTACCTGCTTTGCCATTGGTTATTCCATCAGTTCTAAGAGCAGGAAATACACAACTCCCGGTTTATCTAACTCACTTTATCAAAAAAGGTAAGAGATACCTTTTTTGCAATTTCTTCCGCTATGCCGAAATCTACTGCTAAAGACATAAGATTCTTGACTTTTTTATCTTCAAATAAATCAGCTATTATAGCTTTTAGTATTTTTTATTTGATATATTTTCTCTTATCATCTGCTGATTATCAATACTTATCATATCTACTCCACTCCCAGTGCCTTATATACAGCTTCTTCCGGAGAAGAATAAAATATCAGACTGAACGCTCCAACTAAGTCAGATGGTACTGTGCCAAGGTCTGCTGCTGATGTAATCGGAAGAAGTACCTTCTTAGCTCCACTATCGAGGCACACCTGCAATGTACTTGCTAAATCTTCTACCTTAATAAGTGTTCCACCGATACTAATCTCACCAAGTGCTGCAAGACTGCTGATTGGAGGTTTGCTGAGTGCTGCCGATGAAATAGCAATCAATGTAGGAAGTGCAAGATTTCCCGTCATGCCAAGTCCCTGCATATCCTGATAATTGATGATGTAATCCTTAGTTGTTGTACTGATATTTCCAGATATCGCATTACCATTAGCCTTCAAATAATTAAATGCCGTATTGGTTGCTTCCTTTGGCTCTTTTCCTGAACCAATGCCTGTACAAGTCAGCTTTCCATTTCCCGGCATCATCTGTGTTTCCAGACGATAACAGCCTATCATTCCAGTCTTTGATTTTGATACTGTATATAAGCAGCCCGGTTTGCCCATACCTTCAGGAATCAGCTTACCACCGCCCTGCTCCGGTACGGATACAAAATGCTCATCAAAGCTGTCATTGTCTATGTAGGAGAAATTCACATCATAGAACTCCATTCCACCAATCTTCTTAAGCTGCTCTTTTACTCGCCTACGAAGCTCAAGTGAAATATTCATAATCTCTGCAACTTCATCCTTGCTGACTTCTCCATCCGGATAAATCAATTTGATAAATCCGGAAATCAGCTTACGAACAGCGATTGCATCTCTCTGGTTTAAATTATTTCCTAATTTGAAATATTTCTCTGCTATATTGCTGTAATTATCCTTACGAAGCTCACGCATGAACTCTGACAGATAATCTGTGATAAATCCATAATCATTTGTAAATGAATCCGGTCTGTACTTAGGGATCTCCCATCCCGGTATATATGCATGGAAACGGTCAAGGAAAGCAGTATCCGTACCCATTTCAGGAGGAAATGGATCAAACAGACTTGATGTCTTCTGCAAAGTCTCCACACTCTGATTGATATTACCTACAAAGACCATAGATGCCTTTGCCTGTATCTCAGCCTTGCCACGGGAAAATGCACCTGATGCCATGTATCCCTTCATAATCTGGATACCATCTTTATCCTTAAACTTGATACCGGCAACCTCATCAAATGCTACAACATCCCACATTCCGACAAGACCGACTGTATTGTTAGACATATTATAAAACAGATTTGCAACTGTTGTCTGTCCACCGGCAACAAGGATACTGTTTGGAGAAATCTGCTCATATATGTATGATTTACCTGTAGAACGAGGTCCCAATTCACACATATTAAAGTTGTTCTCAACAAGTGGAATCATACGGGCAATCAATAACCATTTAGCTCTGTCAGAAAGCTTGTCCGGTTCCATACCAGTAGAACGAAGCAGAATATCCATCCACTCTTCCTTAGTAAATGCCTTACGACCATTCTTCACTTCATCCATATCCACATGTGGCATCTGAATTGGTGTCAGCTTTCTGATCCGGATAGGCTGTGTATTCTTCTTATCTTCCTCGATGAACTCATAGTCGAGCTGAAGAATACACCAAATACCCCCACAAAGCAGACGGTCATAATCCTTCACATAGTCAGCACTGATAGGAATATTCTTAATGCCGAGGTTAGAAAATGTTGCCTCATATCGGTCTTCCTTGGTATTAAGGACCACTGTAATCCTGTCAATAACTGTATAGCTTCCTCTCTCTCGAAGAAGTGACAATATCTTCTGTGCTTCGTCCGGGCGGACATAGTTATCTCGCAGAATACGCTTCACATTGTCTACTCCCTCATCAATAATCTCTGGATCGTCAGAATTACAATACTGACCGAGAAGATATTCCAGCACATATACCGGAACATTTGCTCCTTCACGAATTGATTTAGTCAAGTCCTTGCGGACAATACGGCCATCATAATATTGGCGGAGCTTTTGCTTTATGATTTCTCGTCGATCATCGGTTTCACTTAAAGAATCTGACGTGGTATTAAATTCATCCATAATTATCTCCTTTATTTCCGATTTTCTTCTAACATTATATATCCAACATCTGTTAGTCCATATATCGTCTTATCTGAATTAAGTGCTTCTATATACTCATTTTCTACCAAACTTTTTATTTGTGCTTTTATCTTTGCAATATGCCTATCATCACTATAATTATTTAACTGCACATTACCAGCTTGATAATAAACTCCCTCCAAACAACTAGATATTATCAGTCTTTTTGAATCAGAATCCTCCATATATTTCAATATTGACAATGCTTCGTCATCTATTTTATTATCAACCTTAATATTTAAAACACTATTAATAAATTCATTTCGCTTTCTTTCCCATCTATCTGGCTTTATCTCTTTCAATGAAAACATCGAAATAATATGTTCTTTCAATTCACCAAGTCTAGAAATTAACTCGTATTCATCTCCATCAAGTTTAATTGCTATTTTATTAGGATTGATTACACCTCTAATATCTCTGAATTCAAATGATGGCAATAGAATACTTAAATATTTCTTTTTCAAAATCCAAGTTGCTCCCATTTCATTTAAAGATGCTGCACTTCTATAATAATTATCAGAAAGAATAAATATCACATATATATCATACTCTTCAAATTGTTTTTCCAAATACTCATAAACATCTTCCCCTAATGGTATACCAAACCCTGGATAAGAAGAACAAAATAATCCATCTTCATCCAAACCCATGTCTAAAAATAAATCTACTAATTTCTCAACATATGCTTTGTCATTAGTGCTATGACTTATAAAAATTCTAGGTTTCTTACTTTCAGTAACGGTTAGTTGTATGCTATTATTATTTATGGCATTCAATCTTCCTTTCACTTCCTTAAAATATTTGTCATCTTGAATTCCATTAAATCTTTTATTCAAAATATGTATTGTATCATCAACAAATGTTTGTATTTGTTGATTAGAATTAGTTTGAAGTTCCAATAAAACTGCCGTTTTCCAATTAACAAACTCTTCTATATCATAGATTTGCATTCCTACTCTCAAATTGCTTGGCGAATGAAATAGTTTTTCAATTTCTGGTATTACATTTATTAAATTTCTAAGATTCATTTATCATCACCTCAATTCTATCTAATTAAAACCCAAAATCATCCACAAACGCAATATCAATCATAAACTCATACTGCTGCAAGATATTCTTCTCATCATTAGCATCCGCCAACACAAGATAATACTTATCACCATACTTATATTCTCTTGATTTCAAAGTGAACTTCTCATGGAATGTTCTCTTCTCCGGTGCTTCTTCTCTGCTATTGGCAATCATAGGCACATCAAATGAAATCTTTTCGCCATCTTCCGTAGTAAAGTAAGCCACAATACTTCTTGCTTTCATAGTGTCTGTGACTTTCTCCGTCTGAATGAAATCAAAGTATGTGATAAGATTCGTCACCTTACGGGTAACAGATGTAAGGACAACATCTACATAATCGTATGCCACACCTCTGGTATTTGTGGTAAGTTCAATGACCGGTACTATCATCTCCTGCAGGGACGTACCGCCATGTACATAGTTCTGTCCACCTCCGGCAACCTTGAAAATATCTGCTCCTACCGGAGTATCCACATAAAGTTTATTGAGATATGCCATTGTTCTTGCCATGATTCCCTGCTCATTTACTGCATCTTCTGTAATGAGAAATCTCTTGTTTGTATAAAGACATTTATCCTTTGGATAAGTTACCTTGTCAAACTCCTGTAATCTGTCTCTCTTATATAAGAAGCCATGATCTGCAGTTATGAAAAACTTTGGTGCCGATACATAACCAGTCAGTTTCTTAACCAACTTATGTATCTCTTCTATCGCCTCTGCACAAGCGTTGAATACCTCATTCTCACTTGCAGGCTTGTCTCCTCTTGCATCCACCTGATTGTGATAGATGTACACGATATTCTTGCCCTGAATCAACTCCCTGATTCGTGCCTGATTAGCATTTGCCACTTCGTCAAATGACAAAGCCACATTATTTTCATTATAAGATTTCAGTATCTTGTCTCTCTGCTCCATACTTGCACATGCCTGTCCATCAACAGTAACATTCAAGCTGCCATCCACCTGCATCTTTTTATGTGGAAGCAGACTCGCCATTCCTACTGATGTAACAGAAGGCAGGCAGCTAAGCATACACTCCATCTTTGGTGTACACTTCTCGTCCAATTCCAATCTACCGAAAAGTTCCTTTGCACACTCATACCGAAAAGCATCGGAAATAATCACAATTACTCTCTGCTTTCCATCGTAGCCTCTAAGATAATGCTTATAGAAATCTTCCTGCTTCGGCAGGTCTGTAGCATTCATTTCCTCATTTGTGAAATTCTCATTCCACTTCGGTGTTATCTTCTGCAAATATGTATTCGCATAAATATTCTCTACTCTCTGTCTTACATCAGAGAATTTACTGTTATCTTCAATCTGGTCATATGCATAATAAAACCATCTATAATATGAATCTATCAAATACGACTCTTTCTGATAATATGTAACCAATGTCTTAATATCACTTGAAAACTCCATAAGTGATACAGACTTCATCATTAAATACGCATATTTGATAGTCGTATATTCATTCTTGTATCTTTCGCTATAATGATATGCCTTAGACATTCTCTGGTCAGCTACCTGAGCAATATTAAGCCCATCAATCTGCGCATCTAAGATTTCATCATTTAACTGTTCCAATGCCCAATCAATAATAATGTCATCTAACTCGGCAAAAGCATCACAAGCGAAAATGTCCGCCAACTGGAGAAAACTATCTTTTTTCTTCTCCACATCTTTCTTTAATCCATCCTGTATTCTTGTCACAAAACGCAGGGACTTATCTATTCTTTCTACCAGTTTGTCATAGGCATCCTGATAATTCACATTGTCCATGATATTACGGATAAAGACCACAACATCATTGCGTTTCTTAAGAATATAAGTCCTCATTACTTCCGGAACAGTAGCTTTTAATGTAGATGATGCATAAGTTAATATCATACAAGCAGACAAATCATCTATATTCGGCTTTTCAGATTTATATCCAAAGAATTTTTCGCAAAGTTCCCAGAACTTATCGGTCAATCCATTATCATCCAATGACTTAAAATACTTCTCATTGTCACCGAGCATCATCTGCTTAACTACTTCCTCAAAATTTGGAGTCTTTACATCCGTGAGAACAGCAATCAAACCAATATCAATTGTCTGAGCATTGTAATGGTCAATTCCAAGTTCCTTGAACTTCTCAAT
>CAKRJT010000048.1 GCA_934351925.1 uncultured Lachnospiraceae bacterium
TACATACACAAGACGACTTTTCTGGCAAAGACCTGCCAAATTTTGCATTTTGCCAGAAAAGTCGTCTTGTTTTTTCTTTACAGGTGTTGGATAATAAATGCAACATATAAAAAAAAAAACACACGGAGGTATTTTCCATGAAAAAGCTCAAAAAAGCACTTGCACTTACATCTGTCATCACGGCACTCACCATCACTTGCACCTCATCCTGTTTCTTATGTATACTCGACAATTTATTCAACTACAACCAGCAGGTTGATGTATTAAATGACTTACATGACACAGAACACAAAGAATAACATTCTATTCTTTTAATTTTCTAGAATATAATTGTTTGTAGTTATCCTTTTTACAAAATGAGCTTATATAATATGCAAATAATACATATTCGCGGTAATCATTATCTTTTTCCGCACAATCGCCTCTCATCTTCATATTCCATGCCATATTGTAAAAATTAGCATCCACCAAATTTAATCTGCCTTTTATAAGGCAGTTTTTTATTAGTTCACGGCTCAATCTGTCTGACGTATCATAATCACCCTCGTTTCCGCACCAGCTCGCTATATTGCTCATAAATACATCATACATCCATTCATGGTTTATGTCACTGTAATTTTTGTATACATATTCTATAAACTCTATTTTCTTGCTGTCAAAATCACTGCTTCCACAGGAAAATATTGAATTGATGCACATGCTTTCTTCCTGAGTCATGAACAACTCATCGCCATACACTATTTTCTCGTACGGTATTGTACACTCGAGTGCCTGTATAATATCTTCTATATGCTGTTGTTTATCTATTAACCCGAGGTCATATTCAATGCAGCTCTCCGTCCTGATTATGTACTGCCTGTTGACAGGAATGTCCAAATCTATCATCCCTTTAAGATTTGTAAGAAGAACCAATGCCTTATCATATTCCAGTCCGTTGCAGTTTGCTTTTAATTTCCTGATAGTGTCCTTCGCCTCAACTTTATCCGTCACAATCTCGAGCCTGCTGTATTCGGCGGACATATTAAGTCGTTTAAACAGCTCCTTGATTGTCGTGGCATGCGGGTTAGCCCTCCCGCTCTCAATCTTTGCAAGCGTCCTTTCTATCATATACCCATCGGCAAGCTGCCTCACAGTCAACCCCAGTGTCCTTCTTCTCTTATATATCACATCCGCCGTGCAGTACACACCATATTCCTTATAGATATATGTATCATCCTGCATTTTGACGGAAATCCCTGCCAGCCTTCCCGCTTCCTTAAAAGCCCGCATAAAGCCTTGATTTCCTTCGGCTTGTTCCCTCGTGACACCGTTCTCCGAATTTTCACCGTCATTTTTCAGGAAATACGAATAGATATTTTTTAGAAGTCTTGAAAGCTCCCATAGATAGTATGTTTTCTTTGCCTCACCCAAAATATCCTTTGCCCCGCTGCAAAGCTCAAGCATCCTAACGTATGACTGCCTGTCCGGTTCATTCTGCTCCATGAAAATTTCACGGCAGATATTAACAACCGCTTTCGGATAAATCATCGCCTTGCTGAACACATCAAAATAAGGTTTTTCAATGTATTCCACAACCTGCTCATAAATCTGCATCCGCTCCGGCTTGCGGTTGTAACAAGCATCATCCATAATAAACAATAACTCCTGAACGGACAGAACCTTTGATGAAATCATGTCGCATGAGCACTTCACCGTACATTCGAGTGCGTCAGCAAAAATCTTCCCGAGCCTTCTGTTATATCCTTTTCTCTTTTTTATCTGTGCGTATGCGAATATGCAAAACTGCATTTTCAAATTACCGTTGCAGTATTTATCATAGCTTTCGCTGTACGTCTTAATCTTTTGGTATGCCTCTTTCAAGTTCCCATTTGATATATTATTAAGGATTTCCATCCTGATTTTCCACTGTCCGTATTCTTTTATATTTATATAATTTTCATAATCATACCCATCAATGCCAATCCGTCCAAGCATCCTGTCCCTTGTGAGCTTATCCGCATATCTTTTACCATGTTCGATTCTGTTGAGGTTGCTTGAATCACAGATTCCTTCCGAAAGTTGTTCCAGACTTAAATGGTTTGACATTCTCGTTTTACTTATGTATTTCCCAAATTCATACATGTCACACACCGTGAGTAAAACCTCCTGTTATGTAAAATAAAGCCATCATGCGATGGCTTTATTTCACCTTTTTGATAATTTCTTATGTTTAATTTTTACTGCATAACAAGCATATCACGGTATCGCGACATATTCAACTGACTTTTCTGGCAATTTCTCTATTCTTCCAACATAAATGTCATTCTGTCCTGCAGCATCTTAGCCGTCTGCTCCGCTGTCTAGATTCCGTCTAAGAACGCCTCAATCTCCTCGTCAGACCTCTCATCGGCAGGCGAGAAAGCATTGCCAATTATTCCGATATTCTCAAATATACACCGCACCTTCACCGCAAGATGAATAATCTGCCTGTTCTTCCAATACACCGACTGTGACACGCTGCACAGCATTACAAGCACAACCATAACAATAAATAACATACTCCTTCTGTGCTTCATCCCATAACCTCCTCATATAAAAAAAAGAGTAACTGTATTACAATAATAGCATACAGTTACTCTTTTTATATTACATGCGTGTAACATCCGGGAAATAATGTCCCAAGTATTCATTCACACATTCTCTTATATCCTCCGCTACCGCCCTCGCAGCTTTTATATCAAGTCCCGCCTTTTTTGCAACCTCGAGTAAATCATTTATTTCTGGGTTGACTCCGTTTCCATTTATGGTTGTCGCATGCTCCCCGTTCAATGAACTGCTGTAGGTGAGGTCATACGCTGGAGACAGAACCCATCTATTTTCATCCTCAAGATATATATAGCTAAAGTTTTTAGAGTGGTCATCACGGTTGTGTGCAAAGACATTAAAGCACATGAGTCTGTACAGTTTCTCACACTCTGTGATATCTTTTGTGAGCATCATGGTTAACCGCATAAGCAATTCATAATCCAGATTTGGGATTCTGTGAGAAGTTTCGAGCAGTCCCGATACCGACACCATGTGTCTGCGTATCATGCCTCCATCGTCTCTTCTTACCCTGTCAAAGCGCTTTGTTCCAAAATAGCCGATGCATCTTTGAGATTCAAACAGCTTCACGTCCTCCATATCAATCCCGCATTTCTTTGCACATAGAGCGTAGTCATATTCCTGCATGCCAATATCCTTTGAATCATACGATGACGGAAATTTAATTATCCAATCATCACCATCTATTTTGGTGAGTATCTTTGGTAGTGCTCCTCCCGACGAGCCTCCCAGTGAAAATAAAGTGTCAAGCTGCTCGGAAAACTCTGTCTGCAGTACCTTTTCGCACTCCGCAGCAATCTCATCAAGTGACATGTAATTATCGCTCTCCTCCAATGTTATGACATGTCTGTAACTGAGAGCTCCCATGCCTGTTTCCCCGACGATTGCAAGTCTGTCAAGATTTCCCATTTCCATAGGATTAATTCCGTTCCTTCTCATCAGCCTGTCAACAAGCAGGCGTCCCCATCCATCCGGCAGGCTGTCAGCAAAGACTCCGTATATTCCCTCAAACGGTTCAATCTTTGGCAAAAACACCTTCTTTTCGAGAGGCAGAGAAAAAGGATTAATCTAGAATCCATCTGCCAGCCAGTCCGTTCCATACTCGAACGCCGCAAGCCTGTTCTGATAAAGAGCCATCGTCCCGACAAGCCTGTCATGGTAAAATACCTCAAGCTTCTTAATCCTGTGCATTTATAACCTCCTCTATCGAATTAAACGGAACATCCGCAAATAAACCATCCAATTCGTTTTCAAGTCCAAGTGCCATCGCCAGCTTAGTTAGCGATATTAAGGAAATTTCCCCCGTCTGCTCAAATCTTTTGAGTGAACCTAAGCTCACTCCCGACCTTTTCGCAAGCTCCTTCTGTGATATTTTTCTTCTTTTTCTTATTCCCGCCATCCGCTTAGCTATATCCGAGTTAATTTCCGACGCGGATTTTAAAAATATGTTAATCATGGTACACACTCCTCTGCTAATATATTAGCCCAAATCCGCCAAAATGCAATTTTTAGATAATATATTAGCCCAACATATTTTACATTTTTTTATGCAATATGTAATAAAAATGAATTTTCCTATCACATAAAAAAAGGCTGATTTTATTCTTCATAAAAATCAGCCGAAATATACATATTCTATTCTTACGCTTTAATTGTCCGTTCCCTTTTTAAGCTCTTCTAAGTACGCCTTCTCCTTCTTAGAGAGCACTGCGCCCTCGAGCAGGTCAGGTCTTGCATTGAAGGTCCTTAAAATTGACTGCTGTCTGCGCCACTCGTCCACCTTGCCGTGATGTCCCGACAAAAGAACCTCAGGCACCTGCTTTCCCATGAAATCGACAGGTCTGGTGTACTGAGGATACTCAAGCAGATTATCGTGGAATGTCTCGAACTCGGCGGACACGTCATTGTTGAGCACACCCGGCACATTTCTTGAAATGGAATCAATCATAACCATCGCCGGAAGCTCCCCTCCGGTGAGGACATAGTCACCGATAGAGACATTGTCCGTCACTATCATTTCGAGCACTCGCTCGTCAATTCCCTCGTAATGTCCGCACAGAAATATGAGATTGTCCTCACGGGCAAGCTCCCTGCTCATCTCATGGTCAAACCTTCTGCCCTGAGGAGTCATGTAGAGAACCCTCACGCTGCCCTGCATATCCTTTCGCACATGCTCATAAGCCTTGTAGACGGGCTCGGGCTGCATCACCATTCCCGCGCCGCCCCCGTAAGGGTAATCGTCCACCTTCATATGCTTGTTCGTAGAGAAATCCCTTATGTCGGTGGCACCAATCTTTATTATGTTGTTCTCGACAGCCCTCCCAATAATGCTCGTGCTGAGCCCGTTAAGCACCATCTCGGGAAAGAGCGTAAGCACATGAAAATTAATCATAAGTCAAGCAACCCGTCCATGACATGCACCGTCATGGTATTTTCCTCTATATTGACATTGAGCACGCAGTCCGCGATGGCAGGAAGCAGAATCTCCTTGCCCTCCTTGGTCTTGACGGTATATACATCATTGGCACCCGTCTGGATGACATCGGTGAGCTCTCCAAGCTCCTCGCCCTCGTCGGTCATGACCGTAAGACCAATCATATCGCACACAAAGTACTCATCCTCTTCAAGTTCAACGGCATTCTCCCTCGTAACCCAGAGAGAACAGCCTCTGTATTTTTCTACATCATTGATATTATCAATACCCTTAAATTTAAGGATAACCATATTCTTAAAATACTTCACACCCGCTACCGTGAGATTAAGCTTCTCCCTCCCGGTATCCAATATAACGTCTTTCAAATAATCGAATCTGTTCACATCATCCGTTGTCGGGAACACCTTAACCTCACCGGCAATTCCATGTGTGGACGATATGACACCAACCTGCAATAAATCCTGCATGTAAACCTCCAAATATAACTAACAACTGTCCTATAAAGCTTCTATGACAACAATAATTTTTCACTCATGCCGCAATACAACAATATTTTCATTAATAAAAATATTTCAATTGGCAACAACTATATTATTGAACAATACATTTCCTCACAAAAAGAATATGCCGGGCATAACCCGGCACCAAAAAGGCATTATTAAATTACATTATGTCAACAATAACCTTCTTATCTTCCTTTGTCGCCGCTGCTTTAACAACTGCGCGGATTGACTTAGCAATTCGGCCCTGTTTGCCGATAACCTTGCCAGTGTCAGATGGGGCAACTTTTAACTCGAGGACGATGGCTTTTTCCTTAACGGTCTCAGTCACAACGACCTCGTCAGGATTGTCTACAAGTGCTTTCGCAATTACTTCAACCAATTCCTTCATGTCACACCTCCAACTAATTACTTCTCAATACCAGCGAGCTTGAAAATCTTGCTGACAACCTCTGTTGGCTGAGCGCCGCTTGCTAACCACTTCTTTGCTAACTCCTCGTTAACATTGTAAGTGCTAGGATCGTTATTAGGATCGTATGTTCCGATCTCCTCGATAAATCTACCATCTCTTGGGGATCTTGAATCAGCAACGATGATTCTATAGAAAGGAGCCTTCTTCTGTCCCATTCTTCTTAATCTGATCTTAACTGCCATTTTAATTTCACCTCCTTGAAAATTTTCTAAAATATGTTAAAAAGGAAGTCTGAACTTACCTCTTTTACCACCCTTGCCGCCGAGCATTCCCGGCATCTGCTTCATCATCTTCTTCATCTGCTCCTGCTGCTTCACAAGACGATTGACTTCAGCTATGTCAACTCCCGCGCCCTTCGCAATTCGGTTCTTGCGGGAAGGATTGAGGAGTGACGGATTACGTCTCTCCTGCGGTGTCATTGAAAGAATGATGGCTTCGACACGTCCGAGAGCACTCTCATCAATCGCGTCCATGTTCACATTCTTCATCTGATTGCCTAGACCCATGCCCGGGAGCATATTCAAGATGCTGCCGATACCGCCCATGTTCTTGACCTGCTTCATCGACTCGAGATAATCCTCAAAATCGAACTCAGCCTTGCGGAGCTTCTGCTCCATCTCCTTGGCTTTCTCTTCATCAATCTGGCTCTGAGCCTTCTCAATAAGTGTCAGCACATCACCCATGCCAAGGATTCGTGATGCCATTCTGTCCGGATAAAACTGCTCCAGGTCAGAAAGCTTCTCACCCATACCAACATATAAAATAGGCTTACCGGTCACTGCCTTGATTGAAAGCGCCGCACCGCCTCTGGTATCACCGTCGAGCTTCGTGATAATCACGCCGTCTATGCCAACCTCATCATTGAAGCTGCTTGCCACATTCACGGCGTCCTGTCCTGTCATGGCATCGACAACGAGTATACTCTGGTGTACGTCCACAACCGACTTAATCTCTCTGAGCTCTGCCATCATCTCCTCGTCAACGTGGAGACGACCTGCTGTATCTAATATTACGACGTTGTTCCCGTTCTTCTCCGCATGGGCTACAGCCGCCTTCGCAATGTCAGCCGGCTTAATCTTATCACCCATTGAGAACACAGGCACGCCCTGTTTCTCACCGTTAATCTCCAACTGCTTGATGGCAGCCGGTCTGTACACATCACAGGCAACGAGGAGAGGTCTCTTTCCCTTTTCCTTCAGCTTACCTGCTATCTTGGCAGTGGTCGTGGTCTTACCTGCACCCTGCAGACCCATCATCATAATGACTGTTATCGCCTGACCGCCCTTCAAATCAATCTCGGTGGTCTCAGAACCCATGAGTGACACGAGTTCTTCATTGACAATCTTTATAACCATCTGTCCCGGTGTCAGACTGTTAAGCACATCCTGACCAACCGCACGCTCCTGAACGGAGTTAATGAACTGCTTAACTACCTTAAAGCTTACATCGGCCTCAAGCAGCGCCATCTTAATCTCCTTGAGTGCGACCTTGACATCTGCTTCTGAAAGCCTGCCCTTGCCGCGGAGATTTTTAAATATATTCTGTAACTTATCGGATAAACTGTCAAATGCCACTCTCTAACCACCTTATCCGGGCTGATGCCCCTCTATCTGTTATCTGTCCGCGGATCCCCTGCCGACAATTCTGCTGTTCTACAGCTCATCTATAATTGCATTGGATATGGAATCGATCTTGTTTACAAGCTGCTTGGCGACCTCCAAATCATCTGCCGCTAAAACCTGCTTCGAATAACCGCTTATCTCGTTGACCTTCTCCTTAATCTTCATAAATCTCTCGATAAGATGAAGCGTGCTCTCATATTCATTGAGCAGCCTGTCAATCCTCTTTAGCTGGTCGTGAACGCCCTGCCTGCTGATATCGTGTTCCTTGGCAATCTCGCTTATGGAAAAATTATCAAATACATACTCCTCATAAATCATCTTCTGATGAGGTGTGAGAAGTTCACCGTAAAAATCATAAAGAAGTGTCTGCTCGACAATCCTTTCCATCTTCTCCATATTACTGTCCATTCAGTACTCTCCTAAGCATCCCGCCTCAATCCTTTGGTAGGATACTACATAAAATCTCAGATGTCAAGTATTTTTTCTTGACATTTTTATTTTTTTTGACATTTTTATTTTTTCTTATTTAACTGCCGCAAATCAGGAAATATCAGCCGTTCTCCCCGTCTGCGGCATCATTTTTGAGACTTATCCTTCTGATGATGAGCAGCACGCCCGTCAAAAGCACAAGAGAACATATCAGTGTGAGCCACCAGTTTTTTGTAAACCCGGCAAGCAGATATCCAACCACGCACATCGCAATCACCACAAAAGCATACTGCATCTGCGTCCGGACATGGTTGATGTGGTTGGACTGTGCACCCGAGCTCGACATGATCGTGGTGTCCGATATCGGCGAGAGGTGGTCTCCGCACACAGCCCCCGCAAGCACGGACGATACAGCAATTATCATCATGTCCTGGTCCGACTCGGCAAACATATTTATCACAATAGGAACAAGTATCGCAAAGGTTCCCCAGCTCGTTCCCGACGAGAAAGCGATAAATATCGCGATGCAGAAAATGATAAGCGGTATAAAATGCACCAGCCCGGCACTCAGATTTATCGAGTTTCTGACAAACTCCCCTATTCCAAGCGCGTCCGTCATTCCCTTAAGTGTCCACGCGAGCACGAGTATGAGAATGGCAGGCATCATAAGCTTTCCGCCCTCCGGCACCGAGTTCATAAAGTCCTTAAAACCGATGACACGTCTCGGCAGATATAATATAAGAAGAAATCCTATCGTGACAAGCCCCGCAAAGACAAGCGACTCGGACGATGAACAGTTGGCAAAATTCTCTACAAGGTTCATTCCGCCGTTTAAATGTCCCGTCCATATCATCGCACCTATCGCAGTAGCTATCATGACGATCATCGGCGCAATGAGGTCTATGACCTTGCCCTTCGCATACTTTCCGCCCTCCGTCGGGTCCTTGACCTCCTGATTTTGGAACGCCTCACCGCCCGATGTGAACGGGTCACCTTTTGCCGCATTCCTCTCATGCTTCTTCATAAGCCCGAAGTCAAAGCCCACTATCGACGTGAACAGAACCATATATAATGTAAGAATAGCATACAGGTTAAACGGTATTGTCGATATGAACATCTCAAATCCCGACATCGAGCTGTTCTGCGGCACATACGAGTTGACCGCTGCCGCCCACGAGGATATCGGCGCTATGATGCAGATAGGCGCGGCCGTGGCATCTATTATATAGGCAAGCTTCGCGCGCGATATCTTATTCTTGTCCGTCACCGGTCTCATTACCGAGCCGACAGTAAGGCAGTTAAAATAATCGTCCACAAAAATAAGGATACCTAGAAGTGACGTAGCGATAAGCGATGACCTCTTTGTTTTCAGCCTTGCCGAAGCCCACTCGCCGTAAGCCCTCGTTCCGCCCGACTCCTGCATGAGCATTACAATCATTCCGAGCAGTATCATAAACATGAGAATTGAAAAATCCACGCTGTCTATCATCGTATTGTAAAAGGTATCAAATGCCGCCCACGGGTGAAAATCGGTCACGAGAAGTGCTCCTAACGCACAACCCGCAAACAGCGATATATACACCTCCTTTGTAATAAGTGCCAGCACAATGGCTATAATAGGCGGCATCAGCGACCACCAGGTTCCTACAAACATATTTTTTCTCCTCAAATAAAAATTCCCGTCCGTATCGGACATACCCTTGAAGTATAACATACACCCGGCCCAAATTAAAAGCCTTTTCCGCTATAACAAAACAAATTATACAAAAATACAACGCCAGTCTCAAATCATGTACTAAAACCAATACTTTACAGGGCATAACAAGTATGTTAAAATTATAACAAATATTAATCATTTCGCAATTATTTAAAAAATTATGTGTCAAAAATCTATTTTACGGAGGTAATTTTATGACCGCAAAGGAATGTATAAAGGGCAGACGCTCAATCAGGGAGTTCAGGCCTGACGAGGTTTCACAGGAACTTATCCGCGAGCTTGTCGAGACCGCGAGCTACTCCCCTAGCTGGAAAAACACACAGATTGTAAGGTATGTCGCCGTCACAGGCGGAACCAAGGCAAAAATCGCCTCTGAGTGCACCGACAGTTGGAAGAAAAATGCCGATATAATCAACAACGCTCCCGTTCTCATGGTTCAATGCTTCGTAAAGGACCGCTCCGGTTTCGAGCGCGACGGCTCTTACAGCACCGAGCGCGGTGACGGCTGGCAGATGTATGATGCAGGAATAAGTGCAGCCAACTTCTGCGACGCAGCTTACGAGGCAGGTCTTGGAAGCGTTGTCCTCGGTATATTCGATTTCAAGAAGGCATCTCAGATACTCTCACTTCCCGCGAATACCGAGGCAGTTGCCCTTATTCCTGTCGGCTACCCTGTAGAGATGCCACAGGCCCCTAAGCGCAAGACTGTAGATGAGCTGCTCACATTTATATCCTAATGTTTTTATAACGACCAATTCACAAATACGCAGCCGCTAAAACCACATAAATTTATAAAGCAAGTCTAAATCTGGTATTAAAAAATTTCAGTAATCTGAACATTTATTTAATACCAGATTTTTTATATAATCAGCTCATCAAAAGTTTTCCAGACAAGAAGGAGGATTTAAACATGGGTGTATATGCAGTTACGGGCGGCTCAAGCGGAATCGGAGCAGCAGTTGTTGAATTACTTAGAAAGGACGGCAACGAGGTCATCAACATCGACTTAAAGAATGGTGATATCTGTGCAAACCTCGCAACCCCTGAGGGAAGACAGACGGCCATCGACGGACTCTATGAGAGATGTCCTGACGGACTCGACGGAATCGTCTGCAACGCAGGTGTTTCGGGAAGCTGTGGAAACTACGAGCTTGTAATCTCGCTCAACTACTTCGGAACGGTCAAGCTCGCAAGAGGCGTCTATGAGCTTTTAAAGAAGAAGCACGGCAGCGTCGTTGTCACGGTATCTAACACAATATCACAGGGAACTGGCAGAATGGATATTGTCGACCTTCTCAACAATGTCGGCGATGAGAAGCGTATCAGAAGCATCGTGAGCACTCTCGACACCACCAACCAGACGGTCGGTCAGTCGATGTACATGGCAACCAAGTACGCACTCGCCCGCTGGGTAAGAAGAATTTCTGCCTCATGGGCTGCCAACGGTGTCCGCGTCAATGCGGTTGCTCCCGGCAATGTAAGAACCGCCATGACAGACAGCTTGAACGACGCGGCAAAGTACGCCGTAAGTGCCCTTCCTATCCCTGTCCGCTACGGTTCGGACGCACTTATGGACCCATCTGAGATTGCCGAGTCCATGAAATTCCTGCTCTCAAACGCAGCAAGGGGCGTGAACGGTGTAATTCTCTTCACCGACGGCGGCACGGACGCACTTCTCAACTCAGAGAAAGTATATTAATATGGAGGTAAAAGCTATGAGACCAATTGAAAAGTATATAGATGCACTAGTTAAATGTGACAACAAGGCGCTTGCAGACATCTTTGCACCCGAAGGAACCCTCCGCGACTACTGCCCTAACAGCACAGGCCGTCAGGAGTACCATGTATACGGACGCAAAGCCATAGACATGTTCTTCAAGAACAAATTTACCTTCAGACAGTATCTCGTATCCAACGTCGAGATTGTAAATGACACCCAGGCAGAGTTCATCGCCTCCATCGGCGGCTACTATGTAATGGCTATCGCCACCGTGAGACGAGTTGACGAGAACGGACTTATTGAGAGACTTACCGTGAGACCTAAGTAAACACAACACTTTTACTCCACAAAAATTCTGATATCAAAAATTGAAATGTACCGACCCCAAAAAGTTAAACTTAAAAATTTAACGATTGAAGGTCGGTACATTTTATGTCCAAATACCTTTAAACATTATTTTTTTACAGGAATATATACTTCAATACAAAAAGCACTGCCAATACATACATGAGCGGTGTAATCTTCTTAGCCTTTCCGCAGAATACATTGATTACAACGTATGAGATAACGCCGAATGCGATACCGTCGGAAATACTGTACATAAGAGGCATGCAGAGCAGACAGATGTATGCAGGAATAGCCTCTGTGAGATTGTTAAAGTCAATCTCAGTAACGGCTGATACCATAAGGAAACCTACAAATACAAGTGCCGGAGCGATTGCAAAGCCCGGAATAGCGATAAATATAGGTGACAGGAATATTGCTACAAGGAAGAGAAGTCCCGTAACGATAGATGAAAGTCCTGTTCTTCCACCCTCCGCAACACCTGATGAACTCTCAACGAAAGTCGTTGTCGTAGATGTACCAAGAATGGCACCTGCGCTCGTTGCTATGGCATCTGCTAAGAGTGCCTGCTTAATTCTAGGGAGCTTTCCGTCCTTGTCAAGCATGTTAGCCTTGTTGGCTACACCGATAAGTGTTCCGAGTGTATCGAAGATATCGACAAAAAGGAACGCAAACATTATTACAACGAAATCAAGAACATTGATGTGCTGACCGCCAAGGTTAAAGCACTGTCCAAACGTCTTTCCAAGTGCAGTGAGGTCAAAGTTGGACCACTGCGGAAGCATGCTCGCTCCCTGATAGAGACCCGTGAGCTGGCAGATGATTCCCAAAATCCATGTAACCACGATACCGATAAGGATTGAACCCTTAACCCTCTTCACATAGAGAATACCGATAAGCAGAAGCCCGATAAGTGCAAGAAGCGCGCTGATACCTGCTGTTCTGAAATCCGCAGTGAAATCGACAACCGTTACAAGTGTTGAACCGTCAACAATAATTCCTGCGTCCTGAAGTCCGATAAAGGCAACAAAAAGACCTATACCTACCGAAACACCCTTCTTGAGCTGGGTTGGAATGGCATTAAATATAGCCTCTCTCACATTGGTGAGTGACAGCAGTATAAAGATAAGTCCTTCGATAAATACTGCAAAAAGTGCTACCTGCCATGAATATCCCATCGTACCACATACCGTGTAGGCAAAGTATGCATTAAGTCCGAGACCCGGTGCAAGTGCGAACGGATAGTTGGCAAGAAGTGCCATGGCAACCGTTCCGATAAATGCTGCAAGTGCCGTAGCCATAAGCACAGCCTGCGGATCCATTCCCGACGCCGACAGAATAGCCGGATTGAGCGCTAAAATATACGCCATCGTCATGAATGTGGTAAGACCTGCGACAACCTCGGTTTTTACCGTAGTGTTGTTCTCCTTGAGTTTGAACATTTTTTCAAACATTCTCTCTTCCTCCTAGTGTT
>CAKRJT010000049.1 GCA_934351925.1 uncultured Lachnospiraceae bacterium
TGACAACTCTGGCAGGTTACAGCCGGCAAGAATATATTTATAATTTATTGTGTTCAGGGAAGGGAAAAACTTATGGCTTTCACCTTATTTTACCGATTCCTTCCCTGTTCTCTTTGAAGTATTATTAATTAGGAGGTTATAGCTATCATGAAGAAGAACTTATTATCCAAGCTCAGCCGAACAGTGGTTATGCTTACAGCATGTCTGTCTCTTTTCACTATCGTACTTCCATTTGGTACACTTATTTTTGGCGGTGAATCAGGCGTACACTACGATTCACAGGTAAACGCATGTTCCGACGAAGACCCTGATTATGTAAAATATAACTAATCGTCTGTTCTTAAGCGTTTACAAAAGAACTTATACCTTAAAACATTCTTTGTAAAATTACTTATTATTACACATAGTTTTAGCTCTGAACTTATGGCTGCATCGTCTGATGCAGCTATTTTTTTATTCTTCCTCTGCAAATCATTCCATAACATGCCATATAAAACAATGGCCGCCACGGTTACTCTCCTGTTTATCAATGTATTTTCCAATATGACTTCTTCCATCGAATCAGATTCATCATACCTGCCGCAATCGCCCATCCGGCTTGCAATGATATGCATGGTAAATTCATACATACTTAGGTAACTGTTTATGTACGGTTCCCTGCTGTTATTAATTCTCAAAAGTGCATCAAAGCACTGCCTCACCTCAGGTACATCCATTTTCTTGGAAACAAGTATATTACACATACATGACATTTCTTCATCTGTCAGATACTTTTCACTGTTCGAAATCGCGACATTGTATGGCAAAGTACACTCTAACGCCGCCTTAATCTGTTTAATATATTCCAATTCCGATAATTTACCCTGCGTCCTATCGCTGCACGCCCTAATTCGGGTCAGCACCTGTTTATTCTGCGGAATATCCATAGAAACAGCTTTGCCTAATTCCGTGAGAATCTCATTTGCTTTGTAATGTTCTCCACTATTTATATAGTTTTTCAGCTTGACAAGCTTTTCCTGAACCTCAACATTGGACGAAACAAGTTCTGTTCTGCTAAATTCACATGACAATCCAAGCTTTGAAAATAATTTATGTACTATCGCACATTGTGGCTTTACGCTTTTCTTTTCTATCCGGCTTATTGTACGTTCTGAACACACCCCCGAACTCAGCTTACGCATGCTTATATTTAACATATTTCTTCTTATGCGTATCACATCTTCAATGCAATATACTTCTCCATCTACATAAATATATCCATACTCGAATGTGTCTTTTCGAATACCGCACCTTGTATATATCTCATTCATTGCCAGCAGCATATTACGACACCATATGTATTGTGCTTCCAAGGAAAATTCATCTGTATTTCCGAAGTCGTTCATATATTTATCATCTACAGAGACATCACCTATACTGTGCACTGACAGGCCTGCATTGACATTCCTTTTCCCTGAAATCAGTTCCAGCTTCATTTCCAAAAGCTCATATAAGTAAAATGTTCTTGAAGCTGTGCGGAGACATTCTATGGCATCTGTTGACAATCCGATAAGCAGATTAATTTCCCTCTCTTTATCCATGCCCATCTTCTTTTCAGCCAGATATAAATAATATACAGCTTTAGGATAAACCTTTGATTTTGCCAAATCCGTAAATCTGTTCTTATCCAGATATGTTATAATACACTTTAAGAGCCTGACTCCCCTTGTAACTGAAATATACCTCCCGTACTCAATCAGAAGATTTATTTCCTCAATTGAAAACTTTTTATTATCAAAAAAGTCTTTTAAGCTCTTATCCATGTCAAACTTTGCAACAGTCTGATTTACTGCATCGGCATACAATTTTCTCAGTTCCTTATCGTCCGCATTATTATATCTCTTTATCTGAGCCTTCATCGCAAGATAAAACTGCATTTCCAAAATTGCATCCAAATCCTCAACCGACTTTTTTCGCTCAGTCAGTCTGTTTTCAACGAACATATGCTCAAGAAGTTCATCAGCCTCATTAATCTTTTCATGCTGTATCAAACTTATAATCTTCTGTCTAACTTTCCAGCGCTCATACTCATCAGAAAATATCATATTTTCAAAATTCTCCGGAGCTACACCCAGTCTGCCGAGAATCCTATCCTGAACAAGCTTGCTTACTTCCCTCTCTCCACTTTCAATACGACTCATCACGCTCACATCGCAAATACCTTCACAAATTACGTTCATTGAAAGATTGTCCTTACGTCGTAACTCCATAATATATTTGCCGAACTCGTAACTGTCATAGACCATATATATCATCCTTCTCAACATGTAAAATAAATTCATACAATCATGTTACTAATGTAATAAACATTATATTATTATACCATAAAAAAAGCTAAAAGACTATATACCAGTTTGATACATAGTCTTTAATAAGCCCAATCAATAGTTTAATTTCTATATAACTACAGTTTATTTTTAACAGATTTTATTCGCACATATATCCTTTTTCCCTGATTACATCAATTACGCTTTCAACATATTTGGAACAGGTTTCATCGTTTTCAGCCTCAACCATAACTCTCACAAGCGGTTCTGTCCCCGACTCACGCACAAGAATTCGTCCCGAATCGCCTAAACTGTCCGCAACCTTCTTAACTGCTGCCTGAACATCAGCATCGTCCTGTGCGGCTCGCTTATCCGTGACTCTGGCATTTTTTAGAACCTGTGGATATATGGAAAGCCCCTCGCACAGCTCGCTCATTTTCTTCTTTTTAGCTATCATGACTTCCATCATCTTAAGACTCGTAAGAATACCGTCACCCGTCGATGCATACTTGGAGAAAATGATGTGTCCCGACTGCTCGCCGCCTATCCTGCAGCCATTGTCGCACATGTACTCATAGACATACTTATCACCCACCGCCGTCTTGGCATAGTCAATTCCTGCCTCGTCAAACGCCTTATACAGACCGAAGTTGGACATTACCGTCGTTACAACAGTATTGTTCACGAGTTTGCCTCTCTCCTTCATATATCTTCCATATATGTACAGAATATGATCGCCCGTAATCACATTTCCCTTCTCGTCCACGCACAGACACCTGTCAGCGTCTCCATCATAGGCGAATCCTACGTCAAGCCCGTTCTCGACAACATACTTCTGAAGCCCCTCAATATGTGTTGAACCTGCATTCATATTGATATTCGTTCCGTCAGGCTCAGCATTTATAACATATGTCTTAGCACCTAACGCGTCAAACACGCACTTAGCAATATTCCATGCACTGCCGTTGGCACAATCGAGACCTACCTTCACACCCTTAAAGGAATATATTCCCAGCGATATAAGATATCCCATATATCTGTTGCGCCCCGCCACATAGTCCACCGTACAGCCTATTTTGTCCTTATGTGCAAACGGAACCTCCTCGTACTTCCTGCCGAACACCTCAAGCCTGCCGTCAATATATGCCTCCACAAGCTCAATGGTCTTTTCGTCCATCTTCTCACCCTGACCATTTATAAGCTTGATGCCATTATCATAATAAGGGTTATGACTTGCCGAAATCATGATGCCACAGTCAAAGCCGTCCGTGCGTGCAACATACGCCACAGAAGGCGTTGTGGTAACATGGAGCAGATATGCATCAGCTCCCGATGCCACGAGCCCCCCGACTAATGAGTACTCAAACATATAGCTTGAACGCCTTGTATCCTTTCCTATCACTATTCTTGCCGGAGTATCATCTCCATTTTTTCTCCTTTTCTCTCCGTAATACCAGCCCAAAAATCTTCCAACCTTAAATGCATGGTCAGCCGTGAGATTTACATTGGCCTCACCTCTGAAACCATCTGTTCCAAAATACTTGCCCATAATTTTCCTCTCTTCAATTCAATTTATTTTTCATATGTTGAAGTCAAGTAACCATTTCACCTAACCTCATAATATATATTCCCTTTGATAACTAATATGCCAAAAAAAAACGTGCGACTTGATTATAGCAAATCGCACATTCTTTGTAAACATTATCTCTCAGCTCTCATAGGATTATTGAGGAAATCTTCATAGGAAAGCCTTATTCCGTCCTCAAGCTCCGTCTTATATGTCCAGCCAAGCTTCGTCGCCTTCGATACATCAAGGAGCTTTCGAGGTGTTCCGTTAGGCTTAGAAGCGTCCCAGCGGATTTCTCCCGTGTAACCGATTACCTTGGCAACAAGCTCTGTAAGCTCCTTGATTGTGAGCTCCTTACCCGTTCCGGCATTGACCGTCTCATCGCCGCTGTAGTTATTCATAAGGAACACACAGAGATTGGCAAGGTCATCAACATATAGGAATTCTCTTAACGGGCTTCCATCGCCCCAGCAGGTAACATAAGGAAGGTTCTGCTCCTTCGCCTCGTGAAATCTTCTGATGAGCGCCGGAAGAACATGGCTGTGTGTCGGATGATAGTTATCATTCGGTCCATATAGATTTGTCGGCATAACTGATATATAATCAGTACCATACTGTCTGTTGAGAAACTCGCAGTATTTCAGACCGGATATCTTTGCAAGCGCATACGCTTCATTCGTCTTTTCAAGCTCTGAGGTAAGAAGGCAGCTCTCCGGCATAGGCTGTGGCGCCATTCTCGGATAAATACAGGAGGAGCCCAGAAACTCCAGCTTCTTACAGCCATTCTGCCATGCAGAATGAATAACGTTCATCTCAAGTGTCATATTGTAGTACATAAAATCCGCAAGCGCCTCCTGGTTGGCCACAATGCCTCCAACCTTTGCTGCTGCTAAGAATACATACTCCGGCTTCTCCTCGGCAAAGAACTTCTCAACGTCCTCCTGCCTGCAAAGGTCAAGCTCCTTGTGTGTCCTCGTGATTATATTCTCATAGCCCTGCCTGTTTAACTCTCTCACTATCGCAGAGCCAACCATTCCGCGATGTCCGGCAACATATATCTTCGCATTCTTTTCCATCATAATGTTCTTTTCCTCACATTCAATATAACCACATTATTACTTTATAAGCTGCTTCTCACGCTTTGCAAGCTCCCTGTCGTGCTCTGCCATTATCCTTACAAGCTCCTCATAGGAGGTCTTCTGTGGGTTCCAGCCAAGTACAGTCTTAGCCTTTGTAGGATTTCCCCAGAGATTGTCCACATCTGTAGGACGGAACCACTGTGGATTTACACATACAAGCATCTTACCCGTAGCCACATCGTAGCCCTTCTCGTCAACGCCTGTTCCCTCCCAGCGGAGTGTGATTCCGTTAGAAGCGAATGCCTTCTCCGTGAAATCCCTTACCGTGTGCTGCTCACCTGTTGCAATGACGAAATCCTCCGGCTTCTCCTGCTGCATAATAAGCCACATGCACTCAACATAGTCCTTAGCATAACCCCAGTCTCTGAGCGAATCGAGATTGCCAAGCTCAAGGTGATCCTGAATTCCCTCTGCTATTCTTCCTGCTGCAAGTGTAATCTTTCTTGTAACGAAATTCTCTCCGCGGCGCTCTGACTCGTGATTGAAAAGGATACCATTGACAGCGAACATGCCATAAGCCTCACGGTACTCCTTTATCATCCAGAAACCATACTGCTTTGCGATAGCGTATGGGCTGTATGGGTGGAAAGGTGTCGTCTCTGACTGAGGAACCTCCTCAACCTTGCCGTAGAGCTCGGAGGTAGATGCCTGATATATTTTTGTTTTCTTGGTAAGACCGAGAACCCTGACTGCCTCAAGCACACGAAGAACGCCTACAGCGTCCACATCTCCCGTGTACTCAGGTGCATCGAAGGATACCTGTACATGCGACTGCGCCGCAAGATTGTATATCTCGTCCGGCTGCACGTCGCCAATAATCTTGATGAGTGAAATTGAGTCGGACAGATCCCCGTCGTGTAAGGTGATGCTGCCTGCTCTCAGAAGGTGATCAATTCTTCCTGTGTTTGATATGGAAGCTCTTCTTGTGATACCATGAACCTCATATCCCTTCTCAAGAAGAAACTCTGCCAAAAATGAACCGTCCTGTCCTGTAATTCCCGTAATTAAAGCCTTTCTCATCCAAATAACCTCTTCTTTCATAATAATTTCTTATACCTGTGGTGAACTAATTCACCCACTACAATTATGTTTCTTCACATTTTCTAAAATTCTATATCAAGTATATGCTTAGTGTAACCGCATATATAGAGAAAAATTAGCACAATATTGGTTTTTCAGCTACATATATCCGGAATTGCCGATGCACCGTTACACATTCATATGCTACCAGGTCTTTTTATACTCACTCGGGCTTATGCCCTCAAGCTTTTTAAAGCTTCTGCTGAAATAATTTGCATCATTCATCCCAACCCTGCTGCCAATCTCGTCTATGCTTAAATCAGAAAACCTCAAAAGCTTCTTTGCCTGCGTTATCCTCTTAGAAAGAATGTATGAGTTAATTGTAACCCCGTAGGTCTCCTTGAATATCTTGCTCAGGTAAAATTTGTCTATATAAAATGATGCGGACAGAAAATCCAGCGTAAGCTTCTCCGTGTAATGCTCGTCAAGAAACGCTTTGACATCTATAAGCTCGCGCCTCTTCTTTCCCGCCGATGCATTTTCAGGGTGCCACGACTGCTCCATAATCACCGCCAGCAGCTCTCCCAGCACCACATTCAGCTTCATGTCCCTTATATAATCCTCCGAACACGCTATATCATACAACCTGGAAAATATATCCCTGTACTGCTGTGCATTGTCGGGTGTGAATACCGGCAGCCCGCCGCGCTCAACATATTTTTCATATATTGCAGGCATATTCTCGCCATAAAAATGTGCCCACTGCAGCGACCAGAGCTGCGCCGTCCCGTCGCCCCTGCTTTTCCCCGTGCTGTGGCTGTAGCTTCTCATACAATCGATGAACGCGCAGTCACCCTTCTTCATGTCATATCTTTGTCCCTCGTACTCAATATATCCTGAGCCGTCAAGCACCAGCATGCACAGATAAGACTGCAGATTATCCCTCTTTGAAACATGCGGTTTTATAGCCCTCAGTGACCCCGTCTCCTGCAAAAATATCAGATTGTCTTTGGCAAAACCGCTCGCGGTATAAAGTATTCGCTTCGATGACACCGACGGCGATGGTGACTGGAAATATTCCTCCATAACAGCCCTCCAATAATAATGAAAACTATCTCTGTCAAAACAGCCCACCGGCGAGAAACGCCGATGGGCCCTTAACCAACCTTATTATGAATTTTTCTTTGGCGGGTGTAAATCCCATTCCGGGAAGCAGCTTGCAAAGCCCTCAAGGTTCTGCGTAAGCACTACCTTCTCCATTTTCTTCATGTCAGGGTCAATGTCTCCGAACATTGCCTCCAGCTCATCAAATTCATTATTTGTTGAATCCATAGCTATACCTCCTACGCGATGATATCTCTGACAGGCTCACTGTCAAATTTCTCGGTAATATTTTTAACCTGAACCCACTCGTTCAGGCAGTCGGAAATATTCTGCTTGCCAAGCTTCGATAGCTCATCATAGTCCTCATTAATTCGTGCAACCTTGTTTCTGATATCTTTCTGTGCATTGAATTTGCTTATGAGACATACACCAGCCACCACTAAAAGTCCTATTCCGACAGGCAGTGCAGCAAAGAGCATGGCAACCGCCATCACAGCGGAGATAATCGAGGCAATCAGCCACTTTTTCGGTGTCTTGGTCATGGCATTTTCAATGTCGCGTTCTCTTCTCTTTTCAATAAAATTGTCAAAATCAGCGCTGAGCTGCACATAATTATCACCGTCAGAGCTTGTCCCTGTCCAACCCTCAACATTTATTGAAATCTCCTGAGGAAATGCCTCCTTGTTTTCAGTTATGTATGAATTGAAGCCCTTCTTGATGTAATCTCCCAAAAATGAAACTGCCGTCTTTTTCTTAGAAGGAGAGACATCGTCCGTTCCCTGAACCGCCTTCAGCATCTGCTCAACAAGATTGAGGGTCTTGGCTCTTCTCATATTGTCAGCCTTCTCGATTGCGTTCTTCGCTAGTGCAGTATCGCCCTCATAATATTTTACAGCCTGATAGTAAGCCTCCTCTTTCCTGAGCGGCTCCTCGTCCTCGTCGTAACGGCTTATCAGATTTATAAGGTTCTCATCAATGCTCTTCTTGAGAACATCCTGGTCAACATAAGCGTTTACCATACCATCAAAATTCTCAGCAATCGCATCGACCGAGGTTATTCTTCCAACATAGTCATTAATTCTGTCATACTCGGAAACACACTTCTTGAGCGTCGGGAACTGCCCGCCTATGTCATTGTGGAACCTGTCACAATAGCCCTTCCAGGACTCCTCCTGTTTCTGCTCGAACTGGCTGCTGCTTCCCCTTATCTCATTAAGCCATCGCGTTATATAGTCATCGCATATATGCTTCTTGTCCGGTCCGAAAACGCCATTCACATAAGCATCTATATATGTGAATGTACCCTCTGAAAAATTCGCTGCGTCCTGCTTCGAAAAGTACAGTGCCAGCCACTCATAGCAGGCATCAGCCCTGTTATTTCTTCGACATATGAGTGCCATTGTGAGTGCCGTTCTCTCCTCATCTCTTTTTACCGCCTCAGCGATAGCACGCTCAGCGAGGTCCCTGTCGTTTCCAATCCATGCCGACACGGCAACCAGACACGGTGCAAGCCAGTATTTCGGGGTCGACAACATGAGTTCCTCTGATACCCTCGAAATCGTAGTTTTCTTAACAAGTGCCAAGTCTGTTGCCTGAAGCACTCCGAGCATTGTACCTCTGACAGTTTTATAATCACCAAACTTGCTGTCAATCTCCTGCCGTACCCTTACAAGCTCCGTTGTAGCCTGCTGTAATGCAGCTATCTTCTTCTGCTCACGCATAAGCTGTTCAAATCTTGACGCCAGCTCGGAAAGGTTCTTCTGAACCTGTGTGATTTCCCTTCCCATTCCGTCAAGCTTCTCGTTTGTCTGGTCCTGAATCCGGGCTAACTGCTCAACCCTGTTTTCCAGCCTACCAAGATCAATGTTCACCGACTGTTCTGACATGCTCCGTTTCCTCCTCCGGTATTATTATATTTTTGCATCAGTCTCATACTCTCTCTTAATCTTCTCATACGAGCTGATGAATTTTTCCCTTAAATCCTGAGATTTCATTTTCTTTATTATTCCACCGACGAGCAAAATAAAATTGTCATAAAAGTACCTCGATCTCGCCTGCAGATAAAAGGAATTATCGCTGTATGGCGAATCCGGGTTCTGTTTTATAAGCTTTATGAGTGCAAAACAGGTCTTAGGTATATCGCAATGTTCTGCGAGATCCCCATACATCTCACAAAGACTTGGAGTGAAGAAGTTAATCGATGGTCTCTTCATCAAAATATACGGGCAAAGCTTGTCAATAAACCCGCACAACTGCTGTGCGTCCTCCTCCGACTGCATATTAAGCGCCATCAGCTTAATAATGCTCTCCTCATAATCCGTCATATTGTACGCCGCTGCGATGAAGAGCTTCTGAAGCTCCTCCACCTCACTCCCCTCAAGCGCTATGTCATTCACCGTGTCAAAGAAGCGCGATATTGCCCCACTCTTTCTCATCACAATCTCATCATAATATGACATGATAAATAATGCAGGCGCATTATCCTGTGAAATATTAAGCACCTCAAGCGCATAATGCTGTGCATTCTCGAACTTTCCCTCAGCAAAAAAATTGATTGCGTTGTCCTTGCTCAAAAGAACCTTTCCGCTCGCATTCAATGTCGCCCTGGAATAATACTCCTCCTTGCCGCACTGATTACATATCAATACCCTTCTTTTTGAATCAAAAGTGACATTACTGCTGCCACACCCATTGCATTTTAAACCCGTAAATTCCACTTTCTTCTCCCATTCGTACACATATATTTATGATATGAGGTTCAAAAGGTATTTTGCCCCTCATTTGATATCCTGGAATTGCTCCGTTGTAAAACAGCTCCCGTCTTACTTCACAGCGTTTCTCGACTTCCATATCGACTCAAGCCTGCTCATTTTTCCGTTAAAATCATCTGCTGAACAACCACCGTCAACCAAAGTCTCCAGTTTGTTGAGCTCTAAAAGAAATTCATCCTGAACCTCATAAACCTTCGGCTGTGTCAGATTTGTACTGTAATCAACGGTCTCCTTGAGCTTTAAAAGCCTCTTTTTCCTGTCCGCGTCACTTATTTTGGCTGCAACCCCGGCAATCTTCGCTGAAATATGCTTCACATCCCCGGTCTTTTCCTCAAGTTTCTCCGACAACGTCTCAACATGTGATGCATAATTATTTGTAAATAATCTGTATGAGACAAACGCAATCAGGAGAATAAAATTAATCACCACCAGAATCAGACGGAACCCGAAATACAATCTGAAAATAAAAACGCTGTTCAGAACGATCGCCGCCGCAAAATACGCCGCCGTAGCAATAAAGGGCAGTGCATTTATCTCCGTAAGATTTCTGTTATAACTTACCTTCATTTTTAAAATAGAAACCAGAGAAAGTACAGCTGCAATGATTCCAAATGCCAATGCAAACCAGAAATTGAATCCAATGAGCTCCGGTTTAACCGTCACAACAATCGCAATACACCAGCCGACAAAAATCAAGGCTCCAATGACAAGAATTTTATTAATGCTGTTTTTATCTTTCATAGTCTTATCTCCCATTATAATTTGGTTCCACATTCAAGACAGAATTTTGCGCCCGGCGTAACTTCCTTTCCACAGTTAGGACAAACACCCGGTGCAAGCCTTCTTCCACAGTTAAGACAGAACTTCGCTCCCTTGACAATCGGCTCTCCGCACGCCGGACATACCTCCTGCTTCTCCATCTTTGCGCCGCACGCCATACAGAACTTCGCACCATTCGGAACAGGCTCACCACATTCAGGACATCTTACACCCTCTGAGGTTGCTGCCGTCTGCGGCTGGGCCATATTGACACTTCCAATCGTGGACTGTGCCAGATTGCCAAATCCTGCTCCCACGGCAGAGCCTACACCGACTCCCATTCCAAGTCCCATGCCGGCTCCTAAGAAATTAGCTGAGCCGCCCTCATTAGCCGCAGCCGCTTCCATGACGCCAAACGATTTCTCCTGCTGATATGTATATCCCTCGCGCTCACGCATGCGGGCTCTGGCAGCCGACTCAATATCCATCTTTCTTGCATTTCCCTCTGCCTCGAGCTGTTCTCTCTTTCGCTGAATTTTCATCTCATTGATTGCCCTGAGATCTTCGTCCGGCGCATTGATATTATGGAATGAAAAATTGTCAAGCGTGAGACCAAACTCATCGAAATGGTCGATAAGCTTGTTATAAATCTTCTCCGAAAAATCCGACAAATGCGTGCTTATCTTCAGAATACCTATACCCTCGTCAACCATGCTCTTGGCAAGCATATCCGGAACATACTCAAGTATCTTCGCCCTCATAAAGTTTATGAGTTCATTTCTTGTGTAATCTGCCCTTGTGCCGACAACCTTCTGAAGAAACTTCCTCGCCTGGACAGCGCTTATCCCTGTGTCCGTCTGCTCTATATGAACCCCGAACAGACCAAATGCCCTGACATGAATATTAATCTCCTCCTCAGGGTCCATCACAACAACCGGTGCCTGTGTACCCCATGACAATTCATTCATGTAGGTCGTGTTCACAAAATATACCGTGCTGTGAAACGCTGACTCCCCGCCCGTCAGCGAATGGCTGATGTTTCTAAAAGGTGCAAACCTGCTGTCTCCGGTTTCAAGCTTAATCTTGCACGGACCATTGAACACTGAAACCTGTGCCTGCCCGCTTCCATCGTCATCTGCCGAACTTCCGGCTGATACATTGTTGGTAAACACCGCCATCTGCGAAGGTGCCACAATCAAATATGAGCCATTCGGAAAGTCCTCATACTGGAACTTATGAACAATAAGCCCCGCCTCCTGGTCACTCTCCGGCTCCCACTTGATAACATCCACGGCAAACGCACCCAATATGCCTTTGTTGTGCTTTTCCTTCGGATTTTCGCTCTGAAATAACGCCATATTCCATACCTCTCTTATGTTTTTTAGCACACGAAATGTATACCCTTCTCCCTGCCGCCAGCTCACGGCACATTTTCACGAATGCTATGTGATTATTATACAACGGATATAGGGTAAATGAAAGAAGGAATATATACAAAATATCATTATGTGATATCACAATATACCCAAGACCGTGTTTATTCTGCCCTATGTATATTTTTTACACTAATCATGTTATGTTAATCAAAAACTATAAGGAGATATGCACACCATGAATAATATAGCAACACTTATCACAGAATACTTAGATTCCTGCCGCACGCAAAAATGTCTGGACGAAAAAACGCTCAAAGCCTATCGGATAGATCTGCGTCAATTCTCGGATTTTTTATCCGACTCCGCCAGCCTTACAGCCATATCCGACATCACCTCTGCCACTCTTGAAACCTATATAAGCAGGCTTCACTGTGAATACAAGCCCAAAACTGCCAAGCGCAAAATCGCCTCTTTGAAGGCTCTTTTTCATTACTGTGAATACAAGGATATCATCGAGCGCACTCCTTTTTCCAAGATACAAACCCGTTTCCGCGAACCAATTATCCTCCCAAAGACAATACCTCTGCACACCGTCGAAACCTTTCTCTCCATCATTTACAACCAGCAGGCAAACGCGAACACTGCCTACCAACGCCGAAATGCGCTCCGCGATGCCGCCGTAATCGAGCTCCTGTTCTCCTCCGGCATAAGAATAAGCGAGCTTTGCAGCCTGAAAAACGAGAATGTAGACCTCATCGACGGAACCATACTCATATACGGCAAAGGCGACAAGGAACGCTATATCCAGCTTGCCTCCGACGACGTTATCCACATTCTCATGGAATACCGCCGCAGTTTTTCCACCGAAATCTCCTCCTCCACACACTTTTTTGTGAACCAGTCCGGCTCTCCCCTGTCCGACCAGTCCGTGCGCCGCATGATAAACAAATATTGCACCCTCGCCGCCATCGACCTGCACATCACCCCGCACATGTTCCGCCATACCTTCGCCACCAGCCTCCTCGAAGCCGACGTCGATATCCGCTACATTCAGGAGATGCTCGGCCACAGCTCAATAAACACCACACAAATTTATACACATGTCGCAGTGGCTAAACAGAGGGATATATTGAGAAATAAGCACCCTAGGAAGGAGTTCAGGGTGGAAATAGAGGAAAGTGATGGATAATAAAGAGTTATCGGGCAAA
>CAKRJT010000050.1 GCA_934351925.1 uncultured Lachnospiraceae bacterium
GTTTATGCACCTGCTGCATGGAAGAACATGAAGTAAAAACAGTTCTTGTCAAAGATACCTCTACCTTCAAGGGCATAAGTGTATCTTACGAAGCTGAATATTTATTTTGTGATATTGCAGAAGAATTATATATGAACGAACAGCAGATACAGCAAAATGATATTCGGCTCAAAGATGCTTACAGACAGTCCGAAGGTTTATTGACATCTTCTGAGATTATTAATATTCGTGCTAAATACGGGATAAGCCAGAGCGACCTCTGTCTGCTTCTCGGCTGGGGAGGAAAGACAATCACCAGATATGAGAGCCATCAAGTTCAGGATAGAGCACATGATACCATACTAAAGAAACTTGATAAAGACCCGGAATGGTTCCTCTCATTGTTAAATAATGCAAAAGATAACCTGTCTGACGAAGCATATCGTAAATATCTCTCTACAGCTACCTGTTTATACGAAGAGGAGCAGGACATATATCTGCGTAAGGCTATTGAAGCCGGTTATACTAAATTTCGCGGCAATGAGGCTTACAACGGCAACACAGAGCTATCACTTGATAAAGTTGTCGATGTTATTCGGTATTTTGCCTCATCAACACGGATAAGCAATCTCTACAAAGTGAAACTTATGAAAATGATGTGGTATGCAGATTTTCTTTCCTACAAAGAAAGAGGGCACGCAATAACCGGTTTGGTCTATCAGGCGCTGCCTATGGGCGCCGTACCCATCGGACACAACTCAATCATTGATTTGCGAGATGTACCATGCGAGGAAGTGGACTTTGGCGAAACCATAGCTTATCACTTTTTCCCTTCCAAGACAAACGATTATAAATCATTAGACGATGAAGATAAAAGAATTTTGGATATCGTCATTGACAAGCTTGGGCTAATGACCAAATATGAGATTGTTTCCTTTATGCATCAGGAACAGGCCTATAAAGAAACTGCTCCAAGAGCTATAATCTCATTCAAATACGCCAACACCCTTAAGCTGTAAATTCATCGTTTTCATACTTGACAACTATCCGAAATCGGACTATACTGGATAAAGTCCGATTTCGGACTTTTTATTTTGCATAATTAGGATATTTCGTTAATTTTGTAAAAATTTCTTATTATATTTACAGCAATTTTTGCACCCATATTTTTTATTGAAACCGAACCTAGGAGGTAAACCATGAACAACGATAAATACCTTTGGCTTCTAAACCACAGACTCAAGGAGAACGATGACTGGTACCAGCAGGCTGCCAAGCTGCTTGGACTGTCCGACAGCACCTTCTGGATATTATATATGCTGTATGATTATCCTGACGGGATAACACAGAGCGAAATATGTTCGATGTCATGTTTTCCAAAGCAGACCGTCAATTCCTCGCTCAAAAAGCTTGAGACGGACGGAACCATAAGCCTTGTTCCCGGCAGCGACGCCAGAAGTAAGAAGATTATCCTGACTGCGGCAGGGAAAGAACTCATAGAGAATACTGTGGTGAAAGTGCGTCATGCGGAATACACCGCGTTAAACGGCATGACTGAAGCCGAAAAGGAAGCCCTCGTATCCACGCTAGACAAGTTTACACGGCTTTTAAATGAGGCAACACACCTTATTAACGAATAGTGTAAAAACAGCATGAGACAATAAAACTATAATTTTTACAAGAGGAGAATAACCATGAAAATTCAATTATCTGACCACTTTACCTACAGAAGACTTCTTCGGTTTGTCTTTCCGTCAATAGTGATGATGGTGTTCACGTCAATTTACGGCGTTGTCGACGGACTGTTTGTTTCCAACTTTGTGGGAAAGGACGCCTTCGCAGCCATCAACCTGGTAATGCCGTTTCTTATGATATTCGGCGGTGTCGGATTTATGTTCGGAACCGGAGGAAGCGCGCTCGTCGCCATGACCCTTGGAGAGCAGAAGAAGGAGAGAGCCAACCAGTATTTTACAATGATAATAGCAGGAACCGCTATCACGGGTGCGATAATCTCTCTGATAGGCTGCATCATAATGCGCCCGGTCGCAATATGGCTCGGTGCCGAGGGCGATATAATCAACGACTGCGTGATTTACGGAAGAATAATGATGATATTTAATATAACCTTCATGTTACAGAACGCATTTCAGGGCTTCTTTATCACGGCAGAGAAGCCACACCTCGGACTCATCACAACCGTCGCCGCAGGACTTACGAACATGGTGCTTGATGCGCTGCTTGTCGGCGTACTCAGATGGGGCGTTGCAGGAGCCGCGATTGCCACGGGACTGTGCCAGACTGTCGGAGGAATTATCCCGTTAATATATTTCCTCAGACCTAACAGCAGCATTTTAAGGCTTATCCGCACAAAGCTCGAGATAAAGAGCATTGCCCGCGCCTGCTGGAACGGCGCCTCAGAGTTCGTGTCTAACACGGCATCATCTATCGTAGGTATAGTATACAACTTCCAGCTTCTGAAGTATGCCGGCGCAGACGGGGTTGCCGCTAACGGGGTGCTCATGTATGTGCAGTTCATATTTATCGCAATGTTTGTCGGCTATGCGATGGGCGGCGCACCGATTATCAGCTACCATTACGGCGCCGGAAATACCGACGAGCTCAGGAACATGTTCAAAAAGAGCAATATCATTATGGGTATTGCCGGAAGTATAATGACGGTTCTCGCATTTACACTCGCCGGTACGCTCTCAAGGATATTCGTAGGCTACGACGCAGAGCTCTTCGCCATGACGAAGCATGCCTTCAGGATATTTTCGCTTGCATTTATTTTCAGCGGCTTTACAATATTTGCCTCATCATTTTTCACCGCACTCAACAACGGCGGCATTTCGGCGGCGATATCATTTCTCCGAACCTTCATATTCAAAATGGCAGCTGTCATAATCATGCCTGTTTTCTGGAAGCTTGACGGAATATGGTGGTCAGTTACGATGGCGGAGGTGTTCGCACTCATCATTTCAGTGATATTTTTGATTGTTTACAGGAAAAAATATAATTATGTATAATTAGGATTGCAATGGCATAGCACAAAGCAGTCTTGTATCATCAGGGGCAAAGTATCTTTTGCCCCTGATTTCATATAATAAAATCGATGATATTAGATTTTTCATGCTTTGCTTGACGTACAGTTTTCTGTACTTTATAATATATACAAAAATAACTGTATAAACAATTGATTATGTATAAAATTGATTGAGAATAGGAGGTACCATTATGCTGGCTGTTAATTATACAAATCTTCGCGATAATATGAAAACCTACATGGATAAAGTCACCGATGATTGTGAAACGATGATTGTCACAAGAAAAGACAATAAGAATGTTGTCATTTTATCGGAGGACGCCTATAATAATCTGATGGAAAATGCATATGTTATGGGAAATAAATCCAACTATGACTGGCTTATGGACTCTAAAGCCCAGTTAGATAACGGAAAAATATCTGTACATGACCTTTCCGGGGTAGATATTGATGAATAAAATATTTACAGATAATGGCTGGAAGGACTATATCTACTGGCAGACAGAGGACAGAAAGACATTAAAGAAGATAAACCATCTTATATATGACATCTGTAGAAACGGCAACGAAGGAATAGGAAAGCCTGAACCCTTAACCGGAAATCTGACCGGTTTCTGGAGCCGCCGTATAAATGATAAAGAAAGACTGATATATAAAATTGACGACGAGAACATATATATTCTGGCATGCCGCTATCATTACAGCGACACATAAGTATTATTTTCATAACGGTTCAGCCATGCCGGATTGTTAAAAATGCGCTAACGGTTCGGCATATAATTTGATATTTGAATCACTGCAACAGCAGTGACATGGAGGAGCAGATGTCACGCATAGGTATAATGGGCGGAACCTTCAACCCGGTACACACCGGACATCTTATCATCGCGCAGCAGGCACTTGCTTTATTGCGGCTCGATAAGATATGGTTCATGCCGGCAGGCGACCCGCCGCATAAGAATAATAAGATATTGGACAAAAACAACCGCCGAAATATGTTGGAGCTCGCCCTACAGGGAAATCCGGATTTCGAGCTGTTCACCTACGAGCTTGAGAAGGAGAGACCGAGCTATTCCGCTGTCACGATGACTGAGCTTGACGAAATCTATCCTGATAATGATTTTTTCTTCATTATGGGTTCTGACTCGCTTATGGATTTTGATAAATGGTATCACCCGGAGATTATCTGCCGGCACACGGCGCTCGTATGCGCGGACAGAAATAATGTTCCCGATGATAAGCTTGAACAGGTAAAACGGCAGCTTGAGGGCAGCTATGGTGCACGGATATATCTTATCGATACTCCCCAGCTTGAAATCAGCTCAAGTGATATACGAAAACGTCTTGCCACCGACCCGGTATCGGCGCGCTACATGGTTCCCGAGGCGGTGTACAAATATATCATTGAGAATGAATTGTACATGTGATATATTAGTGTGAAAAGAATATCTAAATCAGATAGCTATATTTGATGGACATAAATTGATGTACGGAAGCGAGGATCACATGGACAACGAACAGATTACATTGATTAAAAAAAATTTAGCAAAGAAACTTACTCCGTCGCGCTATGAGCACACACTCGGTGTCGCATACACAAGTGCCGCACTTGCCATGCGCTACGGCTGTGACATGGATAAGGCTTTTATGGCAGGGCTTCTTCACGACTGTGCGAAATACCTTTCGGGCGAGCGTCTCTTAGAAAAATGTGCCAAGTTCGGCATTGAGGTAAGCGAGGCGGAGAAACGCCAGCCGGATCTTTTACATGCAAAGATGGGGGCTTACTATGCTGAGTACAGACATGGGGTTGCCGACCCTGAAATATGCCACGCCATCTGCTGTCACACGACAGGCTGCCCTGACATGAGCCTTCTCGACATGATAGTATATGTTGCGGACTATATAGAGCCTAACCGCGACAAGGCGCCGAGGCTGCCATATTTCCGCGAGCTCTCATTCAGTGATATAAAGCAGTGTACCTACGAGATACTCGAAAACACCATTGAATATGTGAAGAGCAAAAACGGCACAATAGATGATACAACAGTTAAGGCATATGAGAGCCTTAAAGCCAAACTGTAAGACAGTAGTATCCGGCTTAATGCCGCCTATCGGAGGTAATTTATGAATTCAAAGGAACTGACAAAAATAATATATAATGCCCTCGACGACAAGAAGGGCGAGAACATCAAGATACTTGATATAAGCAAGGTTTCCGTTATCGCAGACTATTTTGTTATAGCTAACGGAAGCAACATCAATCAGGTTCAGGCGCTTGCCGACAACGTAAAAGAGGAGCTCTATAAGCTCGGGCTTGAGCCTAAGAATGTTGAGGGCTACCGGAGCGCGTCATGGATTTTGCTCGACTATACCGATGTCATAGTCCATGTTTTCTCCAAGGACGACAGATTTTTCTACGACCTTGAGAGAATATGGCGCGACGGAAGGGAAATAGAGGTCAAAGAGCTATGATACTCAGTTACGACGATGCCCTTTCTATTATCCGCAATGCCGAAAAAGCCGGAAGCATCATGGACGTTGAGACCATGCGTGAGCTGATGGAGCATCTCGGAAATCCGCAGGACAAGCTGCGGATAATACACATCGCAGGAACGAACGGAAAAGGCTCGACACTCGCGATGATATCAACAATTCTCACCACGGCAGGCTGCAGGGTCGGAAGATATATCTCTCCGACTCTTGTCACATATCTTGAGAGGATACAGATTGACGGGGCATATATTTCCGAGACGGAGTTTGCCGAAGTGATGGGTGATATCGCTGACGCGTTGAACACTATGAAAAGCTCAGCCTCGAGGCTTCCGACAGCCTTCGAGCTTGAGACGGCAGCAGCGTTTCTGTATTTTCATAAGAAAAATGTTGATTTTGTCGTACTCGAGACGGGTCTTGGCGGAGAGTATGATGCCACCAATGTATGCTCAGCCCCTCTATGCTGCGTGTTCACCTCAATAGGGCTCGACCATATGGGTATTCTCGGCAGCACCTTGCCGGAGATTGCTTCCGTCAAAGCCGGAATTGTCATGCCGGGAACAACAGTTGTCACAACTGTACAGGACCGTGGAGCGATGGAGGTTTTAGAGCAGAAGTGCCAGAGTACCGGCAGCAGGCTTATCGTATCCGACTATACGTCAGATGCCTCCGACATACGCTACGCGGCTTGTCCATGGGCTGATGAGGGCACAAGCTACACACATGCAAGAGCCGGACAGATTGCGCTGGGGCTTGCCGGAACCTATCAGATTATTAATTCCTGCCTTGCCATATCCTGTGTGGAGGCACTTATGCAAATGGGCTATAAGATTTCCTATGCAGATGTCCGTGCCGGAATCAAGGCGACCAAGTGGTTTGGCAGGCTTAGCCTCATAGGCAGTGAACCTCCGTTTTTTGTCGACGGGGCACACAATGAGCCTGCGGCAAGACAGCTTCGCTCATCGGTTCTTACATATTTTACACCCCAGGCTCTCAACGGGCGCAGGCTGGTGTACATCATGGGCGTATTTGCCGATAAGGACTATGAAAAGATAATAGAGCTCATGCTTCCTATGGCTGACCATATTTTTACCATAGAGACCCCAGGCAACAGACGGGCGATGCCGGCGGACGAGCTTGCAGGACGTATCAACAAAAAAAAGAACATTGCCACCGCCTGCCGCGATATAACCGACGCGGTGGAGCAGGCAGTTACATACAATAACGGCGATGTGGCTGTGCTTGCCTTTGGCTCACTTTCACATCTAAACCAGATCAGAGAGGCATATGAGGAATGGACAAGGAAAAGATAAAAGAAGGGGTAAAGCTTATACTTGAAGGCATAGGGGAGGACGTAGCCCGCGAGGGGCTTGTCGAGACGCCTGACAGAATAGCCCGAATGTATGAGGAGATTTTCGCCGGGATAGACAGGGACAGAGTTTCCGCTGACGACAGCGACGCGATGGTTCGTGAAATACTGTCTAAGACCTTTGAAGCGCAGAAGGGACAACTCATACTCGAGAAGGACATTACCTTTTACTCAATGTGCGAGCACCATCTGCTTCCGTTTTACGGAAAGGCACATATCGCATATATCTCAAACGGCAGGGTAGCGGGGCTTAGCAAGCTCGCAAGGACGGTGGAGGAATATGCCCGGCGCCCTCAGCTTCAGGAGCGCCTGACCTCACAGATAGCCGACGCCATAATGAAATATCTTCACGCGGAGGGTGTCATGGTGGTGGTCGAGGCGGAACATATGTGCATGACGATGCGCGGGGTCAAAAAGCCTGGCAGCAGGACAATGACCTATGTGTGCAGAGGCACCTTTGAAAATGACAACGCAGCCATGGACAGAGTATTATCCATGATTAAAGGTATATAGTATTTGCAATGGCTTCCAATGATAATATTCAAACGGCAGCTTGAAAGGAGAATCCGGATGTTTATCGGAAATAAAAACTTTGATTTGAAAAACAGCGCGTATGTCTGCGGAATATTGAACGTAACCCCCGACTCATTTTCTGACGGAGGACGCTATGACAACATCGATGCGGCACTTTTTCACACGGAGGAAATGATTAAGGATGGAGCCGCGCTTATAGATATCGGCGGCGAGTCTACAAGACCCGGATACACCATGATATCCGACGATGAGGAAATTGAGCGCGTTGTTCCTGTTATAAGCGCGATAAAGACACGCTTTGATATTCCCGTGTCACTTGACACCTACAAGGCGCGAGTTGCCGTAGCCGGAATAGACGCCGGCGCCGACCTCATAAACGATATCTGGGGGCTTATGTACAACACACACACATCGGACAACGGAAATGTATGCTCTCCGATGGCAGAGCTCCTTGCAAAGACAGGGCTTCCATGCTGCCTGATGCACAACAGAAAATCTGCCGAATACGATGATTTTCTCTCCGACTACCTTGATGACAACCGGAAAATTATCGACTGTGCGTTAAAGCACGGCATATCGGGTGATAAGCTTATTCTTGACCCGGGTGTCGGCTTTGCCAAATCGCTTGAACAGAACCTCACCGCCATAAACACGGTTGACAGGCTCTGTGCACTCGGCTATCCCGTTCTTCTCGGGACTTCGCGTAAATCTGTTGTCGGTCTTACACTCGACCTTCCAAAAAATGAACGTGTTGAGGGAACTGTCGCTACAAGCGTTATCGGACTTATGCGCGGTGCATCCATATTCAGGGTACACGATGTAAAGGAGAATTACCGAGCACTCAAGATGGCGGCGGCAGTAATCGGAAAGAGCTTTGACGCATAAATTTATAATCAATGCCGCTTTCATTGCGGCAGGACGGAGAAAAAATGGACATAATACATATTAAAAATCTTGAAGTTTTTGCCAATCACGGCGTATTCGAGGAGGAGAACCGCCTTGGTCAGAAATTTATAATCAACGCCGACCTATATACAGATTTCAGGGCAGCCGTCGGCCAGCACATATTCACCGAAGGCTTCCTTCATGCCGGATACACGCCCGAAGACCTCGGTAAGTCCATTGATTACGGAGTCGCAGCACAGAAAATTACTGCATTTTTGACAAATGATACCTACGAGCTTATTGAGACAGCGGCAAGCCGGCTCGCCGAGTACCTGCTCACCTCAGTGCCTCACCTCAAAAAAGTACACCTTGAGCTTAAAAAGCCTTGGGCTCCGGTGAAGCTTCCTCTCGAGACCGTGTCGGTGGAGCTCACAAGAGGCTGGCACCGTGTATATCTCTCCCTCGGTTCTAACATAGGCGATCGTGAGCTGTACCTTCAGAGCGCGTTAAATGCTCTCAGAGGTCATTCCGGTATTCTGTTGAATAAGGTATCGCCTATATATGAAACAGAGCCATACGGCGGTGTAGAGCAGCAGAGCTTCCTCAATTGCTGTGCAGCCATCGACACCATCTTAGAACCGGAGGAGCTGCTTGATTTCCTTCATATGGTCGAGGCTCTTAATAACCGAACAAGAGAGATTCACTGGGGGCCAAGAACCCTGGATATGGATATTCTGCTGTATGATGACCTCATAATGCACACAGAAAAGTTATGTATTCCTCATATCGACATGCATAACCGTATGTTCGTGTTAAAGCCGTTGAGCGATATCGCGCCATACGCCTATCACCCGGTGAAGAGAGCAGTGGTGCAGGAGCTGCTTGCCTCACTCGAGAATAGTGTAAACAAGAAAATTTCTTGAATTTTCTACCTGTGTCTGTAAATTTTCTGATAGTAAATTTTAAAAGTTGGAAACAAATATAGAAACAAATATAGTCAAATAAGAATAAAAGTTATAACCAGAAGCCGTGCGGATAACATACATGTAATTATTATATAATGCCGTCGCGGCTTCTGTTACATTGTCATTGATGCTGCATTATTGATGTCATTATACGATATTCGGTCTGATAAGTCGTATAGCCTTTCCGAGTATCTCAACATGATCAACAATAATCGGATCCATGAAATCATTCTCCGGCTGGAGTCTGAAGTGTCCGTCCTCAGCATAAAATCTCTTGACCGTAGCTGAATCGTCCACAAGGGCAACGACAACATCTCCGTTGCCTGCCGTGTTGGTCTGCTCAACTATGAGATAATCCCCATCGTAAATTCCCATATTAATCATACTCTCGCCCTTAACCTTGAGAATAAATGTCTCCTCGTTAGGAAGAAGATTGGCAGGAAAAGGGAAATAGTCCGTGATATTCTCTACTGCGAGAAGCGGCTGTCCTGCAGCTACGGTTCCTATAATAGGTATGCTGGCAATCTCTGTCTCTGTCCTCAGATAATTAAATGAGTCATCAATAATCTCAATTGCACGCGGCTTGGTCGGATCTCTTCTTATATATCCGTTCTTCTCCAAGGTCTCAAGATGAGAATGGACACTCGAGGTCGACTTAAGATGTACCGCTTCACAGATCTCGCGGACTGCCGGCGGGTATCCCTTCATGAGTATCTCCTTCTTCAAAAAATCAAGTATCTCCTGCTGTTTAGGTGTAATTCTTCCACTTGCCATATAAAAATCCTCCTGATATGTAAATTCATGGTAACTGTTCAAAACTGACCCTCCAATGCAATGTATCTGCAGAACAAGGGTTCAAAACAATCTAATAAGCATAAATATTAAAAAAAATTCGCAGCGTGCCAATCATGCAGGCATGCTGGTCTTTTCTCGATTTATTATATCACATTGTTTTGAAAAATGCAAACAGATGTTCAAAATAAATGTTCCGAATAAATGTTTGGTATAGTGTTGACAAACGCCTGTTCGGATGATATAGTGTAACCATAACTAAGGAATATATGTTCGAAACACTTGTTTGTACAGGAGGAATTATTATGAGATCGACTACAGCTAATGGTTTCACGGTAGTAGAGGGCGGCTTATCCGTCAATGAAATTCTAAGAAAGAGCCGCATTGCGGCAGCCCGCAGAAAACGCATGAAGAAGGTGAGCATTATTTCTTTTATCCTCATTCTCATTGCAGCCTTCACAATAATCATATTCAGCAATATTGTCCGTGCCGGAGAAGAGAACACACCTGACACGGCCGTGAAGGGCTACACATACATAACCGTCTCTTCCAACGATACTCTCTGGGATATAGCCTGCACATATTCCGATGAACATTATACCTCCGTATATCAGTACATACGCGAGGTTATGAATATTAACGGGCTCACCAGTGACTCAATATATGCCGGCTCGAAGCTTATCATACCCGTATATACCACACCTGACATATGCATATCCGAAGCCTCCTCCTATACCTTGAACAGATGACTTCCCATAACATGGTGTAAGTTAGGGAAACTAACACTTTTCCCTTGTATGCATGGTTCTTTCCGGCCAGTCATCAACATTCCCATTGGCAATTGCCGAGAACAGCCTTGTATGAAAGCCCGGTGCCTCGCTGTTAATCTGTTTTATAAGCTCCTTTGTCTCCTGCCTCTTTGTAACACCGTCGGCAGGGCAGAGATTTTTGACCACAGGCAGCTTGTACCTTTTTGCAAACCCTATTACATCGGCCTCAGGGGCGAACAGAAGCGGGCGTATCAGGGTAAGATTTGTCCTGTCGAGATGGCTCATCGGCGAGAAGGTATGTATTCTTCCTTCATATATAAGCGACATCATAAAGGTCTCGTTCACATCGTCCCTGTGATGTGCGTATGCAATCTTATTACAGCCTAGTTCGAGTGCCTTATTATTGAACGCACCTTTTCTCAGCTTGGCGCACAGCGCACACGGATTGGCTTCCTTCCTTATATTGAACACTATGTCATTAATTTCCGTCTCTATTATATAATAGGGCACCTCGAGCTTATCGCACAGCTTCCCGATCTCTGAGAAATCCATGCCCTCTATGCCAAGGTGCACCGTCAGCGCGTATACTTCGAACTTCTTGGGATAGAACTTTCTCAGTTCACTCAATGCATAGAGCAGAGTGAGACTGTCCTTTCCGCCGGATATTCCCACGGCAATTTTGTCACCATCATCTATAAGCGCATATTCATCCACGGCTTTACGAGTGTAACTTAACAATCTTTGAAGAGTCATATAAATCTCCTTAATATATTCTTAGTAATCATTCAGAATTTTATATAAAAATCTTTCCGATTATATCTTTTATTTTTGTTATAGTCAAGCTGATATATTTTTGATATAATAATATGAAATACGCAGATTACAGCGTTTTTCATATCTAACGGATTATCGCGAAATTTTAAGCGAATTAAGAGAAAATTGAAGAGAAAGGCATACTAAAAATGAACGGAAACTTTACAATACAACAGTTGAATTTAAACCTGAGAAAAGCTCTCGCGGCACAGAAGATAACTGAGCTTACCGAGATACAGAGCATGTGTATCCCACAGATTATCGAAGGACACAATGTATCCGGAGGAGCTAAGACCGGTACGGGTAAGACACTGGCTTATCTAATACCGGTATACGAATATCTGCTAAAGCTCCCGTCTGACCAGCCACACGATTTCACATGTGTTATCGCCGTACCTGCAAAGGAGCTCGCATTCCAGATTTCAAGACAGATAGAACTGTTGTCAAAGAACCTTTCCCTCAACGCGAAAGCGGTGGTGGCAGTGGGTAACTTTAACATGCAGCGAATGGCAGAGTCCCTTAAGACCAAGCCTACATTTGTCATAGGAACGCCTGCAAGACTTAAGGAGCTTATATCCATCAAGAAACTTCCGGCACACAAATGCAAGTTCTTAATATTCGATGAAGCCGACCGACTCATTGACAAGGATAATATCCAGCTCAGCATGGAGCTTAAAAAGTGCTTCTACAGAGATGTACAGACATTATTTTTCACGGCAACCTACGGTGAGAAATATCAGAACAACCTTGATAAGACAGAGATAGACATTGTAAAGCTTACAACAAGCCGTATTGTCTCCACCCCTGAGACAATCAAGCATTACTATGTAGTGTGCATGCATAGGGACAAGAACGAGACTGTCCGCAAGGTTCTGAAAGCAGCTAACGCATCCAAAGCAATTATTTTTGCAAACAAACGCTATGATATCGATGAGATAACACAGAAACTGAAATACCACAATTATAAAGTCGACGCATTACACGCGGAGGGTAATAAGTTCCGCAATAAGAATATTGTTAAGGATTTCATGGATGGAAAGCTTCAGTATGTGGTTGCATCTGATTATGCCGCACGCGGAATGCATTTTGACGACGTGGATGTTATAATCAACATAAGCCTGCCTGAGGAAGCCACCGAATATGTACATCGCGCCGGACGCTGCGGGCGCAACGGCAAAGCCGGAATGTGCATATCAATTATAACCGACGGCGAGCTCAACAAGGTCAAAAAGTTCCAGAAAGACCTCGCAATCAACATGGTTGAGCGAAGTCTGTATCAGGGAAAGCTTGTCGCCAAAAAATAATATGCAGCAAGTAAGTAGTAAAATAAATAATAAAACCGACAAAAAGCAAGGTAGAGATTGTTTAAATCTCCGTAATTATTCATCAAAATGAATTTATCAAATTTATATATAATACGGTTGAGACAGCTCAGGCAATATATCATAT
>CAKRJT010000051.1 GCA_934351925.1 uncultured Lachnospiraceae bacterium
GTCAGGTTCCGCAGGGAGGGTAAGATAATTTTCTATGCCCTTGACGATGAGCATGTGAGAAACATTCTCAGCATGGGTATGGAACATGTAGAAGAATAGAAGATTTAACAAAGTTATAATTATTAAAAATCATATTTAAGGAGGCTTTTATTATGAAGAAGACTTACAATGTAGAGGTTGATTGCCCTAACTGTGCAGCTAAGATGGAGGAGGCTGTTAAGAACACTAAGGGAGTTAAGGATGCTTCATTAAGTTTTATGACGCTCAAGCTCAAGGTTGAATTTGAGGAAGGAGCAGATGTTGACGCGGTTATGAAGGAAGCTTACGCTAACTGCAGGAAGGTTGAAGATGATTGCGTGATTGAGCTTTAATGTGTTTGCTGTCGGCGGTTTCGCCGGCAGCAAATTTCACATGAGGGGAAATTGGAGGTAACCATGAATAAGAAGCAAAAGACGATTTTATATCGTATTATTATTTCAGCCGTTTTGGTTGTGGCTGTTTCAATTCTTGATGCGGTGCTTGATTTGAATGTATGGATTTCGGCGGTGCTGTATTTAATCCCATATTTTGTCATTGGATATGACATATTAAAGAAAGCGTGGAAGGGAATTTTAAAAAGACAGATGTTCGATGAGAATTTCCTTATGGCCGTTGCTACAGTCGGTGCAATCGCAATCGGAGAATTTAGAGAGGGAGTTGCGGTTATGCTCTTTTACCAGATTGGAGAGCTTTTCCAGAGTGTTGCAGTCGGAAAGAGCAGAAAAAACATCGCGGCGCTTATGGATATCAGACCTGACTACGCGAACATTGTTGTCGATGGACAGATTGAAAAGGTTGACCCGGACGAGGTCGAAATCGGCACAACGATTGTTGTAAATCCGGGCGAGAAGGTTCCTATCGACGGCGTGATAATCGAAGGAAATACTTCACTTAACACCAGTGCCCTCACAGGTGAGAGCGTTCCGAGAGATGCGGTATGCGGCGATGAGGTTATAAGCGGCTGTATAAATCTCACGGGAACGATCCATATCCGCACAACCAAGGAGTTCGGCGATTCGACAGTATCTAAAATACTTGACCTTGTGGAAAATTCCAGCCTCAAAAAATCAAGGTCAGAGAATTTTATCACAAAATTTGCAAAGTACTACACACCGGCAGTATGCTACAGTGCACTTGCACTTGCAATCATACCACCGATTTTTAACCTGATAATAGGCAATCCGGCGGCATGGCTGACATGGATTATAAGAGCACTTTCCTTCCTCGTTGTAAGCTGTCCATGTGCACTTGTAATATCCATTCCGCTCAGCTTTTTCGGTGGAATCGGCTGTGCATCGACCAACGGTATCCTCGTGAAGGGCTCTAACTACCTCGAGGCTCTTGCCGACACGAAGTACATTGTGTTTGACAAGACGGGTACACTCACAAAGGGCGTGTTCGAGGTTACGGGAAGTTATCCTGAGAACGGTTTTTCTAAAGATGAACTTTTATACTATGCGGCATACGCTGAGAGCGGTTCGAGCCACCCTATAAGCATCAGCCTCAAAAAAGCCTTTGCGGGCAGGCTTGAGCTTGAGCGCGTAAATGGAATAGAGGAGGTTGCAGGTCATGGCGTTAAGGCTGTCGTTGATGGCAGAAACGTGGCGGCAGGAAACGTCAAGCTTATGAAGAAGGTCGGCGCCTCAGTGACATCTGAGCACGATGAGGGAACAGCAGTGTATGTTTCGGTGGACGGTGTGTATGCGGGCTGCATCACCATATCAGATGTCATAAAGCCTGCCTCAAAGGAGGCAATAGCAGGTCTTAAGGCGGGCGGCATAAAGACTGTGATGCTCACAGGAGACACAGCCAAGACGGCACAGCGCGTTGGCACTGAGCTTGGTCTTGACGAGATACACAGTGAGCTGCTCCCTGCAGACAAGGTTACACAGGTTGAGAGACTGCTCGGACAGAAGGGTGCGAAAGAAAATCTTGCCTTTGTCGGTGATGGTATCAACGATGCGCCTGTTCTCTCAAGAGCGGATATTGGCGTCGCGATGGGTGCACTCGGCTCAGACGCGGCTATTGAGGCTGCAGACGTTGTTCTCATGGACGATGACCCGGCAAAGCTTGCACTTGCAATGAGAATATCCAGAAAGACACTTAAAATCGTAAGACAGAATATCGCATTTGCGCTTGCAGTCAAGTTTGCCTGCCTTATTCTCGTGGCGGTCGGAGCTGCCAACATGTGGGTTGCCATATTTGCCGATGTCGGTGTCATGGTGCTTGCGGTTCTCAACGCTACGCGCGCCCTCAGGATTAAATAGTGGGACACCAAATGTCCCAGGAATATTTTTTGGAAAAAAGAGAATACTTGATTTTGGCTGGTGCATATGTTATAATGGCGGTAGCTAAGAAAAGATATAAGTGTCATGCAGACACAAAAACGAAAACCCATGAGGTCGCAACTCATGGGTTTTCTTCTCTTTTTATACGGTAGAGCATCCGTCAGGCTAATTGTCGCTATTGTCGCCGTCTAGCCATTTGCAGATATAGTAGCTGACTATGCCTGCCACAACGGAAACAAGAAAAGATATAAGTATTGTCAACGCAAATCCCCCCCTTTTCTGTTGCCAGAATGGGTGCGACAACGGTTTAATTATATCAGAATATGGTGAGGGGCTCAATAATTATAATTTAATTTAATTTTATTCTATTATATCTAAAAAAGTCCGTAAACTAGAGCATTTGAGTGATATGGTACGACAGGAGTACGACAGAACATGTACTGTAAATGGGTCATATTAAGTCTCTTTAAATTAAATTCATGTGGATTCAAGTAAATGTTTTGTACTGAAGGGCATTTTTCGTTGGAAGAATGTCTTTTTGTTATGTCTATTTTTAGAATTTGGAGGAAAACACATGAATAGTACAGCGATAGGAGCAAGGAACAATACAGAAAGTGAAAAGAAAATAAGTTTTATAAGTGAAGCACATGAGAGCTTCTTTTATGAGAAGCTTTCACAGGTGCGTTATCAGGATGAGTATCATATTGCATTGGTATACTGCTTAGGAATAAATGCAGATACCAGACAGCACATAGACAGGATTTATGATTTTAAAAGCGGCTTGGTTAAACCGGCATGTATACATGAAGGTTGGGTGACAAGCGGAAGTGCAAGGGTGATAAGAATGGCTTTTAATCTGTATTGTGATGAAATGCCCAGTGTTAAATACACAAGGCAGAAAATAGCGGAATGCCAGAATTATAGTGTGAGTGAGTTGTTTTGTTGTTCGTATGCGCCTTTCTTCTGGCAGGCGATACAGCTCCGGTATCCGGAGTATGTTACATATAATAAAAAATTATATGCACTGCTGGGAGGGAGAGATTAATTATGTTGAAGATCAGATTAATGGGTACACCAGAAGATATTGCGTTTTTTCAGCGGCTTGTACAGAACATGCCGGAATTCAGCGTAATGAGTGTTTCTGATGTTTATTTTAACAGTGGTACTAACCGGTTTTTTAGATGTTATATGGACGTGGAAAAAAATAAAAACGGAGTGTTGACAGGTTCGTACTCAAAACCTGATAATGCCGGGGAGTGTGAGCAATGAAAGAACTTGAAAAACGAGAAATAAATATAAGCTGCCGTGTTTCAAGGTCAGTGGAAGCGATTATCAACTCATACGAAGGTGACAGTATCGGTGATAAGATTTGTAATATGGCTAGAGTATCGCAACATCTAAACACGCAGGGAATATTGGAGGATAGGTTAAAACTCATGAAAGAGATTAAAAATTTGACTGAAACGATGGCACTTATAAATAAGGCATACGATAATTTGATAGATATGAATAAGCGTTACACAGATGAACTTATCGAAAAAGACAAAAAAATTATAAAATTAAATGTAGCAGAAGCTGGTTATATCTCCGATGAAAATATAATTAAGAAAATGCTGCGTTTAAATGAGCTTACAGGAGTTGATAACAGCGTAGCGGATGTGCATAGGCTTTATGAGAGTAAGGGCTATGCAAATGATGAAATAAGAGAGTGTGTAGAGAAACTGGCTGAGGCATTTAAAGAACAGGAAATAAAAGAGCAGGAAAACAGAGGACATGAAGCTATAATTGAAAACATGAATGTTGAGGGATGATGAACATGGGAGAAGGATTTGTTTTTGACTACTATTACGGAATTGAAGCGGAACAGTTTTCGTTTTACCGTGTTCCGCGTCTGTTAATTAAGGACAAGCGGTTTAAAGGGCTTAGCAGCGATGCTAAGCTCCTGTATGGACTTATGCTGGATAGAATGTCGCTATCAGTAAAAAACAGATGGTTTGATGAGGATAACAGAGCTTACATCTATTATACAGTTGAGGAAATCATGAGTGATCTAGGGTGCTCTCATGGAACCTGCACCAAGATTATGTCTGAACTTGATAATAGAAAAGGCATTGGGCTTATTGAGAAGAAAAGGCAGGGATTAGGAAGACCTGATATTATTTATGTAAAAAATTTTGTCACAGCATGTGCTGCTGATCCTATTGAGGATGACGAAAAAAAGCCTGATAATACCGATGTTTCCACAGAAGTCCAAAATTTGGATTTCTTGAAGTCTAATAATAAAACTTCCAGAAGTCCAGAAAGTGAACTTCCAGAAGTCCAAAATTTAGACTTCTGCAATTCTAAAAATCGAACTTCCGGAAATCCAAATTCTGTACTTCAGGAGGTTCAAAATTTGGACTCTAGTTATACTAATATTAATTATACTGATATTAATAATATTAATCCATCTATCCATCTATCAGATAATACAGATAATAACAGCAATGACAGAATTTCGGAAATTAAAAATCGAATTGACATATCGGGTGAACTCAGTTCACCTCTGCATAATGACAAATTACAGGTGAACTCAGTTCACATCTGCGATAAAAATATATCTCAAGTGAGCTCTGTCCATAGTATCGATGATGTAGAAGCGTACATAGAGCAGATTAAGCAGAATATCAGATATGATTATCATATCCAGCATGATACAGGTCAGGATAGGGAGCTGTTTGATGAACTGTATGAGCTTATTTGTGATACCGTTTGTGTCAGTAAAAAGACTATAAAAATAGGTGGAGAAAATTACCCTTATGCGCTTGTCAAGGCAAAATTCCTGAAGCTTAATGACAGCCATCTTGAGTATGTAATAACCTCAATGCAAAATGTGACTACAAAAATAAAGAATATTCGAGCTTATTTACTGACAGCGCTCTATTTTGCGCCAAACACAAAAAGCCATTTTTACAAGCAGGAGGTTCAGTATGATATGTTTGGCGGAGGCTGGGAAGAGAGGGGAATTGTATGAGAAACATTAATTTTTGGGGTAATAATTTATCGGTCTTTCATATTGACATACTCCGTGTTATAATTGTTACAGTAACGAAATGACCAAAGTATTTTATGTATATGTGTGGGAAGAAAAGTAAGGCACTATATAAATTTTAAATATTTAATAAAACCGTCTTATGGGGAAATATGACAGAAGAATACAAATATTTTTAGGAGGTTTAGATATGACAGATTATGAGGTTGTAAAAGAGATAGAAGTACTTAGGGAGTTTGCTGCCGGGATATGTGCAGATTTAATCAGATATAAAGAAAACAATCCGGATGATAAGTTTGCTGAAGCGATTTCAGATGAGGTTTGCAAATTGTATAATGGCGTATATAAAATTGATACATTAAAACAGGCATATATTGTAAGGGGAAAGCTTCAGATGGTAAATGAGACATTGAAAAAGCTGGTAGCATGCAGGGGATAGATGTATGGAAGATTTTACAGAATATACGATGCATGAGTTCAATAGATGTTATCAGAAAATTAAACAGATTGCAGTTGACCAAAAAGAACCAGTAGAAAAACCTGAAGCGGTTATTTTGGGTGGACAGCCAGGTGCCGGAAAGTCAAGCATGATAAAACATTTTGAAAGCTTAATAGCTGATAAGGGCACAGCGGTCATTTCGGGGGATGATTTTAGAAAGCTGCATCCTCATTTCGACCAGCTATATGCTCAATATGGTGATGATTATGTGGATTATACACAGAAGTTTTCGTCGCAGGTAACAGAAAGACTGATAGATGAGCTTTCAAGAGAAAAATATAATCTTATCATTGAAGGTACACTTAGAACATCTGCTGTGCCAATAAGAACAGCAGAGCTGTTAAAGAGCAGAGGATATCATGTGGAGCTTGCTGTTATGGCGGTGCCCCCGATACTGTCATATGTTGGTACGATTGAACGGTATGAGAGAATGAAAGAAATTGGTACTACACCAAGAATGACAACAAAGCTGCAGCATTACAATACAGTTAATGCTATTGTCGAGAGTATTGAGAAGGTATATAAGTCGGGCGTGTTTGATGATATTTCTCTTCAAAACAGAAAATCAGAATGTTTATACCGAATGACTGATACTCCCGATATACATCCCGGTACAGTGCTGCAGCATGAACATAACAGGAACATTACGGCAGAGGAAAGCAGTTATCTTGATAATGTCGTAGAATATATTGAGGGTAGGTGGAATGAGCATAGTGGTGTTTCAGCAGACGAACCGGAAGTTTTAACTGAAATGCGTGTGCAGGTGGCATCTGCACAGTTCAAGACGGCTCTTAGTGAAAATGGACTTCGTCTAACTGAAGCTGTATTGGATAGTTTAAGTGAACTGGTCAAGTCTACCGGCAGGATATGGAAACTTGAGGATATTGCACAAGCATACACAACAGGTGGAAATATAAATCAATATATATCGGAAATTGGAAATGAACTTAAAAATCAGCAGCTGGAAATGATGGAGACACAACCAGAAATATGAGATTATATAAGATACAAAAAGTACTTTTTTTATGCCTTTTGAAAGTAGACAAAATGCTTATTTTGTCCACTTTTCGTACAAGACCATCTTACATAAGTGCATAGAAAAATGCAACAAAAAATTTAAAATTTATTAATAATATTTATTAAGCTGTTATAAATATAGAGAACGTACAATAACCTTTGCTGTGATAGTTTAGTATCTACATGATATGGAGAATAAAAAATGACGTGGTTTTACTTAATATTTGAAATACTGTTTATTTTATTGGTAATACATATAAGAAAAAAAATAAAAATTAGAAAAGATTATAAAAAGAAGAACTATAATAATAATATGCGATATGCAGCATGGAAGAACAAAGAGCAAGATTCCATAAAAAAAGACACAGCTGTAAGTGGAAACATGGATAAAAAATATTATAAATATTACACATTGATGAATTCATTACTTACACCCACTGAACAGAAATTTTATACACAATTAAAGCAGGCATTAAAACAATATAACGTAGAAATACACTATAAAGTAAGGCTGGCTGATATTTTTAGAGTAAAATATATTAATGAGTATTATTCGGTTAATCTTCAAAGGATAGCTGCAAAACATATAGATTTCGTTATAACAGAGATAGATATAGCAAAGCCGATTTTGGCTATTGAATTGGATGATTATACGCACGATTTTACAACAAGTCAAAAAAATGATACTTTTAAAAATGAATTATATGCAGATGCGGGTATAAAGCTATTACGCATTAAAGTTTGTGATATATACGATTTTTCAGATATAAAAAAGTTGCTGGAAAGATATATGCTTACTCCAACCATTGAGAATGTTTGTTATAGTGTTAAGGCTGAGGAGGGAGATGAGGTGAACTGAGTTCACCTCATCTCCTGTTTAAAATAAATCCAGTTCAGATATTTCAGTAAGCAGTGAAAGTGCTCTCTCAAGCTTTGCCGAATCACAGGATAGCTCAGAAGCGGAGTATTCTGTGGTTTCTTTGATAAAACGTGAAGATAGACTAACTAAAGAATCGTATGTGATTTTTAGACTTCTTTTAGCCAGCATTTGCGATTTTAGTTCGGAATTTTCGGTTAATATAGTTTTTTGCTGTGCTTTCAGGTCATTGATTTGTTTTTTTAATTTAAGGACTTCATCATTATTACCACTTGTCGCGTTATGATTAGATGATAAATTTTCAATTGCAGCTTCCTGTATTTTAATCTGTTGATTAAGTTCCTGGTTGCTTTGAATAAGTTCATTTATCTGTCGGGTATTCAGGTCTTCATGTGTTTTGAAAATCTGATATATCTGCTTCTGGTCATCGGGTGTGAGCTGTGCGTAACCGGAGGCGCTTGATAATGTGATATTGTTGTTGATAAATAAGCTTCGCAATTCAGGAATGAGGTTTTCAATAGAGTTGTACTTTGCCACCTGGCGGGGACTGATATTGAGGTTTTCGGCTATTTCATTATTTACGTTTATTTTATCAGAATGGTTGAGTACTGCATTTTTAGCGTCATACAATTGTTTGAGCCTTGCTATAGCCTGAGCTGTTCTTGCCGGATTTTTTGCTCTTATCTCTTCGTTCGTAATATATAAACGGATTTCGCTGTCTATGACGCTTGTGGGTATAGTTGACAAGTCAGTGTCACCAGATACATCATACTCAATTCCATCTTCTAAATAAATTACCCTACATGGAAATCCTTTTTCATAAGGAGCTACATTCTTCATATATAAGTCATAATCCGGATAATCGGTATTGCCGGAATACTTGTCAATCAGCATATTGAGAGCTGTGGCACGGCGGTGACCTGTCTCAATAATATATATATCCTCTTCGCTTTCATAAACAACTACGAGGTTTTGCTGCAAGCCGAACTCTAAAATTGACTTTGCAAGAGAATCTATATCCTCAATTGGATAGCTGTTTTTTTTATTCATGCGAATACGGTTGCGGGGAACCAGCTTAATCTCAAACGGATTTTTATCATTATTATCAAGACGTTGCACTATGGAGGCAACAGTGCCAGCGTTGGCGCCCTGTTCGCCGGAAACGGCCACAGGTTGAGCTGCTGGCTGAGTCAGCTGAAAATTAAACTTTTGTTTTGCCATATTGTTATATCCTTTCTGTAGATGAGGTGAACTGAGTTCACCTGAAATGTTTTCATGTGTGAGTGAGGTGAACTCAGTTCACCTCATACCTTATGCGCCTATTGAGCGGCGGAGCATTGTGGACGTTTTATCATCGAGTATGCCAAGTTCAAGGATTAAATTGCTGTAATCAAAAACGGCATTGGTATTAGGGCAATACTCAAGCAGCGGGGTAAAATTAGTTTCCAGTTCGCTGATGTGAATATCTTTTCTAATTGGTGTTTCATAAAAACGTCCGCCAAGCTCATCGGTATAATTGGACTTGAGTGCTTTATATATATTCGTATTTATTTCCGCCTGAGTAATAAAAGCACCGCCAAATTTAATACTTTCAATATCATGTTCATCTTTTATGTACAGCAATGTATCAATGGTTTCGCGAAGCCCTTTGTAAGAAAATCCTTCAAGCCTTACAGGCACAATGACGAGGTCGGAGATAAAAAGACTGTTGACTGTAAGAATGTCATTTGCAGGGGCATTGTCTATTAGAATAAAATCGTAACTATCACGAATGAGTGAAAGAGCTCTTTTTAAGATAACATTGTTGTTTCCGGTTTCATTTTTAGCAATATTTAGCTGCGTATTTTTGTGTCGTTTACTTGATGGTATGATATCAAGATTAGGCACTGACGTGAGCCTGATAAGTTTAGTAATATTTCCAAGGTCACGATATCTGTACTTAAAAAGCTCCGCTATATTGGGATGTTCAGGAATGACAAGTCCCTCTATTACATCCTGGCTATCTTCCTCATATTGACCTAACATCATAGATAGATTCGATTGTGAATCGAGATCTACAACTAGTACATGCTTTCCAAGATAGGCGAGCAACTGAGCAATTATACCTGTAGAGGTAGTTTTGCCTACCCCTCCTTTATTATTGATGATTGAAATTACTTTACACATTTTATTTATCCTCCAATTAGGTAAGTGATTTAGAGGTAATTACCGGTAATGTGTTCTCTATATTTATATTATATCGTAAGATGCAATCTATGTCTATCAAAATAGTGTATACGTTTTATACAATTTTGTATACATTTGAGAGGCAACCGAAAATAGAGGTGAACTGAGTTCACCTGTGAGCATACCCAACGGCATTCATTCGTTCCTATCAAAAAGCGATAGGGCTCATGAATGCATCCCCATACCGAAGGGATGGCATGGGGCAGGAATAGGGCGATGCACGCCGCCTGTACGGATTGCTGGCAAAGCCAGCAACCAGGGACGTTTGAGACGTGATGCAGTTGGTGTTTCCGGTGTCATAAGGCTGCATCACATTATACTGAAAAATTAGTCTGGATTGCGTATTTACGCTGAAAATTGTGATGCATGGACGTTGATTTTGCCAATGAGGTGAACTGAGTTAACCTCATTTATTCCTGTTCATAATTTGCGGACGAGTGCTCTTTATTTTTCCTGTAAGCATCAATGCGGGCCTCCTTAGATGTTGAGCGGAAATTTGAATTGATGCGGAGCAGATAATCCTGGTTACGGCTGTCGTTTAATGTACTAAGGAAGTGATAAACCAGTGAAAATGCTGCTGATATAGCCATAGAGTGTTTCATATTATTGTAAAATTCGATAGTTTTTTTTGCATGCTCGTTACCATGAGCTATAGCATCATTAAGATATTTCAATCCAAGAGCTTCGTTTTTTGGCACACCATTACCAAAAAGATAAATTGAGCCCAATTTTGACATTGAATAGGAATCGGATTCATTTATAATACAGTCCTTATAAAGCTGAATGGCCCTCATTATATTATATTGGCTGTGTGATGAGTCAGCATAGAAATCGGCAAGGGTAATCTTGGCGAACTTATTTTCTAAGTAGACCGCATCGTTGAGGTATTGTAGACCTAATTTTATGTTTTTTTCAACACCGTTACCATTGCCATTAAGGTATAAATACCCCAGTTTAAACATAGCAATGGAACTGGAATTAATCTTAATGCAGTCCTTGTATATATTTATGGCTTTGTCGATGTCATATATTTCATGTTCATGATTGGCATATAGATCTGCCATTGCGATTTTCAAATAAGATGGGATATGTGCTTCTCCTGTTTCGGGATCAATATATTCATTATATGCTTTGAGGTAATATTGTTCGGCACACACCGGATCATAATGGGAGCTCGTTTTGTCGGCATAGGTTTTACCAAGAGCATAGTATGCATTTTTGTTTTTGCACTCGGCTGCTTTTGTAAAATATTCATAAGCGAGTTCAGCATCTTTTTCACACCCTTTTCCCTCATAATATATTTTTCCGATTTTATATAATATGCTTCCGTCTAGATTGGCATCATCTGTTTGGCTCAAAAAGCCGTTGAGGGCAGTCTCATAGTAATGATGTATGCCGGCTTTGGTAATATGAGGTATTGGAGCACTGGGAAATACAGGATTTTCAAGGTGCTGTGCATATTGATATGCGGCAAATGGATTTTTGGAACTTGCCTTTTCGAGAAGATATAGAGCTGTAGCGTAGAGCTCAGGAGTGAGAGGAGAGACTTTCTCACTCAAATAAATATTGGCAAGTGAATACTGAGCATATGCATTATCATTAGCACAGTTTTTATAATATGCTATTGCATCGTTATAATTAACCTCACAACCATAACCACGTTCGCTCATTTTCCCGAGGTGATAACTTAAGAAGGACGTCTGTTGTTCAGGCGAAAGAGTATGACTATTGCGATCATTTTTGAGACTGCAATATGGCTGATTATACATATATGTAAAGTTATTATATGATAATGTATATAACTTTTCGGATATTTGCTTGTCATAAACAGGATAAGCTTTACTGTTATATAAACGGGCAAGTAAATATGTTGCAGGCATATTCCCTTGGTTATGATATGAGATAAGGCTATCAAGTATAATATTAAACTTATTTACATAGTCAGGATCTTTATTATCAAGAGAATAAAGTTCTTTTCGTCTGTTCTTAAAGTCATCTGTCCATTCCAATACAGAACAATGAATATCATCACGAATTTTGCCATTGATGAGATGAACTGAGTTCACCTGGGAGTTTTCGTCAGTGAGATGAACTGAGTTCACCTGGGAGTTTTCGTCAGTGAGA
>CAKRJT010000052.1 GCA_934351925.1 uncultured Lachnospiraceae bacterium
CGCCGCTGTTGTACTCTTTCCCCTCAATCCTCCAGTGGCTGAACGGGAAGCGTCCCGTGATGGGCTGAACGACTTCCACAACGGAGCTGCCGTTGTTGGTGTATACTTCAAAATCAACCGTGTAATCGCTTCCGGTCATATATGAACCGTCGGCAAGCACTGCCTTTTCGTCGCTGCCAACAGTGAGACTCACGCCCGCCGGCGGCATTAGTATGGTGTTGTTGGTCTCGCCTATGTTGTATTCAAGTGTGTAGTTGCCGACATACTGCCACTTTGCCACTGCCGTGACATTGCCTTTGTAAATCCAGTTGCCGTTCTTATCAAAGTAAGGTGAGTCTTTAGTCTGCCCGCTGCTGTCCGTGTAGGTAAGGACAGCCCTGCCGTCCGTGTCATAGATAGGGATATCCGTAAGCTTTATGCTGCCATCGCTGTCGTAGACGAATTTGCCGTCGTCATCGAGCTCAGGGGCATACCAGCCGAGGAATTTGTGGTTGGTGAGGGTTGGAGCTTTGACGTATGCGGTACCTTTAGTGTCGGTTGGGTAGGAGACGCTGATATCCGAATACCATTTTCTTTTGCTTTTATCGCCATACCATGTATAGAGCTTACCTTTACCATTGCCGTTATAAACCTGCATCTTTAATGTAGAACCCTCTGCAAGTTCTCCGCCATTTGCATTAAATTCAAGTGAACGGTAAAATACAAGCCCCACAATACCATAGACATGGTCACCATAACCTGCCGGTATGCCGCTAGACTCCTGGTTTCTATGGTTGTAAGCGGCGTCTGTATTGTCATGCTCTGTAATATCATACATTGTACCGGTAGCCGAATTGACTGTCTTGGTTCCCTCAAGGAGATAGAGAAACTGCTGGCCATTCTCCCCATATTTCTGAGTCATGACAAAAGACTTTTTATTCTGAAATGCGTCGTGGTCTCCGATTGTCTCCCAGGTCTGCTGGCTTTTTGACTGGTCAACATCGGGGTGGCATAACCACTGAAAGTCAGCCCAGTTTATCTCGCCATCGGGTTTTCCTACAACCTGTGAGTTGACAGCATTAATCTGTTTGATGCTGGCCACATCTTTCAGCTTTGAGATACTGTAATCGTAGGTTCCGATCCAGTACATTCTTACATGCTTTTCCTCAAGTCCCGGATACTTGGCACGTTCACTGTCACTGTAATGTGTAATCTCCGGCTGTGTTATAAGTGCATAATCAACCTGTGCGCTTTCGGCATATGACATCTCGTATTCGTAGATGTATTTGTTGGTGTCGGGGAGCGCGGTACCGGCGGGAAAATCATTGTTTACTCGTGGATCAACTGGGAAGTTTTTAATTTCGGTATCGTCATCTATGACCGTTGTATGCTGTCCGTTATTCCAATGGGTTGCATACTTTGCGTCTTTCTCGTCTGAATGTTTACAGTGCATAAGTTGGATATGTATTACTGCCTCATTTCTAACGTCGCCATAATCAGAATCATCCTGATTCCAAAATGCGGCAACATTTTCGATTCCTATATTGCATGTTACCAAAATAGTAGTAAGCAATAAGGCAACGAATCTTATTATTTGTTTTCTTTTACTATTCATAGTATTATTTTTCCTTTCATTTTAATAATTTAACAACTAAATATGTAAAATTGTGTTTGATTTTAAGCTGATTTTCAAAGAAAATTAACAAAAAAAGACGTATGTAATTAAAATACATACGTCCTGAATATGAAAACCTCTATTTTTTGTTTTTCTTTTTTAGTTCAGACTTTAAAAAGCTGTTTTCTTCACCTACTTCAAAATACTTTTCTAACAAAAAGAAGATGTTAGCTATCAAAGGAGTTGACAGAGAGTTCAGCTGGTTAGCAAAAAATAATGACCTTGTAAATGTATCCAAAAAAGAAATATTGTGATACGTATCGGGTAATTTATAGTCACTATTGGCATGTTCTTTATGATGAAGATTTAGAAAACCCAGAAAAAGTTCCCAAGCACTCATAAAAGCTAATTGTTCATTAATTTTGGAAGCCTTTGATAAGGAAAAGCTTTTATCATCATCAATATCTCCGCTTACTAACCGGACTTTAATAATGGCTGCGGTCATGCATGCACAAACCTTATGTCTGTCCAATAAAGATTTGTCCTCACCATCTTTCTTTTCATATAAAGTTCTTAACATGGTTTTCTGGTTAAGGTATTCTTCGTATAAAGAATGCGGATTATCACAAAAATGAAACTGACTATATTCATTTTCTAAGCGTAATCCCAGCTTCTTTACAACGCTGTCGTAAAATTCTAAAAAATCAGTCTTATTCATTAGGCTTTTATCCTTATATTTGCTGGTATGTCTATTTCTTTGATGGCTTCCGAAACACTATAATCTCCGTTGCCGTCACTTTCTGTTCCGGCCAATTCGATTTTTTTTTCATCATTTATATAAGATCCATATTTTAAACCAAAGTGATTTTCATGTTTAATCTGTTTCATTGCATATACGTTCCACGCTTTGCACATTATGCATAGAACAACTATAAATACAATGACGGCAATGATATCATTTGTCATATTTATACCTCCAATTGAGACTCTTTTTTAACATTTATTACATAATCATTATATGTTACTATTAACGGAACAGTCACAAATAAGATAGAAAGTAACTTTATCACAATAGTCTCCATTATGTCGTAAAGGTCAAGTAAGGCAATTATAGATATAATAATGGAAATTATGGCAAAAAATATAACTATAATCGCTTCTCTTTTCACCATGGTTGTATACTTTGTATTATCTGTAAATGGATAAAAATCATACACATTATTACATGCCTGAACCAGTATAGTTATATAACATGATTTATAGTCAACTAAAGATGCTAATATGCTTATACCGACAGTAAGCATTAATACAAAGAATTTCGTTAAAGCCTCTTGGGAAGAAAGATATATTTCATTTTTTTTATCTTCCATTTTTCTCCTCTTGTTCCATTTTAAAACTCATCGTTTGGTTTTCGCGATGCCGCGGGTGTTCCATAGATTAATATTTAAAAAGCTATGATTATATAACCGTAACGACACACTATTAAGTATATCATATCTGCTTACAAACATCAATAATTTTTTCTATTTTATATAGCTTTTATATAGCTACAGCAAAGTACTCATGCTAATTATTAGTACGCATGCAATTTTTGGATATGCATACGCCCTAATATGTTTGATTACTTATATAAATAGCCATGTACAACAACGCCTTCAGCAAATCTGCCGACAATGGCACTTGTTGCGCTATAACCAAAATCCCAGCAACCCAAAGCGGCATCCGTCCAGCTAAACTGTCCACTCACATAGTATGCCTCCAGCGACCCATCACGCATGCCGCCCGTAGTTACATTAAGCTGCTGGCTGTGCTCATCATACCAGCTAGGCAGCGATTTCTTCGTACCCTCAGCGGTAACGGTGTCAGTCGCGCCGCATACGGAGCAGGTGGCTGTCTTGGTGCCGTCCTTCTCGGTAGTGGCGTCGTCATTGTAGATGTAATCGCCAAAGCTGTGCGCGGTCATCGGAATACTCTCCGTGTAGCTATCCCCGCATGAGCAGGTGTAAGTAATGACACCTTCCTCAGCACAGGTGGCAGCCTTTGTCACTGCTGATATGTAACTGTGCACATGCGGTGCAGGTGTAGGCGCTTCGGTAGGCTTCTGAGTCGGAGCCTCGGTTGGAGCAGGTGTCGGTTTCTCCGTATGTGCCTGTGTAGTTGTTTCAGGCTGAGTGGTAGGAGCTTCGGTCGGAGGCTGTGTTACATTTTCTGTGGGTTTCTGTGTAGGAGCCTCAGTCGGAACTTGTGTAACCTTTTCGGTTGCAGCCGATGTAACAGCTTCAATTGTGGTCTCACTAGCTTCAGCAGCCTTGGTGGTGCTCTCGGTTGACTTCTCAGTGTTTTTTTCGGTTATGGTCTGTGAAGTGCTTTCAGATTGAGTGGTTGTCTCATTCTGAGCTGCTGTGGTCTGGCTGCCAGTCCCGGAGGACTCGCCGGTCTTTGTGTAAGCTGCTGCCGTACTGTCGGCTTGTGTTGTAGAACCAGCCGTTCCGGAGCTGTTATTGTCACTCTTCGATGACGACGATGTACTGCTGCCATTCTTGTTTGAGGACGTGCTCTCGGAGTTACCCTTGGTATTGTCTGCAGCACCGCTGCTTTTGGTTGCTGCTGTGTCAGTTTCGGTAGCGCCCTCGCCCGAGGTTTCCACCGGAGTCCCGGTCTCCATCGGGAGTGTATCTATAGAAGCTGCTGCCTTGTTGCAGGCTGTCGCGGAGATGGCTGCTGCCGTGATAAGCACAGCGGTCATCAGTCTGTTGGATTTGTATTTTCTCATATACATTACCTCGTTTCGTTTGTATTTTATTTACATTTCCGTTGTCTGTTACGACTGAGTGGAAGAAGCTTCCGTGATAGCCTCAGTGTCCGGCTGAGTAGAGGAGGCTTCAGTAGCAGCATTAGATGGAGCCTCAGTGTCCGGCTGAGTAGAGGAGGCTTCAGTAGCAGCATTAGATGGAGCCTCGGTGTCCGGCTGAGTAGGGGAGGCTTCAGTAGCAGCATTAGACGGAGCCTGTGTGTCCGGCTGAGTAGAAGGAGCTTCCGTTGGAGCCTGTGTATCCGGCTGAGTAGAAGGAGCTTCCGTTGGAGCCTGTGTGTCCGGCTGAGTAGAAGGAGCTTCCGTTGGAGCCTGTGTGTCCGGCTGAGTAGAAGGAGCTTCCGTTGGAGTCTGTGTAGGAGGCTGGGTGGAAGGAGCCTGCGTCGGAGCCTCGGTGTCCGGCTGAGTAGAAGGAGCTTCTGTTGGAGTCTGTGTAGGAGGCTGGGTAGAAGGAGCTTCCGTTGGAGCCTGTGTATCCGGCTGGGTAGAAGGAGCCTGCGTCGGAGCCGCAGTGGACGGCTGAGCGGAAGGAGCCCCGGTATTCGTCTGAGTGGATGAAACCTCGGCCGCCGCTGCAGTGGTTGTCTGCGTGGCAGAAACTTCGGTAACCTTCTGTGTGGTGGAAGCTGTCTGAGATGAGGTCTCTGCTGTTGTAGCCTTGGTTGGCTTGGAGGTATTGTCCTTTTTTGCAGCGCTTGTTGTTCCGCTTGAGGAGTTACCGTCTGAAGAATTACCCTTAGAGGAGGAATTGTCCTTTTCTGTGGATATCAGATTTTCGCCCGATATTTCCGTGCTTTCGTCCGATAGATTGGAGGAATAGGAAATGTATGACACGCTCGGGGCATCAGGGACAGAAGAACTCTTGTTGCAGCCGCTCATGTAAAGTGTGACGAGAGATGTACCTATCATAATTTTTAACAGATTTTTTCTTAGCATTAATTTAACTCCTTAGGTAAATAGTTGATTTTTTTGGTTGCTGATATATGACTATTTTTGATAACAAAATGTTACATCATTTAATCTGTTAATGCAAGGCTTTTATAATAAAAATGCGTATGTATCCTGTATTTTATTGTCAAGGAGCGCTGGTTAAGATATGGGAAAAATGCTGTGCTTGCTCAAGGTGGGCAGGCAGCGGAATATGCCACAGTAGATTTTTACTGCTTAATGTGCTATACTTACTACGTTTCAGCGTTTTGCAGGCTGTTGAATTTTCGCCGCGTGCGGCAGAATGAGAGGATAATTATTGTGAGAGCATATGAGCGTTTACTAAAATATGTAAGCTATGAAACTACATCTGATGAGAGCAGTGAGACCTGCCCGAGCTCGCCTAAGGAGCTTGTGCTTGCCGAGGCTTTGGTGGAGGAGTTAAAGCAGATAGGCGTTGCGGATGCATATGTCGATAAGGATGGCTATGTATATGGAAGTATTCCGGCCACGAAGGGGGCGGAAAATGAGAAGGTTATAGGGCTCATCGCACATATGGATACAGCTCCGGCGATGTCCGGCGCGAACATTAAGCCGCGCATTATAAAGGACTATGACGGTGCGGATATCGTGCTCAATGAGGAGCTTGGCGTTGTGATGGATACGGTTACATTTCCGCATCTTACCAATTATGTCGGACAGGATCTTATTGTTACGGACGGAACGACACTTCTCGGTGCCGATGACAAGGCGGGGGTTGCCGAGATTATGACGGCAGCAGCCGAGATAATAGCGGCTGACGCACAGGCAGGGGAAGGTAGTGCTCATGGTAAGATATGCATAGCCTTCACGCCTGATGAGGAGATTGGAAGGGGTGCAGACCGCTTTGACGTGGAGCATTATGGCGCAGACTATGCATATACGGTTGATGGAGGCATGCTCGGCGAGATAGAGTTCGAGAACTTTAACGCGGCATCTGCCAAGGTTCATATAAAGGGTGAGAATATTCACCCGGGTGAGGCTAAAAATAAGATGAAGAATGCATCGCTTCTTGCTATGGAGTTCAACTCGATGCTGCCACCTGCTGAGATACCGGCGCACACGGAGGGATATGAGGGATTTTTCCATCTGTGCGGCATGAACGGCGATGAAGAGAATGCATATCTTGATTACATCGTGCGTGACCACAGCATGGACAAGTTTCTTGAGAGAAAGGCTATGCTTGAGCGCATTACAGTATACCTTAATCAAAAATATGGTGAGGGAACAGTGAATCTTAATATGAAGGATTCTTATTACAATATGAGGGAAAAGCTTGAGTCGGATATGTATATAGTTGACCGTGCTGTTGAGGCTATGCGTGAGAATGACGTTGAGCCGATTATTCAGCCAATTCGCGGCGGCACGGACGGCGCGCGTCTGTCATTCATGGGACTTCCATGCCCGAACCTGAGCACGGGTGGACATAACTTCCATGGAAAGTATGAATATGTCTGCATACAGTCAATGGATAAGATGGTTGATATTATAAAGACCATTGTGCGTAAAAACAATTAGTTATAATTTAAGATAACATAAACCGGCGGGGAATATTTGATGAAGAATATAAGAATAATAACTGACAGTGCATCTGATATGCCATATGATTACAGGGAAGATGTGACTGTTGTGCCGCTCCATGTGCGATTTGGAGCGGAGGAGTATCTTGATGGAGTGAATTTAAGCCACAGGGAATTTTATGAGAAGCTTATCGAGAATGAGGAGCTTCCTACAACGAGCCAGGTCGCGCCGTTCGCCTTTGAGGAGGCATATGAGAAGGCAAGACAGGCGGGAGAGCAGGTTATAGTCATAACCATTTCAGGAAAGCTTTCCGGGACATACCAGAGCGCGTGCATAGCATCCGCGGACTATGAGGACATGGTGTGCGTTATCGACAGTGAGAACGTGACGGTCGGCGAGAGAGCTCTTGTCGAGTATGCCATAAGGCTTGTGGATGCGGGAAAGGATATTCAGGAGATTGCCGATACGATAAACAGGGAGAAGAAAAATATCCATGTTGTCGGTCTTTTAGACACTCTTGAGTATTTGAAAAAGGGCGGACGAATATCCAAGACGGTTGCGTTTGTCGGGGGAATGTTGTCGATTAAGCCTGTAATTTCCATTGAAAACGGTGAGGTTGCGATGCTGGGAAAGGCGAGAGGCTCGAAGCAGGGAAACAATCTTCTGGTACAGCAGATTGAGAAGGCAGGCGGAATAGATTTTGCCAAGCCGTACTACCTCGGCTATGCGGGGCTTGACGACACGCTTTTGCAAAAATACATTGCGGACAGCGCACATATCTGGAAAGAACACACCGACAGACTTGAGACAATGTCAGTTGGCGGCGCCATCGGAACACATGTGGGGCCGGGTGCCATAGCGGTTGCATTCTTTGCACTTTAATCAGAGGTATTTTGCAGATTACTGCTTTTAGAGTGACGGGTCAGAGTTCAGATGGCATTTCGTGCGGGAATGAACGCACGCGGCGGAATTGAATTATGTCGCTTAGGCGGCCTGCCGAAGGCATCTTGTACCTTGACCCGGCATCAATATTAGTAGAAGCGCTGTATTTTGGTGAAATCAAGCTCCTCCTCAGCCTCCTGGGCCACGCGCTTGTTGGTGATGGCGATGTGGTCGAGGTAGGCGATAAAGAGGTCGGAGACATCGAGCGAATACTCCTCGGCTGCGCGGTTGAGCTCAGGCATCATAATTGTGGTGTCCGGCACACCCGGCTGGTCAGGGCGCTCATTCTCCACGAAGTCATCTATTCTTTTCATAAGTGCAAGCTTTGTATTTGTATCGAGTTCTTTCATGGGTATTCCTTTCTGAAACGGTTAATAATAGCTTGGTCAGGAAAAATCGTATGACCTGACAAATAGTATAACACAAGGCGGTTTAAAGTCAACTTGCACAATGAGAAGCGTATGCACAAATAATTTAATAACAGACATTTAGCGTGAAAACACGTTTATAATTACTATTTGTGCCGCCGCTTGACGGCGGAATGGGGATTAAAATGGGATTTTTAACAGTCAGGATTGCGGAAATGTATAATTATGAATAAAAGTAAGTTTATCTGGAATATGCTTGGCAGCGGGATATATTCGCTGGCAACGGTGATATTTGTAATGCTCGCAAAGAGAATTGTGGGTGAGGAGGCAGGAGCGAAGTTCTACATGGCTTTTACCACGGGACAGATGCTTCTGACAATAGGATATTTTGAGATAAGGCCTTTTCAGGTGACGGACGTGAGAGGGCAGTACAAGCCCGAAGAATATTTTGGCTTCAGGGTACTAAGCTGTCTTGCGATGCTGCTTGGCGGTGCTGCAGTCGGGCTTGTGTATGTCGCAAACGGCAAGGCTGACGGAGCGGGCTTTGGGCTGATTATGGCCATGTGTATTCTAAAGATGCTCGACGGCGTTGCGGACGTGTTCGAGGGCGAATTTCAGAGAAATGACAGGATAGATATATCGGGAATGTCGATGGCGTTTAGGACGCTTGCGGTAATGGCAGTGTTCTCGGCAGCGGCATGGCTTACAAGAAATATATATATCGCCTCGGCAGCGGCAGCGGTGACAGGGCTTGCCGGTGTGGTATGTGTTGTGATGGTATGGAGCAGAAGTTTCGAGAAACTGTCGGTCTCGTTTAAGGTGGACAAGATGAAGTCGCTCTTTGGGAGCACAGTGCTGCTCTTCATCAGTTCGGCGATGTGCATGTGGCTGTGGAACGGCACGAAATATGTGGTGGAGTGGACGCTGACCGACAGGGAAACCCTTGTGTACGGCATAGTTTTCATGCCTACGATGGTGATAAACTTAGGCAGCAGCTTTGTGTTCAAGCCGATGCTGACCACGCTTGCAAGACATTACGAGAATGGCGAATATAAGAAATTTGCCGGGCTTGTCGGAGTGCTCGTGGCGATAACCTGCGGGCTCACGCTTGTGACCCTTGCGGCTGGAGCGTGGCTTGGAATACCGGTTTTGTCCTGGCTGTATGATATCGACTTGTCAGGTTACAAGGCGGTCATGCTGGTACTCATTGCGGCTGGCGGTTTTAATGCGGTGAGCATACTCTTTTACTATGCGCTCACGGTTATGAGATTACAGAAGGAGATTTTTGCAGGATATACGATGACCTTCATAGTGTCGATAGTGCTTCCGGTTCTGATGGTAAGATGTATGGGAATTATGGGAGCGGGCTGGGCGTATCTTATTGTGATGGCGCTTCTGACGGTGGTTTTTGCCGGGATGCTCTATACGAAGCTGCTTGCCGCCGGGCGCCGGAACAGATAGGAGAAAAAGAAAATCCGATAACGTGGAAGGACGGAGAATACCGCCTAAAAAAAGGAGGAGCCCTGATATATTATATCAGGGCTTATTATGAAAAAAATTCTTAAGTACTTGTGTCCTTAATCATTTATCTTTATGTCACTTATTATATGTGGCATAAGTGAAGAAAACATGTTAATCCTGTGAAGGTTTGTTTAAATATAAATGAACGAATTGTGAACAACGAATTTTTTTCTTACTCCTTAAGTGGATAAAATTTACCTGTTTTATACAGTTTCAGGCTCAGGATACTCAACTCCGAAGGTGTCGACGGTTACGGACTCGATGCGCTGCTCCTCCATAGGGCGGTCGCTCCAGTCTGTAGGGGTCTCCGCGATGGCATTGACAACGTCCTGTCCTTCGATAACCTTGCCGAAAGCGGCATAGGCACCATCAAGGTGAGGAGCTGCTGCATGCATGATGAAGAACTGTGATCCTGCTGAATCCGGGTTCATGGCTCTTGCCATTGAGAGAACTCCCGGTGTGTGCTTCAAACCATTCTCAAAGCCGTTCTGAGAGAACTCACCCTTTATTGAGTAGCCCGGACCGCCCATGCCTGTTCCTTCAGGACAGCCGCCCTGTATCATGAAGCCGCTTATGATGCGGTGGAAGATAAGTCCATCGTAGAAGCCCTTCTTTACAAGGCTGATGAAGTTGTTGACGGTGTTAGGTGCAGTCTCAGGATAGAGCTCTGCCTTGATTGTGCCGCGTCCTGCGACAGTGAATGTAACTATTGGATTCTGTGACATTGTAATATTCCTTTCTTTGATTTATCATATATGTGATTTATTATAACTTTTTTGAGGTGTTTTAGTCAATGGACAAGTCTGTAGATAGTGTGCATTTGTTTGACACGGTTGCACTCATACTGCGCCGTATGAACAGCGATGTGGAAAAATATATAGAGGTTTCACTTTCAGAGGGGCTCAGGGTGGAAGTGTATGTTTTGGAAAAAGATAATTTGCAGGGCGGGGAGCCGCTGTCACGGGAGCTGTGCGGTCGCATCGGTGATGGACAGGGTGCACAGGGGCTTCTTGTGATAACCGATGATGACGGTGTGGCGCAGGAGCTTGAACAGCTCGGCGTGGCTGTGACGGGCTACAGGGCTCCGGGCGGTGAATATGAAGGCTTTGCGACGCGGTATGTTGTGGAGGAACTCCCGATGGTCGACGACGAGTACTTTAACCTTGTATACATGCGTGCACATCATATTCCGGTCGTCATAGCCGGGACGGAGAGGACAATTATCAGGGAAATGACGGAGAAGGATCTTCCGGCAATGTATGAGCTGTACGCTGATCCGGCGGTTACACAGTGGTGCGAGCCGCTCTACGAGTATGAGAAGGAACTCGAATTTACAAGGGCATATATAGACAATATGTATGTATTTTGCGGATACGGTCTGTGGCTCGTGTTCGACAGGGAAAGCGGGGAGCTTATAGGGCGCGCAGGAATAAGCCACAGGGAGATTGACGGCATTGAGCGCTGTGAGCTCGGCTACATAATAAAGGGAACGAGGCAGCGGCAGGGGCTCGGCTTTGAGGTGAGCCGTGAGATTATAAGATATGCGGCGGACAGCCTTGGCATGGACGAGCTGTGGCTGTGCACGGAGGAGGACAACGAGGCGTCTGAGGCACTCGCGCAAAAGCTCGGATTCTATCAGTGGGGAAGTGCATTGTGCGATATCGGAAGTGGAGAGCAAAGAGAGTGCAGAATATACAGG
>CAKRJT010000053.1 GCA_934351925.1 uncultured Lachnospiraceae bacterium
TTGCATTATATTTATGTCACTCCTGATTTCATCATACTTAATTGCTTTTTATAATTCTTTTGTTTTAGTCCACTGGATCAATACTAATCTTTGACCACTCTGATATAAAGTTTCTCTGGAAATCTCCTTTGCAACCAACGGGAGTGTTGCATTTACCCCAACCGCAAATATATATCGATGCATAATTGGTTATTTTGCACCCTCAACGTCATCCATTTTCAGTTAAAATCAGAATTATATTTCGGGGATTAGCTGTGCTGCGGATTCCTGCGGTGTACCATGTCATAGATGAGTATACATATAATCGGCAGAATGACCACCGCCGCCGTCCTCACACAGTACATGAGTAACACCTCATGTGCCGTGGTCATCCGGTGCAGCATATCTCCGTACAGCATTGCCATATACATTGCGGACACCGACACAAAAATCCCATAATTCACACCTGAGCCCTCACTAATCGTCCGCACAAATTCCATTATCACCAGAACAAAATGCACAGCGGACACCGCAACCAACTGAAAATTCAAAAGTGAACCAACCGACTGCCCGGCAGGAAGCTTGTTTTTATCCAACGATAGCTTTCCGTTCGCAGCCATAGCCACGATAATTCCGGTCACAAGGACAGCGTACAGATATGCAGCCACAGCTATCCCTGACATCCATCTGCTTTTCCTGCTCCTACCCTGAGCAATATACTGCTTAAGGTTCATGCCCCGGCATGCCTGCCACAATAACGCTCCAAGTATTACTGCCAGCGAAGCAACATAGATTACTCCCTGTGTCACATGGCTTTCAAGCACAAATCTCCCATTCATGCCTGTAAGCGCCAGAAACAGGCTGTACAGCAGTATAACTATTCCTCCAAGGCAGTATATAATTCTTTCCCGCTTTGACTTTTCCTGAAGCTTCGCCATCCTGATGACCTCGGTTATGATATTTTCCTTACCGCGTCCTGTGTCATCTGTGCTTATCTCACCCACAACAATATCCTGAATTTTCACATCCAGAATCCCGGACAGATTTTCCAACACACCTATATCAGGAAAGCTGTCTCCGTTCTCCCAGCGCGACACCGCCTTGTTGCTCACACCAATCAAATCCCCAAGCTCACTCTGGGTATAATTTTTCTTAATTCTCGCTTCCCTTATCAGGGTGCCTGTTTTTTTCTTATCCATGAGTACCGCCTCCTCGCTTTTGATGACTTTATCGTAGCAGTGTATGTGAAAAATGGCAATCCATTGCAGCGGGAATGTGGCAGTTAAAGGCAGAATCCGGCATTTTGTCAGCATCTAATTTCCCTTCATCGGTTTTTCCTGCGAAAACCGTAAACCCTCTTGTCACAAATTCGTTATATACAATATTTTCAAGAAAAAAGATATCTTCACAATTAATCAAGATTCCGAAAGATCATTAGCTTCACTGTTTCTTATAATTTTGTGCAGGATATGCTTGCACATATTAAGGTTTTTGCATTTTTGTGCAAGATACGCTTGCACATATTAAGATTTTTGCATTTTTGTGCAAGATACGCTTGCACATATTAAGATTTTTGCATTTTTGTGCAAGATACGCCTGCACATATTTTAATATTTTTGTGCAATTTTAGCTTAGACAAAATACATTTTTCATGTTTTTGTCCACTATATTCTTTCACTAGAGCTCATAGCTTTACTCTTATTAAAATATATCCAGCCTCATCTGCCCATCCACCCAGCTTTTCTGCTTCGCCTCATGTATAACATCCCCCTGCATACTGCCTCCAAGCAGGAATGGTGACATCGGGTCATGCCGCATCATATTTTCCTTTACCAATGCAGTATCTGCGTTCGCATAGCAGTATCTGCACAGATGACCGCAGGTGTCATAGGCACCGATGTCAACGCCAAGCAGACATGCGCATTGTCCGTTTCTCTGGTTGAGCTTCTGTTTTGGCACATCAAGATTTGTGTGCAGTGCGGTCTCGAAGGTGTTCACCGTCATACAGCCTGAGCAGTCGGCGCCGTAAGCCTCCAGTTCATTTCCCTCGGCACATGGTCTTATCGTAATTCCGTATTTTTTTGCAATTTCCACGAATGCCCTGCCAATATAGATTCTGTCATTTTTTGAAACTGCAATTGTACCGGGCATATTCCTCTCCACCTTTTTATATATATCAATAAAGCTGATAACGCAGGTTTTTGTGTAGCCGGACAGATTTTCCGCCATCTTGGAAAACTCATTTATATGCCAGTCTGCTGTATGAGCTTTGTCGACAATTATAGGGTCATAGCGCCAGCCTACACTGTCCACACCGACAATTCCGGACAGTCTTTTGAAATCCTCCATCACTATTTCCTTTGCGGGAACATTAGGTTCAATGTCCTTTCCGTAGGGAGTAATCGTAACAAACCAGTACTGTCCGTAGGACTCTAAGACCGCCATACGGTCAAGCATCGGCGCTGGATTTTTCGTGCAAAAAGCAATCAAATCAACGCAATCAGGCGACAAGCTGTATCTCGTCACCTGATTTGGATTGTAGGGATTGCGCACAAGAACATACCCTTCCTTTATTCTGTTTATCAACCACTCCGAATAGAATGCCGGAATATCCGTCCGCATACCTGTCTGTATAATCATCCGTTTACCTCTTTGTTTTCACATTAGCTTTGTAGTTACAGTGCCTTCAATTCATCCACAACCACCGCGATATCTTCATTAACTCCAACCGCTTTTTCCGCTATATCCTCCGGCACATACGCCTCGCCCTTGTTAATGCACACATAAAATGCATTTTTCCAGTTTGCGGCGTACCGCCAGAAGTTATATTTTATTATACCCGGTGTGTTGTAGCCGACCCCTAATTCAAGGAATAAAAGCTTCTGTCCTCTGTGGTTTTCCATGAATTTCCCGTACTTGTCCACTGCCCTGTACCAGCCGTCATCCTGCACAAACGTGTTGTCCGCACGAAGGTTCATGCTCATCAGCCTGCCGCACTTCGGGCACCTCGGAACAAGCTCAGAAGGTATTGTAAGCTTTATCTGCGTATTCTGCGGCTTTACAAGAGCTGTCCCTGTCTTTCCGGCTTTTTCTGAATTTTCATGTTCCTCCGATATTTTAAAGCCTTGGCTCAATAACATTTTTCTTATAATATCTTCATTATCGTAGGTGCTGTCATGGCATGGCTTACTGCACTGGAAAAGTCCGTAATCCCCCTGCGTGTAATAAAGGCGTTCCTTGTCAAAGCCTGCCTTCTGAAAGCAGTGGTCAACATTCGTTGTGAGCACAAAATAATCTTTATTTTTTACCAGCTCAAAAATATTATCATATAACGGTGACGGCGGATTCATGTAGCGGTTCACATACACATATCTGCTCCAGTATGCCCAGTACTCCTCCAGCATGTCAAAATCATAAAAACCGCCTGAGTACATATCCTTAAAACCGTATTTTTCTGCAAAATCCGAAAAATACCTGTCAAAGCGCTCACCGCTGTAGGTAAAGCCTGCCGCCGTTGAAAGCCCTGCGCCGGCACCTATGACAACGGCATCCGCCTGTTCAAGCTTCTCTTTTATTATATTTATTTTATTTAAGTAAATATTATCCATCATATTTTCCCGCCAAAATCATCCGTCCTGTTTAAATTATCCACATCCGCCGTCTTTGCTTTAGCTGAGCAATCTCCTGTATATCTGCTCGTCCTCTTCCTTAAAAACATTAAATACCACCTTCATTCCCGACTTGGTTTTTTCCTTATATTCCTTAACCGTCTGCACTGCAAGCTGCGCCGCACGCTCATTCGGAAACATGAACACGCCGGTCGATATACAGCAGAACGCAATACTCTTCACATCATTTTCATCCGCAACATTCATACATGAGCTGTAGCATGACTTAAGCAGGCACTCATGTTCATCTGTAAGCCGCCCACGCACAATCGGTCCTACCGTGTGAATCACATAATCGCACGGGAGATTGAATGCCGGGGTAAGCTTAGCCTGCCCTGCCGGCTCCTCACAGCCCTGCTTTACCATCATCGCATTACAGTAATTTCTTAGCTGCACTCCCGCATAGGTGTGAATACAGTTGTCAATGCAGCTATGGCATGGCTGATAGCAGCCTGTCATCCCGCTGTTGGCGGCATTCACAATCGCACCGACGCGAAGCCTTGTGATATCGCCGCGCCAGATATAGATATCAGGCTGTGCCTCGGCCATATCGTCTATGCCAACAATTCCCTTATCCATATTTATCTGCTGTAAATACTCATCCTGAATCCTCTGAAACTCCTCGTCCACCGCACCTGCCATCCTGATATTCATAAGTGAGCGGAGAAGCTTTCTCTGCTCCGATGTATCAGATGGTATCGATACATTTAATGAATTTTTCTGTTCATCTAACAATCTTCCTATTAAATAACGCCGTCTTTCACTCTGATTCATACTTACCGCCACCTTCGATTTATCATAAAACATTTTTTTCTATCACAGCTTACAATATTTTTATAAACATAATCAAACTTACATTTTCATTATAAAAATGTCATTTTATAGCCAGCATAATTTTACCGGCAACTTACGCAAATTTAAAAAATTACCGTCCACATTGCAGATTAATATATTACCCTCTTCTCTCAACAGCATTTACAGGGCAGTTCTCATAGCAGTTGCCGCAGTGCAGGCAGTGGTTCTGATTAATAACATACGGCAGCCCTTCCTCAATGCACCTTTGAGGGCAGTTCCTTTTGCAGTTTCCGCAGCCTATACAGGATTCAGTTATAAAATATCCCTTTTCCTTAATTGTAACGCTTCCAAGACGATACTTTTCCCTAAATATCGGATTCACTCCAAGATTGAAATACTCAACCTCCGCCGTATCAATGCAGAATACTATTCCTATATTTCTCGTATTCCCAGGGTAAACATTGGCAAGGTATGGCTGCTCCTCAAAAATCATGTCGCGCCATTTTTCCTGCTCTGAATCCTCCACCGCATAAGCTTTCCCTGACAGTCTAATCATCTCTTTATACTTAGTATAGCACAGAATCTGTACCCTTCCATCCTCCATCAGCTCCCGGCAGAAATTTTTTCCTCTTGCGGTAAAAAAGTATAGTGCGTCCGGCTCATAATGAATCGCACTGATATTTCTAATCTGCGGTGCTCCCTCGCTGTCCACCGTGGCGAACGCAAGCACACCGACTAATTCCAGCTTCTTAAGACATGTTGCTAAATCCATGGCATATCACTCCTTTTTTAACATTGTGACAGGGGTCTGACACCGTATCCCAGCGTGTGTCAAAACATACTTATTCTATTATCTTGATTCGTCCGGGCTTGCGCGGTTTGCTGTGAGGCTGTCCGCCGCCGGCACTTGGCGCATAATTTCCCGCTTCAAGTATCTTTTCCAAATCCTCCCTGCAAATCTGTCTATCCGTATATTTTCTTATTGAATGTCTTGACTTAATTATATCTATTAAACCCATATCCGCTTCTCCTTCCGGCATAGCTTAGCGTGTATGTTAAGCTAACATTGTTCCGAGCATCGACACCTCAATTCACATATTATGACAGTTCAATCCCTGTAATTTCATTTCGTGTTTTCCAGCACTGCGGGTCCGCACCGTAGAAATCTCCTGTTGTCCCGTTTGCCACAGCAGGACAGCCGCGGCACCATGCCTTAAGCTCACATCTGCTGCACTTTGTAAATTTGTCATAATCCCTGTATTTCTCCATCTGGCACACCCACACATCCGCCAGTCTGTCCTCAAATATATTTGCCACCCTGCTGTCGGTAACTCTCCTGCACACCATGATATCGCCGTTCGATGATATCGTTATGTGACAATTGCCACAGTTACATCCGCCGTAAATCATGCCATCCTTCACATTTTCCGGCAATTTGAATTGTCCGGTCTCATATTCATAGAGAGTCCACAGGTGGTCTTTTTTATTAAAATAGGTTTCACATCCCGCCGCCTCATAAGCCTTGAATTTCGCATCACAGATTTCAAGAAGCTTTCTGTACTCCTGCGGTGTCATGCTTGTATCGACTTCACCGCCTGTCGGCACATAACGCGAAAATGCAAACACCTTAACCTTCGCCTTTACAACCTCATCAATAATATCCGGTATCTCATCCATATTTGTTTTTGACACCGTACTCATAATAACGCTCTTAATTCCCACACGGTTAAGGCAGTCTATCTTCTCAAGCGTTAAATCAAAGCTGCCCGGTTTTCTGAACCAATCGTGCGTCTGTCTCATTCCATCAAGCGACATCTGATATTTTTCACAGCCGCACGCCTTCAGCATCCGGCATATCTCATCGTCAAGGTGGAACGGATTTCCCATAATCGTAAATGGGATTTCCTTGCTCTTTAACAGAGCCATAAGCTTCCAGAAATCAGGGTGAAGAATAGGGTCGCCTCCGGTGATATAAAAATAAGGTATTCTGTTGTACACCCTGCAGAAATCCTCACAGCCTGCCACAACCTCCTGCATCTGCTGCCAGGTCATGCTCTTTAACTCCTTGCAGCCCTCACCTGAAAAAATATAACAATGTTTACAACGCTGGTCACATTCATCCGTGATATGCCACTGAAAAGAAAAATATGACTTTCCCTGATAATACTGACTCATCCCAATCTCCCTTTCTGAACAACCTGCCGCAATGAGGCGATGAGAAATTCACAGAAGTGATTTCCCATCTGCCATCAAAGTAATTTTTGAAATTATTTTCACGGCAGGCAACCTGATTTACCCATGAAATTCCGCTACATCCGGCCTAATATTGTTTGTCAATCCGGATATATCTCTTAATAATTTTAGGCACCCTACTTGTCTGATGCTCCACATGCTGTTCCGCACGCAGCCGGCTTTTTCTCCGGCTTATCTCCTGCTCCGCACGCTGTCCCACATGCCGCAGGCTTCTCCTCCGGCTTATCTCCTGCTCCACATGCTGTTCCGCATGCTGCTGGCTTCTCCTCCGGCTTATCTCCTGCTCCGCATGCACTTCCGCATGCTGCCGGCTTCTCCTCCGGCTTATCTCCTGCTCCGCATGCACTTCCACACGCTGTTCCTGCCGGCTGCTCAGCCTTCCTGCTCCATCCGAAAATGTTTGATAATGACATATTTTTCTCCTTCCCTGGCGACCTGTCATCAATGGACAATGCTAATGAAATATTCCCATTAACAGTCCTGTCATAGACAATCTGTTATAGACAATTTTATTAATGATAATTTTCTCATTATCCCGATGACTCAGTGCATCCGTATAAAATTATTTTTCAGGACTATCGCCCTGTTGCAGCTTTATATTAGCAAGGTGGCTCGGATAAAAAAAGTACGCACTTTTTTGTGGGTTAGTTACATAAAGGTTACCACTCTGCAATAGCTAAGACTCAAATAAAATTGGGGCGTAGCTCTTTACAGATACTTTTTGTTATGTTACACTCTATTTAAAACTTACATTATTTTTTTAATGTATAATAAATCTGCCATGTATGCTGATATTTTATTGGCTGACGTAGTTTTTTTACATCAATAAATATCAAAAATACTCAATATTATATTTTATTCAAATCAAAAAAGGGACACTACGCACGGATTCAAAAAACTTCGTCCCCAATGTTTAGGAGGTGCTTTTATGCTGACCAAGGAAGAACTGCCCGAATGTCCGGTAGCGACCACAGTACAGCTCATCGGCAGCAAATGGAAACTGCTCATTATGAGAAATCTTCTCGAAAGACCATGGAGATTCAATGAACTTAAGAAAAATCTTGAGGGAATAAGCCAGAAGGTTCTCACAGACAGCCTTCGCTCAATGGAGGACGACGGCATAATAACGCGTACCGTATACCCTGAGGTTCCGCCGCGCGTGGAGTATGCACTCAGTGAAACCGGCGAATCAATGCGCCCTATCCTCAATGCGATGTGTGATTGGGGAACTAATTACAAGAAAAGTCTAGAGTAAAAAATACTGCAAGCATTGCCTGCAGTATGCAGGGGTATAAAAAATGACTTATTTCAACTCTTCTGCTGAAATAAGTCATTTATTATTTATATGAAATAATGTCGATTACAAACAGTCCTATTCCATCCCCTCATCAAGCCACTTAGCAATATTAGAAAAGTCAATCTTAAGGTCGCCATTGTAAATATTCACCGGAACAGGCTGGTCGAATCCATATATAACAGGGTAGACATCACTCTCAAAGTAATATACCAGAATCCTCCTCTGCGTGAAATCCAGTATCCAGTACTCGCGCACACCTGCTTCCATATACTTAAACAGCTTCAACGCAAAATCCCTCTTCTTCGTAGAAGGCGAAATCACCTCCACAAGGAAATCCGGTGCACCGTATATGCCAAACCTCTTAATCTTATCAGGGTCGCATACGATACCTACATCCGGCTGAACCATGGTCCTGTTATCGCAGTCTAATTGTACATCCACCGGTGCGATGAACGGTCTGCAGCTTCCGCCATGCTCCATTATATAATTGGCAATCTGGCGATGAATCTCCCCGCCGATGGACTGGTGCCCGAAAGTCGGAGAATACATATCGAAAAAATACCCATCAATCAGCTCAACCCTCTGCTCATCCGGCAGTGCATAATAATCATCCAGTGTATAACTGCCATTCCTCTCATACCTGCTGCCAGACTTATATGAAGAACTTTCCCTCACCACAGGAATATCCCTGAATAACTGCTCCAGTGCAAGAATAGTATCATAGCGCGGGCTCTCCGTCTCACCCGAAAAAATCTTCTGGACTGTTCCTAACGGTACACCCGATAAATCCGCAATCTGTGCATAGGTGTATCCCATTTCCTTCTTCTTGTCTCTCATTTCCTGAATAGTCATATAAATCTCCATTCCGCCGCCAAGCGGCGGCATAAACAGTAATGAAAAACGCGCTTTGCGTTTTTCCTGTGTGAAATCGTAATACATCTTAGGCTGTGTCTTTTACTGCCTTAGATGTATCTTTCACACTATGCACCCCCTTTAATGATAGTGATTATATAATGCTGCCCTTTCCTATCTATATAATAGGTGTTTTATTTCCATTTGTCAACCGAATTTTAATATATTTATTTCCATTTTGAAGAGTATCTTTCCATATTTTAACCGTTTAAGGAAATATCAACGAATTTTCCTATTTATATAAAAAAAGACAATGGGGTCTGACACCACTGTCCCAAAGCTGCATACTATTCTGAAGGTATCGCCTATAATGTCAATGTAAAACTCGCCGCCAAGCGTATGTGTGTAAGCGTCAACGATGACAAGACCAAGGCCGTTTCCTTCGGTGTTGCACGATTCGTCGCCGCGTTGTCAAGTATGCCTATACAATCCTGTATACGTACATGGCAGCCCCATGAAGACAAATTCAACACTTAGTTAGTATGTAAATTTACTCTTCAAATATCTTCAATCTCTTTGCAATTTCCTCAGGGTCTGGCAGCATTGCCTTCATATCATCTGGTAATGTATTTCTTAACTTATATGTTGCTACACCTATTGGAGAATTAATATTCTTTAATGCATATTCAACATAGGTTTTATCCTTGCTTTTGCAAATAATAATTCCAATTGAAGAATTCTCATCCGGTAATTTTACCTGCTCGTCCAATGCCGTCAGATATAACTGCATCTTACCGGCATATTCTGCTTCGAATTCACCGATTTTCAGTTCTATTGCTATCAAACTTCTCAGCCTTCTATGAAACAATAATAAATCAATATATAAATCTCTGTTCCCTGCCATCAAATGATATTGATTTCCTATATATGTATAATCTCCACCCATTTCTATCAAAAATGCTCTTATATTATTTACCAACTGCATTTCCAATTCATGTTCAGAATATTCAGGTGACAATTCTGCAAAATCGAATGTATATTCATCTTTTATTGCAAGCTTAGCCTGTACTCTTTGCTCAACAGGAAGTGATAAATCAAAATTTGTTTGATTTATCAAATATTTTTCATATGTTTGCGCCTCAACAAAATTAGTTAAAATTCTTTTTGTCCAACCATATCTTTTCGTCATTTGAATGTAAAATTCACGTTGTAAATTATCTTTACATTTTTCCATAATGATAATGTTATTGCTCCAGCTAATTTCTCGCACCAGTGGTGCGAGTTTTTTAGAATCCCGATACGTCAGATAAAAATTACGCATCCTCCACAAATTTGCTGCCGAATACCCTTTTGCTCCCGGAAATTCTTTTTGTAATTCTGTTGACAGTACTTGTACAATTGATTTTCCCCAACCCTCTTCTTCCTGTTGCTTATATATCTCTTCTCCTATTTCCCAATACAGATTTATAGTCTCAGAATTAATTAATTTCAGAACTTGATACTGCTTTTTATGAATCAATTCCTTTAGACCCTCTAATAGTGGCTCATACCCTTCAATTTCCTCATTTTTCATACAGCTCTCCATTTCTCGCACCAATGGTGCGAGTTTATATAATTCTATTTACAATCTTTTTTTATATCTTCGATATACATTTTTAAATCTCGTATCTTTGATATTATTTCAAAATTTTCATGTTCCAATTCTAAAATATTGATTGACCCTATTGACTTTTCTATATCACTTTCTATTTTACAAAGTATATCATAAACATTTTTCTTAAAAATATTTTCCTTTTTTTCAGATTTGCTCTCATAATTCCTTATAACTGAATTTTCAACTCTTGAATACAAGCCTCGTTCAATTCTAACAATATCTTTTGTGTCAACCAACTGAGACAAAGCTCCTGATATTTGACTTTTGGTAAAATCTTTATTGCTATGCAGTTCAATATATTTTGCAAAGTCAGCTGTTGTATATACTCCTTGCGTTTTTATACATTCTTTTATTAACATTTTTATTTCTGCCGTTGATAATTTCATGTTTTCTCCTTACACTCATTAGCTTCATTAGTTTCACCAAAAAAGTTAGTTATATTTGCAATCCGCTTTTTCATTTTCTGTTGCTTCTAAATATTTTATATTTTCATTTTAATATATAGTATATACTTTTTTTAGTTTCAGTTTCAATACCTACTATTTATAATTCAAGTTTTATTTAGATATTGCAAAAAGCGGAAGCATCGTTTCCGATACTTCCGCCATTCATGCTGCCTTCACTTTTTTTAATTACTGCTAATTACTGCTGTCCCTGCATATTCTTTATCGTGACGCTCAACTGGTTAAACGGTATCTCGATACCTGCCTCATC
>CAKRJT010000054.1 GCA_934351925.1 uncultured Lachnospiraceae bacterium
AAATTGGATAACTATGTGGATAAGTGGATAAATGCTGTGGATAAGTTGTTGACAAGTGTTGACAACGGTAAGATATTCACGGAGGGTGTGAGGACGGTAATACTGGGTAAACCTAACGCCGGAAAGTCCAGTCTTCTTAACACACTGTTAGGCGAGGAAAGAGCCATAGTTACGGACATTGCGGGCACTACGAGGGATACCCTGGAGGAGCAGATAAACGTGCATGGAATTATACTAAAGCTTATCGATACGGCGGGTATAAGACAGACTGAGGATATTGTGGAAAAACTCGGTGTGGATAAGTCGAGGCGGTTTGCCAAGGATGCAGACCTCATAATATATGTGGTCGACAGCTCGACCGAGCTTGACGACAACGACATGGATATTATATCGATGATTAATGCCGGAGTGGCGGGTAAGGTTATAGTCCTTCTTAATAAATCGGACCTTGATACAAGAACCACCGAGAACGACATAAAGAGTTATATAGACTGTCCTGTGATAAATATTTCCGCAAAGGAGCAGGAGGGAATAGATGAGCTTGAGAAGAAGCTTGAGGAGATGTTCTTAGGTGGAGAGCTATCATACAACGATGAGATAATGATTACGAGAGCGAGGCAGAAGGACGCGCTCAGATGTGCTAAGGAGAGCCTTGAGCTTGTTAAGGACGGGATTGCCATGGCTGTACCGGAGGATCTGCTGACCATAGACCTTATGAACTGTTATGAGGAGCTTGGAAAGATTATAGGGGAGTCCGTCGAGGAGGACCTCGTAAACGAGATTTTCAGCAAGTTCTGTATGGGAAAGTGATATTTATTTTATATAGAAAAGAGAGGCTGCACACAGGCTGTGCTGTGGAAAAATGGGAAATTATCTTGAAGAAAATTATGATGTGGTGATTGTCGGAGCAGGACATGCAGGCTGCGAGGCAGCGCTTGCATGTGCGAGATTAGGGCTTGAGACAATCATGTTTACGGTAAGCGTGGAGAGCATTGCGCTCATGCCATGCAATCCGAATATCGGAGGAAGCTCGAAGGGGCATCTGGTAAGGGAGCTTGACGCGCTGGGCGGTGAGATGGGAAAGAATATCGATAAGACTTTTATCCAGTCAAAGATGCTCAACAGCTCAAAAGGCCCGGCTGTCCATTCACTGCGTGCACAGGCGGATAAGTCAGAGTACAGCAGACAGATGAGGAGAACGCTCGAGAACACGGAGCACCTTACCATACGTCAGGCTGAGGTGGCAGACATTCTCACCGACGAGGATAAGAATATCACTGGGGTTAAGACTTTTTCAGGTGCCGTATACCATTGCAGGGTTGTGGTGCTCTGTACGGGAACGTACCTCAAGGCAAGGTGTATATACGGCGATGTGAGCAGCTATACAGGACCTAACGGGCTTCAGGCAGCCAATCATTTAACTGATGCTCTAAAGAGACTTGGAATAGAGATAAGACGTTTTAAGACAGGTACTCCGGCGCGCGTTGACAGGCGTTCAATAGATTTCTCCAGGATGGAGGAGCAGTTTGGCGATAAGCGGATTGTTCCGTTCTCGTTTACAACCAATCCCGAGGATATCCAGAAGGAGCAGGTTTCGTGTTATCTTACATACACCAACGAGGAGACACATAGGATAATAAGGGATAATCTTGACCGTTCTCCGCTATATTCGGGAAAAATAGAGGGCACGGGTCCGCGATACTGCCCGTCGATAGAGGACAAGGTGGTAAGATTTGCGGACAAGGACAGGCATCAGGTTTTTGTCGAGCCGGAGGGCAGTTATACCAATGAGATGTACCTGGGAGGAATGTCGAGTTCGCTTCCGGAGGATGTACAATATGCGATGTACCGCACGGTTCCCGGGCTAGAGAACGTGAAGATTGTGAGAAATGCCTACGCGATAGAATATGACTGCATTAATCCGGTCGAATTAAAGGCATCGCTTGAATTTAAGAATATCCACGGACTTTTCTCCGGTGGACAGATAAACGGAAGCTCGGGCTACGAGGAGGCGGCGGTTCAGGGACTTATCGCCGGAATTAACGCAGCAATGAAGCTTCTTGGCAGGGAGCCGCTCATTCTCGACCGCTCTGAGGCGTATATAGGCGTTCTTATAGATGACCTCGTGACGAAGGAGAGCTCTGAGCCGTACAGAATGATGACCTCGAGAGCCGAGTACAGACTTCTTTTAAGACAGGACAATGCTGACCTCAGATTATCTGCAAAGGGGCATGAGATAGGGCTTATCTCAGATGAGAGGTATGCGAAGGTAGAGGAGAAGAGGAGGGCAATAGATGCGGAGATAAAGCGCCTCGGCTCGGTTATGATAGGTGGGACGAGTGAGGTGACGGATTTTCTTGCAAGGCATAACAGTACGGCGCTTAACAACGGGGTGTCGCTTGCCGACCTTATAAAGCGCCCTGAGCTCGACTATGAGGCGATAGCGGAGCTTGATAGGGAAAGAAAGCCGCTGCCTTGGGACGTTATTGAGCAGGTGAACATTAACATAAAATATCAGGGCTACATCGAGAGAGAGTTGAGGCAGGTGGAGCACTTTAAGAAGCTTGAGAAGAAGCTCATACCTGAGGATATCGACTATGATGAGGTCGGAAGCCTGCGCCTTGAGGCGAGACAGAAGCTAAAGAGCTTCAAGCCGCGCTCCATAGGACAGGCATCGAGAATATCAGGTGTTTCACCGGCGGACATAACGGTACTTCTGGTGTACCTTGAGAGCAGGAGATAAAAAAAGTAAGGAGAATTATCTTATGGCAGATTTTTTGAGAGAAAGTCTGGAAAAGCTTGGGCTTGAGCCGAGCGATGAACAGTGTGGGCAGCTTAACAGCTTTCACAAAATATTGTGTGAGTGGAATGAATTTATGAATCTCACGGGTATCACGGAGTACAACGAGGTTGTTATTAAACATTTTGTGGACAGTCTTGCTGTGAATTGTGTATATTCCTTCAAAAAAACGGACCGCGTTGTGGATATCGGAACGGGTGCAGGATTCCCGGGAATACCACTCAAGATTATGTATCCTGAGACAAGCTTTACCCTTCTTGACTCATTGAACAAGAGAATTAAGTTTCTTGATGAGGTAATTAAGATTAATGGGCTTGAAAAAATTGAGACTCTTCACGCAAGGGCGGAGGATTTTGCAAGGAATAAGGCGTATCGTGAGAAGTTCGATGTGTGTGTTTCAAGAGCTGTGGCAAATTTGTCAACACTAAGCGAATACTGCCTGCCTTATGTAAAGGTCGGAGGTGTGTTCATCTCCTACAAGGCGGGACAGCTTGATGATGAGCTTGAAGCTTCCGAGAGGGCAGTGAAGCTCTTAGGAGGACAGATAGAGCAGGTGCATAAGCTCACACTCCCTGATACGGATATAGACAGAACCTTTGTTGTGATAAAAAAGACGGCAGCCACCTCAGGAAAATATCCGAGAAAGGCAGGCATGCCGTCAAAGGAACCGCTTTAGGGCTGAATTATTCAAAAAAACGATTGAGTGCCAATACAAGCTTGTCAGGACACTCAAGCTGTGGGGCGCTGATGCCTTCGAGAGTGATGGAGGAGATATTCTCCTTGTCGAGGTCGAAGGCTGAGAGCGCTTTTTTAGAGTGTCTGTCTGCTGTACCTGTCACGACAAGCACAGGAATTTGGAGCTTTTCAAGCATATGCTTCGTGTCCGTGTTCAAAAGATTGCCGTGTATGCTGCCGAGCAGGAAACGTCCGCAGTGCCCGCCGGTGTGTGCTGCCTCGTACATAGAATCGGCGAGTTTATTCCTGGCGGTGTCATCGAGCCCTTCTATATGTGAGAGTCTGTCCAGAATAGCGTTTCTGCTGTAACGGAGATTATACATAAATGAACCAATGACAGGAGTGTTATAAACTGCACGGAGTGCCTTTGCACACTCAGGTCTTGTGGATGGATTGCAGTAAGTGCTTTCCATCGTCTGAGGGTTTATAAAGGCGATCCCGGAATAGAGCTTAGGGTTTGCAAGGGCGCCGCATATTAGTATTGAGGCAGATGTGGAGATAGCAGCAGCATAAATTCCGGATATGTTGTCATGGTGGCGGCATATCCTGTTTTTAATGAAATCGTTCACTGCGAGAGCGTACATATATATTGAATAATCAATTACACTCTTGTCTGAAAAACCACAGCCCGGAAGGTCTATTACATAGACAGAATGTGTTTCAGAGAGTGATGTGGCTGCAGAAAGCCATTCTGCCATGTTAGCTGACGGTTCAAGTGAGTGTAACAGTAAAACAGGACTTCCGCTGCCATAATGCTTATAATATATGTCACCGAACCGGCCGCTGTAAATACGGCAGTCTTCACGTTGATTTACATTCCCGGAAGTGGCCTTTTTATATTCGCAGGTATTGTAAACAGCCATGCATCCAAGTGCAAGTCCCGCAGCCTTGAGCAGAGGATGTTTATTTTTTTTGTGACTCATGGTAACCTCCTTATTGATTATAATGATATGTGGGTCAAAAATCGGGCAGGTAAAAAATTTGAACTTGAAAATCCGATATCATGTGAATAGTATAATCTATTATATTTTAACTGACAAGCATGTTTTTTTGATTATAAGCTTTTCAAAATGGTGGTTTTAGTATATAATTATTTATTATAGGACAAATTTACTAAATATATTTATAATTTGTATTTATTTTGAAATAATACAGATTTCATTAAAATGTATGTTGCTTTTTTGCAGACGTGTTTATGTAAATAGTTATGTTTTTACAAATGACCTAACATAGCTTCATAACATGGGATTTTCAGACTGTGTTTTGAGGTGGATTGCAGGTGTTTGTGCACCTGTATTTTAAGGAGGAAAATGTAGATGCCGATTAATGTTTTAATTGCGGATGATCATGCTATTGTAAGAGAGGGTGTTAAGTGTATTCTTGACAATACCAGCGATATTGATGTTATTGCTGAGGCATCCGACGGCTATGAATGTTTGAACGTCATCAACAAGATGAACCCTAATGTTGTTATTCTTGATATTAAGATGCCCAACCTTGACGGATTAAAGGTTCTAGAGATAATGAGAGATCAGAAGGTGAATTCAAAAGTACTTTTCCTGACAGCTAATGATAATCCGGAGTATCTTATGAAAGCGGTTGATATGGGATGCGATGGATATATACTTAAGAAATCGGATTCAGTTACTCTGCGTAAAGCTATTCATTCAGTGTACAATGGAGAGATGTTTATTGAGCCGGAACTTATGCCGATTCTTAACGAGACGGTTTCAATCAGGAATACAGCAATGGACAAGTTGAATGATTTGACCAGAAGAGAGATTGATGTTTTGAAACTGTTGGCGGAAGGACTCTTTAATAAGGAAATAGCAAGCCGCTTGAATATTAGCGAGAGAACAGTTAAGAACCATGTATCAAATATTTTTAAAAAGATTTCAGTGTCGGATAGAACTCAGGCAGCAGTATTTGCTATCAAGAATAATCTTATAAAGATTTCTTATTAATTTAGTGACATATATTGGTGCTGGTGTCAAAAGATATTATATTAAATGTATTGAGCAATGTTTCACGTGAAACATTGCTCTTTTGTTTTACAAAAAGCCAACCATAAGTTAATAGTTACAAAAATATTAAATTTAAAATGTTTCACGTGAAACAGTGGAAATTGTAAATTAAAACTGTTATAATGGATGTCGTGAGCCTGACAGATGCTCATAAAACAAATGTATTATAAAGGTAGGAAATGTGAATGGGAAGAATTATTGCTGTAGCTAATCAGAAGGGCGGCGTAGGTAAGACTACGACAACCATCAACTTATCTTCCTGTCTGGCAGAGCTTGGACAAAAAGTGCTTGTTGTTGACACAGACCCACAGGGGAACACAACAAGTGGTCTCGGTATAGACAAAGAGGCAGCAGAGCTGACCGTTTACCAGTTGATGATTGGTGATTGTGATATAAAAGAATGTATTGTACATACCGAGTTTGAGAGGCTTGATGTGATTCCCTCAAATGTGAATCTCGCCGGAGCAGAGATAGATCTGATTGGCATAGAGGAAAGAGAATATATATTAAAGAAAGCGCTGGTAAAAGTCAGAGATGAGTATGATTTTATTATTTTGGATTGTCCGCCATCGTTAAGTATGCTGACGGTTAATTCAATGGTTGCAGCCGATACAGTGCTTGTACCTATTCAATGTGAATATTATGCTCTTGAGGGACTTTCACAGCTTATGCATACTATAAGTCTTGTACAGAAACGACTTAACCCACAGCTTGAGATGGAGGGGGTCGTATTTACGATGTATGACGCAAGAACTAATTTGTCACTTCAGGTTGTGGAAAATGTAAAGGAAAATCTCAAACAGACAGTTTACAAGACTATTATTCCTAGAAATGTAAGACTTGCCGAGGCACCGAGCCATGGACTTCCTATTAATTACTATGATTCGAAGTCCGCAGGAGCTGAAAGCTACAGACTTCTCGCGCAGGAAGTTATACACCGCGGGGAAGAGGACTGGGAATAGTGTAAAAAATACATCTTATTAATATTGTGGTGCAGGCATTACAAAGAAGCTTTTGGATAAAGGGTCTGCAGAATGGAGATTAATATGGCAGCAAAGAGAGGACTCGGAAAGGGACTTAATTCCCTGATACCGGAGGACAGCAAGGGCGTTGCAGAGGCAAAACCGAAGGTTGTCGAAAAAATTGTTGAAAAAGAGGTTATTGTGAAAGAACCCACTGAGATAAAGGTAAATATCAATTCTGTGGAGCCTAATCGTGAGCAGCCGAGAAAGGTGTTCGAGGAGGACTCGCTCGAGGAACTTGCTGAATCGATAAAGGAGTACGGAGTATTACAGCCGCTTCTTGTACAGAAGAGAGACGGATACTATGAGATAATAGCCGGAGAGAGAAGGTGGAGAGCAGCAAAGAAAGCTGGGATTAAGGAAATTCCTGTTGTGATAAGAGATTATTCCGATCAGGAGATAGTAGAAATTGCTCTTATAGAGAATATTCAGAGGGAGGACTTGAATCCGATTGAGGAGGCTCAGGCATATCAGAGACTGGTGAAAGAGTATAATCTCAAGCAGGATGAGGTGGCAGAACGAGTATTCAAGAGCAGAGCGGCGGTTACCAATTCCATGAGATTGTTGAAGCTTGATGAGAGGGTACAGCAGATGCTCATTGACGATATGATTTCAGCCGGTCATGCAAGAGCGCTTCTTGCGATAGAGAACGGGGACAAGCAGTACAATGTTGCTATGAGAATATTTGACGAGAAGCTGAGTGTGCGTGAGATTGAAAAGCTTATCAAGGATATTGCAAGCGGCAAAGCTGAAAAGAAGGAAAAGTCCGTGCCGGCAAATGATTTTGTCTACAGACAGTATGAGGAAAAGCTCAAAACTGTATTTGGAAGCAAGGTTATAATTAAAAATAAGGAAAATAACAAAGGTAAGATAGAGATTGACTATGGTTCAAGAGAAGAATTCGAGAGGATTATGGAGTTGATTGAAAAAAAGTAAATATATTTTGCCAATGAATGAGAGAAAATGGAGAGAACTATATGAAAGAAATATTTAACTCAGACCTGTTTATGCTGTGTCTGTGCATCGCAGTGGGTATATTTGCGGTAATAAGTATAGTAAGCTTGGTATTACTTATCATTACCATGGTAAGACTTAAAAAGATGAGACGCAATTACCGCCTGTTTATGAATGGCAAGACGGCTGAAAATCTGGAAGATGCGATGCTTGATCATTTTGCTAAGATTAAAGATCTGATTGAGCTGACAGACGAGCACACGAAGCAGATAGAGGCAATCAACGGGGAGCTGAAAACAGTATATGCTAAGCTCGGTGTAGTTAAGTATGATGCGTTCAATGAGATGGGCGGAAAGCTGAGTTTTGCACTTGCAATGCTTGACAACAGCAATAACGGCTACATTATCAATGCAATGCACAGCAGGGAAGGCTGCTATACATACATCAAGGAGATTATAAAGGGTGAGTCCTTTATTGCTCTGGGAGATGAGGAAAAGAAGGCACTCAGTCAGGCTATGGGAACCGACATAGAGGTATAAAACACCCGGAGAATTACACTCAAAACCTATTGAAATATAGGAAAATGTGGTGTATCATAAACAACAGTGGTGTCACTAAAATAAGTAAATGAGTGTTAAAGACATTGTAATAATAATTGAAGAAAAAGAGCACAAGCGTGCAGAAAAGAGGAAAAGAATATGTTAGATATGAAATTTGTCAGAGAAAATCCTGAGCTTGTAAAAGAGAATATCAGAAAGAAATTTCAGGACTCCAAGCTTCCTTTAGTAGATGAGGTTATAGCACTTGATGAGCAGAACAGAGCTGCAAAGGCTGAGGCCGACGGTCTCCGCGCAGACAGAAATAAACTTTCCAAGCAGATCGGTGCCCTTATGGGACAGGGCAGGAAGGATGAGGCTGAGGCAGTAAAGAAGCAGGTTGCTGACAATGCCGCAAGACTTGCAGAGCTTGAGCAGAAGGAGGCTGAGCTCGAGGAGAAGGTTAAGAAGATTATGATGGTTATTCCTAACATAATCGATCCTAGCGTACCTATCGGTAAGGATGACAGCGAGAATGTTGAGATAACACGTTACGGTGAGCCGGTTGTTCCTGATTTTGAAGTACCATACCATACAGATATTATGGAAGCATTTGATGGTATTGATTTAGACAGCGCAAGAAAGGTTGCAGGAAACGGATTCTACTATCTTATGGGTGATATTGCAAGACTTCACTCAGCAGTTATTGCATATGCAAGAGATTTTATGATTAACAGAGGCTTCACATACTGTGTTCCGCCTTTTATGATAAGAAGTGAAGTAGTAACAGGTGTTATGAGCTTTGCAGAGATGGATGCCATGATGTATAAGATTGAAGGCGAGGATCTCTACCTTATCGGAACAAGTGAACATTCCATGATTGGTAAGTTCATCGATACAGTTCTTCCGGAGGATACACTTCCAAGAACGCTTACAAGCTACTCACCTTGCTTCCGTAAGGAGAAGGGAGCTCACGGTATTGAGGAGAGAGGCGTATACAGAATTCATCAGTTTGAGAAGCAGGAGATGATAGTTGTATGTAAGCCTGAGGACAGCAAGATGTGGTTTGATAAGCTCTGGCAGAACACCGTTGACTTGTTCCGCAGCATGGACATCCCTGTAAGAACACTTGAGTGCTGTTCAGGAGATCTCGCTGACCTCAAGGTTAAGTCAATCGATGTTGAGGCATGGTCGCCAAGACAGAAGAAATACTTCGAGGTTGGAAGCTGCTCTAACTTAGGTGATGCACAGGCAAGACGTCTCAAGATTCGTGTTAAGGGTGAGAATGGCAACTATTTTGCACACACACTTAACAACACAGTTGTGGCTCCTCCTAGAATGCTTATCGCATTTTTGGAGAACAACTTAAATGCCGATGGTTCGGTCAATATTCCTGAGGTGTTAAGACCATACATGGGCGGCATGGAGAAGATTGAAAAGAAGCATTAATTAGCAAAAAGCGGTAAAGTGCATATAATATAGCATTTTACCGCGATGTAACAGAGAGGAGTGCTCATGCATTTATATTTAAAAGCGGTTGGCTTAGGAAGTATAAATACACGAAAAGAATACGATAGGCTTGTAAAGTATGTCATAAAAGAGGGTATCGAAAAAGGCACTGTACAGTATTCGGATATACACTATCTTCCCGGTGACAGTGTATACCCGGCTCAGATAAAGCATTATTTTAACAAGGTAAGCGGTATATCCGTTAATGGATTCTATAATCCGGCAAGAAAGAGTTTCAAGCCGGATTATGTCTTTCCGTTTCTTGATGGTTCCGTCGAGAGCTATGAGAGCGAGGTATCGATAGGAAGAAAAACTGAGCGAATAGCATTTAATGCGCTTTGCGATGAGCCCGGAAGAGGGATTGCGCTCATTTTCCATCTCAGCAATCCTGTCGATTACCTTATAAGCAGACCGATTATGGCTGACTATACCGATAAGACAGTGAAGATTTCGGCTATGTGCAACGAGGGCACGGTACTTCTGCCTGTCAACAAGAGCGAACATCAGATTAACAAGTGCAGAGCGGCTACGGCGGCGCGCAATAATCTTATAAACCTTGCAAAAAAGGGAGATACCGCAGCCATAGACAATCTCACAATTGAGGATTTAGATACTTACAGCAATATATATAAGCGCGTCCGCAATGAGGATATATTCACGATAGTTGACACCTCGTTCATGCCGAGCGGATTTGAGTGTGATTGCTACTCGGTTGTCGGAAATATTGTTGAGTCCAGACTTATTGCCAACGACTATACCGGCGAGAACGTGTATGTCATGACCCTTGAGTGCAACGACATAGTGTTTGACCTCTGCATAAATGCGGCAGATGTTATTGGTGAGCCTGCCGAGGGAAGAAGATTTAAGGGAAGAATATGGCTGCAGGGTCAGGTAGAGTTCTAGAAAATATGAGGCAGAATGGTATAAATATTAAATGCAGAAATAAATATTTTAAAAATGTTAATATTATTTGAACTGTTTTGCCTATAAAAAAATATTTAAAATGTTTTGCCTATAAATAACTTGTAAAATTCAATTAAATCTGATATAATAGAAATGTTGAGTGGCATTGTTTCCTTAGTTAAATGGATATAACAGCCCCCTCCTAAGGGGCAGTTGAGGGTTCGATTCCCCCAGGAAACGCTATAATAGAGCAGCAGATGGAGATTAGAGATGATTTTCATTTGCTGCTTTTTTGTCAAAAAGCTATTGACTCCTACGTTGCGTAATAGTTTACGATATATTTATCGAGAGGAGGAAATGACAATGATGACGGTGAATGAGGTAAGTAAATTAACTGGAGTGAGTATACGCACTCTGCAGTATTATGACACCATTGGACTCTTAAAA
>CAKRJT010000055.1 GCA_934351925.1 uncultured Lachnospiraceae bacterium
TACACTGATTTTTATGCTGTCTAAAACGAAGAAAGTTATTACAACTTCTCCTCCCGTGCTTTGTAGTATAGCTTCTTGTAAAATATTTTACAGCACAACGTAGAGAGTTGAAACACTTTCATTACTATTTGTGCCACCAGCCGAAGGCGGCGGAATGGAGATTTATATGTTATATGTAACAATTGCTGGAACAATCGGAGTTGTTGGAGAAGTTCCCGACCAGTTGGATGGAATGAATCTAACTGAAAATGCGGTAAAAATAACAAACATTGCAATCAATAAGTCATTCCTTTGCATCGTATTGCAAACAGAGTTAGTTCAACAGCAGTTTCACGATAAAACTCACCAAGTAGCAATGCCAAAGTTGGCATTAGAAAGAATTCTTTCAACCTTGATTCCAATATGTTCATATGCACAACAGATACAAATTGTAGACAGATTTCAAACATGTGATGGTTTACTATCTACTATTGACGCTGAAAAAGAAGAACTTCAGAAAATAGCAGCTTTAAGTAAATCTAAAATTCTCAATACTGCCATTCGTGGACAGCTTGTATCACAAAATCCGAATGATGAGCCGGCTTCTGTTTTACTTAAGCGTATCCACAATGAAAAGGAAGAACTGATTAAGCAAGGCAAAATCAAGCGTGATAAGAAGGAATCCATTATCTATAAAGGTGATGATAAATAGTATTATATCATATATCCAGATATTTTTTCAATCTCAACCTGTGTTTTCAAACACACCCTATCACTATATCGCATCACCTTTTTCTTATTGAACATTTTTATCAGTATATCTGTTTTCATCTCGTTCCTAGCCAATCTTATATCTACCTGTTCTGCTCTCTTCATTTTGAATATTTCCATTTTTTTACCATGAATCATATTCTATTCCTCCACTACTTCATATAATCAGCATATTCACCTTTAGCCCCATACCTGTCCCCGTTTCCCCTATTTTAAGCATAAAAAATCCATGCATTTGTTTAATTACAAACGCATGGATTTTTATCTTAACGCATTATAATGCGCACATATTTCATAATGAAATTCTTATCATATATGAATGTAAGAAATACATTGTCATCGACTGCGGCAAACACTTCCTTAGAGAGCGCAGAGCTTCCAAATACGGTTAACACCGCAAACACAATCCATATTGCGAAAAGTCCGATGACAAAGCCTGCGGCAGCACCCGCCGTCTTATTTATCTGCTTGAGAACCGGAAGCTTCGCAAGCACAGAGATAAATCCGAATATCACTCTCAGCAATATGAATACAATCAAGAAGCTTATGACAAACGTAATCACATTGAATATCAAATCTGATATGTAGTTTATCATATATTCCTTTATGCTGTTTACACCTAACTGTGCATATTTTGTCACAGTGTTATTCTCCTTCAGCATATCTTTTATAACTTCAGGGAAATTCAGACTGTCTATTATCTCCTCGTCGCTTTTAAGCTCAAACATGTCATCGGTAATTATGTTTTCCTCAACAATAGCCTGTATTCCATCATATATTTTAGTGTTATCCTTTATAGCTCCTGTGACAAACGGCAGAAGCATGAATACAGCTATCAGCGTTCCGACAAGTGATACAACAGAAAAAATCATTTTGATGATTCCCCTGTACATCCCCACTATTGTCGTCAATGCCAATACTGCCATAACTGTTATCAATACCCAGTTCAACTCTTAACTCCCTTCAGCTTCCCTGCTATAGTCCTTAATGCACACAGCCGATAAGCTCTTTGATATCCTTCACCTTATTCTTCTCCATGTATGCCTTAATTCCTTCAAGCACCTCTATTGTTGTGTACGGATTGTGGAAATTGGCTGTTCCTATGGACACTGCCGTTGCTCCTGCCATGATGAATTCCAGTGCATCCTCGGCATTCATTATGCCGCCCATTCCTATAACAGGTATCTTAACCGCATGTGCCGCCTGATATACCATTCTCACGGCTACAGGCTTGATTGCAGGGCCGGAGAGTCCTCCTGTCTTATTGGCAACCGCGAAGGTTCTCCTGTTCACATCAATTTTCATTCCTGTGAGAGTATTGATGAGTGAAACCGCATCGGCTCCGCCAGCCTCAGCCGCCTTAGCCATTACAGTGATGTCCGTAACATTAGGACTGAGCTTCATAATGACCGGCTGCTTCGCATGCTTTTTTAAAACCGAAGTGATGTGCTCAACACTGTCCGGATTCTGACCGAAAGCTATTCCGCCCTCCTTGACATTAGGGCAGGAAATGTTAATCTCGAGCATGTCAACAGGCTCATCTGCAAGCCTCTCAACAACCTCAACATAATCCTCCTCCGTCTTTCCGCACACATTGACAATAATCTTTGTATCGTACTTCCTTAGGAACGGAATATCCCTTTTGCAAAATACATCTATGCCCGGATTCTGAAGTCCGATGGCATTAATCATTCCACCATAGGTCTCTGCAATCCTAGGTGTAGGATTTCCCGGCCATGGAACATTAGCCACGCCCTTAGTCACAACCGCTCCAAGCATGTTCAGATCGACAAATTCACCATATTCTGCACCTGACCCGAAGGTTCCCGAAGCCGTCATAACAGGATTCTTAAGTTCAACACCCGCGATATTTACCGTTGTACATAATTCCATTACAGCTCCACCTCCTTTGAATCGAATACCGGGCCATCCTTGCATATTCTGGCATTGTGTACATGAGAATGTTCATCAACATCCTTTGTCCTGCATACGCAGGCAAGACATGCGCCTATGCCGCAGGCCATCTTCTCCTCGAGGGAAATCTGAGCTTCTGTTCCCTTATCCTCCGCATACATCTTAAGCCCTCTCAGCATAGGAGTAGGACCGCATGCGTAGAACACTCCGGCTTCAATATTTTCCTGCTTAATAGCATCAATAACATTACCATGTACTCCAAGGCTTCCGTCATCTGTGGCAATCACAACCCTGGCATATTTCCTCATATCCTCAACAAGGAATGTGCTGCTGTCACGATATCCAAGCACCGCCGTAATCTCCATATCGGGATACGCCGAATGTATTCCCTTTGCCAGCTCAAGCATAGGAGGAATTCCGATTCCGCCCGCGACAAGCACAGGCTTCTTGTCCTTTATTGTAAATCCATTACCAAGAGGACCGATAATCTTTACCGTGTCCCCCTGTACATAGTGGGAAAATTCGCCCGTACCAAAGCCCACAACTCTGTATACAAGTCTTAATGTATTGCCATTCACCTCACAAATGCTTATCGGTCTTGGCAGAAGCTTCGAGCCATCATGTGTGTACAGTGAAATAAACTGCCCCGGTCGTGCCTCCCCTGCTATCTTATCTGTCTCAAGAATAAGGCTGTATATCCCCTCCTGAAGCATCTCCTGACGAACTACCTTCGCCTGTTCTGTGTACTTAGACATACCAATCTCCATTCCGCTGCCATACAATGGCCCAATAATTATTTTGCTGCAAGTGCACCATTGATGTCGGCAGCCATGTCAAGCACTGCCGCTCTTGAAGCATCGCCGAAGTTCCCGGCACCGTAGGAAGCATATTTCTCATTCTTATAGGCCGCAATAATACCTCTTGAACTGTTCACGATGGCTCCCAGACCGTCCGCATTGAAGAAATCCACAAGGTCTGCGCCCTTGCCACCCTGCGCTCCGTAGCCCGGAACAAGGATAAAGCTCTTTGGCATAATCTTTCTGAGTGCTCTTCCCATCTCAGGGTATGTGGCGCCCACAACAGCACCTACATAGCTGTAGCCGTCACCCATGCAGTCTGCGCCCCACTCTGCAACCTTCTCGCCGACCCACTCATAGAGTGGTCTGCCGTCAATAATTCTATCCTGGAACTCACCGCTTGAAGGATTTGAGGTCTTTACAAGGATAAATATTCCCTTCTTCTCCTCCCTGCAGACATCTATAAAAGGCTTAATTCCATCAGAGCCAAGATACGGATTAACCGTCGCGAAATCCTCATCAAAAGCGCTGTAGGTCTTAGAGCCGACATTCACCTTTCCAAGGTGTGCAACAGCGTAGGCAGCCGATGTAGAACCGATATCCCCGCGCTTTACATCGCCGATAACCACAAGGTTCTTCTCTTTTGCATATTTTACCGTGCGCGAAAACGCCTCAAGTCCCGGTATGCCGAACTGCTCATACATCGCAATCTGCGGCTTGACGGCCGGAATAATATCATAGGTCTTATCGATAATCTCCTTGTTAAACTGCCATATAGCCTCTGCTGCTCCCTCTAAGGTCTCTCCGTACTCTGCAAATGCCTTCTTCTGAATATGCTCCGGAATATAGCTGAGCATAGGATCAAGTCCCACAACTATAGGTGCATTTGTCTTTCTGATGTTGTCAATAAGCTTGTTTATCATAAAATCCTCCTAATTAAATAATCCCTGTATTTTTAAGGTCATATAACACGCCCTTATTCTCTATGTAATCCGGAAGTTCCTTCGCACTCACCCACTTAAAGTCGCTGACCGCCTCGGAAAGAATTACCATATCCGATTCAACATGGCACAGATAAGCTATACCTATAATCTGCGTATCTCCAAGTGCATATGACCAGGTGTATGGTATACCGTCAACCTCTGCATCGAGCCCGGTTGCATCACTTATCATCTGTTTTACAAATGCATCCGGAGCTATTCCATACTCTAAATCTCCGTCAATGAACTCCCACTGATAAGGCTCTGTTATTCTGTCATCATACCACTTTTGAAGAATAAGAAATTTATCATCCTTCTTCACAATTCCCTTAATCTTAATTCCATACTTGTTCATCGTTTTTCATCCTTTCTTAAAAACGCCTCCGTATGCATCTTTCCCTGCATTGTGCGCTTTGGTTTTTCACCTATATCAGCACTTGTAAGAACCGCAGACAGATTTTTGGTAAGATAAGCGGCACATGCCGGACAGAATCTTCCATATCTGATTGGCTCTCCGCATCTTTCACACGGAATGTACTCACCCGAACCGTCCGGAATCTCCATTCTTCCCTGTCTTAAAAATTTATTTATTTTGTTAATTGAAACTCCGGTTGCCTCAGCTATAACTATTCCCGGACTCGGACCATGCTCATCAACATATGCCCTTACTTTACCAAAATCGTCATAGACCTCATTTCCGCAGTTCTCACAAACGTATCTTCCTGCGCCTTGAAATACATACTTTCCATTACATTTCGGGCACTGTCTCGGAGTGTCATCGAATACAACATTCTTTCTTTTATCAATCATCGCTATCCCTCCCTTATTTCAAAAAGCCATTGACAATCTGTGCTTCTGCCTCTGTCTGCGTAAGTCCGAGTGTCATAAGTTTTATAATCTGCTCGCCCGCAATCTTTCCAATAGCAGCCTCATGGATAAGGCTCGCATCAATATTGTTGGCAGTTATCTCAGGAACTGCACTGACCGTGGCATCATCCATTATGATGGCATCGCACTCTGAATGTCCTGCACATCGATTATTTCCATTTATCACTGACTTAAAGAGCTGATATGACTTATTCTTTGCAACGGACCTTGATATGACGTTTGCAGATGAACCCTCTCCATCTAAGTCGACCCTGAAATCCGTCGTCGCCCTCTGCTGCCCGTGTGTCATAATCTTCTCTCTGATTATAAGTGAAGCATCCTTGCCAAGTCTGCCGGTCGTGACACGGTGCGTGGAGTCGATACCCTTTATCTGAACCGTATCCATCTCCATGTACCCACCCTCATCAATCTCAACAACCGTGGTCGGGTTCATCACCTTGTGCCCCATCCCATCACCCTCACCGTAATGCTTCTCGACATAGCGCACTCTGGCATTCTTAGCAATATGGAATGTGTGGATACCATCATGCGACGAGTCCTCATCACCTCCGTTGTGTATTCCACACCCGGCAACTATCGTCACATTGCTTCCCTCACCCACATAGAAATCGTTGTACACCAGATCATTAAGCCCCGTCGCACTTAATATAACCGGTATGTGTACGCTCTCATTCTTCGTGCCCGGCTTGATAATGATATCTATTCCCGGTTTATCCTTTTTCGTCACTATATCTATATTGGCAGTGGTATTTCTGCCCGCTGCCTGTCCGTTAACACGAAAATTATATGCGCCGGCAGGTACTTCATGCAGACCTGCTATCTGTTCGAGCAGATTTTTCTGAATCGCATCCATTACCTACGCCTCCTGTCCATTATAATACTTACAGCCTGCTCCCGGTGTCAAAAGCTCATCAAGAACCTCTCCACGCGCCCCGCTGTGCTTAACCTGTCCATCAGCAATGACAATAATACGATCCGCTATCTTTAATATCCTCTCCTGATGGGAGATGATAATGATTGAACCTCTCGTCCTTTCATGCATCTGCTCAAATACCTTTATAAGATTATTAAAACTCCACAGATCAATTCCCGCCTCCGGTTCATCAAATACTGACAGTTTCGTGCCTCTCGCCATAATCATTGCAATCTCAATCCGCTTTAACTCACCACCGGAAAGGCTCGCATTTATTTCTCTGTTAACGTACTCTCTTGCACACAGACCAACCGCTGAGAGGTATTCACAGACACCTGAAACAGTCAGCTTGTCATCACCTGAAGCAAGTGTAATAAGGTCTTTTACCGTAAGTCCCTTAAATCTTACCGGCTGTTGAAAGGCAAAGCTAATCCCGGCTCTGGCTCTGTCCGTTATAGACATATCCGTGATATCCTGCCCGTCAAAAATAATCCTTCCCTCTGTCGGCTTAATAATTCCGGCTATAATCTTTGCCAGCGTTGACTTTCCCCCGCCGTTAGGTCCTGTTATTGCCGTGAAAGCGTCATCTATCCTGAGACTTATATCCCTTATAATCTCCCTATTGTTTCCGTTTTCACTGACAATGTACGATATATTCTGTAGTTCTAACATAACTTCCCCATTCCTGCGGCTCGAAATTATAAGAAAAAATGGCCGCCTGCAAATATATTATCCGCATTCGACCATATTTTAACATAGATTTACAATATATGAAAGAGTATTTTATTTTTCTGTTCCAACAGTCTCTTCTTTTGAAATATTCTTTATCAGCTCAGCCACACCCGCGTCAACCATATACCAGCCACATTCGGTATCGCTCTGAGCAATTGTGCTTAGATATGATACGCTGTACTCCGTACCGTCATAATTCACGCTTGGAACCTGTCTTTCCTCAGAATAGCTCACATACAAAAGCATAGCTCCCGGTCTAATGTCAGCAGTGCTGACCGTTCTGACATTTAACATTCTGCCAAGCTTCGATATATACTCAGCACATGCATCAGAGGCCAGTTGCGTATAGGACTCATCGTCGTAAGAATACACATGTACATTGTTCTTCTCTAAGCTTCCATCCGGCAGTACCGTATACAGGTAAAAATCAATCCACCCGCTCAGATATGTGCCGTCGTCCTCACTTTCCGCGTGCTCCTTTATATCTCCGAGCAGGTTCAAAAAGCGTTCACACTCATTACCGCCGTACTGCCTGTTAAGCGCATTTATATACGCCGTGAGTGTAAACGGCATATCAACCCCAACATAAGCCGTCGAGTACCTTGCCCCGTTTTTGCTCAGCAGACCTATCTCAAAGAGGCTGTCGCTGCTGCTTCTGTCATCTATACTCTCGAACAGCTTCGACACTCCCTTGGTCTTAAGCTCAGCAACAAATGTATCGAACACAGCCCTGCCCGCCTCAGAGTCAAAATCAAGGCTGCCTACATACGACCTTATATCAAGCCCTGCAAACACGCTTCTGCCGAAATTGTCCGCAAAACTGCTCTCATTCGTGAGCGCCCTCTGAAGCTGAGTATACCTGGTATCGCTCACAATCACCTTTCTCGTTATGCTTCTGCCGTCAGCATAGTGGTACTCAATCACCATGTTTCTTGAATAGAGCTGTGCATAAAAGCCTTTAGCACCCGCCCTGTCGTAGAGCCACAGGCTTATCGTATCTTTAAGGCAGTCACCGGCCACGCCCCTTGCCGCCTCAGTGTACAGCTTCACATCATCCGTATCATTCCAGAATATATTGTCCTCCGGTCCATGAACCACAACATACGCAAGCTCACCGGCGTCAGGTGTCTGTGATATGTGATAATCGTATGTAAATCTCAGTGAAAAATATATCACGAAATTGACCGCAAACACTATAAAGAGCCCCGGGATTGTCCTGTAAATCTTTTTTATCTGCCTTGTGGTGATAACCTCATACAGAAAATACGCCACCGTCGCTGCAACATATGACATTATCACAATAAAACGATCAGTCTCGCTCAGGCCTTTGCCTGAAGAATGTGCATTGAACAGTCTTGAGACTGCCACAAGCGATATAACCAGTGCCGGCAGCATTCTCAAAATTGACTGAAGCACCCTGTTTATCGATGCCTGTGTCGCATTCTCACTCTTTCTTCTGACAAAGCAGAACGCTCCTATTCCGATGTATATCAAGCCAAGCACGGCAGAGTAGATTGACGGCACGATTGACTCGAACATTTCAAAGCCGCCGGTTCCGTAATACCCAAGCACTCCTGCGATAATAGCAAACGGAATATTATTCTCATTGCCAATAAGTCCGCTGCCTGTGAGCACCACAAACGGTGTTGCCGCACTGAACAGCTCATTGCACACAAGCACCATCCCCCTCGGTACAAGCAGTATCAGTACCGCCGTGAACACATTTGTCAGATACGTTCCGGTAAGGGACATCGCAAGCACTGTAATTCCCATTGTCAGAATACATCCCGCAACGGCACTCACAACCGTAAAAAGTGCCGTCTTAAAGTCAATCTGCAGACAACGCTCAGCAGCAGTAATCACTACCGTCACAAGGCTTCCCGAAGCTATGATTATGACGCACCACAGGATAACCGCCGTCAGGAAGCTTATATAAATGCACAGCCTCGAATATGACAGCGAATGATAAAAATCGCTCGCCTTTCTCCTGTTCATAAAGCCGAACAACAGCATAACCATGAGCGGTGCAAATATGTACATCACCAGCATTATGTACGAATTCAGATCCATAAAGCTGTAGTAAAATACAACCTCGCCGCTCTCCCTCGCCTCAAACAGCTTAACAATTGTCGAGAAAAATGCAATTCCGGCAAACAGAAGTGTACCTATTATTCCCGGCAGCTTTATCTGCCGCATCGCCTCATGCATCAGTCTTCTGCTGTAGATTTTACCGCGTCCCTTCATCTCACTCCACCTCCCTGTCAAACATCGCCGAGAAGTCGTAGCCAAGCGCCTCGACCTCATAGGTAAATACTTCCTCGAGTGTGAGCGGAAGAATATCGAGTATCACCGGGTGAAGCGCATTAAAGCGCTCTATAATCTCACCTCTGTCACCCCTTACAATTATGTTGGAAACTGACCCCCTCTTGACAAAATGCAGGATATCAATGCCCGCAAACCTTGTTCTGTCGTAATTATCAAGAAACGCTGTCTGTACCTTGAACATATTGGTTTTCAGGTCGATTATCTCACTCTCAAGCACAAGCCCGCCCTTATGTAAGAGCGCAAGCTGGTCACAAGTATCCTCAAGCTCCCTGAGCGAGTGTGAGGTGATGACCGCCACTGCGCGCCTTTGTTCAACCTCCTGGCAGATTATGGCTTTTATGAGATTTCTCATAACCGGGTCAAGCCCATCGAAGGTCTCGTCAAAAAACATATATTTCGGGTTGCACGCAAGGGCAAGTATGATTGCTGCCTGTCTCTTCATGCCCTTCGAGAACGCTGCAAGGTTCTTCTTCCTGTCCAGCCTCAAATCCTCTGCAAGCCTCGTAAATTTATCCATGTCGAAACCCGGATATGCGGCACGGTACAGCTTAGCCATTCTGTTTAAGTTAGACCCCGGAAGGAAATACAGCTCATCCGGAACATAGACTATATCGCGCTTCACCGCCTGATTTTCATATACAGGCTGTCCGTCGTAGGTCAGCTCTCCCTTATCCTGTCTATAGACACCCGTCATTATTCTCAGGAGTGTAGATTTTCCCGCACCGTTCGTTCCGACAAGTCCATATATACATCCGTCGGGGATCACACAGCTAATATCATTAAGTGCACAAAAGCCTTCGAAGCTCTTGCACACATTCTTTGCCTCAATCATGCCTTATCCCCCATTTCATCATAAATCTCATCTATATACTCATGTAATTCCGCTCTGGATATTCCGGCAAGCGCAAAATCCTTAATCTGATCCTTTATGTCACTGAAAGCTGAGCGCCTTGACACCTCAAGTGCCTTCACAGCCTTGTCGGACACAAAATTCCCCCTGCCGTTTACGGAAAAAATTATACCTCTTCTGTCAAGCTCGGTAAATGCCTTCTGTATGGTATTCGGGTTGATTGACAATTCGGCAGAAAGCTGTCTGACACTTGGCAGCTTATCCCCTTCCTTTAAAACACCAAGCAATATGAACTTTTCGGTCTGGCGTATAAGCTGTTCATAGACAGGAATACGCGACATAATATCAATCTGAAACATGCAAATCCTCCATGTCACTCCTTAGCAGCGACACAAACAGTAATGAATAATGTGCTTTTAAGTGTTTTCCACGCTGTTATCAATAACCCTCAAAATCTTCAAAAATAGCTTCTTACCCATATTGTGGGGGGGCGGCTCCCAGGTTCAAAAATACTCCTGCAGGCAAGCC
>CAKRJT010000056.1 GCA_934351925.1 uncultured Lachnospiraceae bacterium
ATAAAAGAAAACGCAACGGAAGCTTCAGGCATTACAGGAAGCATTTTCAAAAACCTCCGCTGTGACGGCAGCAAAACGGTAAAGTTCACCGCCGTATGGAGCAAGGTTCCCTACACGATAAAGTACAACTTTAACGGTGGCAGCGCCGCACCTGACGGCTCATACCCGGACACGGTGCTTACCTACACTTCCTTTGACGTATCCAATCCGGTCTATAAGGGAAAGACCTTCCTCGGCTGGAGCATAACCGGAATGGACGACGGAACCCACTATCTTCCGACTATAGGGACCACATCTTCCGAGAGTGCCTCGGGCATCGGAACGGAAGTGGCTGACGGCATGGCACTCACATACGGAAATCTCCGATACGGCGCGGGAACAGTCACCTTCACGGCGGCATGGGGCGGCACCGACAGGCAGCTTCTGTTCTTCGGGAACGGCGGCACCATGACGGGACAGAGCGTGAACGATGACTGGACACTCAGGTTTATAAAGTTCGGAAACAGGAGTTTCTTTAGGAAGTACGCCTTTGATACCGACTGGGGAACCGGCGTGCCTGCTGTGTCAAAGACCGGCTACACATTTGCCGGCTACTACGACAGCCTGACGGACGGCAGTCAGGTATATGTGAGTCTCGGCAAGGAACCTGCAAAGAACATAGGACTCTACTGGGCACCGGACGGCACCTGGGTCGGACCGAGCCTCATACTCTATGCAAGGTTCATACCTAAGGACTTCACCGTGACCTTTGACACCAACGGCGGCTGCTGGGTATCAGATGACTCCACATGTGACAGAAAGCTGGGCGTAACCTATGACAGCACGAAAAACAACCGCGGCTACGGAACAACCGACCTGTACAGACCGGGCTATACCTTTAACGGCTGGACAACCAATGCGGACGGAACAGGATACACGGTATATGACATCGACGGGTACAGCACAGACGAAGGCGGGTACTGGTCGGAGAATTACAGGAAATAGGAGGTATTATGAAATACAACAACGATAATTATATCAAAAATAATACTGAAATACGGCAGCCCCATGAAGATGGTCATTCAAAAAATGACCATCATAAATGCGGATACAGTTATTTTAAACGGCTGGTCTCATACATAATGGCGTTCATATTGACAATAATTACAACATGTACAGCACTTACAGTAAATCCGTCCACAACAGTTCATGTTCACGCGGAGGAAAAGAAGGGCTACCACAAGGAAACACTTTCAAAAACCTATAGTATAATACGTCTTGATGACGACCCGTATTTCAGCTCGGCAACTAAATTATATAGGGAAAATAGTAAGAGCCGTTTTAGGTGGCCAACTGATGTGTGGTGTGGTACATGTAACGACTCATATAACGACTGCAATCACTGGTTTTCTCAAGCGGCATTTTACTATGGATTTTTTGACGATACAGTATATGGCGCATGGACAATAACAGGTGTCCATATGTATGGCGGAGAGGCGAACAGGATATCTTCAAACTGTGCAAATCCTCTACATAGCGGTGGTGATGACTGCAATGAAACTCACGGACAATCCGCACCAAGTCGAGATATTTATTGGAATGAGGGTGCAGTTTATAATTTTACCAGTGCATGGGAGTTCGATTATTTTAGCAATCATATTAAAGTAAACGGTTCGGCGGTTCCAAAGCTGTCACTTCAAAACCTTGTAGACGATAAAGGCTGCAGTTTTTCTTTTTCCGCGGAAAACGGCTTGGGCGGAACAATTACCGTAAACTATCCTGATGCATGGGTTCCGAATGACTACACCATCACCTTCAACCCTAATAATGGAGAAAACACTTCAACCAAGACAGTTACTTACGATACTGGAAACTGTAACGCCGGTGCAGTGAGTGCTTCGCGTACCGGCTATACGCTTCAGGGCTGGTACACCGGCACGGACGGTACTGGTGAAATGGTATATGACGCTTCAGGTAATGCCGTAAATGGAACCTGCTGGTCAGGTACCGGCTCGTCTGCGGTGTGGAAGGGGCTTTCCAATGTCTCGCTCTATGCACACTGGACAGCGGATAATTCCACTGTGACCCTTTATTTTTATAAAGATGGCGTGAGGGATGACAGCAAGACAAAAACCTATTCCGTGCAAAACGGCACCACCTTCAATGCAGCCGAACATGCCGGCGACTCGTCCTTTGACAACTGTCATTATGTTTCCGTTGACACGGCTTCCTGGAATGTGACAGCAGACAGTTCAACTAACGTGCGTTATGAGAGGAATGTCCTGAAGGTTGCATATAAGGGTAATGGAAACGATGGAGGTTCAACTGACGGAACACCTGTAAAGTACGGTGACACAGTAACTATAGCACAAAACGGATTTACCAGAACGGGCTGCAGCTTTACAGGCTGGAATACAGCGGCAGACGGCTCAGGAACCTCATACAGTGCGGGAAGCACATTTACGTCACAGCCGTCCGGCAGTGAGGACAGATTAACGCTCTTTGCACAGTGGAGTCCCCATGTACATACCGTAACTTTGAACAGGGGGACAGGCATTTCTGCCGTATCAGGCAGCGGCTCACATTATTACGGGGAAGATGTCACAATCACCTCGACTACAGCAGCAGGATATGAAAGCCCTTATTGGAGACAGGATATCGAAGGTTCAGGAACCGCATTCGGAAACAGCTACACCTTTAAGATGCCGGACGATAGCATAAGTTTTACCGCATATGCCACGGCGAAAACTTACACCGCAACATTCAATTCAAATGGTGGAACTCTTACAGTAGATGGGGTCGCTACGAATGAAACAGCGCGCACGGTAAAATATGATGCTGTTGATTACTGGGATATATCATGGATTTCCGCGTCAAGACAGGGGTACAGGCTTGGCGGCTGGATAACCGGCACCGGAGAGAAGGTATGGGACGAAAATGGACATGCTGTTAAGGGTGATTACTGGTCAGGTAACGGAAACACTGCATTGTGGAAGCACGACGGCGGTGTTACGGTATACGCTGATTGGATTGATGCCACTCCGCCGACAGTGGGTGTATCTCCGGCACAGACCACAGACTATGCAAAAAGCATCAGCATAACCATCAACGCTGAGGATATGGCAGGCAGTGATGCCGGACAGCTTGCCGAGGACAATGATTACCAGTACTGCGTATGCACTGATGCTGACAGTCCTTCCGGGAATTGGGCTGACTATACGAATGGCTCGCCATTTTACATCGGCGGCGGTCTGACCGGGACATACTATCTTTGGGTAAAACCCGTAAAAGACGCTGCGGGAAATGAGTCCGTCTCTTCACCTGATGCAGGATGCCACCGATTCGGTCCCTACTATTTTGATAACACCGCACCTGACCTGAGTAATGTGTCAGGCTCATACGGCTGGTTTGGTGAGGGCACGGTAATCGGATTTGACGCAGCAGACGCGCACTCGGGAATTGGCAGTATGATTATTGCGGATTTCAACGGAATAGTTCCGGCTGACGGTGAAATCGCCGCAGACAGGCAGTACTATTTTGGCTCGGAGGGTGTATCCCTCTATACTTTGACCGTCTCAGACAGGCTCGGCAACACGGCACAGAAGCCATTTATTGTAAAGATTGACAAACAAGGTGACATTATTTCCGACAATGCTGTATGGAAGGGACTTGGCAGTCTCACCGTGTTCGCACACTGGGTGCCGAACACCTATACCGTGCAGTTTGAGCGGAACGATAATGACGGCGGCAGCACAAGGGCTGAGGGAAGCATGCCCGATGTTTCATTTACTTATGACAGGGACGAAAAGCTGCCTGATAACGGGTATACGAGGGAGGGATACGCCTTCATCGAATGGAACACAAGTCCTGACGGCACGGGCAGCTCATACGCCGGCGGTGAAACAGTCAGAAATCTCACGATTATGCCGGGCGGAGTCATAAAACTGTACGCCATATGGAGGGACACTTCCGCTCCCAAGATAGAGGTCACACCGACATGCACTGTCAACCCTGACGCGAATAAAGATGCAGTGAGAAACATAGATATCACAATAACCGTGGCCGAATCCGGCTCAGGACTGACAGAAAACAACCTATATGAATATGGCATTTCCACAAGTGCCTCCACTCCTCCACGCTCATGGCAGAAATACTCGGGAACAGCGGATAAAAATAATTTCTCGGTTACGCTTCCGGAACTCGGTTTAGGACTTAACGGCTGCTATTATCTGTGGGTGCGGCAGATAAAGGATATGCATGGCAACAACTCTACCAGCAGTTCGGCGATAAAGACAATCGGTTCCTGCCACATTTACGGCATGTATACCTTTGACAACACAGCCCCTACAGGAACAGTTAAATATGTTGAGAACAATACAACCCTCGGTCTGTACAATGATGACATAACAACTTCACCGTATGCCGTAATGACCATATACAATCCTTATGATAATCTGTCAGGTATAGACAGCTTTACTCTTGTCATCAGTGATAGTTCTGATGCCTCGAACAGTGCCGAATTTACCTTCACGCCTGACGGTGATATATACACCTGCCGCTTCCGGCTGTATGACTGCCTTTCAGGTTCTGAAAATGTAGAGCGTGTGAGCATGCAGGTAATTGCAAAGGACAGGCTTGGCAACACCGCCGCTCTGCCTATAACTCAGTATGATTTCGGAACAATGCAGACAGGAGCTCCGATAAAGGCTGATGACATCGGCTTTACAGATATATCTGACAAACAATTCTCTCCCGGAAGTAAAATGACTTCCACAGCCTGCAAATACCTGCGCGACTATTTCCGCATTGAAGCCTACATTGAAAACATTTCCTTCAATCGTCTTGGCACCTCATTTAAGGGTGGGCATCTTGGACGGCTTCGAATATACACTTTCGGCTATGTACACTCCATATCCGCTGACTTTGGCTCAATAAAAAATTACTATAACCCTGTATATGACATTTTTCCCGACCTTCCGTCAACCGTTCTATCCACACGAAAAAAAGCATATATTTATTTACATGACTTTTTCATACCTCTCTACTGCGCTGACTCGACTTACACAGACACCTTTGCATGCGGCGTCAAAGGCGGCACTGCCCAGAACCGAAATGTACTGTACAGTGTAAACGGTATAATAATTGACGAATTAAAGACCATACTAAAATACGGTGCCGATTAGGTGTCTTTTTTCCGTAATAGTTTTAAAAGACTTTTTATAATTTTCCCTATTCCCTTTTTGGCTTTATGTGTTATAATATTGTCAAAATAATAACAATATCGGAGGTATTCCTATGTTAGTAACAGCTAAAGAGATGCTTGAAAAGGCAGTTGCCGGCCACTACGCAGTTGGCCAGTTTAATATTAACAATCTTGAGTGGACAAAGGCCATCCTTACCACGGCACAGGAGCTCAATTCCCCTGTTATCCTTGGTGTTTCAGAGGGTGCCGGTAAGTATATGACAGGTTATAAGACAGTTGTCGGTATGGTTAATGGCATGATGGAGGAGCTTAATATCACTGTTCCTGTTGCACTTCACTTAGACCATGGTTCATACGAAGGCTGTCTTAAGTGTGTTGAGGCAGGTTTCTCATCAATCATGTTCGATGGTTCCCACTATCCTATCGAGGAGAACATCGCCAAAACTAAGGAATTAGTTAAGATATGTGCCGAGCATAATATGTCCCTTGAGGCTGAGGTTGGTTCAATCGGCGGCGAGGAGGATGGAGTAATCGGTATGGGCGAGTGTGCAGACCCTAACGAGTGTAAGGCTATCGCAGACCTCGGCGTTACAATGCTCGCAGCAGGCATCGGTAACATTCATGGCAAATACCCTGCTAACTGGAAGGGCCTCAGCTTCGAGACTCTTGCAGCAGTTAAGGAGCTCACCGGCGATATGCCTCTCGTTCTTCATGGTGGTACAGGCATTCCTGCCGACATGATCAAGAAGGCAATCTCCCTAGGCGTTGCAAAGATTAACGTAAATACAGAGTGCCAGTTATCCTTCGCAGATGCTACCCGCAAGTACATCGAGGCAGGCAAGGACTTAGAGGGCAAGGGCTTCGACCCTCGTAAGCTTTTAGCTCCGGGTGCAGCCGCAATCAAGGAGACTGTTAAGGAGAAGATGGAGTTATTCGGTTCAGTCGGCAAGGCCTGATGAATAATCCGTCCACGCAAAGCATAAGCAGCATTTAATTACTATTTAGGTCGCTGTTAAACAGTGACATGAGGATTTTTATGTCGAATTTAGATGATAACAACAAGCATGCAGAGGACATTGAAAATAATTCTGACCGTGTTGTGTTCGACAGCAGTGATATAGATGAAGCCTATGCGGAATCAGAGTCAACAGATAACAATGACGGCGGTGATGGTTCTTCCCACTCCGCCCGCAACATAGTGCGCTGCATCGTTCTGGGTGCAGCGCTCATTGTTTTTATTGTGTCTGCCACCATGCTTATCCGCATTTTTTCCGAATATCAGCGCGGCGAAAACATATACGAGTCAATTCAGGCTGCCGTTTTTCTCACAGACAGCACCACAATGGCACCCGAGGGTGTCACTCAGGAGACTACCATGTATGAATCGTACTCCTATGCCGAGGTCGAGACAGCCGCTCAGTTGTCCAATATTGATATGGCATCCGTCCATGCCATGAACTCTGAGGCGATAGGCTGGATACAAATTCCATCCATTTCCAGAAGCTACCCCGTGACGCATCGCGGAGACAATTCCTACTACCTGACCCACACCTTTACCGGTGAAGAGAACAGCTCCGGCTGTATTTTCATGGATGCGCGCAACTACTCCGATTTTTCCGACCGCAATACCATAATATACGGTCACAATATGAAAAACGGTACCATGTTCGGCATGCTGAACCGCTACGAGGACAGTGATTTTTACAGCAGTTCTGGCAACACCTTCTACATAACGACCGGCAACGGCACCCGCGCTTACACCATTTTTGCTGTCTGCTTTGTTCCATCAGACAGCATCGTATACAATGTCGACTTTACAGGTGAGACATCTTTTGAAGATTTTCTCGATTATGTAAAAGCCAATCAGTTGTACGACACAGGTGTATCCATACTTCCGACCGACTATGTGGTCACCCTCTCGACCTGCACAAGCGATTCGGGAACACGCCGCGTTGTCCTCGGAAAATACGTCGGAACCATTATGCAATCTGCTTCCGGAGTACAAAAGTAAAAAAAAAATAAGTTTTTTTCAAAAAAGGGCTTGCAATTTTGTGAGATTTAGCTTATTTTATTAACATAAATGATGTCTTGTAATACTAAACCCAATATTTAGGGAACAAGGTCATATAATTTCGTGTGAGAGAACAAGGGCGTTCCGTTTAGTTGGAATGCCCTTTTTTTATGCATATGTGCAAATTATGTGGGTAATTTACTCCTGCTCTCACCGAAAAATCTTAAAGCATGAAAGGAATGGAAAAGAATGAGCAATATCAATGTAGAAGAAATTTTTGGCGAAAATGTATTCACAGTTGGTAAGATGAGAGAACGCCTTCCTAAGAAGGTATTCGCAAACCTCATGAATGTTATGAACAAGGGCGGCGAGTTGTCAAGCTCCGATGCCGATGTAATCGCAAAGGCAATGAAGGACTGGGCTGTCGAGAAGGGTGCAACACACTACACACATTGGTTCCAGCCACTCACAGGCATAACAGCAGAGAAGCACGATGCTTTCGTTACACATCCGGATGCGGACGGCAAGATGATAATGGAGTTTTCCGGCAAGGAGCTTATAAAGGGCGAGCCTGATGCTTCTTCTTTTCCTTCAGGCGGCTTGAGAGCTACCTTCGAGGCGAGAGGCTACACGGCTTGGGACTGCACATCACCTGCATTTGTAAAGGAAGATGCCGCAGGCGCAATCCTCTGTATTCCTACAGCCTTCTGTTCCTACAAGGGTGAGGCGCTCGACAAAAAGACACCTCTCCTTCGTTCCATGGAGGCTGTAAGCCAGCAGGCTCTCCGTATCGTGAGACTTTTCGGCAACACAGAGGCTACCAAGGTAACAGCCTCCGTTGGTCCTGAGCAGGAATATTTTATTGTTGACAGAGAGAAATACCTCGAGAGAAAAGATTTAATCTATACCGGACGTACACTCTTCGGCGCACCTGCTCCTAAGGGTCAGGAGCTTGAGGATCACTACTTCGGTTCCATCAAGGAGAGAATAGGCGCTTACATGAAGGATATCAACATTGAGCTCTGGAAGCTTGGTGTTACAGCCAAGACACAGCACAATGAGGTTGCCCCTGCACAGCATGAGCTTGCTCCTATCTACGAGACAGCCAATGTAGCAGTTGACCACAACCAGCTTGTCATGGACGTTATGAAGAAGGTTGCAACCCGTCATGGTCTTGCATGTCTCCTCCACGAAAAGCCTTTTGCAGGTGTAAATGGTTCAGGTAAGCATGACAACTGGTCAATCGTAACCGATAACGGCATAAATCTCATTGACCCGGGCGACACGCCTAACGAGAACCTTCAGTTCTTACTTGTACTCGCCTGCATTATGAAGGCTGTTGACACACACGCAGATCTCCTTCGCCAGTCCGCTTCCGATGTAGGAAACGACCACAGACTTGGAGCTAATGAGGCACCTCCGGCAATCATCTCAATGTTCCTTGGCGACCAGCTTGAGGACGTTGTGAACCAGATTATCGAGACAGGTACTGCCACACACAGCATTGAGGGCGGCAAGCTTCTCACAGGTGTATCAACACTTCCTGACTTTGCTAAGGACGCAACAGACAGAAACAGAACTTCACCTTTTGCTTTCACCGGCAACAAGTTCGAGTTCCGTATGGTTGGCTCCTCAGACTCCATTGCAAGCCCTAACACCGTACTCAACGCCATTGTCGCTGAGGCATTCTGTGAAGCTGCCGACATTCTCGAGAAGTCAGATGATTTTGACAAGGACGTACACGAGTTAATCAAGAAATATATGACTGAGCACAAGAGAATCGTTTTCAATGGCAACGGCTACTCAGACGAGTGGGTTGCTGAGGCTGAGAGAAGAGGTCTTCCAAATATCAAGTCTATGGTTGACGCCGCAAGCGCACTCACAACAGACAAGGCTGTCGCTCTCTTCGAGAAGTTCGGCATCTTCACCAAGGCAGAGCTTGAATCCCGCGAGGAGATTACATATGAGACCTACACCAAGTACATCAACATTGAGGCTCTCACGATGATAAGCATGGCTTCAAAGCAGATTTTGCCTGCTGTCATCAGCTACACAACTGAGCTCGCCAACTCCATCGCTTCCGTTGAAGCTGTCGGCTGCGACGCAAGTGTTCAGAAGGAAAGACTCAATAAAGTTACAGTTGAGCTCAAGGCTATGAACGCAGCTCTCGAAAAACTCAAGGCAGACCAGGCAGAAGGAGAGAAGGCATGTCCTAAGTGTACAGCAGTTTACTACCACGACACAATCATGGCAGATATGGCAGCTCTTCGTGCTCCTGCCGACAGACTTGAGATGCTCGTTGACAAGGACTTCTGGCCGATACCTACTTACGGCGACCTGCTCTTCGAGGTATAATAATTATTATTGTTGTAGTTGTAAAAATAGGTACAAAATCAATTACAAAAATAAAGACCACATGAAACAGCATATGCGAATATCTTATGTCGTCTCAGGTAGTTACCTGATTGACAATCATATATTCGCTGCTGACCATGTGGTCTTTTTGATATTGTTGTATCAGATATCAATGATATCATAAATATCATTGATATCATAAATATCATTGATATCATTGAGGGCAAAATCCCTTTTGACCTCAACATCATTTTTATATCGCTATGTCAGATATGCCCTACCTGAGCATTTCAAGAATTTTGTCCTTAGGCTGTACACCGACGCTCGTGTTGACTGTCTTGCCGTCCTTGACAACCACCAATGTAGGTATTGACATAACGCCATACTTCTCAGCCAGTGAAGACTCCTCATCAACATTAATCTTACAAATCTTAGCATCCGTAACCTCATCAGAGAGTTCTTCTATAACCGGCAGGAGCATCTGGCATGGTCCACACCATGAAGCCCAGAAGTCAAGAAGCACCGGCTTGTCAGAGTTAAGCACTTCGCTCTCATAATTGTCACTCGTAATGTGTAATGCTGCCATTTTTCTAATCCTCCTTGTTTTTGTGAAGCAAAAATCCGAGTCTGTGCGAGGAGAGGATTCTGCCTCCTTGTTTTTATTTCTTGATTATTATAACAAAATATGCTGATTTTATCCAGTAACCAATGTTACATTTTATACTTTCTTAACATTCGGAATCCGCTGATTTACTGCGGAAAGCTGCGTGCTAATATGAGCCGTCACATAATTCTATATTCTTCCTTAAAGATTTCTCCTTACATAAGGGCATAGATATAGAAAATCTTGATTCTTGCACTTTTACCTCTCAATATTCTCTTCTATCTGGGCGTAGAAATGAAAAATCTTAAGGTTTGCACTTTTCCTCACACTTTTCCTACCTCATAAGGGCATAGAAATCAAAAATCTCTGTTTTTGCACTTTTCCTCACACTTTT
>CAKRJT010000057.1 GCA_934351925.1 uncultured Lachnospiraceae bacterium
CCCCTTAAACACATATCGTCCCTTGCCATTACCCTTTACCGCCTCAACGACCTCAATCTCTCTCAATTTTAACATAATTGCACGTGAAGTAGTAGGAGAGCAATCAAGTATCCGCTGTATCTCCGAAGCCCCAAATACTTGTTTTGCATCAATTCCATCATACACTTTTAATAAATTTTCCTGTGTCGGGAATTTATACGACTTCTTCGCAAGTGCACATCTCATCTCCTCAATCGTCAGCTTTCCATTTTGAATAATCGGGTTTCCCTCTTCAATAATCGGGTTTTCTGTCTGAATAATCGGGTTTTCTGTCTGAATAATCGGGTTTTCTGTCTGAATAATCAGGTTTTTAGATTCAAAAGCCGATTTTTTAGCACTTGCATTATAAATAATCGTTTTTAGAATAAATGCATCAACATAATAAACCGGATTCTGTAATCCGGCACTCTCCAATTCAGTGCACATACGGTCAACACCCTCGCCATATTCCTTAACATATTTGTATGCTTTTAAATATTCAGCAATTCTTGGATTTCTCGAAAAATGTGTATGGCGAATATTGCTAGCCTTAACAAGTCCCGGAAGCTTTCCCGGACTTTCTACTACAATACGATCATCAAACATTTTTACCTGTATTTCTGTCCCGGTTATACTGTAAGACCTATGTGTAACGGCATTTACAATAATTTCCTGACGCACAAATTTAGGATATTCTTCTTCCGTTACAAATAAACCATCACTTCCCAAGTATGTTTTCTCTTTTATCTGTGTATCTAAGTATGCAATACAATCCTGAATCATTTTGAGTATTGTTCCTTCAAACATAACATCCTTGATAACATTCATTTCTGTACCGACTTTTTCTTCTGTACCCTCGAAACGAATAAAGCGGATTCTTGCACGCGGGAAATAAAGCTGTGGATTCTTACCAAACAAAAGAATCGCTGCACCACTTATCATTTCTTTTCCATTCTTTATCTTAACAAAACCTTTATTCTCTTTTAAATATTCTAACGGCGTTTTGCTATAGCCTATTTTTTCAATATATGATTGCACCATTTCCATATCTATGTCATCAATAGATGCATCCGGTACGCTCTTATCCTCAAAATACCTTTCACCCTTATCATACATTAACTGTGTACGTTCCTCAAATGTAAGTTTTTTTGATTTATCCCCGACACGAATATAGGCTTCATCTGCTTGATTGGCATGCACAGCCATACTTGGTTCTATATGCATCACAATAATATGATTATCTCTACCTTTATCATCTATACAAGGAATTTTCTGAATTTCCACCGGAACAGATGGCTCACAAAAATCATATGGTGCCCGCAATAGTTCATTGACATTTTTTACATTATAATCTGTTCCGTCAATTCTTCTTGTTTTATCAGATATTCCAATGGCAATATCTCCGCCGTCGGCATTTGCGAAAGCTACAATTGTTATTGCCAATGCCTTTGCATCAATATCAGCAGACTTTCTGTCAAATACTTGTTTTTCTTCTTTAGAAACAATTTCTTCCACTGTCATGCATTCACCTTCTTTTCATTCTTCATCAATTGCCTTCGTCATCACTCTTTATTATACATTACTGCCAAATCTCGCTGATGTCTTTGCAATTTTAACTTTCTGCTCTTCAAAGAGTTTTTGTTCCTCTTCATATTTTTGATTCCTATTATAGTTCAGATACTCTTGAATCTTATTATCAAATTTTACCTTTTCATCCTTCTGATACTTTTTAACTTTCCCCAATTCAATAGTACCTATAATTATATCGTCCTTGTCACCACCTTTTATTTGCAATACATTTCTATCATTCCTGCCAAACGGACCAGTTATTCTTGAATCTCCATATATTGAAGTATTTGCCTGAACAATAAATACATGCAAATCCCTCGCAGTAGTTTCAATTATATTAGAGAAATAAGAAGTATCCCTATTATGTTCCGGAGCAAAGATGATATCCACTTTATCTTTATACAAGGCTCTTGCGTTTATATCTGTAAATTCATAACACAAAAATAGCCCATAATCTATCCCTCTATTATTTATTATTTGGTACACCGGCTTTTCTTGATCTACACATATATATTTTTCTAAAGCTAATATTTGACGTTCCATAGGAGCATAATCATTTTTTTCACGTGCAAAAAACACAGCACTTGTATATCTTCCTGTGTTCACTGGTGCAAATATCGCAACATTATTATAAGCCTGATAACCACTAGTCATATATTGCAGTCCCGAAACAACAGTTATACCACTTTTTCTTACAAAAGCCAAAACATCCGAAATCCACTGGAGTGGCATATAAAACTCTGGAAATACTAAAAAGTCTACTTTCTCACTTTTTCCATTCGCATATGCCCTGTCCATGAAATCAATCAGTCTTAATCGGTCTATCTCAACATCGTCTCCACACGCAAGACCCAAACAGCATCTTTTAGTATCTAATTTTATATTGGCAATAGCAATCTTAATTCTCTCTTTAACAGCACATTTACTTCCCAATTCGATTTTTTGCAAAATATATTGGTTATGCATTTCATTTTTTATTGATATCGCTAAATGCGATGCAGTACCTCTATTAATCTGATTTACTTCATAGAAAAAATTTTCAATAAATTCCAGTTTCTTCTTTACGACTGCATTATCTTCGTCTCCATAATAATTACCACCATTGCAAAACTTACTTAAAAAAACATATTGATAGATTTCATCCAAATTTATAAATCTTGGCGATAATTTAGACTTTTTACTATCACGTATCAAAAGATTCATACTATGAATCTGCTCTGGTGATATATTGGTTAAATCACAGTTTTCATCTATATCATCCGAATAATTAACCAACGGGTATGATACTAAATGATGGTTAAAAAGATTGGCTTTACGCATCTTTTTTGAAAGTGCCAGAACTGTCTTTTTTTCCTTTCTGCAATACTGAATGTTCAATGCCAAGACTGTTGAAATGCATATATCAAAGTGCAAAGTAAGATCTTTCTTTAGTTTTGATGAGATTCCTCTTTTTTTATTCCTTTTTACATCTTCAATATCATTAACCTTGAGCTGCTTAATTGCATTTATAATGTTTTCTTGAAACTGTTTCCACGCATACCGATTTGTATCCGAAGTCAACATGAAATAATACATTGCATTTATCCAATTACTCGAATATTCTAATGCTTTGACACCTTGAAAGAAACGCAATATGCTGTCACTCTCATTTTGTCTACGAACCTTTTCCTCTCTTGTTACATATTTTTTCCTAACCCTATTGTTCATAACAATTTGAGACATATGCCAGCCCAATTGAAAACGGTCGATTTCCAATTGTCCAATATCTCTTATTTTTGTTTCCACGCCAATCCCATTTTTTGCATATATAGCTTCTTCGAAATCAATCAAACTCAATTCTGTATCCGGTATTACATTCATTTGGCTTGGATATGTTATAGTCTTCAAAAGTTGATTTATCAAAGTCTTTGACCCTGTTTTATTAAAATACATAATCTTGACTTTTTCCTTTTGAATATATAAGTTAGGATACTTTTTAATTGAATACTTTCCCGATTCTGCATCAATCAAAATATTATTCTTTTCTACCAAATATCTATTAAATGCATTATCTTCCGATATACTTTTTTCATCGCCTGTAACGTCAACAACAAGTATAATGTCATCAACATATCGACCATAATATAATACATTTGGGTTAGTACTTATATCATTATCCAATTCATACATATAGATATTTGCCATTAACATTGAACTGAACAATCCTATTGGCAAAATATACTCTTCATTTTCAATACGTTGCTTCAAAATGCGGTACTTATTAATAATCCCTGTATATCTTTCAAATATTCTTTGGATTATTTTATTAAAAAATTTTAGAGCTTTGTATCTTTCATCATCGCTCATCTTTTCATCTAATATGTCAAATTTCCAAACTACAGAATAATAAAATGACTTTACATCAAGAGAAAAAAGCATTTGACTTCTGTTAAAACGATTTAACGTTGCAACAGTTTCAATTGCATCATTTTTCCAATTACAATACTGCGGAAAATATATTTTAAACAACTTATTTTTACTAAAATTGATTGAGTCTAAAAAATCCTCTTGTTTATTGTATAATACATAGTCATCAATAGCATTTCCGTAACTTCTAGCAGAAACTAGTTCTTTCTCAAAAACAAGTTTACCTATCAAAACCGTCCACAAAGTTTCCAATAAATGAAGTTCTATTGGCATATCAATAAAGAAATTCACTTTGTTGACTTCTTTTTCTTCATTGGATTCAGCAGATATAAACAATTCATTTTTTTGAGAATTACTTGTAAATGACTTGGGCATAACATAAAAATCAATCCTTCCTAACCAGTCGTCAATTATCTGGGTGTTGACTTCTGTATCCGGATTGGCTAATAGTTGTGCCAGATTTTCTAAAACCTTCAACATATGTTTCTCATCCGCTTCCAGTTCTGCGATTTTCTTTTTCATAAAAACAAAATTTTTATTGTAATGGTAGTAACTCTTAAGTTTTTTGTAAGAGCCCAGTAACATCTCTTTATTCTTATCTAAATCTGCAAACATAACTCTCTCACTTTCTTGCCTAAAAATAAAATGTATTTATATCTCCCCGACCACATAATCAGAAATATCAATTTCCCGTAATACCGGTTTTGAAAGAAGCATTGTCATTTTGCCATCCAGATTTTTGAAAATGACAATATGATAATGAGATATTTAACCTGTTTCACTATCTACAGAAGTGTTTAACATTCCCAGATGCTGTTCAATAAATTTTCTTGGAAATCTAACAACAGAAAGTGTTTTATTTCTACATCCCAAAATCATATATTGTTCATCACAATCTTCGATATCTTCAAATCGTTTATCACGATAACCAAACCAATATTTTTCCTTATCACCTTGAGGATACATTTTGAATGACACTAATGTATACCCCTTTTTATTATCTTCTGTTTTAAAAGTTCTTCTCTTTCTAATGCAGGTTATTGGTCGCTCACTAATAGCCATTTCTACACACATATCGAATGCGATCATTTCATCAACGACGCTGTCATCTATTTTCTGAGTCACACTAACCTCCGTATACGGATAAATAGCACATACTTTATCAATCAGTTCCTTGGTTCTGATATCAATTTTTGCTATATCCCATTTATCAATTTCCATCAGTTCTAAATTCAATTTCAAATGAGCAGTTTCTTTTAATACTTCATTCTTGTAATCCCACATAAGATTACTCATCTTGCTATTATCTTTTTTTGCGGCAAGCGTAAGATTACCTATTCTATACAGATTTTCCAAATATGTTTCCATATCTGTATCCAATTCTTCTAACCATTCTTCCGTAGGTGTCTGTGGCATCAGATGCTCAATGCTCAAATTGCTTAAATCCACCGGTGCAGAATTATTGTACAATTCTAATCTATCCAATACGATTCAATTTTCCTAACATTACTATTATAAATGTATTTATTAATAAAATCAACGCAAACATTAAGCATATATCATTTGGGGAAATCTGTGTGGTAAATGTAAACTCATCTCATCCGACATATCACAGGTGTCTCTTCCTTTGCCTGCACATCACCCACCCGACATACATTTCCAACATACTTTTCCAATCTCCCTATACTACCATTTCCACACCCCAGAAATTTCAACATACTTTTTTACAAACGAAGAAAGGGGGGCTTTCGCACCCCTTCCACTTTTTTAAACTTCTACCTACTCATTCCAACCACCTTTTTGCTGTACCCATTCACCGATACTCCTCAGGAAGTGTTCATTCAGTTCTACATTCCTATCCTCAGAGATATGTGTATCACGCGCGTATCACAAACCCATTTTGAGTGAAAAACTTGAAATGGGTTTCTTTTGCATTCGCTAATCTTCTTTAGACAAAAAGAAGCCGCAACTCCTCATAAAATGAGGAATTGCGGCTTGTATTTAAGTCTCTATGATACGAAATCAAAGATTACTCGATAACTGTAGCAACACGGCCTGAACCTACTGTTCTACCACCCTCACGGATAGCGAAAGTAAGACCCTGCTCCATAGCGATTGGGTGGATGAGCTCGATTGTCATCTCAACGTTATCGCCAGGCATGCACATCTCTGTGCCGGCTGGTAACTCACAAACACCTGTAACGTCTGTTGTTCTGAAGTAGAACTGTGGACGATAGTTGTTGAAGAAAGGTGTATGACGTCCACCCTCTTCCTTTGTTAAAACGTAAACCTGAGCTGTAAACTTCTTATGGCAAGTTACAGTACCCGGCTTTGCAAGAACCTGTCCTCTCTGGATCTCTGTTCTCTGGATACCACGGAGAAGAGCACCGATGTTATCACCAGCCTGAGCCTCATCAAGAAGCTTACGGAACATCTCGATACCGGTAACAACTGTCTTCTTCTTATCCTCATGGATACCAACGATCTCAACTTCCTCATTAACATGAAGAACACCACGCTCAACTCTACCTGTAGCAACTGTACCACGGCCAGTGATTGTGAAGATATCCTCGATTGGCATAAGGAATGGCTTGTCTGTAGCACGCTGTGGATCTGGGATATAAGTATCAACAGTATCCATAAGCTCCATGATCTTATCGCCCCAAGGTCCCATCGGATCCTCAAGAGCCTTAAGAGCAGAACCCTTAATGATAGGACAACCTGTGAAGTCATACTCCTCAAGCTGCTCTGTGATCTCCATCTCAACTAACTCAAGAAGCTCCTCATCGTCTACCATATCACACTTGTTCATGAATACAACGATGTAAGGAACGCCTACCTGACGTGAAAGAAGGATGTGCTCCTTTGTCTGAGCCATAACACCGTCAGTAGCAGCAACTACAAGGATAGCGCCGTCCATCTGAGCAGCACCAGTGATCATGTTCTTTACATAGTCAGCATGGCCTGGGCAGTCAACGTGTGCATAATGTCTCTTCTCTGTCTGGTACTCAACGTGAGCTGTAGAAATTGTGATACCTCTTTCTCTCTCCTCCGGAGCCTTATCGATGTTCTCGAAATCTACCTTCTCGTTACCAGGAACTCTCTCAGCTAAAACCTTAGTGATAGCAGCTGTTAAAGTTGTCTTACCGTGATCTACATGTCCGATTGTACCAATGTTACAATGTGGCTTACTTCTCTCAAATTTAGCCTTTGCCATTTTGAATGTCCTCCTTAAAAATGCTCCCTTATGGGAATAATCAGCTTTTTTTATTATATTTCATATTCGAAATATTTTCAACTCTTTTTTTCAAGTTCAGCCCAATAAATGGCGATTCACACCATTCATTGGGTTAAAACCTGTTATAAATATAATTTCTATCGCTAAAAATCAATTTATTTTACACAAAATCAGATTTAGCAGCTCATTTTACAGCGAATCGCCTCACTGTAAAACTCACTTTGCAGGCAAAGCATTACTGCGTATGTGATGTTACTCACTTCACTGTAATAATTTACTTCACTGCTAAATATTACTTCACTGCGAAACATTACTTCGCATGTGCTGCAACAACCTTCTCCTGAACGTTCTTTGGAACCGGCTCATACTTCTCGAAGAACATGGAGTAGTTACCACGTCCCTGAGTGGATGAACGAAGCTCTGTGGAGTAACCGAACATCTCAGCAAGCGGAACCATAGCTGTTACCATCTTGCCGCCGCCGATATCATCCATGCTCTGGATCTGTCCACGCTTAGCGTTAAGGCTTCCGATTACATCTCCCATGTACTCCTCTGGCATAGTAACCTCAACCTTCATGATAGGCTCAAGAAGAACTGGGGCAGCCTTAGCCATAGCATCCTTGAATGCCATGGAACCTGCGATGTGGAATGCCATCTCGGAAGAGTCGACCTCATGGTAAGAACCATCGTATACATCAGCCTCTACACCAAGTACAGGGAATCCTGCAATGATACCGGCCTTTGTAGCCTCTTCAATACCCTCGCCAACAGCAGGGATGTACTCCTTAGGAATAGCACCACCGACAACTGATGAAGTGAACTTGAATGTCTCCTCGCCGTTTGGATCCATTGGTCTGAAGTGAACCTTACAATGTCCGTACTGTCCACGACCACCGGACTGCTTAGCGTACTTAGAGTCAACATCAACAGCCTTAGTGATTGTCTCCTTGTATGCAACCTGAGGTGCACCAACATTAGCCTCAACCTTGAACTCACGAAGAAGTCTGTCTACGATGATCTCAAGATGAAGCTCACCCATACCTGCGATGATGGTCTGTCCTGTCTCTTTATCTGTATGTGCTCTGAATGTAGGATCCTCTTCAGCAAGCTTTGCTAAAGCCTCACCCATCTTACCCTGAGCATCCTTTGTCTTAGGCTCGATAGCAAGCTCAATAACAGGCTCCGGGAACTCCATGGACTCAAGGATAACCGGATGCTGCTCATCGCAGATTGTATCACCGGTAGTAGTGAACTTAAGTCCAACTGCTGCTGCGATATCTCCGGAGTAAACCTTATCGAGCTCCATTCTCTTATTAGCGTGCATCTGAAGGATACGTCCAACACGCTCCTTCTTGTCCTTAGTTGCGTTAAGTACATAAGAACCTGAGTTCAATGTACCTGAATATACTCTGATGAATGCAAGCTTACCAACAAATGGGTCAGCCATGATCTTGAATGCAAGAGCTGCGAACGGCTCATCATCAGATGACTTTCTCTCTACCTCGTTACCGTCAAGGTCAACGCCCTTGATAGCAGGTACATCGAGTGGAGATGGCATATACTCAATAACAGCGTCAAGAAGCTTCTGAACACCCTTGTTCTTGTAAGCTGAACCACAGCATACAGGAATGGCACGGCACTCACAGGTAGCCTTTCTTAATGCCTTCTTGAGCTCCTCTACAGATGGCTCTTCACCCTCAAGGTATGCCATCATAAGGTCATCATCAAGCTCGCAGATCTTCTCTACTAACTCTGTATGATAAAGCTCTGCATCCTCCTTCATGTTCTCAGGGATATCTCCAACAGTTATGTTGTCACCCTTCTCATCATTGTAGATGTAGGACTTCATCTCAAAGAGATCGATGATACCCTTGAACTCGTCCTCCTTACCGATAGGTAACTGAAGAACAATTGCATTCTTCTTTAAACGATTCTTAATCTGGTCTACACATGCGTAGAAGTTAGCACCAAGTATATCCATCTTGTTGATGAATGCCATTCTTGGTACATTGTATGTGTCTGCCTGACGCCATACATTCTCGGACTGTGGCTCAACACCACCCTTAGCACAGAAAACGCCTACTGCACCATCAAGTACACGGAGAGAACGCTCAACTTCTACTGTGAAGTCTACGTGTCCCGGAGTATCGATGATGTTGATACGATGCTCTAACGCACCCGGCATTGGCTTAGTTTCCTTCTCTAAGGTCCAGTGACATGTTGTAGCTGCAGATGTGATCGTGATACCTCTCTCCTGCTCCTGCTCCATCCAGTCCATGGTAGCAGTACCTTCATGAGTATCACCAATCTTATAGTTAACACCGGTATAGTAAAGAATACGCTCTGTTGTTGTTGTCTTACCAGCATCAATATGAGCCATAATACCAATGTTTCTGGTTCTCTCTAATGGATATTCTCTTCCAGCCAAAGGTTTGTCCTCCTAATTAGAATCTGTAATGAGCAAAAGCCTTGTTTGCCTCTGCCATCTTGTGCATGTCTTCTTTTCTCTTAACAGCCGAACCTGTGTTGTTAGCTGCATCCATGATCTCACCGGCAAGTCTGTCTTCCATAGTCTTCTCGCCTCTCTTGCGTGAGAACATTGTAAGCCAGCGAAGTCCAAGAGCCTGTCTTCTCTCCGGTCTTACCTCGATAGGTACCTGATATGTGGCACCACCGATACGTCTAGCCTTTACCTCGAGTAATGGCATAACGTTGTTCATAGCTTCCTCGAAAACCTCAAGCGCCGGCTTGCCGGTCTTCTCCTCAACCTGTGTAAATGCACCGTACACAATCTTCTGGGCTACGCCCTTCTTGCCGTCTAACATGATATTGTTGACAAGCTTAGTAACCACTTTATTGTTGTACAATGGATCTGCTAATACTTCTCTTTTCTGAGTATGTCCTTTACGTGGCACGATTCTTCCCTCCTTAAAAAAATTTAATTCATCGGTACTCACATTTGCATAAGCATTAC
>CAKRJT010000058.1 GCA_934351925.1 uncultured Lachnospiraceae bacterium
GTGTTTATGCGGCTTTTCAGCGTTTTACCTATCAAATTTTATTGTGTGGAACGGCAGAAAATTCTACTATTTTTTATATATTCTAAAAACATAAATATATAAAATACGCCGCATACCCAAGCAGCATGACAATTCCGCAAGGCTTTCTCAGCTCCCTGTTCTTATATGTGCCAAGCCACAGCACCACACCACTGGCAATCGCAATAATAGTGTCTATGATAAATTTACTTTCAAACGGAACCGTACAGATAAGTGCAGTTGTTCCGATTACGAACAGGATATTGAAAATATTGCTGCCTACGATATTGCCGATGGCAATTCCGGCATTTCCTTTTTTCGCAGCAGTGACGGAGGTAACAAGCTCCGGAAGTGAAGTACCGAACGCAACAATGGTAAGACCGATAAATCTCTCACTCATTCCGAAAAATCTTGCAATCGCTGAGGCACCACTCACGGCGAAATCACTTCCCTTGACAACCATAACCCCGCCAACCAGCATGAACAGGATACATTTCCACACCGGTATATCCTTTACCTCTTCATCCTCCTGCGAATTTCCCTTCTTTGACATGACGAAAAGATATCCAAGGAATACAATGAACAGCAGCCAGAAGATAATACCCTCTATAAATGTTATCTCCCCTCCGGTGATACCGAATATCATAAGCACAATTGTAATTGCTATCATATATGGTATCTCATAGTATAATGTTGACTTCTGAATCGCCACATTCGTAATCAGTGCAGTGACACCAAGTATAATCAGAATATTAAGTATATTGCTTCCAACGATATTTCCGATTGTAATTCCTGCGTTCTCCTGCAATGCCGCCGTTATGCTTACAGCCGCCTCCGGCATGCTTGTGCCCATGGCGACAATGGTAAGACCGATTATGAGCTGCGGAATACCAAGCTTCTTGGCAATACCTGCGGCGCCCTCCACGAACCAGTCCGCACCCTTAACTAACAGCAAAAAACCTACCAGCAAAATAAAAACCTGTAAAACCATACCTTTTACCTCTCTTCCTTTTTTATTTTTGCAGTAGGTTTATTTATAAAAAAAGAGACTCCTACTGCATTAACAGTAAAAGTCTCGCTATTTAATCACTCTCCGAGCTGTTATCACTAACAACTGTACTGACGAAAAAGTGAACTCTGTCGGCCAGCTACTCCCTTTTATCTTCTATAGAATATGCGATTTTCTGTCATATTTCAACTGTTTTTTATAATCTTTGCCCTATCTTTGCCCGGCGCATATCAGAACAAATCCAGCATGCTGTCAAGATATATCTCCTCCCTCACCTGCAGTTGATACTCCGGCTTGGTCATATAGTAGAGCAGAAACTCAAGAATAATTGCGCTTCCCAGCCCTCTCCCCTCTATCTTAAAATTAGAAAAGCCCATCGGCATATAGATATCCTTAATGTCGCTTATCCCGATAAAGCTTGTATTCTTCATTGCCCTTGAAAAAAGATACCCAACCTTCGCATCGGGCGCATTGCAATGATGTTCCGGACATTTTTCCCCCAGATTCTTCCGGCTTACATTTTCATAGCACGCCTTTCTGTCATTACATCCGGTATAACAGCACTCATTGCATAAAAATTCGACCTTGTCCTTCTGTACCCCTGACAACGTGTTCAATCTGTCAAACGCTTTATTCAGCCGGAAATCAGGAACAACATAGCTGAAATCATCCCTGTTTACTTCCGCAAGAAATTCCTTGAAATCCGTCAACACCTTGGTGGTAGATGATACAAAATAAAGCTCCGGATAATTTTTCCTCAAGTAATCTAACAACAGCTCCGAATGTACAATCACACCATTCTTTTTATTACCACATCCGGCAAACAGCGCACATAGAGAATTACATTTCTTATCCTTTAGGTGCTCCTCCTTAAGCAGCGAATTGCTGAATGTAAGCCTTGCCGAAATTCCGTATTCCCGCATTAATTCCAGAACCTCCTGCGGGTCATTGTCCCCGAAGCCGACACGTCCTCCGCCCCAGATACAATCCGCCGGTGAACCATATATAGACCCTATATCGCACCAGTCATAGAAGTATTCCCTGTGCTCACGATACAGCGGCAGGAACACACGATATAATTCAATAAACTCAAATAAGCCCGGAAGATGGTAGTGCGCCACGTTTCTGTCACTTCTGCCAATGACCGTCTCATTAATACTCTTTTCTTCAAAATATTTGTCCATAAAGCCCTCATTTTATTTTAGCTTCCGGATTCGGATGTCAAAACATGCCATATACCTAGCTGTGTATAACGTATTATATTTATGCATATCACGACTTTTGGGAGAATCTTAGATTGTTCCAAGAACATCTTGCTTCGGACAACGAAGCTGATATACATAAATATAATACGTTATACACTCATAAACTAAATTGGCATGAATTCCCCATAAAACAGAAAAAGAAGGACTTGCGTCCCTCTCAATACCGCCTACCAGTATGTCATCCACGGTAGTTCCGAGCAACCTGCTAAGAGCATACAAATTGTCGACTGTCGGAAGACTGTCACCGCGCTGCCACTTGTAGACTGCCTGCTCAGATTCAAAACCCATGAATCTTGCCACGTCCTCCACAGTAAGGTGACGTGCCTTGCGGAGCTCCTTGATTCTAGCCCCGGTTGCCCTTGCGTCCAATACCGGATAATCCATATAAATGCCTCCTTGGTGTAATGTGAGTTAAATGATTACAACATCCTCCGCCGTAGCGTTCAGACACCTCTGTTCTCCAAAGGATGTAAGGCTGATTTATTTTCGTGTATTTTATATCGGCAACGATTCTGTAAACTTTACAGCAGTTTCACATTTTGTTAAAATGTTCCGCTCCATTTTAATTATTTTATGCCATTATATCCTCAATCTGCTTCTCAAGCCATCCGGCAAGCCTTTCCATTCCATCATCGGTCTTTGCGCTTATTTCTATGATTTCCGCCTTAGGATTCAAGGCAAGAATACGCTCCCTTGCGGCGGCAAAATCAAACTCAAAGAAGTCAACGGTATCAATCGCCATTACCTAATCTGATAAAAAAACATGTTTATGTATGTTCTATACTTGAATGCGCATATCTCCGCCTTTGGATTGGCGTGGAGCTGCTTGGATACATTCTTCACCTTTCCTGTCTGGATATATAACTTTCCCTCAAAAACATGTGCTGTTCCGAATGGACGTACTCTTGGCTGGTCTCCCTCAACTGTTGCCAAACAATATACCTGTGGCATCCTTTAAAAAATTTACTACTCTGTCCATGCTCCTTAGCCTCATGATATTATTATGTGGTGATATATTCAACAACTTCCTTCAAAAATATCTTATTCTCAAATGCACCTCTCTTCAACGCCTTATCCACCCTTACCTTTTCAAGCTCCTCCTCCGAATATCCGCGCGCCGCAGCCGCGGCATAAACCACCTCCAGCAAATCAGCAAGCTCTTCAATATTCTTATCCTTGTGATACTCCGCCAGCTCCTCTTCAAGCTTTGCATCAACCATTTCCAGAAACTCATCATCGGATAGAATCTCTGTTGTGCATTGTTTTCCATCACTCCTTATAATCTCCGGTATCTTATCCCTCACAAGCTTGTTATATGTTATCGTGCTCATCGTATTTCCACTCCTTAAATCCTGACATCTGCGCCGCCTCATAGACCGGCTTTATCACATGCTCCAGCCTTCCGATAAACGAACACCTGTCCAATCCATCCGCGTATAATTGATTCCTAATCTCCTGATTATTCAAATGATATGGTGCTATCTTCTGAAACTCATGTGCAACCAGTTCATTCTGCGCCTTCAGTTCGTATGCCCTGTACTCCAGCTCTCCAAGACTGTTAAAATATAGTTTCCATGAGGGCAGAGAATTACTTTTGCTGCTATTGATTGACTTAGTTGTCGGGTGCAGATTCCACAGCTCATCATGTGCAACATACTGCCATGGCACAAAATGGTCTATAGAAATATTCTCATTTTCCAGAGCTATCTCCCCATAAATATCCCTGAGCGTAGGGTCAATCTGGATAATCAGCCTCCAGTATTTTCTCACGCGGTCTATATCCCTCGAAGCCGGCGCCTCAAGCTTATCCGCTATTCCCGGCACACTTGGATTTTTGTTCTGCAAATACTGGATAAGCTTAAGCTGTGTCCAGCCCTTTAAAATCTCCTTATGCTTAAAAAGATATTCCGCCCACGCTGTATCAACCTCAATCACACTACCAAGACCCGACACCATGAGAAAATAATACATAAGCCTGTGCTGTCTGTTTATCTCATCTATCAGATTATTTTTTGAACCATTCCACAGGCTGCTCCCAATAGTAATCTCATCATAGAAGGGCGTCTGCAATCTGTATGGCACATTCAACGTCAAATCAGCCTTGTATTTCATAAGCTTTTTATCATCCGAATTATGGAGAAATTCCAATATCTTTTCCTTCTTTTCCGATGACAAAAATCCATAATTATTATGAATGTATTTCACAGCCTCCTCAAGATTATCCTTGACCCCCACAGGTCCTAATCTCAGGTAAAACTCCGTGACCATATACCACGCATCGGCAATCATTTCATTGATTAACTCATCAAATGTGAACCTGTTACTTTCCCCATCAAGCTTATTCAAAATCGCCTGAAACCAGAAAAACTTGTAGCAGTTAGTGGTGTTGTCGAATAATCTACTAAGATAGCCTATATTCAGTTTTTCGTTTTCGGGATGTGGTAATTGCATTTGTGTACACCTCTTTTACGCAATCTCCTCAGAGTTTCTCTTAATCTCGGCAACTACATCCATAATCTGTTTGGCAGTTCCTAAATCATCTTTAAACAATGTTGTAATACTTCCTACGGACTTGAAAGGCTCACCCATCAATACCTTGTTGTCATCAATATTGCCATTTTCAACAATATAATCGATTATCAATTTTACAAAGCGAATCTGATTAATATTTAACCGTTCTTCCTTTAGGAATTCACTGAAAGCATCGTTTACAGCCATTCTGTCAACGCCCACAATCTGTCGAACCAGCCGGCCTACAGGCTTATCTCCGTACTCTTTTATGTAATCTTCCTTTGAGCCAAGCTCAGTCCATAGAATACGCTCAAGCTCATTTAAGTCTGCTTCTGTGATTTTTTTATTATTTCTAAGCTTAAACACAGCGATTCTGTCACTGTGTTCCTTGAGATAGAACTCAACCTTTTTCCGGTAATTCTTTAAATCATTTCCGCCATATATCGGCTCTCCTTCTTCCGCACTGATAATGGTATCTGTAAAATTAGAATAATATATTTTTCTCTCACCGAATTTATCTAAATATTGAAGCAGGCTCCTCATCGCTGTTCTCACTGTCTCAAGCTCTATTATATCGGCTCCGTCCCAGAAATCGGTTGTCTGAACCTTTTCAATAATATCTCTCTGCTTTTTTACCTCCGGAACTAAATATTTAGCCGATAATTGTTCAGCGGTCTGAACCACAATATTAATAGGACTTTGCACATTTTTGCTCTGCAACATGCCAAGGTCAATGCTGTATATAAGATAATCAAATCTTCTCGCTAATTCATCTTCATTCTTAGGTTTTATAAGCGGTGCAATATGCTCTTTAATATTGGAAATCTCAATTGTCTCAAGGGTATTCCATGATGGTAAAGCTCTGAAATTTTCCACATATCGCAGATGCCTCTTTACCATAAAGCTATCATCATTAAGCTCAACAACCGCATCATGCAACTGGTCGACTAAATCCATTCTGTAGGCTGCATAAGCCTCATCTGTTGCATATACAGGAGCTTGAAGTTCCCTTGCAATCTGAGCCTTGGTGTTATATATTTTCTCACTTAGAGACTCTGCAACTCCACTCTCTGAACCGTTCTTATTAAGGCGGAAATATTCAAAATTATTACAAAAATCAAATATGAGGAATCGTTCCTTATCCAAGCCTTCACCCAAAAGATTAGGGCAAAGTCTTGTTCCTCTGCCAATCATCTGCCAGCACTTCGCATAACTGCGCACCTTTTTGAAGAAAACAAGATTCAATATTTCCGGAATATCTATGCCGGTATCCAGCATATCAACGGACACGGCAATCTGTGGCATTTTATCCTTAGTACTGAAATCATCAATGAGCGTATCGCTAAACTTTATGCTGTAGTCAATCTGCTTAATAAAATCTCCGCCACACTCTGGAAAAAGCTTATAAAATCTGTCGACAATAGCTCGCGCATGAAGGCTGTTCTTTGCAAATATAATTGTTTTGCCAAGCTTGTCCCCGCCTTCAACCTTTAAGCCTTTTTCCATAAGCTCTATCAACACCTTGTCTATGGTATCAGCATTGAAAAGCCATGTGTTAATGGCAGAATTAGATATATCTTCGCCAACCATATCATCACCATCAAATGTCTCTTCGTATTGTTCCTTCTCCTCATCCGACAGGTCATTATAATGAATACCATCCTCCATTATCTTTGTCTTATATTCTAAAGTAGAATAATTTACCAGATATCCTTCCTCTACTGCCTTATTAAATTCATAAGCAAAAGTCGGCACACCGCGCTCTAAGTCAAAGATACTGTATGTATTCCTATCAATCCCATCCTTAGGTGTAGCCGTCATTCCAAGTAACATCGCATCAAAATATTCAAATATCTCCTGATACTTTTTATAAATGCTTCTATGTGCCTCATCGCATATTATGAGCTGAAAATGTCCCGGAGTAAATAATCTCTCACCATACTTATTTTTCTTCTCATCTATCGCATTCATCATGGTAGGATAGGTTGAAAAAATCATCCTACATGCTTCCGGGTCATCCTTGCTATCCAAGAGATTGCAGCATGATAAATCTGGAAGTAAATTAGCGTAATTATTCTTAGCCTGCTTTACAAGTGCAGTCCTGTCGGCTAAAAACAGTATATTTTTCACATAATTATGACGTCTCAGCACATCAACAATGCTTATGCTGACTCTCGTCTTTCCTGAACCTGTTGCCTGCACAATAAGCATTTTACGATGTTTGTTCATTATCGCATCACAGACTGCCGTTACAGCTTCTTTCTGATACGGTCTATTGGTTATCTCATCCTTTATCTGAATTTTTTCCAATGGAATACGCTGTTTCCGACCGTCCATCTCAAGCTGCAATTCTTCCTGGGTAAAAAAACCTGATACCTCACGCCGCGGATACCCCATGAAATCATTTGTGTAGAAGAACTCAAACCCGTTGGTTGTAAAGATAAGTGGACGTCTACCATATTTATTTTGTAAACAATCTGCGTAGAGCTTCGCCTGCTGGCTTCCGGTCATTGCGTCCACAGAAGCTTTTTTTGCCTCAACAACAGCTAACGGCAAATTATCTCTTCCCCACAGAACATAGTCCACATATCCTGTACCGGTGGCATTAGGCATTCCTGTAACCGGCTCTTCCTCAGTTACATTGCTTCCTATAGTCCAACCAGCCTCTTTAAGTGCGACATCTATATATTTCTTTCGGGTCTGCGCTTCGCTCAGCGTATCTACATGGAACTCTCTGGTCTGGACATTACGGCTCCTCAGAGCAGCCATCTGCTTACGCAGCTCTTCATTTTCTTTCAGAACATTCTCAAGCTTCTCATCTTTACAGCTCAGGCTCTCATATAACTGCCTAAGTTCATCTGCCTTTACGCGTCTCTCGTCACCGCTCGCAAGAACAGATTCATCATATACTTTCTCCGAATATTCCTTGGAATAAGAATAATCAATCCAATCACAGAACTCAAATAAATCCCTTAGCGCAATTACCGCTTCGTCCCTCTTAATCTTACTGTTGGTATGAACAGCGACATTTCCAAGATGAATGGTATATTTAAGCATTGGAAATAATCTTGGTTCGATTATTCTCCTGAACGTAGGCTCATGGATAAGACTGGACACGTTATCCTGATATGGCAACGAAAGTTCTGCATCATAAGAAAATACGAATCTTACCGCTAATTCCAACGCTCGTCTGGAAAGAATCGCACAGGTAGCCGGCGAAATTGCTATACTCTTCTCTGCTTCCACAGCCTGCTCAGCAAAACTTGCATATTCTTCTTTTTCAAGTAAATAGTCAAAATTCGTTTCCATAAATGCATCTTCCTTTCAAAAATATTTTCGGAGTAGTTGGTGTAATGCTTTTCTCGGCATAAAATATGTGGGTTTCAGAGATAGATTTTGATTTGTC
>CAKRJT010000059.1 GCA_934351925.1 uncultured Lachnospiraceae bacterium
ATCGAACCCGTGACCTCCGCCTTACCAAGGCGACGCTCTACCGACTGAGCCATAGTAGCAACATGAACGGGCAGATGCATCTGCATCACCCGAAATCAAATGATAGCAAAATACTTCACCTTTGTCAAGGACTTATTTAAAATCTCTTTACAATAAATATTTTAAACCTAAATATTTTAAAAGTTTTACTTTCAAACCTTCTCCGGTGCGCCGCCATTAAAGCGGCTCATCTTGCCCTTTATCCTCTGGATGGCATTGTCCACGGACTTCTCCGGTCTGCCTATGAGCTGTGCAATCTCCGAGTAGCTCATACCCTCGAGATAGTACGACAAAATCTCCTGTTCAAGCCTGCTGAGTTTCCCAAGCATTCGGTTCACGGCAAGCTTCTCCTGCTCCTCGTTTAATATTATGGCTTCGGGATTGATGTTCTCCGTATCGGGCAGCACGTCCGAGAGCGATGCCTCCTCGCCCGTCTCATCGGTTATCATGCTGTATATCGAGACGTAGCCGTTTAACGGCGCGTTCTTCTTTCTGCTGTCGGCTGACACCGCCGAGATAAGTTTATTGTTTATACAGATTGCGGCGTAGGTCATAAACGAGGATGTCTTGCTCTCATCGTAATGCCCTATCGCGTTGTAGAGTCCTATCATTCCCTCCTGTATCAGGTCATCGCTGTCGCCGCCGACAAGGAAGTAGGCTCTCGCCTTGGAGCGGACAAAGTCCTTATATTTTTTCAGAAGAAAGTCCTCCGCCCTCTCGTCTCCCTCCCTCGCCATTTTCACGAGCAGCTCGTCAGAATATTCCCTATAGTTCTTTTTTTCCATCTGACAAAATCTCCATTTCAGATTTCAGGCACAGTATATCCTACTTACCCATCATTCTCTGACGAACAATCTCATAGGAGAGCACGCCTGCCGCAACCGATGCGTTGAGTGAATCGATATCGCCCTTCATGGGAATAGAAGTAATGAAATCGCACTTTTCCTTTATGAGACGGCTCACACCCTCGCCCTCATTTCCGATGACAAGTCCGATAGGCCCCGTGAGGTTCTGCCTATACATAAGTTCTCCTCCCATGTCTGCACAGACAAACCACATGCCCTCCTTCTTGAGTTCAGCGATGGTAACTGCCAGATTGGTCACTTTTGCCACAGGTGTGTAATTAATTGCACCTGCGCTGGTCTTTGCAACGACCGCGGTAAGTCCCACGGCGCGGTGTTTAGGTATGATTACCCCGTGTGCGCCCGCAAGGTTTGCTGTTCTTATGATTGCGCCGAGATTGTGAGGGTCCTCGATGCCGTCAAGCAGAAGTATAAACGGCGGCTCCCCCTTAGCCTTGGCTGCGTCTAAAATATCCGAAACCTCCGCATACTCATAAGCTGCCGCCTTGGCAATCGCCCCCTGATGATGCCCTGTCCGGCTCATCTCGTCAAGTCTTTCCTTTGTGACAAAATTAATAATCGTGTCACCCTTCTTAGCCTCGCGCACTATCGTCTTAATCGGTCCGTCCTGACAGCCGTCAAGCACATAGAGCTTGTCTATGGTCTTTCCCGAGCGGAACGCCTCTATGACCGCATTGCGGCCCTCTATCGTGTATTCTTCGTATCTCAAGTTGTGCTCCTTTCATTTATAACGGACGTTGTGTAATTTTGCTATATTGCCGTCAGGCACGCTTTCGCTGCGTTTTGCTACGCAACGGCGCATAGGCGGCTAAAATACAGCCGCCAAACGCCGGCGAGCAAAAAGCACCTGACTTGCAATATAGTAAAATTACCCAACTGTTCAGTATCTGATTCAAGTTTGCCATTACATTTTTTATATAATTTCAGTATATAGCTAGTAATTAATTAATCAATTAATTATTTATTTAAGTAGTAATTTAATTATTTTAAATTGTTATTTGATTAATTCCAGTTTATCAAATGCGAGCTTGATTATCTCGAGGGCGCGCTTACTTTCGCCTTTGAGGTAGAGCCAGCCCATGAGGGCTTCGAAGCCTGTGGCGCGGCGGTAGTCGCTTACCGTCGCGTTCTTGGCTGTGGAAAAGGATTTCGCATTGCGCCCTCTCTTGTATACGGCAAGCTCCTCCTCGGTGAGGAGCTCTGCTTCCACAAGCATATTTACCATCTTTGACTGGGTCGGTGCCTTGGCGAGGTCACTCGCTTTTTTGTTGAGCTTGTTGACAGGAGCATTTCCCTTATTTACGAGGAGTGTCCTTATGGTCAGCTCGTACACGCAGTCCCCTATATATGCGAGTGTGAGCGGCGAATAGCTGTCAGCAGCCACGTCCTTTAGCTCAAATACTTCACGGATTATTTTGTCCATTATGCCCTCTCCCAAACCGTTCCTTCTCTGGTGTCCTTTATCACGATGCCCTTTGAGAGCAGCTCCCCGCGGATTGCGTCAGCCTTGGCAAAATCCTTCGCTTTCTTGGCAGCCCTTCGCTCCTCAATCTTCGCGAGAACGAACTGTGTGAGCTCGTCGTCCACATCATCCGCGGCATCTGCCTTCCCGCACTCCCTTGTGAGGTTGAGTGAGAGCACCTCGTCAAAGCTCTTTATGAGTTCAAGCTTCGTCTTATCGTTGCAGCCGGCTCTAAGTACATCGTACACGACCGTGAGGGCGCTTGAGGTGTTGATATCGTTTGCAAGAGCGTCGATAAAGTTCTCTCTGAACTTATCAAATGCCTCCTTGTCAAACTCTCCCTCATCCTTAAGAGTTCCGATTTTCTTCACAAGCTTATTGTAAGCTGCTGCCACATTGTCCATAATCTCGTAGGAGAACTCAAGAGGCTTGCGGTAATGTGACTGCAGGCAGAACATTCTGTATACAAGCGGGTCATAGCCCTTCTCCTCAAGCACTGAAACTGTGAGGATATTTCCCGTCGACTTGCTCATCTTTCCTGTCTTGTCGTTGAGGTGATGAACGTGGAACCAATAGTTGCACCACTTGTGCCCGAGGTAGGACTCGCTCTGTGCAATCTCGTTGGTGTGGTGCGGGAAGATATTGTCCACACCGCCGCAGTGGATATCCATGTACTCACCGAGGTGCTTCATGCTGATGCAGGAACATTCAATATGCCATCCCGGATAACCTACGCCCCAAGGGCTATCCCACTTAAGCTCCTGATTATCGAACTTCGACTTGGTAAACCAGAGAACGAAATCCGCCTTATTTCTCTTGTTGGTATCCTCGCTGACGTCGTCACGCACTCCGACCATAAGTTCCTTCTCGCTCTGGCTTGAGAACACATAGTAGTCCTTGAGCTTCGAGGTATCAAAATATACATTCTCACCCGCAATATAAGCATATCCTTTTTCAAGAAGCACGCTCACCATGTTGATGAACTCAGGTATACAGTTGGTTGCAGGCTCAACGACATCAGGTATGCGGATATTTAACTTGCTGCAGTCAGATAAAAATGCGTCCGTGTAGAACTTAGCAATCTCCATGACCGTCTTGTGCTCTCTCTTAGCACCCTTAAGCATCTTATCCTCGCCCGTGTCGGCATCGCTTGAGAGATGTCCGACATCAGTTATATTCATAACCCTTTTTACATCGTAGCCCACATAGCGGAGCGTTTTCTCGAGGATATCTTCCATTATATAGCTTCTGAGATTTCCGATGTGTGCATAGTGGTACACCGTAGGTCCACAGGTGTACATCTTAACCTTTCCGTCCTCGTTCGGGACAAACAGCTCAACATTTCTTGTCAGTGTGTTAAAAAAACGAATTCTGTTTTCCATTGTAATCTATTCCTCCATTTGTTTTACCAGTCTTGCGACCGTCTCTTTCAACTGCTGTATATCGTTCATTACAGGGTCAGGCAGATGCACCTGGTCAAGCTCCGCACTCGGTATCTTCACATTGTCCCGCTTTACGACGCGCCCCGGAACGCCGACCACTGTTGAATTAGGCGGCACATCGTTAAGCACAACCGATCCCGCACCTATCATTGAATTGGCACCTATGGTTATGTCGCCGAGCACCTTCGCGCCACAGCCGACCATCACATTGTCCTCGAGCGTCGGGTGTCTCTTGCCCTTCTGCTTTCCGGTACCTCCAAGTGTCACCCCCTGATAGAGTGTTACATTGTCGCCTATTATAGCGGTTTCACCTATGACAACTCCATGTCCGTGATCTATAAAAAGTCCTTTTCCTATCGAAGCACCCGGGTGAATTTCTATCCCCGTCTTTCTCGCAGTCCTCTGTGATATAAGACGTGCGCGGAAATAATGCTTTTTCTCATAGAGTTTATGCGCCTTCCTGTATTTTAAAATCGCCTTGAACGACGGGTACAAAAAGACCTCCATATCCGACTTTATTGCAGGATCCCTGTCGCGTATTATCGCAATCTCCTGTTTAATGATTTCAAACATGAGTCTCTCCTTTTTATATGTTATGTAAAATAAAAACCCTGCCTCCATAAAAACTATAGAGGCAAGGTTATCGCGGTTCCACTCTACTTAGAAGGAAGATATTTTCAAAATAATCTTCTCCTATCTCGTCGACTGTTAACGGTGTCAGCCGTGACAGGATACTTCCTTCCCCCGCCATGCTCAGGAACGCACTTCGCCAAATCCGTGTAAAGAACTTCCAGCTTCACCACAATGTGATGAGTTCTTCTCTCTGTGACAACGGCTTTCTGTCTACTCTTTTCCGTCTATGCATTTACATATATTAATATTATTAGAATATGCACCGGGAACCATTTTGTCAATGATTTTTTATCTTCTGGCGCAGCCGCTGCAGCCCGCGCAGCCTCCCGCTTTTCCCGAAGGTGCATCGCTTGATATGAACTGCCCCCTCGCAATATTGTCATAGATATAGTTCTCGACCGACATTATAAGCGCCACCGCCTGCGAAGAAATTCCTTCACCCGTTCCGGTAAAGCCAAGCCCCTCCTCTGTGGTTGCCTTGACGTTCACGCGGCTTATATCAAGCCCAAGAGTGTCCGCAATGTTCTTTCTCATCTGCTCGATATGCGGTGCCATCTTCGGCTTCTGCGCGATAATAGTGCTGTCGATGTTCTCTATCACATAGCCTTCCTCGGATAGCAGCTCGCCGACCTTTCTAAGAAGCATAAGGCTGTCAGCGCCCTTGTACTCCGGGTCGGTGTCCGGAAAATGCTTTCCTATATCCCCAAGCGCAGCCGCGCCGAGCAGCGCGTCCATAATCGCATGAAGAAGCACATCTGCGTCTGAGTGCCCCAAAAGCCCCTTCTCGTAAGGAATTTTCACACCCCCGATAATCAGCTCCCTGTCAGGAACCAATCTATGAACATCATATCCCATTCCAACTCTCATGGTAAACCTCCAAACACGTTATATCCAAAATGGTACAATCGGTCTGCCCTCTTTGTCAAGAAAAATCGGTCTGAAATAATTGTCATTTCCGTATCGGGCTCTGACAGGCTCCTCAGCTTCAGTATTATATATGAATATGTCACTTCCGAGAACCTCTGCCTGCGCCGTATACCAGCGCAGCCGGCCGTCAGCGGCAAGTGCTCCAATCTCAAAGCCCGTGGCCGGCTCATATTCTGCGATTACGTTTTTCTTATATTCCGCGCTTACATTCTCATCATTTATTCCATCTGTATCACTGTCATTCTTTAATGCTTCTATTTTTATGAGTTCTTCTTCTTTTGCCGCCCCCTCGCAGTCGGACTTCTTTCTGTAAAAGCCTTTCTCCGCGCCGTCAAAGTGAAGAAGTATTCCCGCTTTCCCATCGCGGCTTATAAGCTCATAGCCGGAGAGCACTGCCCCATTGCCATTATGCCCCGAAAGCCCGTAAATATCCTTCAAGGTATTCTCTGCAAGCCTCTCACCCACCGTCCGCTTGTCTGTCGGATGAATGTTCTTCCTGTTTCCGCAGTCCGTTATGACCGTGAGCGATGTGTTCTTTATCGTGCGGCATATTTTGTCCTGGGCATGTCTTATGCCGCCCCAGCCATGTCCCGTCTTTTCCGTGTCGGGGTCATGCACAGGAAGCTGGACGATGGCAAATGCCAGCTCATCATCGCTCCAGAGCAGTCTCCACTCCGTGATGAGATTTTCAAGCAGTACATCGTATATCTCATTATTATTCTCATCGTTCTCGCCCTGATAATAGAGAGCGCCCTTTATGGTGTACGGGGCAATCCTTTTTATCATGCTGTCGTAAAGCCCGCAAGGTCTGTACTCAAATCTCGGTCCCGATGGTCCCGGCCAGCGGTTCTCACCACAGATTTCCAACACCTTCGCCCACTCGATATCCGGATTTTCGGCGTAGCAGGCGTCAACACGCTTGACCCACTCCTTGTAGTACTCCCTGTACTCCTCAAGCTCCCTGAGATACTCGTCAAAATCCTGATGTGCAGCCATGTCCTCGTACTCGCGCACAAAGTGTGCCGTCTGCTCATGTGCGAGAAGGCTCTCGCGGCTCACCCAGTTATGCGCGTAGGTTCCGCCCCAGTTACAGCCGACTATTCCAACCGGGACATCAAGCTCCCTTCTCATTCTCACAGCCCAATAGTATGCCACCGCAGACCACGCCGCCGTAGTTCCCGGTCCGCACTTCTGCCAGCAGCTCTCCAGCTCCGCCTTAAACAGCTCATCGCATATGTAGCTCACCTTCGGAGTGTAATAAAACCTCAGCAGGTCGTCCTGCGTATGCGCCACAACCTCCTTGCCGTTATCGCTGTTTTGAAGCTCCAGCTCCATGTTCGACTGCCCACCCGCAAGCCACACCTCACCGACAAGAACATTCTCAAACGTCAACGCACCGTCCGCCGCCCTGACGCACAGCGTAAACGGTCCGCCCGCCTCCATGGGATTTAGCTTTACCTCAAAACGTCCGCCATGAACATGCGCCGTCACCGTCTGCCCCGCTATGGACACCTCAACATGCTCTGTGTTATCCGCCTCGCCCCATATACACACATGTGCCCTCCGCTGAAGCACCATATTGTCACTGAAAATTGCAGGAAGTTTTATCATAATTGACCTCTTTTCTTAAATAAGTTGTGAAGCTGTGCACTCTTACCGCCTGACTGGGCTTCTTTCACACAGCAGCAGTAAAATATATTCTATTTTTCTGTATTTCAGTTATATATTACCGCCTGATAATATATATCAAACTTTCAAGCGGTAATCATTAAACAAGGAACCTGTTACCGGGCGGTTATACACCGCATTTTGCAGTTCCACGGCAATTCCAAGCTTCCAAAAAGTCATTAAACTCAAGTAAAAATGTGCGAATTACGAATGTTTTTGAGAATTGTGGGAGCACGCAGTGCGGAGCAATTCAATATCATTGAGTTCAAAATACCTTTTGACCTCAACATCATACCATAGCGTTATAGCTATATCAATTTTTTATGTAAAACAAAAGAACCGGAATCACTCCGGTTCTTAATCAGTAGCGAGAAAGAGATTCGAACTCCCGACACCATGGGTATGAACCATGTGCTCTAGCCAACTGAGCTATCTCGCCATATCAATATATTCCACAGTCGGATATGAGGTTCACAACCAACCATGTGTTAACTTGCTTTAATAAAATAACACCTAAATGGGTAAATGTCAAGAATTTTTTATACTTTTTGAAAATTTTATATTGTATATTCAATTCCAGATGTTTTACTGCACATCAAACACTGTTTCGGATAAAACAAAAAGCCAATGAACACAATTCACGGCTTCAATCAAAGTAGCGAGGAAGAGATTCGAACTCCCGACACCATGGGTATGAACCATGTGCTCTAGCCAACTGAGCTACCTCGCCATATTAAGTTAAAAAGTATGGGGCCTATAGGGCTCGAACCTATGACCCTCTGCTTGTAAGGCAGATGCTCTCCCAGCTGAGCTAAGACCCCATA
>CAKRJT010000060.1 GCA_934351925.1 uncultured Lachnospiraceae bacterium
CGACGGGGAATCGAACCCCGGTTTCCGCCGTGAGAGGGCGGCGTCTTAACCGCTTGACCATCGAGCCATATATTTCTATTCTTTCAGCGACCGCCTAAGCAATCAGCCGCATCGAACACTTCTATACTATATACTAGATTCGGCAAAATTGCAAGCTTTTTTTTGTGTTTTATTTAAGTTGTTCAATTTGTATATATTTTATATTATTTTCAGACATTTTATAGGCGGATATCCGCCTTCCGTGTCCCACATATGGGACACGGAAACCGTGTCCGGCAATCCATGCACTTAATTAAAAAAACTGCCCCATCAGTTATTCACTGTTGGTCATGCCATCAGCAGCCCGTCAAACAACGAAAGCTGGTTACTCTCCGGCAGATCGCCGAGTATGCCAAGGTCGCCAAGCAAAGCCACGACCGTCTTTGACGCCTTCGTTCTCGTCTGGAAATCGTCCCTTGAGAGGAACGCTCCCTGCTCTGCCGCATTCATTATAAGCTCCGCCGCAACGTCGCCAAGTCCGTCTATGGAATTGAACGGCGGCAGTAGCTTTCCGTCGACTATCTGGAAATTTCTTGAATGTGACTTGTACAGGTCAATAGGCAGGAACTCAAGCCCCCTCGCATACATCTCCTGCACGAGACGCATATCCTTGAGGGTATCCTCCTCCTTTTTTGAGAGACTGTCACTTCTCTTCTTGTAATCGGCAATGTAGTAGTCAAGCTTATCCTTTCCCATACACATGAGCTCGTATGAGAAAGCGGTTGCCCTTATACTGAAATAAGCAGCATAGTAGGCAAGCGGATAAAACACCTTGCAGTACGCTATTCTCCACGCCATCATAACATACGCGGCGGCATGTGCCTTAGGGAACATGTACTTAATCTTGAGACAGGAGTCGATATACCACTGAGGTACTCCGTGTGCGAGCATCTGTTCAGGCCAGCCATCCTTAAGCCCCTTTCCCTTTCTTACACTCTCCATTATGGTGAAGGAGAGCTCCTTGTCCATGCCCTTTCCGATGAGATATATCATAATATCATCTCGACAACATATGGCAGTCGAAATCGTGGCAACGCCGCTCATAATAAGTGTCTGGGCGTTTCCGAGCCACACATCCGTACCATGTGAAAGTCCTGATATACGCACTAGATCCGCAAAGCAGGTAGGCTTCGCGTCAATAACCATCTGCATGGCAAAGTCGGTACCAAACTCAGGTATTCCGAGCGCACCGAGCTTCGTCCCGCCTATATCCTCCGGAGTGATGCCAAGCGCAGAGGTATCCTTAAAAAGGCTCATAACCTCCGGCGAGTCAAGCGGTATGGTCTTAGGGTCTATACCCGTCAAATCCTGTAACATTCTGATCATCGTAGGATCATCATGTCCGAGAATATCGAGCTTTAAAAGGTTGTGGTCGATACTGTGATAATCGAAATGTGTCGTGATAATGTTCGTTGTCATATCGTTTGCAGGATGCTGTATCGGTGTGAAGGTGTGAATTTCCTCACCTATCGGAAGGACTATGATTCCGCCCGGGTGCTGTCCCGTAGAACGTCTGATGCCCGTACAGCCCTCCGATATGCGGACTATCTCACTGTCACGTTTGGTGACACCGCGCTCCTCAAAATACTTGCGTACATAGCCGTAAGCCGTCTTATCGGCGACGGTGCCAACCGTTCCCGCCTTGAAGGTCTGTCCCTTTCCGAAAATAACCTCTGTGTACGAATGTGCTTTCGACTGGTACTCACCCGAGAAGTTGAGGTCGATATCCGGCTCCTTGTTGCCCTTAAATCCGAGGAAGGTCTCAAACGGAATATCAAAGCCCTGCTTTGTCAGCGGCTTTCCACACTTCGGGCATATCCTGTCAGGCATGTCACAGCCAGCGCCGCCTGAAAATTTCTTCACTTCCTCAGAGTCAAAATCATAGTAATGGCAGTCACCATTCATGCACAGGTAATGCGGCGGCAGAGGATTGACCTCCGTTATTCCCGCCATGGTCGCGGCAAACGATGAGCCTACGGAGCCTCTCGAGCCAACCAGATAGCCGTCCTCATTCGATTTCCACACGAGCTTCTGTGCGATGATGTACATAACCGAGTAGCCGTTGCTGATTATGGAGTTGAGCTCCCTGTCAAGTCTCTCCTTTACAATCTCAGGAAGCTCCTCGCCATACATCTCATGCGCCGTCGTATAGCATATTTTCCTAAGAGTCTCATCAGAGTTCTCGATTACAGGCGGACATTTGTCCGGGCGCACCGGAGATATCTTCTCGCACATATCGGCAATCATGTTCGTGTTCTCAACGACAACCTCGTATGCCTTGTCACTTCCGAGATACTGAAATTCGTCAAGCATTTCCTCTGTCGTTCTAAGATATAGCGGAGCCTGCTTGTCCGCATCGTCAAAGCCCTGTCCTGCCATGATTATCCTTCTGTAGACCTCGTCCTCAGGATTTAAAAAGTGCACGTCACAGGTGGCGACAACAGGCTTTCCAAACTGCTCTCCAAGCGCAGCTATCCTTTTATTGATATTTATTAAATCTTCCTTCGATGAAACCCATATATCCTCAGAATCAATCATAAACTGATTGTTGCCGAGCGGCTGTATCTCAAGGTAATCGTAGAACTCCACGAGCCTTGCGATATCCTGATCCGATTTATTGTCCAGTATGGCGCGGTAGAGCTCTCCCGCCTCGCACGCCGAACCAAGTATAAGTCCTTCCCGGTGCTTTAAAAGCTCGCTCTTTGGGATTCTGGGCCTCCTGCTGAAATACTTTAAGTGCGCCATAGATGTGAGCCTGTAAAGATTAGTTCTTCCCACATCATTTTTTGCGAGGATAATTGCATGGTATGACGGGAGCTTCTTTACGATATTCTCGCGCTCGTCGGCAAGATTCTCGACCTCATCGAGATTACAGATGCCGCGCTCCTCCATCATGGTCATAAACTTCAAAAATATACCTGCACAGCACTCCGCATCGTCGACCGCGCGGTGATGGTTCTCAAGCGACACCCCCACCGCCTTGGCTACTGTGTCGAGCTTGTACCTGTTAAGCTGCGGCAGCAGCGCTCTTGCGAGCGCAACCGTATCAACTACAGTGTACTCCTTGTCAAGCCCTAATACCTGTTTTGCCTTGGTCTTTATAAAGCCCGAGTCAAAGTCAGCATTGTGCGCCACGAGCACCGCGCCCTCACAGAAATCTATAAACCGTGGAAGAACCTCCTCTATGGTCTGTGCATCAACCACCATGGAATCATTTATTCCGGTCAGTTTCTCAATCCTGAACGGTATCGGAATTTCGGGATTTACGAAACACGAAAAGCTGTCAACGCGCTTTCTGTTCTGATATTTCACGGCACCGATCTCTATAATCCTGTCATGCTCTGAGGAAAAGCCCGTCGTCTCAAGGTCAAACACGACGTATGTATCGTCAAAGGTCTGACCCGCCGGCTGCTCGATAAGTGCCTTCAGATCATCGACAAGATAAGCCTCGACACCATATATCACCTTGAAATCCTTGAGCTTCTCAACCGTGTGGTTCGCATCAGGGAACGCCTGACACACACCGTGATCCGTGATGGCGATGGCAGGCATGCCCCACTTTGCTGCCTGCTTTATGATGTCGGACACCTCCGACACTCCGTCCATATCGCTCATCTTCGTGTGGCAGTGAAGCTCAACCCTCTTTACCTGCGAGTTGTCCATCCGCTTTGTGGTAAAATCAGGTATCTTTTTTATGCCGCGCACCGAGCTGACGGCAATCTCCTTGCTCCAACTGTCCATCGCGATAACACCCTTGATTTTTACAAATGCACCGTCCTTTACATCGTCCTTGATTTCATCGAGATTTTCCTTGGAATTAAGGAAAATCTTGACCGACATGGAATCCGTAAAATCCGTGATGGTGAATGTCATAAGCTGCTTGCCCGTCCGAAGCTCCTTAATCTCAACGCCCCTTATCCTGCCTCTGACAACACCCTCTCCTATCTCGTGCGTTATCGTGGCAAGCTCAATCGCCTCATCGTCAAAATCCTTGCCGTATATGACATCGGGATTTCCCGACATCTTCACGGAACGGAAGCTCTTTGCATCGTCCTTTGCCCCCGTTCCCTTTTTGTCCGAATATTTTACGTCGGTTCTCAGTCTGCCCGCAACAGTCTTTCCACCCTGAACACTCTCCTGCTTTGCAGCGGCATCGCCGTTTTTAGGGACAGCGTCAGCCTTAACAGACTCTTCAGGTGCCGTCTCACCCTCATCATTCCCGTCACTGCCCTGCGCCTGCATGTGTATAACCGGCGTATCCTTCGCCTCGTGCTTAACCTCTTTGTATATCACGTCAAAGCCTATCTCAAAACCGCAGCGGTCAAAGAATACCATATGAAGGTACTCTAACAGCCCCTTCACCCTGTCCCTCGCGATGGTTCCGTCAGCCACCGTAAGTTCCATTCTGTCCTCAGCCGTGAAGCGCACCTTGGCTTTTTTAAGGAGATCGTAGTCAAATATGCTCTCTTCCTTGAGCTCGTCGAGAATACTCTCCCGGTATATTCCCCACAGCTTCTCCTGAGTGTACTGGCTCGACAGCTCGTACTTCTCAACGACATGTATATCCATCGTCTTAAATGGAGGAAGCTGTTTCCTAAATCCGCCTTCAAGCGCAAAAATCGTAGTCTTTGGTATCAGTCTTTTTGACAAAATATATACCCTAAGCCGGGTTTTGGCTGAGTTGGTTGCAACCTTAAGCACCTCAACATCAGCCAAAATATCCATCGTATCTTCATTAAATTCAAGTGTAGGAAATGCATCAAATAGCTTCATCTATCTCTCACTGTTCCTTCCAATGGTCAAGCTCATACCTCAGCGCGTCCAAAAGCTCCGCCTCCGGCATCTTCCTTATGACCTCGCCCTTCTTTATGAGCACGCCTTCTCCCTTGCCGCCTGCCACTCCAAGGTCAGCCTCCTTAGCCTCACCCGGACCGTTTACCACACAGCCCATGACAGCAAGCTTAAGGTTTAAATCCTCATAATCAGCGGCAAGCTTCTCCACCTTCTGTGCCAGCCCGATTAGGTCTATGCTCGTTCTTCCGCAGGTAGGGCATGAGACAATCTCTATCCCACTCTGTCTTATGCCAAGCGTCTTGAGTATGGTCTTTGCCGCCCTTATCTCCTCCACCGGGTCACCTGTGAGCGACACCCTTATCGTATCGCCAATTCCCTGTCCGAGTATAAGCCCCAGCCCGACTGCGGACTTGATACTCCCAGTCAGCACGGTTCCCGACTCGGTTATGCCTACATGAAGAGGATAATCGGTCTTTGCGGAGATAAGCTCATGCGCCTTGACGCACATCATGACATTTGAGGACTTGATGCTTATTACAAGATTGTCATAGTCCATAGCCTCAATTATCCTCACCTTGTCAAGAGCACTCTCGACAATGCCGCAAGCGGTGACACCGCCGTATTTTTCAACGAGGTTTCTCTCAAGCGAGCCCGAGTTTACACCGACGCGGATAGGAATATTCCTCTCCTTCGCCACATCAACAACTGCCTTTATCCTTTCAAGGCTTCCGATATTTCCCGGATTTATGCGGATTTTATCGACCCCGTTCTCCATCGCCGCGATGGCAAGACGATAGTCAAAATGAATATCCGCAACCACAGGTATGTGAACTCTCTTTTTAATCTGACCTATAGCCTGCGCTGCCTCCATTGTCGGGACAGCACATCTTATAATCTCACAGCCTGCTGCCTCAAGCCTTGCTATCTGCTCGACCGTGGCATCCACATCCTCCGTCTTTGTGTTAGTCATGGACTGAATTGCAATCGGATTGTTCCCTCCGATAAGCACTCCTCCTACATTTACAACCCTCGTATTTTTTCTCTGAATTGAATTGTCAAAGCCCTTCATAAGTCCTCCATATCAACTTGCAAAGTCAAGCCGGCTAAAACAGCTTGGAAATATCGTTAAACAGTATAAAGAACATGAGAAGCATGAGCAGCGCCATACCTATAAGGTGCACCATGCCCTCCTTCTTCTGGTCAATCGGCTTGCCCCTTACCGCCTCGATAAGCAGGAACAAAAGCCGTCCGCCGTCAAGTGCAGGAATCGGAAGCAGATTCATAACGCCGAGATTGGCGCTTATCATAACTATCCAGTTGGCAAGATTTAGAAGGACATAAAACACTCCGTCCGGCTTGCTCTGCTCTACCACATTGCTGATTGCGGACACAATTCCGACAGGTCCCGCCACATCGTCCTTCGTAACCTTTCCCGTAACGAGCATTTTAAGGCTCTCAAAAACTGTGTTTATCCAGTATTTTACCTCTATCACGCTGTATCTGAGCGTCTGTATCGGGTTTACCTTCACCCTCGCAGCCGAAAACGACATCCCCGTCTGATAATATGCATTGTGTGCGAGCACCGGCGTAACCGTGAGGTCGACAACCTCTCCGTCGCGGAACACCGCCACATTTATCTTACCTCCGCCGCAGCCTCTTATTGCGGAAATTGCCTCGTCGGTCGTCTTTACGGCGACACCGTTCACCTGAATAATCTGGTCATTCGTCTTAAAGCCGGCAAGTGCAGCCGCACCTGTCTCTGTAAGTCCCGAAATAACAGCATTTTCACCAAGATATACACCGAGCTGGTAGACATCCTCCTCAATGTACTCAGGGACAACCTTCGTCTCATACTTCACGCCATCGCGCTCGTAGGTTATATTGAGCGTCTTTCCGGTATGGAGCTGGTAGTACAGACTGTATTCC
>CAKRJT010000061.1 GCA_934351925.1 uncultured Lachnospiraceae bacterium
TATGCACTATTTTTTTTATTTTATCCGGCGACAGCCGGATATCGAATGTGCCGCAAGGCACATGAGATAAGCCACGTTAATATATTGCAGATAAGCCACGATGGGAGTACAGTAGTTGCTCTGGCACTTTAGAGCAAGTGGTACTCTTGCCCGAATGGCAGGAAGTTGAAACAGTGAAAATAATTTAATAACTTAAGATTTGCGAAGATATTTACCGCTTAAAAGCCTGACATTTGGAGAAAAGCGGTAATAATTGTGCTAAATGAGATAAGAGACATTTATATTTACCGCTTATAGTTATTGGATTTGATTTCAGGCGGTAAAATTAGCATTGTATAATCAAAAAAGAGTTAATTTTCATAAAATATTACCGCCTGTAAGTGGTATTAAAGCAAAGCAAGCGGTAATGTGTGATTGACATTGCTTATCTGACATTACAGTGCTATAATGATACCGAGCAATTTGTGAGGGCACATTCACTGAAAGGGAAAGGGAAGATATGAAGGTCAATTCGTTACAGGAGTACATGGATTTCGTGCAAAAGCACAATATTCCTCTTGATACGATAAGATTTGCGCTCGGTGAGGATAAGGGACATGAGCCGAGGTGGTTCTATATCTATCAGGACAGATTTACCGGCGAGTGGGTTGTCGCGAAGAACAAGAGCGACGGGAGCACCGCGGAGCGTTACAGGGGCAATGATGAGGCGAAGGCGTGTCAGATACTCTTTGACAAGATGGAGGAGGAATTTAACAAGAGGCAGTTTAAATCTCCACAGACCACGCAGGCCGAGACAAAATACAGGGAAGAGATAAAGAAGAGAAGAACAAGGGACAGATTTGCTTCTGCTTTGCATAACACGGTGGTGTATGCGATAGTTATTGTAATATTAGCCATTATTGTCCGCGATACCTTGACAGATAAGCCTGGCAGCGCAAGGAGACCGGGACAGGGCTATTATGTGTTCCAGCGTACATACGATGATGGCTCGGTGTGGGACGATTTGTACTACTATCTTGACAGTAGCTGGTATTATTTTGACGAGGAATACGATGACTGGTATGTCGACGAGGATTTTGATTATTCCTATGATTATGTAGACGACTACTATGTGGGTAATTATTATTCGTCACTCGACGGCTATTATGACGGGGATGCGTGGGATTTTGATGACACCACATATTACCAGTATTATCTCGACACGAGGGATAATGACAGCGATAACAATTATTATTATGACGATGACGATGATGACAGTTGGGACAGCTTTGACTGGGGCGACTGGGACAGCAATGACTCCGACTGGGACAGCGACTGGTGATGGCTGCGAAGCAGTGATATTGTGATTAGATATTAATAGAATAGTTGATTGACAAAACAGCAGATAGTTGCCTGTTCATTTTATGAGGGCGGCATATCTGCTGTTTTAGGTTTTGAATGATGATAAAAAATGTTAAACTAAATTTCCTTAAGTGCCTTCTTAAACTGGAACGAGAACAGTACTGCCGTAAAAGTCACGGCGATGACGTCCGCGACAGGCTCTGCCATGTATACAGCATGTGCCTTGTTTGCGGTGTAAATGTGCGGCATGATGTAGATGAGCGGAATAAGCAGGACGAACTTTCGCATGACGGCTACGATGATTGATGAGACCGCCTTGCCGAGCGAATTGAACGCCATCTGGCATGAAATCTGTATTCCGAATATGAACATGACCGCCATGTATATTCTGAGTGCTGTCTTGGTGAAGTCTATGAGCTGCACGTCTGTGGTGAACATTCCGGCAAAAATCTGAGGAAACAGTATCACGAAAACCCAGAGAACGACTGAGTAGCATAGGCTTGACCTGAGCAGGAGAAAGAATGCTTTTTTAACCCGGTCGGCATTTTGGGCTCCGTAGTTGTAGCTCATAATAGGCTGCGCGCCCTGTCCGAGCCCCTGAAGCGGCAGCATTGCAAACTGCATAACGCTTGTGAGTATGGTCATGGCTCCGACTGCGATATCGCCGCCGTATTTTAAGAGTGATGAGTTAAAGCATACGGAGATAATGCTTTCGCTCGCCTGCATGATAAAGAGTGAGAGACCAAGCGCGAGGCATGGAAGTATCACGTCAGCCCTGAGCGCAAAGTTCTGCTTTCTTATGCGTAGGTTTGTCTTTTGGCCGAACAAAAATGATAAAACCCACACGCAGGAGCATGCCTGGGATATGATTGTAGCGAGAGCCGCGCCCGCAACGCCCATGTTGAGCGCGAATATGAATATCGGGTCAAGCACTATGTTGACAACGGCGCCTATCAGCACCGACAACATTCCTTCCTTGGCGAAGCCCTGCGCGGTTATGAAGGTATTCATTCCGAGCGTGAGCTGTACAAATAATGTTCCGAGGGCATAGATACGCATGTAGCTCACGGCATACTCTATTGTGTTCCCGCTTGCGCCGAAGGCGAGCAGCATCGGGCGGTTAAAAAGATACATTACAAACGTGAGTATCACTGATATGATAAGCTGTGTTGTAAAGCAGTTTCCGAGAATTTTCTCGGCTTTTTCATGGTCGCCCTTTCCCATGAGAATGGACGCGCGCGGTGCACCGCCGTTTCCGACGAGTGCAGCGAAAGCGGATATTATCATAATGAGCGGCATGCACACGCCGACTCCCGTAAGAGCGAGCGAACCGCTTCCGGGGATATGACCGATATAAATTCTGTCCACTATATTGTAGAGCATATTAATCATCTGGGCGGCAACGGTCGGCACGGCAAGCTTTAAAAGCAGCTTCCCTATAGGCTCGGTTGCCAGAAATTCTTTGTTGTCGTTCATGGCAGGGTTCCTTTCTTTTTTCTTAACATACAAGAGACTTCATCTATTATCACATGCAAAAAGCTGCGCTTATCACATGCAAAAAGCTACGCTTATTGCATACAAAAGCTGCGCTTATTGCATACAAAAGCTGCGCTTATCACATGCAAAAAGCTACGCTTATTGCATACAAAAAGCTGCGCTTTTTGTATTAAAATATCATCTTGTACTTATGAATGTGAGCATTATATCTATTCTATAATTTTCCTGAAAAAATCGCAAGTCAATAAGCGTGTGAAAGTGCAAGGTTATAAAAATTTAAGATTTTCAGACAGAATAATGCTTGTAAGTATTGTAGCGGGCGGTTGGATTTGTTAGAATAAGAACAATCATGTGCGAAAGGGGCAGCGATATGAATACATACATTCCGGGTGTTGAGAGTGATATTAGAATATTAGGGCGTTCCGGCAGGCGACAGGAACCTGCTTTCTTCTGGACGGGGAGTGGCATAGAGTTTACCGTGGACGGAAGCGAGCTGAGTATAGATTTTGTGACGGACTATGATATCTATGAGCAGTGGATAAGGATTGAGGTCGACGGTTTTACCATGATAAGGACTTCTCTTGCAAAGGGCAGGAGTACCATCACGGTGTACCGCAATATGAAGCCTGAGAACAGAAGAAAAATCCGTGTGTTAAAGGAAGTGCAGCCGATGATGGCGGACAGGGCGGGAATACTGTTTATCAATGCGGTGCATACCGACGGGCAGCTTATGTCGCTTGAAAAGAAGCCTTACAGGCTTGAATTTGTCGGGGACAGCATCACCTCCGGCGAGGGCATGGCAGGTGCGAGGGGAGTTGTCGAGTGGAATTCAGCAATGTTTTCAACCAACGGGCACTATGTCCTCAGGGTGGCTGATGAGCTCAATGCCGACTACAGGATAATATCCCAGAGTGGCTGGGGCGTGTGCTCAAGCTGGGACAATGACCCGAGAAGGGTGCTTCCGTTGTACTATGAGCAGGTATGTGGGCTGTTGTGTGGAAGGGCACAGCTTGATGCGGGTGCGGGCGACAGGAACGATTTTACGGCGTGGAAACCTGACGTGGTGCTGGTCAATTTAGGAACCAATGATGCCTATGCTTTTCAGAATAAGGAATGGGTGGACGAAAAGACAGGGGAAAAATTCCGTCAGAAGCTCAATGCGGACGGAAGCTTTGAGGCAAAGTCACTTGAAAGATTTGAGAAGGCAGTGTATAATTTTCTTGTTTTGCTGCGTAAAAATAATGCGGATGCACATATTGTATGGCTTTATGGCATGATTGGCAGGGCGATGGAGCCGTATATACTTGACGCTATGAATAAGTATAAGAAGGATTTTGGTGATGAGAACGTGTCGTACCTTCAGCTTCCTGATTTAAAGGACGAGTGGACGGGCGCAAACAATCACCCGGGCATACCTTCACATAGTGCGGCAGCGCAGACAATAACAGAGTACCTAAGAGAAGAATTAAAATAAAATAAGTGCCACCGTAACAGGCGGCGGAATATAGGTCACGGCAAAGCGGTGACGACTAGGAGGTTAGTGTGAAAAATACATTTAAGGCAGTAAAAGATACAGCCTAAGATGTATTACGATTTCACACATGCAATTTGTTCCTGAGCGAAAACAAATTGCTTTTATGACGGATGAGAAATCGCCTGCGCGAATTTCTCATCGCCTATTCGCGATAAATCGCTCGGAAAAGAGGAATTAATATGACTAATCAGGAAAATTTGCAGAACAGGACGAAAGGGACGATGCAGAAGCTGCTCGTGGGCTTTATCATAACGCTCGCGGTGGTTGTGCTCGCAGGCTTTGTGTACATTTATATCCGCTCGCCAAAGACATCCGAGCTGGCGGAGTCGAAGCTTTTTTCGGCTGACAAGGTGTATGAGGAGTCGGAGGCTGTTATCGGGCTGTTCGAGGAGGCTGATTTTGCAGGCATGAGAGAGCAGTACTGCAACGAGGAGATTGCACAGAAGATGACGGACGAGGCTATGGAGGCGGCATATGACAGCCTTGGAGGCGACTGGGGAAGCCGTGTGGAGATATCGAGCAAAGAGGGCTTTGAGGCAAAGCAGTCCGGCAAATACTATGCGATGACACAGTATAAGGTAAAGTATGAGAATACGGAGCTCACTTACACCCTTATGTTTGACACGGACATGAAGCTTGCGGGTTTCAGCGTTGAACCTAAGAAATGATGACAGCCATCTGATTGATATGAGGTACCTATGATTGAATATACGAAAAGTCTTTTGTTCAACAAGATAAATGAGCCTGAAATTGAAAAGATGTTAAAGTGTTCAATGGCATCGAAAAAGCAGATTAACGGCGGTGAGATGATATTTGGACAAGGCGAAAAACCTGTATTTGTATATCTTTTGCTGGAGGGACAGGTGATTATCACGAAATATCTGCCTTCCGGGAGAAGGGACATACTTATGACCGTTGAGCCGGGTGAGGTTTTCGGCGAGATCTTCTTTTTTGGCGATGAGGAGTACTACTGGTGTGATGCGGTTGCGACCAAGAAATCGAGTGTGCTTATGATGCCATATTCATTCATATATGGTTTTTGCTCAAACGTGTGTGAACACCATAAGCAGCTTGTGCATAATCTTCTTGATATACAGTCAAGATGCAACCTGCAGATGATGAAAAAGCTTCATATTGTTACGGGGACAACGCTTAAACAGAAGCTCGGGCTTTGGATGAATGATCATTTAAATGATAGGAACGAGGTCAAGCTCGACATGACGAGAGAGGAGCTGGCTGACTATCTAGGTGCGGCGCGTCCTTCACTTTCAAGAACGCTTACACAGATGCAGGATGAAGGAATTATTTCCATTCATAAGCGGGTTATAAAAATAGAGGATATGGACCTTTTCGAGGAGCTCTTTGACGAGTAAAATGCGGAGCGGAAATCCTGTTTTGCGTTGGAATATTTTAATTTATAAAAAAAGAATAAATTTTGAAAAATGTTGCAAATGTGACATAATTACCCCTCGCATGGTGTTATATTGTGAGCATCAAAGGAAGGAGGTAATTGCAATGACAGCAAGTACAGCACAGGTTGATAATCTTATTTCATTATTGGATGGATATGCAGAGAAAGGTGGACATCATCTTAATGTCAATGTATTGAATAGGGAAACTCTTGTAGACGCGCAGAAGCACCCTGAGAAATACCCGCAGCTTACCATCCGAGTATCCGGCTACGCAGTAAACTTTATTAAGCTCACCAAGGAGCAGCAGGATGAGGTCATAAGCAGAACTTTCCATCAGGCAATGTAATAATATTGATGAAAAAGTACATCTGATGGAAAGTTCTACTTTCACATCAGGCAATGTAATAATATTGATGAAAAAGTACATCTGATGGAAAGTTCTACTTTCACATCAGGCAATGTAATTACATATTGTAAAAATCTATGAATGGAAATTCTGTTTTTGCATTGGAAGATGCATAGATAATTTGAAGCCCCATGGGACATATTAGATTTGTGTCCCATGGGGCTTTTTCGATGTGATAAATCCGCTTGATTATAATGTATAAGGAATACTATGCCGGTGTTGATGGTTTATCGAGCAGTGAATAAATCTTTTCTGCGTCGTAGTCACAGGTCATGGCTGTTATTGTGTCATAGATTGGCTGAATGGTGTCTATGAGTCTATGAAGAAAAGTCTGTAAATAAGAACTTCTATGATAATAGTTGGCTGGTAAGCATATAAGTCTATGCTT
>CAKRJT010000062.1 GCA_934351925.1 uncultured Lachnospiraceae bacterium
AGCTGGGACCCATTGTGTACTCGATGCTGCTGTCCTCAAGTGTCTTGTACATTGTGCAGATTGGACACTCGCAGTCTGAGGCGAAGGCGTCGTTGACGGGGATGGTGTATAATTTCTCTTTCATGGGAGGGGCTCCTTTCATATTTGACATTGTGGAACCCGGGTGCCAAAACATGGCGGTTTAAGCAAGTGTATAACGTGTTATACACAGTTAAGTTTACAGAGCATGTTTTGGCAACCGGGGTTTCATATATAGGACTATTATATAATAAATTTGTATATGGGTCAAAAGGTAAAATTATAAAGGAATTGTGTTTTGGGGTGAATATGTTAAAATGGAAGAGTCTTGGGTCAGGTTAAGTGGTTCGGGGTGATTAAGTTTTAAGTGAAATAATATTTTTTATAGACAGATTAGTTGGAGGTGCGGGGTGAAGGAGCTTTCGGTGCCGCTTGTTGTGGGTGGAAAGAAGCCTATATATGAGCAGATATATGATTATATAAAAAAAGAAATCAGGGATAAAAAGCTCAGGGCTGAGGCGAAGCTTCCGTCGACGAGGGCATTGTCGGAGTATCTGAGTGTGAGCAGGAGCACGGTGCAGCTCGCGTATGACCAGCTTCTAAGCGAGGGCTATATCGAGTCGAGACCGTGCAGGGGATATTATGTTCTGAAGCTTGACGGGGTGTATGACCTCGGGGCTGTGGAGCATGGAAGAACAAGGGTGGAGGTTGTTAAGGAGAGGGAGTACGATATTGATTTCTCACCGAGCGGCATAGAACTTGATAATTTTCCGTACAACTCATGGCGTAAGGTCAGCAGGGCAGTTATGAGTGAGGAGGCGGGGCTCTTTAACATTGGCGAGCCGCAGGGGGATGAGGCGTTTCGCGAGACGATAGCAGGTTATCTGCATGAGTCGAGGGGAGTGAGCTGTAGTCCGGATAATATAATAGTGGGGGCGGGAGATGAGTATCTTTTAATGCTGCTCGACCAGCTTCTGTGTGACGCACATGGCGGGGCGCTCAGCTATGCGATGGAAAATCCGGCGTACCGCAAGGCATATTTTGTGTTAAAGGGAATTGGACGGAAGGTGTGTCCGATACGGCTTGACGAGTACGGACTTAGCTGTGAGACACTCAGGGAAAAGGAGGTGAATGTGGCATATGTAACACCATCGCATCAATATCCTATGGGAATAGTCATGAGTATCGGAAGGAGAATGGAGCTGCTTTCATGGGCAGGTGAATGTCAGGACAGATACATTATAGAGGACGATTACGACTCGGAATTCAGGTATAGAGGAAAGCCGATACCGGCATTACAAGGGCTCGATAAGAACGGCAGGGTAATTTATATAGGTACATTCTCAAAATCCATCGCACCCGGGCTTAGAATGAGCTACATGGTTCTGCCCGACAGGCTTATGGACAGCTATATCCGGGTCGGGAGAAGATATTCGAACACGGTATCGCGAATTGACCAGAATATTGTCAATCTGTTCATAAAAGAGGGATATTATGAGCGCCATCTGAATAAGATGAGAGGTATATACAAGTCCAAGCACGATGTTTTGCTCGGCGAATTAAAAAAAATGGGTGCAGGATACGAGGTGGCAGGAGAGAGTGCGGGACTGCATGTCCTTGTGTCGACCGACGAGAGGACAGAGGAGGAACTTGTGCGTATGGCAGCACAAGCCAGAGTCAAGGTGTATCCTCTTTCGGAGCACTTCCTTGACGACAGTATCGGAGCTGATATCACGAGGCTTACCGGGAGAAAAAGTACAATAATTCTTGGCTATGCAAGGCTTGGCGAGGAAGAGATAATAAGAGGAGCGGGACTTTTAAGGGAGGCATTTGCAAATGAAAAAAATCTGTAACTGTAACATACCGCCTAATCTTCAGAAGGATATGATTGCGGAGAGCATCGCGGCGTATGTGGCCTCGCTGCCGAAGGAGGAGGTGGTTGAGGATGCCGAGTACGAGAGAAGGCTGGAACTTTGCAGCAAATGTCCTGACCTTGTGGGCGGGCTTACCTGCAGCCACTGCGGCTGTTTCGTGCTTGCGAGGGCGAGAAAGCTTAGGATGGACTGTCCTATGCCGGGTGGAAACGTCTGGGAAAAGGATGTTTAATCAATTTACGAATTATGATGAGTAAGAGTAGTGCACGGAAGGTGGGACCTATGAATATGAAAATACATGAAAAGGACGGCAATCTGTATGTCAGCGGCTTGGAGGATTTTCACCTTGCACAGACGTTAGAATGTGGTCAGTGCTTTCATTTTGAAAAGATTGGAGAGAATGATTATTTTCTGTCCGCAAAGGGAAAATTCTTACATATAGAGCAGAAGGAGGATTATTCTGTTGTTTTTTACAACACGGGTAAAAAAGCGTTTGAGGAAATATGGGTGGACTATTTTGACCTTGACAGGGACTATGCGGCGATAAAGAGGGCTATATGCAAAAGGGACGACAAGCTGAAGCCGGCGATGGACATGATGTGGGGAATAAGGATATTAAACCAGAGCTTCTTCGAAACGATGATTTCATTCATCATTTCGCAGAACAAGCAGATACCGCATATCAAAAAGATAGTCTCCGACCTGTCAATCAGATACGGGGCTGTCGCAGATGGCGCACAAGAGGAGCTTGAGAAGGATATGCAGCTTTCGGAGACGACAGGTGCGGGTGTGAAGAACAAGGGCGTATTCTACAACTTTCCATCTGCAGAGAAGCTCATTGATGCGGGCGTGGAAGGGCTGAAGGAGTGCAAGACAGGCTTTCGCGCTCCGTATATAATGGATGCCTGCGTAAAATTCCATGAGGGTGAGCTTAACGAGAAGAGGCTAAGGGGGCTTGAATATGAGGCAGTAATGGGCGAGCTTATGAAAGTGCACGGCATAGGCGAGAAGGTTGCCAACTGCATAGCGCTTTTTGGTTTGTCAAAGAGAAATGCCTTTCCTGTTGACGTGTGGATAAAGCGCATCATGGAGGAAATGTATATAGGACATGAGGCGGATAAAAAGGAGATTGCCAGGCTTGCCGAGGGGCTGTTTGGGGAGTACGGCGGCTATGCACAGCAGTATCTTTTTTATTACGGCAAGGAAATGAAAATCGGAAAATAGGGTGAAAGCTTAACCGATTGAAAAAAATATAAAAAATATATAAAATGGGTTGCAATCTCAAATTCATCTGCTATAATTAGCACTGTAATGATGTGAGTGATAATTCTACTTGAAGTAGAACAGATGAAGGGCAAAGCAATTTGACCCTCATATCATATAACTTTTACCGCTAAGCGGTGGAATGGAGGATATCATGAAATTAGTACCATTAGGAGACAGAGTCGTATTAAAGCAGTTAGTAGCAGAGGAGACAACCAAGTCAGGTATTGTTTTACCTGGCCAGGCTAAGGAGAAACCACAGCAGGCTGAGGTTGTAGCTGTAGGACCGGGCGGAGTGGTAGACGGAAAGGAAGTCACAATGCAGGTTAAGGCTGGTGACAAGGTTATATATTCAAAGTACTCAGGCACGGAGGTTAAGCTCGAGGATACAGAATATATAATTGTGAAGCAGGCGGATATACTTGCTGTAGTGGAGTAATTGTCTCACAGTGAAGGACACATAGATACCTGATAATTATTTTACATTTTGCAGTAGCTTTTTGAGCAGGAAAAATAGCATATTTTGGATATTAATATTTTTATTTTAGCTTCGTGCCATTAAGTGTATGACAGGAGCGATATGGAGGTTTTAATTATGGCAAAGGAAATTAAGTATGGCGCAGAAGCCAGAGCAGCATTAGGAGCAGGCGTTAATAAGTTAGCAGATACAGTAAGAGTTACACTTGGACCAAAGGGACGTAACGTAGTTCTTGATAAGTCCTATGGTGCACCGCTTATCACAAACGATGGTGTTACAATAGCTAAGGAGATTGAGCTTGAGGACGCATTTGAGAATATGGGTGCACAGCTTGTAAAGGAAGTTGCTACCAAGACTAACGATGTAGCAGGTGATGGTACCACAACAGCTACAGTTCTTGCACAGGCTATGATTAATGAAGGAATGAAGAACCTTGCGGCAGGTGCTAACCCAATCATCCTTAGAAAGGGTATGAAGAAGGCTACAGATAAGGCTGTTGAGGCTATCGCTGCAATGAGCTCTAAGATCACGGGTTATAAGCAGATTGCCAAGGTTGCTGCTATTTCAGCAGGTGACGATGGCGTTGGCCAGCTCGTGGCAGACGCTATGGAGAAGGTTACTAACGACGGAGTAATCACAATCGAAGAGTCCAAGACAATGAAGACAGAGCTCGACCTTGTAGAAGGTATGCAGTTCGACAGAGGCTATGTATCAGCATACATGGCAACAGATATGGATAAGATGGAGGCGGTTCTTGACAACCCATACATCCTTATCACAGACAAGAAGATTTCCAACATTCAGGAGATTCTTCCAATCCTTGAGCAGATTGTAAAGACAGGCGCTAAGCTTCTCATCATCGCTGAGGATATCGAGGGTGAGGCTCTTACAACACTTATTGTCAACAAGCTTCGTGGAACATTCTCAGTAGTAGGTGTCAAGGCTCCTGGCTATGGTGACAGAAGAAAAGAGATGCTTAAGGACATCGCAATCCTTACAGGCGGTCAGGTTATCTCAGAGGAGCTCGGTCTTGAGCTTAAGGATACAACAATTGACATGCTCGGCCGTGCTAAGTCCGTTAAGGTTCAGAAGGAGAACACAATCATCGTTGACGGCTGCGGCAGCAAGGATGATATCACAGCAAGAGTTAACCAGATTAAGAAGCAGATTGAGGAGACAACATCCGATTTCGATAGGGAGAAGCTTCAGGAGAGACTTGCTAAGCTCGCAGGCGGTGTTGCAGTTATCCGCGTAGGTGCTGCTACCGAGACAGAGATGAAGGAAGCTAAGCTTCGTCTTGAGGACGCTCTTGCGGCTACTAAGGCAGCAGTTGAGGAAGGAATCATTCAGGGCGGTGGTTCAGCTTACATCCACGCATCCAAGGAAGTTGCTAAGCTTGCAACAGAGCTTGAGGGAGATGAAAAGACAGGTGCTAAGATTATTCTCAAGGCACTCGAGGCTCCGCTTTTCCACATTGCAGCAAATGCAGGTCTTGAAGGCTCCGTTATCATCAACAAGGTTCGTGAGTCTGAGGTCGGCGTAGGATTCGATGCACTCAACGAGGAGTATGTAAACATGGTTGATGCAGGTATCCTTGACCCTGCTAAGGTTACAAGAAGCGCACTTCAGAACGCAACAAGTGTAGCTTCAACATTCCTTACAACTGAGTCAGCAGTTGCAAGCATCAAAGAAGATACACCAGCCATGCCAGCCGGTGCCGGAATGGGCGGAATGATGTAAGCGTTAGCTACAAGCCGTGGCAAAATGAAAAAATGGTGCATATGGCGCAAATTTATTTGCGGTCATATGCACTATTTTTTTTATTTTATCCGGCGACAGCCGGATATCGAATGTGCCGCAAGGCACATGAGATAAGCCACGGCAGAGGTGGAGGAAGCCACCGATGCAAATTTATTTGCAATCGGTGGCT
>CAKRJT010000063.1 GCA_934351925.1 uncultured Lachnospiraceae bacterium
AGGCGAACCATAAACAGGGACATTGAGGATTTGTGCAGGGCTGGCATACCGATTGCAACGAGGCAGGGAATAAACGGCGGAATCTCAATCATGGCTGGCTACAAAATCGACAGAACCATGCTGACGCGCGCGGAAATGCAGGACATTCTCGCGGGGCTAAGAAGCCTTGACAGCGTGAACGGAACCAACAAATACGGACAGTTGATGGAAAAGCTGTCGGTGGGTTCGTCCGATTTTTTGATGGGAGATCAGTCGATACTGATTGATTTGTCCTCGTGGTACAAGGATTCGCTTGCAGAAAAAATCGAGCTCATAAGAGGGGCGATAGAGCAGCACAGGGAATTGCAGTTCTTTTATTATGCTCCGGGTGGGGAGTCTGACCGCGTGATTGAGCCGTATTACCTTATTTTTCACTGGTCGAGCTGGTATGTGTGGGGCTGGTGTAAAAGCAGGAAGGATTTTCGCCTTTTCAAACTGAACCGCATGGACAAGGTGCAGATGTCGGAGAATGTTTTTTCAGGCAGGGAAGCCGTTCTGCCTGATTTGAGGGATGAGAGGGTATTTCCGGGTGGAATTAAGGTGAAGGCGTTGTTTGAGGCGGACTGCAAATGGAGGCTTGTCGAGGAATTTGGAGCAAATTGCTTTGAGGAACAGAAGGACGGGATGCTTCTTTTTCAGGCGGACTACACAAGCAAAGAAAATCTGCTGACGTGGCTTTTGAGCTTTCGGGATAAGGCGGAATTACTCGAGCCAAAGGAACTGAGGGCGGAGCTTTTGCAGAGCATTCTGCGGATGGAAAAGAAGTATGGCAGCGGAAAATAACGGAAAAAAGTATGACAACGGCAAATGATGGAAAAGAAGCATGACAATAGCAGATGACGGAAAAGAAGCATGACAATAGCAAATGACGGAGGAGGAGAGAAGTGTATGGAATCAAGATGTGGTATTTTGTGTGGGAAATGTGCGTGGCAGAAAAACGGCAAATGCAAGGGCTGTGTAAATATTGACAATCCTTTCTGGGGTGCCTGCCCTGTAAAGAGCTGCTGTGAGGGCAGAGGGCTGGAGCATTGCGGAGAGTGCAGTGAATTTCCATGCACGAGGCTGGAGGAATTTGCCTACAACGAGAATCAGGGGGACTGCGGAGTCAGGCTTGACCAGTGTAAAATATGGTCGGCTGTAAGACAGATGCGGTATGTCTGGTTGGACGATTATCTGATGAAAAAGCCGGGCGTCACGAAGCTGCCGCCACAGTGGAACTGGATTCGCTACGCGATAGGCGGGAAGATGTTTGCGGCGGTGTGTCTTAGCGGGAAGAATGAACCGAAGTATATTACGTTAAAATTGAAGCCGGAGGAGGGAAGCTTCCTGCGCGGGCAGTACGATGACATCATTCCGGGATATTATATGAACAAACAGCACTGGAATTCTGTCAATCCGAATGGTAAAATAGAAGATGACCTGTTAAAGGATTTGCTGGATAAATCGTATAATCTGGTGCTTGGAGGTTTCAGCAGGAAGAAGCAGAGTGAGATTCTGGAGAGCGCAGGTGAAGCCGATGGCATTTGATTATAAAATGGTGCCTTTGACTCGGAGCCTGACACAATTAAAATCATGGACGATTATCTGCGGGAAAACGGATATGAGAATGATTTCAGCGTTTTGCGGAGGCATCACGAAATATACATGTCCGACGCGCGACGAGTTGCCCCTGAAAAAAGGAAAACGGTTATCAGGCATCCGGTGAGGAAGCTGTAAACAAAACATAAGCATATTTGATACAATATGCGCCAGGAGGTTAATGCGAAAATGACAGTACAGGATAATTCTATTATTCAGCCGACACTGTCGGCTGAACTGCTGGCGGAAAAAGAGAGAAAATGGAGACTGGTTTTGCACCTGTAACCTACAAGGCGGCGGATTCGCTTTCGGAGTTTATCGATATGCTTAAGAGATAAATCAGTGTGATGAAATATTAAAAAATCTCTTGGAAAATCCTGCGGTTCAGTGTACTATGAAAGAGTAGCGAAAACATAAAATTTCAAAAGAGGCAAGACCTCGGAAAAGAGGAGAAGCATGAATTACAGGATTGATGGCGACAATCTTCCGGTGCTCAAGGTGAGATTATCAGCGGGAGAGCAGATTGAGTGTGAAGCCGGTGCGATGTCATGGATGGATGATGAGATTGAGATGCAGACGAAGGCAGGCGGGCTTGGCAGGATGTTTGGCAGAATGTTTACCAATGAGAGTGCATTTACCAATACATATGCGGCAAGGCGTGACGGGGAGATAGCATTCTCGTCAAAGTTTCCTGGTTCTATCAGGGCTGTGGAGATTACACCGGGAAAGGGTATTATAGTGCAGAAGGGGTCATATCTTGCTCACTATGGAAATGTGGGCAGTGAGGTATATATCCAGCAGAAGCTTGGAAGAGGTCTGTTCGGCGGAGAGGGCTTCCTTATGAGAAAATTTACCGGAAACGGGATCGTGTTCCTTGAGATTGACGGTTCGGCACATGAGTATGAGATTCCGGCAGGTGACTGCAAGATTGTCGATACAGGATATGTGGCTGCGATGTCTGAGAGCTGCCGCATGGAGGTAAAGACAATCAAGGGTGTTGGCAATGTGTTGTTCGGTGGTGAGGGATTATTTAACACGGTTGTGTATGGTCCGGGTACGGTGATATTGCAGAGCATGCCGATTGCGTCAACGGCGATGCAGCTCTATCAGTATATGCCGCATCCGTCAAATAATTGATTGAAATATAATCTGAAAATCGGGTATAAAGCATAAATAAATGCCTTATATACCCAAGCAATGGTGAAAATCAGCCCCGTCCGGGTATAGATGTCACATTAAGTGGCTTCATACCCGGCGGGGCTGTTAATTTACCGGAACAAAATGAAATGCTTCGTCGGTACCTTTATTTGTGCGGGCACAGACTACTTCGTAAGCTCCGCAACCACCTGATTGATAACCTTGCCGTCAGCCTTGCCCTTTAACTCACCCATGACAGCCTTCATAATCTGTCCCTTGTTTTTGGTGGCGAGTACATCGGCGAACTTCTCGTTGAGAATTGCGGCAACCTCCTCCGCGGAGAGCATCTTAGGAGCAAACTCGCTCATAATCTCATACTTCTTCTTATAGTCGGCGAGAAGCTCTGTTCTGTCGGCAGGGCAGGTGTCTATCTGCTCCTTTACGGTCTTTATCTCCTTTAAGATTGCCTCAACAGCCATATCATCAGGAATGTCCTCGCGGCAGCCGGCGTCAATCCCCTTCTTCTTGACTGCGGATACGAGGTCGGCAATGGCGTCCTTTCTGAATTTATCTTTTGCCTTCATAGCGGCAATCATAGCGTCCTGTAATTCCTTTAATTTCATAACTTGTGTCTCCTCTCCGGAATAAAATCCTTGTGATGTTGTTGGGAACGCATTCCCTCTAGCAGTACATTATACTCTTTTAAAATCGGATTGAAAAGTATTGAGTACAAAAATCATTACTTCGTGCAAAGTCGTCTGTGTGGGATTGCTTTTATTCGGATATTCGTATATAATGTAATGAATTGAGTATTATCCATGCGGAGGTGCGGTATGAACGGGATTAAGGACTATATCTCCATTCGGAAGGCGTCCTACCGTTGGGGCGTGTCGGAGCGTCGGGCCAATCAGTATTGCGCCGAGGGGCGGATCTCCAGCGCGTCTCGGTTCGGGCGTTCATGGGCGATCCCGGAAAACGCGGAAAAGCCGTCCGACCCGCGCTTCAAGGGGCAGCATTGCGATTCCGGCAGGACAAGCACCTGACGAATCCCCCCCGCATTGGAATTGGAAGCATCCGCAAAAAGGAAGTGAGTGCGATGACCTGCGATGAAACCCTATACCGCCAATATCT
>CAKRJT010000064.1 GCA_934351925.1 uncultured Lachnospiraceae bacterium
TCAGTCGTTGCGCCTGCCGCTGCTCCCGATGCCGCGTTATTCATCGCACCTGACACTGCATCCGATACCATGTCAGTTGTTATGCCTGCCGCCGCTCCCATTACTATATCCGTCATTGCATCTGCCGCTGCTCCCGCTCTGCCCGTGAAGCCTATTCGCGAAAAAATATTGAGATTAAATATGCTGAATATTGAATCAAACGACACCGGACACAGCAGTCTGAAGCCTACAACACTCCACAACAGATATGAATATTTCTTCGGAAGCTTCTTTAAAAATAATCGTACAAGCAGGACTACGAGCACCGTGACCCCTGCCGTAAGACTCATATTAAGTACCTGCAAAAATATATTTTCCAATACGCAATCCCCCTTCTCCTGTCTGTATGCACACGCTACTTATGCTCGTCAATAAGCTTCTTAAGCTCCTCTGCCTCCTCCTCGCTTATCTTCCTGCCGCCGAGGAATGCCACCAGAAACTGCGGAAGTGAGCCGCCGAATGTCTGCTCTACGAAATGGTCACTGGCATACGCTACAACATCCTCCTTCTTCACGACTGCCGTGACAACCGTGTTCTCATTCTTCGCAAAGCCCTTCTCACACAGCTTCTTTAACGTCGTGTATGTGGTCGACTTCTTCCAGCCCAGCCCGCTTGCACACAGCTCCACAAGCTTTCCCGAAGCAAGCGGCTCATTATCCCATATCACGCACATAAAACGGTAATCGCTCTCACATAATTTAAGACTTTCCATACTTTTCTCCTCTTTTCTGTATAATGAACCAACCTATATTGACATAACGAATACCACGCTCAATCAAAAATGGTTGGTTGTTACCGACCTCTATTTCAGTCTATAACAACCAACCAACTTTGTCAATACATATTTTGTTGCGGCAGGACATGTCCCCTGATATTTTTATTCTTATTCTCCAACCCTGTTCAATGTCACGTCATCCACTGTTCCCCAGCTTCCTCCGTTGCACTTCATGCGTATACCGACCACCATGCTGTCACCCGTGAGTGTAATATCCGTCACTGTCGGCTCCTTCCAGTCTGCATACCCCGTAAGCTCAAAGCTCTGTGAATATTCCTGTCCGTCAGCAACCGCATACAGCTCAAGCACTGATGAGCTCAACATATCTCCGCCCTGCGAGAAGGCTGAGAGCTGATAAGTTCCCGGCTCAAGTCCCGTTACCTCCTGCTCGATGGAGAAATCCATCTCACTCGCTGACCAGAAGTGGAACGCCGTCTCTCCTGTCTTGGCATCCTTGGCATTAACCTGATAATCTGTAGGGTTTTCTTTTCCATTGTAGGTAACATTCCACATGGAAGTGTCAGAATCCTCAAAGCCAGAGTTTACTACATAATTTATAAGTTTAACCTCAACATTTGCGACAACCGTTCTGTACTCCTCATCAAGCTCCTCGTCCTGAAGTGTTCCCTCAACCTGATATTTTCCGCCAACATTGGTATCAACTGCCGCTATCTGCTCCTCGTTCCATGCAACCGGAACCTCCCTGTTGGCTGTCTTGTCATTGTAGACAACCTGTGCTGTCTCAGGCAGCACCAGCTCAGCTCCCACATTGCAGGATACCTCAACATCAGGAACCTTTTCAACCGCAAGCTGTGCCGTTGCCCCGTACTTTAATTCCCTGAATACCTTGAGTGAGTCGAGCGGATGTCCGGTAAAATCGAACAATGCCTGATTATCCCATGAACAGCCGCCGTAATACTTACCTGCGTCCTTAGGATCATAGGAGCCTGAATAGCTGCTCGCCCAGCCGCTTCCATATTTCTCCCAGATTGGTGAGTTATCAGCGTCAGCAGGTCCCACAGGAATCCATGTTCCTTCCCAGTAGAACACACCCATTATATCAGCTTCATCTGCTGCCGCACATATATCACGAAGCATATCTGCCTGTCCCTGAACAGTAGCATCGTACCCGTCCACAAGGTCACCGTCACCGGATACACTGTTGCCGCTTCCGTCACCATCCTCAGTGGTATAGCAATATGAAGTCTCTGCAATCACAACCTTCTTGCCGTAGGTGTCCTGAACATATTCTGCCATCTCCTGCATATTCTCCATCGAGCCATGCCAGAATGAATAGTAGGACATTGCAAAAATATCATAATCCACACCATATTTCTCAAGGTCAGCCGTAATCTTAGCAACCTCACCCTGTTTATCAATGTCCGTATAGTGGACAGCAACCTGAATGTCTTTTCCGGCAGCTTTTGAGACCTCACGCACTGCACTGCTGCCCGCCTTCAACAGCTCCGCAACCGAGGACATGAATGTCTCCCCTGACATTCCCTTATTGATTTCATTTCCTACCTGAACCATACATACATCGACACCGGCATTCAGAATATCAGTAAGGCTTGTCACTGTAAAATCATAGAGCGCATCGCTCTTCTGCTCAAGATTCATGCCCTTCCACGCCTTCGGAACATACTGCTTGGTCGGGTCTGCCCAGAAATCCGAATAGTGGAAATCTATGCATACCTTCATGCCATATTGTGTCGCTCTCTTACCAAGCTCAATAGCCGTGGCAACATCATTGTTTCCACCACCGTAGCCATTTCCGTTCTCATCATACGGGTCGTTCCATACACGCAGTCTTATGTAGTTGACACCCGCCTCGGCAAGTGTCTTGAACACGTCCTGCTCCTCACCGTCAAATCCATAATACTTCGCACCGCTGTTCTCTACTGCAAGTACCGCCGACGCATCCATTCCTCTTATAAAGTCATCGGAAATATCCGCTATCGGCTGAACGAATATTCCTGACTCCTCGGAAGCAGTGGGAAGCTCAAATTTTGTCACCTCTATAGCCTCTGGGTTAATCTTTATATCCTCCGCAGTCTTTCTCTGTATAACCGGGAACTGTGTGGTGCTCTCTCCTTCTGATTCCGGATTATCTGTTTCCGGCTTCAGGTCATCGGCGCTGCTCTCTCCGACCTGCATATTGTCGGATGAACCTAAGTTACTGTTGGCACCGGTACCCTTGTCACACCCGGACAATACCCCGGCGCACAGACTCATTGATAATGCCGCTGCTGCTAACCCCCTGCCAAATTTCCGTAAACTTTTAACAGTTTCGTTTTCTGAGTTTTTTTTCATGATATACCTCTCTTTTACTAAAACATATTTATGGCTGATCTTTATTATGTGCAGTAAGAAATTACCATCCTCCTTGTATATAAATTCGTTGCAGATTAGTGGAAAAATGCTTTCTTTTCTTATCATTTTAAGGCAAATATCTGCCATTTTCAATCATTATTAATTTTAATTAATTTCGTCACATCTTTCGAAATAATCAGCAATAAGCTACCCGGACCATGTGCAAATTCATATCTTTTTACGGCATGCCTTTTTTGCTGCTTTTCTTTACACTTCACTATTCGTCATTTTGGATTTTCGGTTCGACTTCATGAATTAGTGGATGGATGGGCGTACACATTTACTCAAGTCCCCCCTTAAACACATATCGTCCCTTGCCATTACCCTTTACCGCCTCAACGACCTCAATCTCTCTCAATTTTAACATAA
>CAKRJT010000065.1 GCA_934351925.1 uncultured Lachnospiraceae bacterium
TAGATAAGACCCTTGTAGCCCTCCTCAAAACCGATAATTTCCACGTCGTCAACAGCTCTGTAAAGAGACTTTGCGACACCCCTCATGGCAGCATTGAGTGCCTGACAGTCTCCGCCGCTGGTAAGCATACCAACCTTTAACATATGCGTGTACTTCCTTTCCTTTATGTTGGGGGATAATTATTATCCAGTGTAATTATTGCCTTGCTTATTATACATTATTTATGGAATTTAGGCAATATGCCGCATACCCCTCCAGTTTTCCGTCGAAGGTCTCTCCCGTGAGAAGATTGTTTCCGGTAATGTCCACCTTGCACGGGGTTTCATTGTGGTTTAGCAAAAATGTACAGTCGGCGCGCTTCACCAGCTCAACGCCTGCAGGCAGCTCGACCGTCGCAATTCCACATTCGCCGGAGACATATTTTACAAAGTGCTTAAGCGTCTGCCCGTCCAAATCACAGCCCACATAATATACTCTGCCCTTGCCGCACTCGTTGACCGTGATTGCTGCTTTTCCCTTGTAGTAGTCCTCCGCATAGACTGCCAAAGCCCTGGCAGTCTTAGGCTCTATTACATCGCACCAGAATTTTGCCGTGCCTGTCCCAAAAAGCTCTCCTTCAAGCGCAACAGCCCCGTCAGGTGTGGCAAATTCCGACACCTCAATCCCGGCAAGCCCGGCAAAGACACCCGGAACCGTGCCCGTCCTCATGTTGTTGTAGTAGTCCCTCGTGCCGCTTCTGTAGGTCAGCACAAGTGTTCCGCCGTTTTCCACATACTCGCGGATGCGCTTTGCCTCCTTGTCAGTCACCACATTGTGTGCAGGCATGTAGACAACCTTATATTTTTCAAAATCGCTGTCCGAAACCGCCGTCGTCACGTTGAGGTCGGAATTTGCCTTATAGTAGGCATACAGAAGATTTCTGTAGTCAAAGCCTGCCTTGTGGCGCTTAATCTCGTGCGACCACACATCATCGTAGGATTTATAGATAAGTGCCTCGTAGGAATTTTCTGCGCCCACGATATATTTTTCGAGCTTCTTCAACTCCCCGCCCGTCTGCTTAATCTCATAAAAACGTCTGCGCGGAACCCCGTCATGGTCAAGCACGCCGAACCAGTACTGCTCCATGCCGAAAAGCGCCGTCCTGAAACGGAAATACACCACACCCTCACAGCCATGTGCAACCGCCTGATAGGTCCACAGCCTTAGCTGTCCCGGCTTAGGCGTTCTGCCAACCACGTCCCAGCCGCACGGACCCGCCTGCTCCTCCATGACGACAAAATTCTTATTTTTTAGACCACGCATATTCTCATGCGCCATCGACACATACTGGTACTCGGAGCCGCCCCACTGATTGTCAGGGTAATTGTCCCATGACACATAATCGAGGTTCTTCCCCAGCTTATAGTAGTCAATATCCGAGAAATGCCCCATAAAATTATGGGTAATCGGCAGGTCACTGTACTTTCTTATTATGTCAATCTGCATCTGCTGATATTTTACCCAGGAGTCCGACGCAAATCTCCTGTATTCGAGGTCAAGGCTCGGATTGTGTGCAAAATTAGGATAATTCTCACCCTCACAGGAATTGTAGGCGGGCAGAATCACATCGTCAAAGGAGTCGTAGTCCAGGCTCCAGAACACATTCCCCCAAGTCCTGTTGAGCGCCTCAATGTCCTCATAGCGCTTCTTGAGCCACTTTCCAAATGCCCTCCGGCAGTTCTCACAGTAACATCTTGTGCTCGCATGGCAGCCGAACTCATTGTCTATCTGCCAGCCGATTACATTCTTGTTCCCGGCAAAATGCTTTACCATCTTTTTTACAATTATCTTGGACTTTTCTATATAGTCCCTGCTGTTAGCGCAGCACTCACGCCTCGAGCCCCACGCGCGCACTCTTTTGTACCTGTCGCGCTGCAGCACATCGTACCTGTCGGCAAGCCACTTAGGCGGTGCCGCCGTCGGTGTTCCGAGAATGACCTTCACGCCGCGCTCTGCGAGCACCTCTATGGCATCGTCAAGAAGCGAGAAATCGAACTCTCCCTCCTCCTTCTCGAACAGCTTCCAGTCAAATTCCCCCATTCTCACCGTGTTAAAGCCACCCTCCCTCATAAGGTCAGCCTGATGCTCCCACTCGCTCCTGTCCCAGTGCTCCGGGTAATAATCCACTCCAAAAATCATACCTTCCTCCTTGTATCCCAACCAATATTCATGCATCATAGTTGCAGGCTTTTGCCACCAACATTATTATATACGAGCATAAATGCCGCTGATATCAATATACCATATTCAAAATGTGTTGTACAGAAAACCATGTGAGCACAGCTTCTCTCAATTCGTCAAAAAGGACATAGAATCCCTGTGTCCAGTTTCTTGAGTAATATTCAGGAGTCCAAGGCTTGTTACGGTTAAAAATCCGGGGTAAAAATCCTGATACCATTGTAATTTTCCGAACGAAAGACTATAATGTATACGGCAAAGAAATGTTAAAGATTAATTGTAAAAGATTATTTTTAATTTACTGCCATAAAAAATGCTATAGTTATTTTTTTTATCATTTATACAGAAACGTTCATGCGCTTCGGAATGGAGAAGATTTGAAAATAGATATGCACTGCCACACGGCGGAAGGCTCGATAGATGCCCGCGTCGGTATTGTGGACTATGTAACGGAACTGATTAACAAAGGTGTGGACGGTATGCTCGTGACCGACCACAATTCATATAAGGGCTATGAGTACTGGCAGCGCATCAAGGGTGAGCTTGGCGATATCGGACATTTTACGGTGTTAAAGGGTATAGAGTATGATACCCGCAACGGCGGCCACATCATTATTATACTTCCCGACACCATAAAAGGTGCTGATGTGATGAAGGCACGCCTTATAGGTATCCGCGGACTTTCGGTTGTACACCTTGAGAAAATCGTGCACTCTGTCGGCGGAATACTCGGTCCGGCACACCCCTATGACACAGGATATTATGCATTTATGAACACGCGCTTTGGAAAGCTTCACCCGGAATTTCTCGAAAAATTCGATTTCATTGAGAGCTATAATTCCGTCGCAAAGCACTCCGCCAACGAATCGGCACATGAGCTTGCACTGCGTCTTGACAAGCCGCAGACCGCAGGCACCGACACCCACCGCCCCGAGGTAATCGGCACCTCATGGACCGAATTTCCATGCAGCATCCGCTGCAATGACGATTTGATCGCCGCGATAAAAGACCCGACCCGCGCCAAAAGACCTTCCGTGCCTTATGAACTGTTCACCAACATGCACCGCGACCGCGGACGCATTGTGGAGCACCTTGGAATCGTGGGCTACTGGCTGTACAACCGCGCCGAGGTACTCTACCACGGCTTTGGCAGATTCAGGCACAGAAAAGCCAGAAATTAAGCCGGTGCTGCTGGGACAGGGGGCAGGTACGTGTCCCCTGTCCCACACCTTTATTTACAGTTGTACTTTCATTTCTCGTCTTGCCTTAATCTTTCCTAAAAGTCCAGAAAGATACATTGCAAGGACTATTAACATACCACAAT
>CAKRJT010000066.1 GCA_934351925.1 uncultured Lachnospiraceae bacterium
AAATGGTTGAAGCGATAAGAGACACTCTTGATTGCAATCCGGTATTTCATGGAAATGTGGTAAGTGTAAATCAGATGCTTGGCATTATGGTGGGAAGTATAGCTGTATTTGGAATTATTTACTATGTGGTTACATTGCTGCCGGAGAGTGAAGGCAGATGATGTCTTTGAATATGGAACCCACGCGGGCTGGAATACGGTCTGCGGGGGTTTTTGTGTAAAATAATAAATAATGTTAATAAACAGGATTTGGAGCTGCCTGTGAGAAAACGTATATCTAAGAGGGAGTAGATTTGGAGATGGTTGTTCATGACTTGGCAGCTATGTGTGGATTGAATGTCCCGAAAGCGGAAGCTGTGAAATTTTCTAAACTGGGAACTACATTTTTGGTAAAACGATTTGACAGGGATGGAGAGAAGCGTATTCACTTCTCGTCTGCCATGACGATGTTGGGAAAGAAGGACGGAGCAAGTGCAGAAGATGGAAGCAGCTATCTTGAGATGGTATCTTTTCTGAAAGCAAATGGGGCGAAGCCACAGCGCGATTTACAGGAGCTTTGGAAGCGGATTGTGTTCAGCATGGCAGTGTCTAACACAGATGACCATTTTAGAAATCATGGTTTTATACTGTCTGATACAGGATGGGAGCTGTCTCCGCTTTATGATGTGAACCCTGATATATATGGTGAATATTTGTCTTTGAATGTAGACAACGATAATTCAAGTATAAATTTCAGGCTGGCAGTAGCCGCGGCACCATTTTATGGATTGAATGAAAAAAAGGCTTTTGAGGTGGTAAAGAACATAGCAAATACAGTCAAAGAGAATTGGCAGTTACTTGCAAAGAAATATGAAATCAGTCGTGGTGAAATTGAAAGAATGCGTCCTGCATTCAGTGAATGTGAAAAAATATAAAAAATTGGATTGCTGCCGTAATATCTGCTTGACATCTCAACTCTAATATATTAGAGTATAGGTAAGAACTCTAACGCATTAGAGTAATTTACCGTAGTTAAATATAACATCAGAGAGGAGAGCATGTTATGAGTACACCCAAGGTATTTGAAAGCGAGTATCGTTTCTGCCTGATTCTGTGGGAGAACGAGCCGGTTAAGAGCAGTGAGCTGGTGAAGCTGTGCAAGGAACAGCTTGGCTGGAAGCCGACCACCACCTACACTGTCATCAAGCGTCTGTCCGAGAGGGGCATATTGAAGAACGAGAACACGGTTGTCACTTCACTTGTGACCAAGGATGAGGTGCAGGCGGCGGAGATTGACGAGATGGTTGAGAAGACCTTTGAGGGCTCGCTTCCGGCGTTCATTGCAGCATTTACGAAGCATCATAAGCTGTCGGAGAAGGAGATTGATGAGGTTCAGGGCATGATTGACAGATTCAGAGAGGAGGGCGCGAAATGAGTGAACTTTTCTTAAATGTTGTCGGTATGAGTGTATCAGCAGGAGTTATTGTGCTGGCGGTACTGCTTTTAAGGCTTCCGTTAAAAAAGGCACCGAAGTGGATTACAGTGCTCCTTTGGAGTATAGCCGCATTCCGCCTTGTATGCCCGGTTACAGTGGAAAGTGCAGTCGGTTTAATTCCAAGCTTTGCAGGTACGCTGCAGGTTGGTGATGCTTTGGACGCGGGAATTATCTCAAATGCAGGAGATATTTCCGATGATGGAAATTCAGGCATTGACAACGGTGTTAATAATGTTATTATTGATTCTGAACTTGATTTTGATAACAATAATTCGGGTTATGAGGCTATAAGCAATGAAAAATATATTGGCGCTGACGATGTAATAAAGTTTCTTGCGAACGGGATTTTTTCTGTCGTATGGCTTGCCGGAATTGCGGTACTGTTTGTCTATACCGCGGTCGGATATATTCGGATAAAGAATAGGACTGCAACGGCGGTGCTTCTCAGAGACAATATATTTCAGAGTGAGAATGTTGCTTCACCTTTTGTTTTCGGAATCATTAAGCCGAGGATATATCTGCCTTTTAACATGAGTGAGGGCGATATGGAGAATGTGATTGCTCATGAGGAGGCACATATTAAGAGGAAGGATTATATCGTAAAGCCGCTTGGTTTCCTGCTTCTTGCGGTTCATTGGTTCAATCCTGTTATATGGCTCGGATATGAGGTGTTCTGCAAGGATATTGAACTCGCGTGCGATGAGAAGGTTGTGAAGGATTATACTGCGAAGCAGAGAGCGGATTATTCACAGACATTGCTTTTTTGCAGTGTGAACAGGAAAATGCCGGCAGCATGTCCGCTTACCTTCGGTGAGGTCGGTGTTAAGACGAGAGTGAAATCCGTCTTAAACTATAAAAAGCCGGGCTTTTGGGTGAGCATCGCGGCGATAATTGTAATAGTCGCAGCAGCGGTGTGCTTTCTTACAAGTCCGAAAACATCTGCAAATGAGGGTGATTATTCGGTGGCTGCGGTATATGAGGTAACGCCGAGCGAGGAGCTTGAACAGAAAAGAGAGAACGGAGAATATATAATCTACACGGAATACAGTGCGCTGAATAACGGCATGTGGTCTGTGGGTGATTATACATACAGATACAGACTGGAAATTACGGGAAAGCCGAACAGCGCGGCAAAAATGGTGTCATATCTTGTGTTAAGCAATACCAAGGATATCACGTTTGAGCAGGCCCTGAAGGCGAGCGGCTTAAGCAGTGACAGCAATGATTATTTTTCACCGGATTATGCGGTCATTGTAGGCTATAAATAGATTAATTATATGGAGTAAAAAAGATGGGCTCATTACTGATAGCGGTTATATATCTTATTTTTATAAGTCTTGGTCTTCCGGATTCGCTGCTTGGCTCGGGCTGGCCGACCATGCAGGTGTATTTTGGCGTGCCGTCGTCGTATGCCGGATATGTCTCTATGACAATATCATTTATGACAATTATATCAGCACTAATGAGCCCGAAGCTTATAAGCAGAATACATACAAAGTGGATTGTAATAAGCTCGATTTTGCTCACGATTTTCGGATTGTGCGGGTTTTCAATCTCATCAAAATACTGGATGCTGTTTATTTTTGCCATACCTTACGGGCTCGGAGCGGGAGCAATTGATTCTGCGATTAATCATTATGTAGCCAATAATTATTCAGGCTCAGTGATGAATTTCCTGCACTGCTTTTACGGCGTGGGAGCGGTCATAAGCCC
>CAKRJT010000067.1 GCA_934351925.1 uncultured Lachnospiraceae bacterium
TAATTATCCTTTTTCAGCGCATTTACCTTTGCAATAGCTTCATCAACCTTAGTGTAGTCTGCATCTTTGTAAACAAGGGCAGTAATGGCATCCTCTATTGCTTTTGCCATTGCATCCACTTCGCTCTGCTCGGTAATGTTCTTACCACGGACAACAGCATTGACAGCGGCTTCCACAGCAGAGAAGTCCTTGTAGTTGTCCTTGTTCAGTGCATTAGCCTTGGCAATGGCTTCATCAACCTTAGTGTAGTCTGCATCTTTGTAAACAAGAGCATTAATCGCATCCTCGATTGTCTTTGCCATTGCGTCAACTTCACTCTGCTCGGTAATGTTCTTGTCACGGACAATGGCGTTGACAGCGGCTTCTACACCAGAGAAGTCCTTGTAGTTGTCCTTGTTCAGTACATTAGCTTTTGCAATGGCTGCGTCAACCTTAGTGTAGTCTGCATCTTTGTAAACAAGAGCATTAATCGCATCCTCTATTGCTTTCGCCATTGCATCCACTTCACTCTGCTCCGTAACGTTCTTGTCACGAACAACGGCATTGACAGCGGCTACTACATCGGAGAAGTCATTGTAGTTGTCACTATTCAGGTCATTTGCCTTGGCAATGGCTGCGTCTACAGCACTGTAATCTGCCGGGCTATCCTTAAATCTCGGATAATTGCGTGCCTGCGCAAACGCATCGCCCAGCGAACCAGCCACTGTGCCATTTTCAAATTCTTCTCCTGACTTTTCAGCGGCCGCACCAGCTTTTTCCGTCGTTCCGCACGCTCCAAAGAAGCAATTCGTATCAGCGATAGTACTGCCGCCCCACAGGTTGCCCGCAAAAACGCCGGTTCCCTGGGGCACAGCATTTCCCACGGTAGAAAGCGGTGTCTGATACACATAGCAGTTTTGAATAGTCAATGTTGAATCCGTAATCTCTCCAGAAAAACCGCCCGAAAAACTTGTACCCTGACTATCATCAGTTTCCGAAATCACAGTACACTTTGCAACATAGCAGTTTGTAAATGTAGAATTGCCGACGTTATAACCATCGTCTACTTCACCAACAAAACCACCGCCATAAGCCATTGTTCTAACTTGGTTGTTTTCGGCAGCGCACCTTTCAAATGTTCCGCCGGTGGAATAACCTACAATACTTCCCGCACAGTTATTATTGTTGTTGCGCTTACTTTCCAGCGAAGAATCCACAACGGAGCAGTTTTTGATGGACGAACCATAGCACACACCCGCAATACCGCCCACATAACTGTACTCATTCTGACCGGTTGCCACAAAGTTTGCGTTTTTCACATGAAGATTTTTCACCGAACCAAAAGCGACCCACCCGAAAATGCCCGCCGTAGCGTAACCGTCCGGGTCAACTTTTCCGGTAGAAACCGCATTTGTGATACTATGTCCGTAACCGTCGTAATTTCCCGCAAAATAGTAACTCCCAGAATAGCCAATCGGTTCCCACGCCACCCCGGTCAGATCAATATCAGCAGTTTGCTTGAAGTAATAGCCATGGCAGTTTCCAATACCATTGTTACCAGCATCAAACTCTGCTGCTTTACCAGAATTTAGAAACTCTGCCAAAGCAATCAAATCCCCTTGCGAAGTAATTAGCCAAGGGTCTTCCTGTGTACCTGTTCCACCACCAAACGATGGTTCTTCTGCTGCAAATGTCGATACAGGAACAATTATCAGCGCAAGGCACAGTGCAAGCAGAAGGCTTAAAAATTTCCTTTTAGTTTTCATTTTTATTCCTCCAAAATAATTTTTACCCGCCATTTTCTTTCTCCGACAGCGGGCACATCGGGGAAGATTTAACTGGAAAAGATGTGTTTACCGGTTAGGACTTCACTATTAAACCTAAACCACCACCTTTCCAGTAATCGTCAAAAGCAGAAGCCAAGGCACAATGAGCCTGTCTCCGGCAACTGGTTCGTTATAAATTGTATGAAGTAAGACTTAACACGCTGAAAAAACGTCGCTATGCTTGAGACGAAAATGATTGTTGAATTTCCGTTTGCCATAGTCAATTTGTATCGTCCTGTCCGATTGCAGTCTCTGCCTCCTCTGCACTTACCAGAAGCGGCATCATGCCGCCAATCATGCAGGTACTCAACAATATTGCAAGCCCTCTCTTAAATCTGATCATACTTATCTGTCCTTTCTCTTAGCCTGTAATTCCCCTAAATCAAAGAGTTGCCTTGCAACTCTTTGTGCGCTGATGCAATAAAAAAGACATCATAGTGAACGGCATACTTTATGCATACTCCTCTGTTCCCTTGCTGGCAGAGAGGTCTGCATTTTCCGCAGAGCAGACCAGGCAGTCGGGATTGACCGCCGCCACATTTGCGGTATTTGTCTGCACCGCGACATTATTTTCCGTCTCCTCCGCCCGCACGGGCGCGGGCAGGAGCGTCAGACACAGCACCAGCGCCATGAACATACTCAATACTCGTTTTTTCATAAGATTCTCCTTTAGAATATATGTATAAGGTTTATATTCAGCCCGTTCAAGCACAGGCACAGCTTTTATAGATCATCCGGAATGAGCCGCAGCTTTTTCGCGGCGGTCTTGGCTTCCGCCCGGCGCTTCACGTCCAGCTTGTCGAGAATGTGGCTGACGTGGGTCTTCACCGTGGGCAGCTTCACGTCCATGATCTGCGCAATCTCGGCGTTGGACTTGTCCGCACAGAGCAGATGGAGAATTTGCAGCTCCGTGGGCGTCAGCTCCTCGCCGGGAGCAAGGCTGGGTTCGAGGAAATGTGGGTAGAACGCCGCCTGCGTCCGCCAGTACTGTCTTTCCAAAGCCGCAGGGTGCGCTGAAAAAAAGGACTCTGCCATGCACCATGAAGCTGT
>CAKRJT010000068.1 GCA_934351925.1 uncultured Lachnospiraceae bacterium
GTGCTTGCATGAAGGCTGGCAGACCAGTGGCAGTATGAAGGTGGTGCGAATGGCATTTAACCTGTATTGCAACGGCACACCGAGTGTAGATGATTACACAAAAACAGAGGAACAGGTAAACGAGTGCAGGCAGTATACAGTGGAGGACTTGTTCTGCTGTGCCTATGCACCTTTCTTTTGGCAGGCGATACAGATCCGCTATCCGGAGTATGCGACTTATAACCGGGAACTGTATGCCTTATTTGGAGGAGCAGACTAATGTTAAAAGTCAGACTGATGGGAACAAAGAATGACATTGTATGGTTTCAGAAAATTTTACAGCGTCATCCAAAAGTAGAAGTTTTGGAGATATCAGAGCTTTATAGCAACAAAGGAACAAGCAAATATTACAGAGCCTATGCGGAAGTGCAGAAAAGCAATATAAAGAGCAGCAGATAAAAGCAAAATAGTAGAGAATAGGAGAATTTATCATGTGTAAAGTAATAGCAATCGCAAATCAGAAGGGTGGAGTTGGAAAAACCACCACAACAGGCAATTTAGGAATTGGACTGGCAAAGCAGGGAAAGAAAGTTTTGCTGATAGATGCGGATGCACAGGGCAGTCTTACGGCAAGTCTTGGTATTCAGGAGCCGGACAGACTGGAAATTACACTTGCAACCATTATGGCATCCATTATCAATGATGAGGAAATAAAACCGGAGTACGGCATTTTAAGACATGAGGAAGGTGTGGATTTCATGCCGGGAAATATCGAGCTTTCCGGTTTGGAAACCTCACTTGTGAATGTTATGAGTAGGGAGACGGTGCTTCGTACCTACATAGAACAGCAGAAAGAGTGGGATATGTATACAACAGGAGATAAGTTATTAAATGTGATGAAAGAGGAAGAAATCGGGATTGCGGAGTTTGCCAGGATTTCCGGTGTGCCCGAGAGAACAATTCTTGATATTATGGCAGGAGTTAAGGAACCGGAGCTTGGTGTTATGTGCAAGATTGCAGAGGGACTTGGCATCTGTGTCCATGAGCTTCGTGCGGATGAGGAGCACTATGCGGTATCCGTTCCGAAGGATACCCTTGCAAAGCTGATCGTTGTCAGTGAGATTAACAACGTGGAGCTGGAGAAACTGATCAACTGTATTTTGGAAAAGGGCATTGAGGAGCATGGTTTTTATGCCTGATGCCGATAAGTAACTGATTACAGGCTGCAAAGGAATATTAGCCTTTGCAGCCTGGCAAAAACATTGCGATGATTGGAGAAGAAATCTTGACCATTTAATAAATATTATTTATAATAATTATTAACAACGTTGTTAGGATAATAAATATATGAATGTGAACCAATTATTAGAATATGCTATACAAGAGGTAAAGGAACTGAATAGCGGTGAAGTTTTCTTAGTTAGAGAACTTTTTAAAGGATATTTATGGAACAGAATTCCAAGAAAAGATAGGTTGTTATTTGGCACATTATTTTTGAATTGGACGCAGCAGAAGGCTAATATTGTTACACCAATAAATAAAACATCATCGGGGCAACAAAAATATCAAAAAATTTGATATATGTTTTCGCAAAGCTATTTGTTAAATATTAAATTTTTTTGAAAGGATGTATTGTGAGATGACAACAGGAGAATTGCTTGTAGCTTTGTTTGAGGCATACAGGAATAATGATGATAGTGCCTTTATGAAAGCAGGAATGACTTTAATTGAAGAAGAAAAAGCAAAAAATCATTATGTATTAGCGAATAAATTGAAGAAAACATTATCTTCGGTACCTGAAGTAAATTATAATAAATCATCTTTTACAAATAAATTAAATCGGGTTATGGATTTACCTAAAGATAAGGATGATGGTACAGAATTAGTAAAAATCATTTATCCACAAAAGAACTTTAATGATATTGTTTTGCCAGAGGAGATAAAGAAACAATTAGATAATGTTATTGTGGAATATGAGAAAAAAGAGATTTTAAAGGCATATGGTTTAGTTCCCAAAAAGAAACTTTTGTTTTGCGGACCTCCAGGATGTGGGAAAACAATATGTGCAGAAGCTGTTGCAAATGCATTAGATTTGCCCATGCTTTATGTTTGCTTTGATGGTCTTATATCCTCATATTTAGGTGAAACATCTTCAAATATAAGAAAAGTTTTTGATTATGCAAGTAAAAATAATTGGATTTTATTTTTTGATGAATTTGATGCTATTGGAAAGAGTAGGGATACAGTTGAAGAACATAGCGAATTGAAACGAGTTGTAAATTCGTTTTTGCAAATTTTAGATGGTTTTAATTGTGACTCTGTGGTAATTGCAGCAACAAACCACGAAAAAGCAATTGATACTGCGTTATGGAGAAGGTTTGATGAAATTGTAATATTTGAGAAGCCTAATTATGAACAGATTATATTGTTGATTAAAAAGAAATTGCGAGCTTTTCAGGTTGAGTGCTTAGATGTACAAAAATTTGCGAAAGAATTACAGGGATGTTCATATGCTGACATAGAAAGAGTGTGTTTGGCTTCAATTAAAAATTGTATTATAAATGGAAACAGACCAATAACAAATGAGGTGTTTGCGGAGAATGTTCAGATGGAGTTGAAACGTGCTAATTTGATTCAAAAAATAGGGGAATAATTATGGAACATTTATACTTTACGAAAGTTGACAAACCGCCACAGGATAGAAGAAAGAAAAAGGGGTTTGTGCCTAGAGGCGATAGAAAAAGTAATATACAGCAT
>CAKRJT010000069.1 GCA_934351925.1 uncultured Lachnospiraceae bacterium
TATTATGATTTCGAGCTCCATCGCCGCAGCCGCAAGCACAAAACGGATGTCATAGGTTATATAGTCTTCATTAGGTACCGCATCCTCCGTCTGGATGCTCTCAACCTTTCTCTGGGACACCGGTACCTGACCCCTCTGTCCCAAACAGAAAGTCTTATATTACACATCAGATTTTTCATTTAGCTGCTCTAATATTTCTGTTCTTTTTTCACCTGTAATCTCCAATATGTCAAGTGCCTGCTCCGCAGTAAGCTTCATATTCTGCATGAGCTTTCTCACTGCATTGGTGCTTCCTTTCGCTTCGCCCCTTGCTTCTCCTATTTTTTCTCTCTTGTCACCATACTTTTCAACTGCCACACACACTGTCTCACGTCCCTTCTTAGTATCTTTATAATGCTTCACGCTGTCCGCCAGCTCACTGTACTTCATCTTTTCCGGGTCTGTCTGGCGAAAATCCTGCATAAGCTGACCAATCTCATCATCACCCTTATAATTTCCATTCACGTACACAATATGGGAACCATCTTCAAACGGCTTACCCGTCTCCCTCACATAGCGGTCTATGTGATATAGCGGAAAACCTTTTCTGAACTTATCATGCTTATATATAAATATGACATAGGAGTCCTTAAGCTCCTTGAATTTCTGTCCTTCCTTCAGCATCCTCGAATCCACGACACTGCTGTGATATCTCGCCCGCCTTACATGTGCTCCTTCGGCATTGCCCTGAACCTCTATGTCAATCTCTGTTCCGTTCCTGTCAAGCGCCTTGACATCAAGCGTTATGGTTCTCCCTCCAACCTCATGTCCCTTCAGCTCGACCTGTCCATCGGCACTGATAACCTTCAGCTTCCTTCCAAGTATTATCCTCAGCAGCAGCTCGGTCGCCGCGATATTCTTGTCAAATACGCGGCTCATAAGGTCATCGTCAAACAATGTCATCCTGTCTATAAGCCTGTTGATAAGCTGTCTATCCTGTGAGTGAACTGCTTCTGTGCCTTCCTTATTTTGTGCATTTTCTGAGCTGTCTGTGTTCTCTGCATACTCCATACCTGCCATCTCAGTCGAATTTTCGGTATTGACTGCATTTTCTAAACTGCATACACCTTCTTTGGCAGCTACGTTTCTTACATTTTCCGTGTTTCCTGCGTTCTCTGTCATTCTTCTCCTTCCGGATACTGTACCTTCTATAATGCTGAAACAGTATAATAGAACTGCACCGTATCAATATGTGCGGACAGACCGTATACAGGAATTATATTTTCGTTACATTGTAATCACACAACAATATACTCTTGTGTGTTATACTCTCCCGGCTTTTCAGTTGTCCTGTTAAGTTAATGGATTCTCAAGCATAGACCCCTGAATATCTGCCGTGAAATGATAACTCACACGCAATCTAGAAATAAGAAATATAGATTTTCCATGAAATATGCTTTGTATAAAGATTAGCATAATCGCCGCGATATGTCAATATCCTCTTTGATACAAACCTTTCTGGAACAAAAACAAAATTCTTGCATAAATATATTGTATATGATACTCTCACAAAAAGAAAATCCGCCATCCCATACACCCGGGAAATGGCGGATTAAGTCCAACAGTATTTAGCAAGTATTATATTTTATCAAGCTTTTGGGACACAGGGACCTGACCCCTCTGTCCCAAGCTCATCTCTTCTTACTTTACAAACTCTCTTGCCTTCTCCTCCGTAAGGGAAAACTTCTTCATAATTTTCTCTATAATAACCTCACTCGGGATGCCCATCTCTCTCAGCACTTCAACAAGACCTGTGATTCCACGCTCTATTCCACGCTCCATCCCACGTTCCATTCCACGCTCCATCCCACGCTCCATTCCACGTTCCATTCCACGTTCTTCAACAACATCACTCAAGTTACACATACCGTTAATCCTCCCTTCCAGCTCCGTCGTCATCTT
>CAKRJT010000070.1 GCA_934351925.1 uncultured Lachnospiraceae bacterium
CCCCCCCCCCCCCCCCCCCCCCCCCCCCCCCCCCCCCCGAAGATTTTTGTGAAAAATATAAAAAAATAAAATAAAAGAATAATGCAGAAAACATATTGACTTTTAAAAAAAATTTTGATATAAAGGGGACAGAAATAAGGTAATGCAGAAATCAAAAAGAAAAATGAAAGGAAGTAACAACCTATGTCATCACAGAACGGTATGATGAAAAAGAAGTTGGAGAATATGCATCTGCAGGAAAGGATAAATTATGGCTATAGAAAAGTCATTATAATGATGTTGGTATCAGGACTGGTTTCCATAATAGTCATAGGTGCGTTATTTTCAAATATGCTGTATTATATAAATAATGTTACTGTAGCAGACCAGGCGGTAAAGAACTGCAGGAAGAATGTCAATGCGGCAGCAAGAAATATAAGGGAGATGGCATTGAATAATGATGCTTCCTCTTATGACGGTTATGAGCAGACGGTAAAAAAACTGCTCACAGAGGTTGATTCTGAGTTAAAGAAGTTAGAGGAAACGGGAGTGGTTCCCGAAGCGGACTGTAAGGAATATTCAACGGCACTTTCCGAATGGGGAAATATCGGTTATACCATTATAGAAGAAATTAAAAGCGGTGATAAGGAGAAGGCAGTTAATGAAATCCTCAATAATTGTACGCCGGCATTGAATAAGGCTGTTGATGTTGCAATCGGTCTGGACGAGATGACAGATGAGGTCAGCCATCAGACTGCAAGGGCCACCATTATATATGCAGCCGCAGGAATTGTGTGTATCTTCGTATGCCTGTCTATAGCATGGACCTTGGCAAAGAGAACAGGCAGAAGAGTGCTTGAAACGATTCTGAAGCCATTACATGAGGTTGAGGCTGTTGCGAAGGAGCTGACAGAGGGAAACCTGCACAGCACCTTGGAGTATCGCTCCGAGGATGAGATTGGAAGCCTGGCACATAGCATGCGTAAGTCCATCCGTATTCTGGGAAGCTATGTGGATGATATCGGCCGTGCGATGAAGCTGTTTGCGGAAGGGAATTTTGATGTAAAGCCGGAGGTAGAGTGGAAGGGAGATTTTGTCGGGATTCTGGATTCCTTTATGATGTTTGAGAAAAGCATAGCGGAAACGATTAAGGGAATACAGAGTGTTTCCAACGGTGTTTCAAGCTCAGCGGAGCAGGTGGCAGCAAGCTCTAATGCCCTTGCTGATGGAGCGACGAATCAGGCAGCGGTTGTGGAGGAGCTGACAGCGACTGTAGCAGGTGTATCTGAGCAGGTGGACAAAAATTCAAAATCTGCAAAGGAAATCAGTGCTAAGGTTGATGAGCTCGGAAATGCAATTCTTGAGAGCAATGGAAAGATGCATGAGATGGTCAGCTCCATGAATGAGATTAATGAGGCATCTAAGGAGATTGACAAGATTATTGCAACAATCAATGAAATTGCCGCTCAGACAAATCTGCTTGCACTCAATGCTTCTATCGAGGCTGCAAGAGCGGGAGAGGCAGGAAGAGGCTTTGCGGTTGTCGCAAATCAGGTAAATGCACTGGCAGACCAGAGTGCACAGGCGGCAAAGGAATCCTCCGCATTGATTGAGACCTCGGTAAAGGCCGTGGAAAAGGGTATGGTGATAGCAGGAAAGACTGCGACGCAATTGGAGGAGGTTGCTGATAACTCCAAGATAATCACGGAGGATGTTACGAATATTGCGGTAACCTTAGAGACGCAGGCATCAGAAATCCAGCAGATTAATGAAGGAATTGAACAGATCAATGATGTTGTCCAGACGAACTCGGCAACAGCAGAGGAGTGTGCGGCTGCCAGCCAGGAGATGAGCAACGAGGCAGAAAATCTGCGTGAAATGATAAGAAAATTTAAGGTTGCAAAATTCGAGAAATAATATAAGGA